>JBFXDG010000006.1:0-227643 GCA_050181335.1 Gemmatimonadales bacterium | reverse complement strand
CCGGCCATCGGGCGAAGCTCCTAGAAGAACGGATAGATGTTGGGCGCCTCGTCCTTGGCGAAGATGCGCCGCCATCTCGCCCTGAGGCCTCCGAAGATCCGGGAGAAGAAGCCCGGCTTCGGGGAATCCGAGGCGGTCGATTGTGGTTGCATGGCGCGGCTAGACCTCACGGGGTTCGGTCGGACGGGGGTGGGGAGCCAGAAGTACGGCAAGAAATATACACACCTGAGGCCCCCGGCGAATCAATCACGTTTGTGGTGCCGATGCAGCGATTGTGGCGTCGATCCAAGAGCCCATTCCGTCGCAAAATGCCCGGGCGAGGGCCTGGTTGCCCTCAGGTGTGAGGTGCGCATCGTCCAGGAACATGGAGGCGGGCACAGTGTGGTCGACATACCGCACGGGCTGGGTAGCCTGCAGGTCGGCCGCCACGCGCCTCATGCGACGGTCGATCTCCTCCCTCAGCTTCTGTGTCGCGGCGGCATCGCCGATCCAGTAGTCCCGCGGCGAACGCGCATCCGGCGGATACTTCGTGCGGATGGATGAGGGCGAGGTCGAAAGCAGTAGTGCGACACCCGCCTCGTTCGCGAGCGTGGCGATGCGTCGAATGTTCCTCTCGAAGTAGTCGAATGCCTCGGGATTCGGCTCCGGCTGCTCCGGAAGACCACGTGCCGTGAGCAACTTCTGTCCCTCCCAATCACCTCGCACGGACGCCACGAATTGCAGTGAGTAGAAACCGTGCTTCAGCCTCGACTTGAAGTCCGGGCCGCCGCGGGCGGCTTGCGCTCTCAACGCGCCCACCAGGTCGCGCCAGAGAAGCGTCCGCGGGTCCGGGTCCTGAAGATCAGGATAGCGCGCGTTGCGCACGTCGTTGATGCCGTTGTTCACGACGATGACGTCAGGCTGGTAACCGAGACCTTCGATGCGGATCCGCTCGTAGTCCTGGAACGAGTCGTAGCCATCGAACGCGAGATTGACGACCTCGAATCGGCGCCCAGGATACCGTGTCGATAGCTCTTGTCGCATGTACTCGTCCAGCGTCTGATCGTCCTCGACACCCCAGCCGTATGTGGAGGACCCCCCCACGAGCACGATGCGAGTCGTCCCTTTCGGCTTCTCGCACGACACCTCGGGACCCCTGTATCCCAAGGAGTTGGCGTTTGCGATCGTGCCGTTCTCGTACCGAAGGAACGTGTTCGGCTTTTGACGGAACCCGAAATCTCCCATCGGCTCGACCTTGACGGCGAGGATGTCCTGCGAGCGCAGGCGCGCCAGGAAAGCCGGGTTGCTGCCTGCGTATAGCCTGAGAGCTATCTCGAGCACGACAACACCGACTAGCAGCGCCACGCCCACCCCGACCAACAGAGTCGTCATGAGGGGAAGATGAGCGGGATAGCTCTCGGATCCGGGCCGAAGTGGCGTCTGACGAACCGATGTGTCATGAGTCGCAGGCGACCGATCTGTGGAAGCGTCGCGCGCACGCCGGACCACACGCGATGCCACGTCTGCTCCAGATGGTGCGGTCCCTCGCGCTCGGCCTCGCCGTCCAGGAAGCGCTTGATCGAGTTCATCGCCCAGGCGGAGTGCCCGGCGGCCACGTTGTCGGCGGCGTTATGCACGTCTACGAAGAGCGTCGGGTATCCGAACTGCTTGAGGGTGTCCCGAGCCTCCATGTAGGGCCCGCCGATGCCGGCGAGCTCGACGGCTAAGTTCAGGCCGAGGATCTCCGGGAGGAAGTGCCTTGGGAAGCACGAGATCGCCAGCCAGAGCGTCGGAACGTCGAAGGACTCGTCGCGGAGACGAGCCCAGCGCGCGAACTCCCACGAATCGACGGGCGGCGCGTCCTCGCTCATGGCGCCGAGGAGCTCGCGATAGATGTTCGCGTGATGCTCTTCTGCATTGCCCTCGCCGATCTCCTCGACGAGGACGTGGAACAGCATTCGGCCAACTTCGGTGTGGATGAGCGACGGTGAAGCGATGCCCTGCAGCCAGCCACCGTCGATCAGGATGATCGGCGCGAGCTGCACGCTGGCTTCGATGAACGCCTCCTTCGGAACGGGCGGCCGCTTCGTGGGGACGCGGTAGCCATCCACCTGTTCGCGATGCTTCTGGTGCACCCACCGCTCGAGCGCGCCGGGATCGTAATGCCACGAGGGAATCGGACGCTCACCCTTGCGCAGCATCGCGAGAGATCGCTCCAGGCGATCGCGCGCATAACGCTCCGCGATGGGGAGGATCTCGGGATGATACTCGACGTTGATGAGGTAGTAGAACAGCTCGCGGATCGAGCAGCTCCCGAAGCGCGCCTGGGCACGTGACTGGAACCGCGCGCGTGTCCATGCGCGTCCGCTCACGTATTCCGGCTCGCGCACGGTCGGCCCCGTGGGGACCGAACCGGCGACGGATTGCGCCGCGGTCTCCGCGTCGGCTGCGGCCTTGGTGGGCGGAAGGCTGTCGATCCAGCTCTCGATGATCTTCAGCTCCACGGGAGAGAAGACGGCGAGCATGGGACCGCCGAATTTCACGAGGTGCCTCAAAAAACCGCTTCGGTCGGCAAGACCCGGCTTGATCCAGCGGGACCGCGCGAGGTCGTCGAGCAGAGCGGGACCGTCGAAAGCTTCCGGGTGGAGGTGCTCGTCGATGCGCCGCGAACCGAGTGCCTTGTCCGCATGATATCCGACGGCGTGCGGCGCCTTGCGCCACAGCAGGTCGATCATCTCCTGACGAAGGTCCGGAGGGCCCACGGGTGCCGCTCTCCTCACCGCCTCGAACCAGTCGCTCCAGGCGCCGACTCCGGCGTTCACACCTCGGAGAAGGCGCTCCCACACGGCGCGGCGGCTGCCATCCTCGACGCTGCGTAGATGCGCGACGACCGCTGCCCGAGCCATATCGCGGGCCTTCTCCAGGTGATTCGCGTCGCCGAGGTCGGTCCCGAGGGAGGGCAACTCGTACGCCTGACACAGGTCGCGGATGAGCTGCGGCCCGAAGGCCGAGAGGTCCAGGTACTGCCAAGCCAGGTTGAGTCCGAGGATCTCGGCCGGAAAAGACCGAGCGAACTGCCCAATGCCCAGCAGGAAGTTCGGCAGATGGAAGCTGGACTCGAGGAAGTCCTCACGCGCGGCGAACGAGCGGGACGAAACCTCCTCGAGGTGGCTCCCGAGGCGTGCGTACGCCGCCCGGTAGTCGGCCACGAAGTGCCGACCCGGGTCCGCGATGAACGCCCGCACCTGGTGGGCATACAAGCCGGTGAGGAATCCGCCGACCAGAGTGTGCGCCGTACTCACGCGGAGCCCGCACTGGAGCCAGCACCCGTCGACGAGCGCGGTCGGCATGTACTGCAGGAAGTAGTGCAGCACCTGCCGCCGCGTGAGGTCCTCTCGCGCCTGACGCCAGGGAGTCGCGAGCCCGGCACGACGCGCGGTCAGCGACTCGACCAACCTCTGCACCGACGCCTCGACGTCATCGAGCGGCACCCCCTCGAGCCGGGCCGGCTCGATCACCCTCTGCCGAGCGAGGTCGAATGCGAGCGGAAGTACCTCGGGATGCTCCTCGACGTTCACCAGATGGTAGAACGCCTCCCGGCTCGTGATGCGGGTCGCGCCGGGAGCCGAGGACGGATCGCCTTCATCGAACGAAGGGGCGACGCCCTTCGCAGTGACCTCGAGCTTCTTCATCGAATCAGGTTCGGAGCCCGTCTCCTAGAACTGGTTCGACATCGTGCCGCGTTCTTTCGAGTGCGGTTGCCACACGCTTCCCGACCCCGAGCCATGACGCAGGGGATTCCATCCGAAGAGGCGCATCGCGAAGCCGATCGGCGTGATGACGACGAAGTAGACGATGCCGAGGAAGATGGGCGTCGTCACCTTGGAGATCAGGAGCGCCAAGCCCATCCACGCCTTGTAGACCGGGCCGAGCTTCCCCGGGATGATGGCGCCTGCGAGGATCAGCACCACCGCCAACCCGCTGAATATCTGCATCATTGTCGGGTGGTCTCGCCACCACGTGATGCCGGCGAGCACCGCAAACGCGGCGCCCACCGTGAAGCCGAATTTCCGGCCCTCGGCCGGGGTCAATCGAGCTGGAATTCCTGACGCCAATCTCCCTCCTCTTTCCATTCGGGCTGTTTGGTCTTGTCCAACACATAGGGTCCCAGCACGAGGTAGTCGATGTGGGTGCGCATGAAACAACGGTACGCATCCGCCGGCGTGCAGACGATCGGCTCGCCGCGAACGTTGAATGAGGTATTCACGATCACGGGGCACCCGGTCTCGTCCTCGAACGCCTTGATCAGATCGTAGTAGTCGGGATTGGTATCTCGGGTCACCGTCTGGATGCGCGCCGAGTAGTCGATGTGGGTGATCGCCGGCACGTCGGACCGCGGAACATTCAACATCTGGATGCCCCACAGCTTGCGCTGATCGGCGGTCATGGGGATCTGCCGCTCCTTCTTGACCGGCGCGACGAGGAGCATGTAGGGCGAGTCGCAGTCCATCTCGAAGTAGTCGCTCACGCGCTCACGCAGCACGCTCGGCGCGAACGGCCTGAAGCCCTCGCGGAACTTGATCTTGATGTTCATGTCGGCTTGCATCTTCGGGCTGCGCGCGTCGCCGATGATGCTCCGGCTCCCGAGCGCGCGCGGGCCAAATTCCATGCGGCCGTTGAACCAGCCGACGATCTTCTCGTTCGCCAATACGGCGGCTATCTTGCGGAATCGTGTATCCCCATCGAGCCGCTCGTACACCGCCCCCTGCGAATCCAGATAAGCGCGAATCTCGTCGGGCGTGAACTCCGGACCGAGATACGAGCCCTTCTGCGTGTCCTTTCTTCCGTTGGCCGTGCGGGGCTTGCCGAGGTGCCTGTGCCAGATGAGCTGCGCGACGCCGAGCGCACCGCCGGCGTCACCCGCGGCCGGCTGTATCCACAGCTCCTCGAAGGGGCCTTCGCGAAGAATGCGCCCGTTGCCCACGCAATTCAGGGCCACCCCGCCCGCGAGGCACAGCTTGTCGAGCCCCGTCTGCTTGTGCACCGTACGCGCCATGCGGAGCATGATCTCCTCGCAGACGTCCTGGATGGACCTTGCCAGGTCCATCTCTCGCTGCGTGAGCTTGGACTCCGGCTCGCGTGGAGGGCCGCCGAACAGCTGGGAGAACTTGTCGTTCGTCATCGTGAGCCCCGTCAGGTAGCCAAAGTACTCCTGATTCAGGGTGAACGACCCGTCCTCCTTGAGGTCGATCAGGTGCTCGTACATCAGCTCGACGAACTTGGGCTCACCGTAGGGGGCGAGGCCCATCACCTTGTACTCGCCCGAGTTCACCTTGAAGCCGGTGTAATACGTGAAAGCCGAGTAGAGGAGACCGAGGGAGTCGGGCCACCGGAGCTCTTGCTCCAGGTTGATCTCGTTGCCCTTGCCGACCCCCCAGGACGCCGTGGCCCACTCGCCGACGCCATCGATCGTGAGGATGGCAGCCTCTTGGAATGGCGAGGGGAAGAAGGCGCTGGCCCCGTGCGACTCGTGGTGCTCGGCGAAGAGGATCTGTCCCTCGTAGCCCGGGAGCCCCCCGCGGATCTCCCCGTCGAGAAAGAGCTTCTCCTTCATCCACATCGGCCCTGCCAGGAGGAACTGCTGGAAGCCCCTCGGAACGACCCCCAGATACGTTTCCAGGATGCGCTCGAACTTGAGGAGCGGCTTGTCGTAGAAGCCGACGTAGTCCAGGTCCCCGATACCGATTCCGGCCGTCCTGAGGCAGTACTCGACGGCATTGGTGGGGAACGAGGAGTCGCCCTTCTTGCGGGTGAACCGCTCTTCCTGCCCGGCCGCGACGATCTCGCCGTCGCGGATCAGACACGCGGCACTGTCGTGGTAGAACGCGGAGACGCCTAATATGTGCGTGGGCGACATGCCTATCCCTTGGAGTGTCGATTTGGCGCGACGGCGAAGAGCCAGAGCCAGGCAAATTTGCCACAACCGGCGGGCCGGCACCACACTGCCGTTCAGCTGGTGTCGCCGCCTGAGGAGGTGACATAATGCCTCGATTCTCCCCGCCCTCACCCCCTTCGTGCCCTCGGCTCTTTCACCAGGGGCGCGCATGGATGAACATTCGCGGGTCATAGGGGTGATGGGGGCGCGCACGTCATCGGAGGACGCAGGTGAGACGGTCTCATCGAGGGCCCGCTTGACCGCGGTTCCGACCTACTTTGGCCGACAGGATCGGCCTCGGTTCGGTTGGCTCCACCTGCCCGAGGGTGAATGGTCCGGAGTTCGGGTCGTGATCTGCCCGCCCCTCGGTTACGAAGGGCTGTTCGCCCATCCAACGCTGCGCTACCTGGCGATGGAGCTCGAGCGTGCGGGCGCCGCCGTGATCCGCATTGACTACGACGGCACGGGCGACTCCGCCGGTTCGGACCACGACCATGGAAGGGTCGAAGCGTGGCTCGACAGCATCGTGGGGGCGGCCCGAGAGGTGGAGCGTGCGGCCCCTTCCCGAGGCCCGGTGGTCTTCGTCGGGCTTCGCGCCGGAGCGCTCCTGGCCGCCCACGCCGCGTTGCGGCTATGGGGCATCGACGGCTTGGTTCTCTGGGCGCCCGTCACGAGAGGGAAACACTTCGTTCGGGAGCAGCGCGCGTTCGCCAAGATGGCGGTCGCCACGGCGGCCGAGCCACAGTCGGGTGACGACGACGACCCGGGGTTCGAGGCGAATGGCTACTACTTCTCCGACGCCACGGTGGCCGATCTCGGCGCTCTCGATCTCCGCACGCTCTCGACGCCTCCGGCCCGACGCACGTTGGTACTCTGGAGGGACGACGTCTCGGCGGGTCGCGAAGAGCTCACGGCGTGGACCGATCGTCCTGAGGTGGAGGCCGCAGAATCGGCGGGTTATTCGAAGATGATGGACCCCCCCATCAGCATGGAGATCCCGGCGGACGCGGTCGCTCGCATCTGTGAGTTCGTCAGGAAGCTCGGATGCTCTCCCGAGGCTCCACTGCCCGTGGGCGGCCCCTACGTGAGGACCTCGAGCCGCGTCCAGTCTGACGTCATCGAAGAGGCCGTGTGGTACGCCAACGATGGGAAGCGCTTCGGCATACTGACATCTCCGATCGGCAGCCGCCCCACGAGCGGGCTGATCCTCCTCAACAACGCAAAGGGCTATCGGGTCGGTCCGCACGGGATGAACCCTCCGTTGGCGCGCCGGCTCGCGCAGCGTGGAGTCGCCACGTTGCGCTTGGACGTGGGTGGGGTGGGAGACAGCGAGCTGCCCGATGGACGCGAGCCCCATCACGTCTACGGTCTGGATGCCGTCGCCGACGTGCGCGCCGCCGTGGACCACCTGAAGAGGATCGCCATTCCACGGATCTTCGTGGGCGGCCTATGCTCGGGGGCCTACCTCGCGTGGCACGCGGCGATGCTGGGTCTGGCTGGGCTCGTGCTGCTCAACCTGCAGACCTTCTATTGGACCGAGGCGCTCTCTCTCGACGTCTCACCCCTCGAGATCGAATACGAGAGCGAGCACTACCGGCACTCTATGCGATCGAAGGAGAGCTGGGCGAAGCTCCTTCGAGGGGGCGTCGACGTGCGATACGTCGCCGGCGTGATGTCGAAGTTCGTGGCGAATCGCGCGCAGACGCACCTTCAAAGGGTGCGTACCTGGCTGCCTGCCTTAGGCACGGGCTCCCCTATCGGGGATCACATTCGCAACCTAGCCGCCTCAGGAACATCGGTCCATTTCATCTTCACCAATCGGGATCCCGGGCTCACGATGTTGCGCGCGGAGCTGGGTGGAAGCTGGAGATCATTGATCGCCAAGGGACAGATGCGCGTCGATATCGTGCCCGGATCCGACCACTCGTTCACCCCCGGATGGGCCTCGAAGCGGTTGGGTGACTTGATCGAGGGCGCGCTCGCGGGCAACCGAAGGCGCGCGGAGGCTCAAAGCGGCTAGCCGGCCTCGACCGGCCGCCACGGCCCCGTCGCCTGTGACGTGCGGGCCCCCGAGGCATTGAGCTCTCAAAGCGTAGGCCGCTTTCGGGCGCGAAGAGGCACCAAAGGTACCCCGGGGGGAGACCGCGTAGGACCACATAGCCCGCGGGTGGGCGATGCGAAAGGGCGAAGAGAATCGCCCGGGCCTACGGCGCCCTCACGAGGTCGTCGATGGCCTCGCCGACGGCTTCGGCGGAGACTCGATAGCCCTCCACCCTCAGGTGGCCCCTCGGATGGATCCAGAGAGAGCCAGGGTCGTTCCTCGCGGAAAACACGCGGACCAGGTCCACGACCGGCAGACCGAGATCGGCCGCCATCGCCAGGAACTCCTCGTGGCCCACGGTCGATTCCCGCAAGCGACCCTCGAACCGAGCATAGGCCGGCAGATACACGAGGACCACTTGCCCGCCCCACTCGCCGGCGGTGTCACGACCGAGGCGCACAACCTCGGGAAGGCGGCCCAATGGATCCGGCCGGGGCAAATGGCCCAGGCGAAGCACCGCACGCACCCGCGTCAGCTTCACGGCTTCCTTTGCCGCCACGACGACGCTCCTCGCGGGCTGGGCAGGCTCGCCGCGCTGTTCTGCGGCGAGCGTCGCATCGTAGACCGAGTCGAGGAGCTCACCGAGGTAGCGGTCGACCTGCGGCTGGCGAGCCGGAACGTCCAGCCGGAACGACGGAGCGAGGTACCGAGCCATCAGCGGGCTCGCTAGCTCGTCTCCCAGGTCGCTGAGGTCGTTCCCCTCGTAGTAGATCCACACGACGACCGACGGCCGTAAGACGGGTCCGAACTCGCGAAGGACCGCGAGCTCGTGAAGCGGCCCTGCGCCGGCGACGCCCAGGTTCCACGTCGACGGCCACCGGTGCCGCAGCTGCGAGGCGATATCCTCACCGTCGGCGACGCACAGTCCCGCGGCGAACGAGTCGCCAAGAACCAAGACTTGAGCGCTGTCGGTCCATGGACCGTTCCCGCGGAAGCCGTACTGGTCCGTCTGGTACACCAGCCAGCCCGGCCCTTCGTTGCACATCACCGTTGTCGCGAAGCTCGGACCCTGGGCGAGCGGCATCGTGTTCGCGTCATCCAGCGTGGCTCCCAACCCGCGTAGCAGCCAAGGGCTGTAGCCAGGGAACGCGTGGATCCCCTCGGCCCTCAGGTCACGCACGACCTGGAGCTTGGTACGCAGATCGCTCGCACCCACTTCGGCGGGTATGCCCTCCCACTGCTGGGGCGTGGGGGTGAGCTGAAGCGCGATCTCGGCGATGCATAGGCCGACGCCTGCGGCGGCCGTCAACAGCACGAGATCGACCCGAACCGCGGGCCTAGCCCTGGCTGCGACAACGAAGAAGAAAAGCGCCGCCGCGGGAATTCCGTAGAAGACGGCGAGCTGAGCTGGGCTCATTCCTCCAGGAGAGCGCACGCTCACGGCCGCGATCGCCGCCACGCAGACCGCCGCGCCGGTCAGGTGCAAGCCCCGGGCGATCACTGCGAGCCGTTCGGACACCGCGCCGAGTGTGTCGGGCTCGGTCGAATGCGAGCTCATGCGAGAAGAGGTCGACCGCTCGGCGATCGAGTCAAGATTCGGACAACCAGGCCTCAAGGGTTCGCAGATCCCCTTCGGACAGCAGGCCGTGCGTCGGGAGTGTGAGAAGGCGCTCAACCAAAGTGGAGGAGCCTGGAAGCGCAGCTCCGCGATCGATCAGGTGCGGTCCCAGAGCAGGGAGACTTTTCAGCGTTTGCGGATACATGAACGTGACGCCGTGCCGACGCCACGCGGCCGCCCGTGCGGTCTCTTCGGTCTTCCTGAGGAGCACGGGCAGCCGCAGGTATCCCGGCTCACTCCCGGGAAGGACGCGGATCGGCTCGACGAGCCTCGATCTCGTCACGGAACGGGCGAGACGTGTGGCGTTCCTCTCGCGGGTGCCGGCCTCGAGGTCGGACGGATCCATCAGGCGCTCCAACATCGCCATCGATGCCGTGGGTGCACGCCCGGGAACGCGCGGCTCCTGGTAAACCGTCTCCCCGAGATGAAGAAAGGGAAGGCTCGCCGGAATCCCGTACAGTGACGGTCGGCCCAGGACGAGCTGGCCAGCCATCGCGATCATGTTGCCAACACCGCGGGTCGAGGCAGCTCCGACCTCCCGTCGCGCGCGCCCGATGAGGACCAAACCCCGGTCATCGCGGGCGAGCAGCGCCCCGCCCCCGCCTCCCGTCATGCCCTTGCCGCGGCCGAAGCTGAGGACGGATAGCGACCCGATCCCGCCCAACGGGCGTCCGCCGAGGCGGCCTCCGGCACCCTGAGCGGCATCCTCGATCACTACGGCGCCACTCGAGACCGCCTGCACCGCGTCCACGTCGACCGCACAGCCGAACAAATGCGCCACTACTACGGCCTTCGGCCTAGTCGCTGCCATGGTCGCGCCGAGCGAGCTCAGATCGGGACCGAGGGTCCAGGGGTCCAAGTCATACAAGGCGACGTGCGCGCCGGCGCCGATTGCCGCGGTTGCGAGGTCGTAGCATCCGTAGCCCGGCAGAGCCACGGGCCCCTTCGACCCTCCCATGGCGGCCAGAATCGCTAACCGCAGCGCCGTCGTCCCCGAGTCGGTGAGCAGCACGTCGCGTGCGCCATAACGTGCTGCGAGCTTCTCCGTCACCCGCCGCTGCACCTCGCTTCCCGGGTCTCCAAGAACGCTCGCCCGAAGCCCGGCGGTCACGGCCCCGAAGGTCACCGGTGAATGAACCGGGAGCTGGCGTCTCAACTCGGCCTCAGGGGATGAACTTCACCACTCGGGGACCGAGGGCATTGGCGACGCCGAGCGGGAGCCGGCTCCATATCCGCGGCCCCATGGAGAAAGGACCGGAATCGGGAGAGGGAGTTCCGTTTGTGGCGCCTCGGCTATGCTGATACCACCAGAGCTGCGCGTCGCTGCCTCCCCACTGGCGCTTGAACTTATGCGTCCCCCCACCCGGAGTGCATCGCCCGAAGTCGAACGTGCGCGCGCCGTCCGCCGTGCAGCGCTCCAGGAAGGCCCAGTAGAGCGCCATGTTCGGCGCGATGCGGCTGTACGCCCTCAGCGCGGATGCCCACACGAGCTCGAAACGATCGGCCCAGCGGAATCCGCAGCCGGCGGCGATGGCGTTGCCGTTCAAGTAGGCGCACCCGAACCACATGGCATCGCCCATCGCTTGGAGCGCCCGTCGAAAGAGGTGGCGCGACTGGACGGGCGTGCCCAGGTCGCGCATATGATGCGCGAATACGCGATAGAACGGGTCGAGCTCGTCGGGACCAAACCGCACCTCCACGCCCTCCTTGAGTGGTCTTCGTACCTGACTGCGGACCTTGGCATCGAGGGCCTTCCACAGCACATCGGGATTTCCGTCCGGGAGCTCCAGGGTCACTGTGATCTTTCGGTGCGACGGAGGAAGGTCGATAGGAAGCTCGCTCGCTGAGCGCAGCTCGAGGAGGTCGACCCGTCCCTTTCGGGCCAGATCCACGGCGTAGGTGGTCAGCGCTCGCGTCGCCTCTGCCTCGCCGAGGGGCCCCCCGTAGTTGAGGAAGGGCATCGACACCAGGAAATGCCCGAACAGCACGCTCCTGACGCGGACCAACGGCAGAATACCCGCCAGCGAACCGTCGACCCTGCTGGCTCCCAGGTAAACGCACTCATGCCCATGCACGTCCACGATGACGTCGCGCCAGGCGTAAAGGTGATAGGGGGTCCAGCCTCGTTGGCCACGGACGAACTGGTCCCATGCGGGCGCCCCCTCGGGCATCACCTGCTCTACGCTGAGGCTCACGACGCCTTAGGTGATCCTGCTCTGGAGGGAAGGGCCGACAACGTTGGCGGGGTCTCGGTCCGATGGCAACGCGCCTCCGCCGCCGAACCCCGCGCGTCTCATGATCAGCCAGCCCACGGCCGCGCCGGCCGCCTGGATCATCGGATCGGTCACGTCGAACGATCGCCCGATGATACCCGCCTGCAGCACCTCGCTCACGACAGCGAGATAGGCGGCGGGCGCGAAACCGGCCAACCATCCGCGCCGGCGAAGGGGCCGAATCGCCAGCACGGCACCGACCGGGACGTACAACAAGAAGGACGTGAGCACATGCACGATGCTGAAGACACCCATCGTGCGAGCCAACGATCGCATCGGAATCAGGGTCCCGAGGCGCACCTTTTCGAGAACGGCGCTCAGGGTCGGCTCGAGTTGGTACGGGCGCAGCGTCCAGAGCACCATGACGGCGACGTACGTGGACAATAGCAGCGTCCCTCGTTCGCTCCCGTCACGGGACGGCGGCGCCCGGCGAACCCAGGCCACCCCTGCCGCTCCCCCTGCGGCGATCGCGACGGCGTGGAGGAGGGCGGCTCCTCCCCTGATCTCCATGCCCAGGACGCCGTGTCCCGCCTCGGCCGCGGCCATCAGCACGGCGCCACAGAGCGTCACGGCACCCAACGCTGGCCAACGCTGCCATCCGCGCCCGTCCAGCGCGAGAACCGCGAAGGCGCCGGCCGGCAGAAACAGGAGAAAATCCTGGAATGGCATCTGAGCGAAGCTTTCCCAACGGAATTCGAGCACGGTGGTCGTCAGCCGATCGAGCGACGTCGCGGCGATCGAGGTCCGCTCCCCAGTGCTGAAGAAGGGGTAGAACGCCTCGCCCAAGCAGGCGATGCCATAGGGAAGAGCGACGATCTCCAGGGGCAGCCCCCAAAGCGACGACCTGCTCGCGGTCCCGGCGAGGGCGCGGACGACCAGGGCGAACGCCAGCGCTCCGACCAACGACCCAGCGGTGTTCGCGATGAGATCCTGGAGGGTCGCCGTGCGCATTCGGGAGAACAGCTGCGCGCCCTCCACCGCGAGGCTCAGTCCCGCACCGGTCAGGCAGGCGTTTCGGAAAGCCTGCCAGGCCCGTTCGGTGGACGCAGTCGCCATCCACACGAGCCCCCACCCTGCGAACAGAACGACGTTGAGGACGCCGTCGACGACGTCCCGGCGAGACATCGATACCCTGAGGAACCGGTCCGCCCGGCGCGCGATCGCCTGGGGATCGAAGTCGAGCCTCAGGAAGCTCAGTGTCGCGAACAGGATGACGGCGACATAGGCGAGTCGCAGGGGAACCCGCAGGCTTTCCATTCGTGCGCTGAAGGACTCACCCACGGCGGCAGCGTGATCTCGTGTTAGGAATGGGCCTCGTCACTCACATATATTGGTCGGTTGAGGCCCCTTCCGACCCACAGGGCGAACCGTAGGCATGTACCGCGACCAAATTCGAGAGATCCTGGCCCGTCACGGGCGGCTGGGTGTGGACATCGCTGAGCTGAAGGACGACAGCGACTTGTACGACGCCGGCCTGACCTCTTTGATCACGGTGAATCTCCTCCTCGCGATCGAGGATCACTTCGACGTCGAGTTTCCCGACGAGCTCTTGAGCCGACGCACGTTCCAGAGCATCGGCGCGCTCGCTGAGGCGGTCCAGGACCTCGTCGGCTGACAAGCCGGCACCACCCCAAGAGGGAGCAGCGATGGCAACGACGACTCGGGCGGCACCACCGGACTTCGACACACTCCTGGCGCGAGTCCACGAGCTAGGCAAGAAGGTCGTCGCCCCGAGTGCCGATGACGTCGATGCCAAGGCGCGTTTCCCCAGCGAATCATTCGACGCGTTGAAGCGAGAGAAGTTGCTGAGCGCCTATATCACGCCCGAGTACGGAGGCCTCGGACTCAGCCTCACGCAGATCTGTCGTATCTGCGAGGCGCTCGGAGCGTACTGCGCCTCGACTGCGATGGTGTACGCGATGCACCAGATCCAGGTCGCGTGCATCCTGCATCACGGACAGCAATCGCCGTACTTCAAGAAGTATCTGAAGCGGCTGGTCGACGAGCAGCTACTGCTCGCGTCCGCCACCACCGAGTTGGGCGTGGGCGGAGACCTCCGCTCGAGCATCTGCGCGGTCGAGGTCGACGGAGATAGCTTCAGGCTCGAGAAGAAGGCGCCGGTCATCTCTTACGCGCTTTCCGCCGATGCCATTCTCGTCACCTGCCGTCGCGCTCCGGACGCCAAGAGCAGCGATCAGGTACATGTGCTCGTCGAGAAGGAGCGGACACAGCTCGAGGAGATCGCCACCTGGGACACGCTGGGATTTCGGGGCACGTGCAGCCTCGGCTTCGTGCTGACGTCGAACGGTCACGCGGACCAGATCCTGCCTGAACCCTTCGCCGACATCCTCGCACAGAGCATGCACCCGGTCTCGCACCTCACGTGGAGCTCGCTCTGGCTCGGGCTCGCCGGCAGCGCCGTCGCGCGGGCGCGCGACTCCGTACGCAAGAAGATCCTCGAGAATCCGGACTCGCCCCCGGTTGCGGCGCTGCGCCTCGCCGAGGTCGATGAGATCCTGTTCGGAATGCGTAGCGGCCTGTACGAGACGCTGGCCGAGTACGAGGAGATGTTGGCGGCCGGCGATTCAGACGCGTTCACCAACTTCGGCTTCGCCATCCGTGTGAACAACGTGAAGATCAGCTGCTCCGAGCTCGTGGTGGATGTTGTCGGTAAGTCGCTCCAGATCGTGGGCATCTCAGGGTACAAGAACGACTCCAAGTCGAGCCTGGGCCGTCAGCTGCGCGACGCCTACGGAGCCGCGCTGATGGTGAACAACGACCGGATTCGCGGGCACAACGCCACCATGCAGGCCGTGTACCGGCAGTCCTGACCCCATGGCCGAGAGCTCCGCAGTAGTAGCGGGCGCCCGTGCCGCGTTCCTGGCGGAGCTGGTCACCGCCGGTCACCTGATCCCTTCGGGGGTCCCGGGACTCTACGGCCGAGGCGGCCGCTTCGAGGGGGTGATCGAGCATTTCGAGCGCTACGTGACCCGCGTCGGGGCGGACCAGAAGGCCGAGGTCATGCGTTTCCCGCCCATCCTGAGCCGCCGGACCTACGAGAGTCTCGACCACATCGAGACGATGCCCCAGCTGCTCGGGTCGGTACACTCGTTCTTCGGCTCCGAGACCGAGCACGTGGACATGGTGCAGCGTTTACGCGCCGGCCAGGAATGGACTGGGACACTGAGACCGACAGACATCATGATGGTGCCGGCAGCATGTTATCCGCTCTATCCCACGGCGACGGGGACCCTTCCGCCGGGCGGTCGGACCGTCGATCTCGTGACCTTCGTGTTTCGCCACGAGCCTTCCGACGACCCCGCGCGAATGCAGATCTTCCGGCAACGTGAATACGTGCGCCTCGGGACTCCCGACGATGCCCTCGCCCATCGCGACGAGTGGATCCGACGCGGACTGGAGATCCACCGGAGTCTTGGGCTCGACGTGCGCAAGGAGCTGGCCAACGACCCGTTCTTCGGACGGGGCGGCCGCATGATGAAGGCGACGCAGAGGGAACAGAACCTCAAGTACGAGCTCGTCGTTCCCATCACGTCCCATGAGAAGCCGACCGCGATCACGTCGAGCAACTGTCACCTGGACCACTTCGGGCTCGCCTTCGACATTCGGACGAGCGACGGTGAGGTCGCGCACAGTGCGTGCGTCGGCTTCGGTCTCGAGCGTATCGCACTTGCGCTCTTCAAGACCCACGGGATGGATCCCGATCGGTGGTCGGGCGAGGTGAGGAGCGTTCTGGAGCTGTGACAGGCCCGATCCGCTCGTTGGACCCCAAGACGTATCGGCGGCACCTCATTCACGGAGAGGGGCGCGCGTGGGCCGAGACCAACTGTTACGCAGACGTGCTCGTCGAGCTGCTGCACGGTATGGGGTTCGAGCCGATGGCTGCGCTTCCGTTCACGCTCCGCATCGACTTCGAGGGTGACCAGTGGACGTTCTTCAAGTTCCCCCACGCCGACATCCTCGAGCTGTACGCCCTCGACATCAACGAGCTCAACCCCTGGCGTAGCCTCGTCCACCACGTCGATGAGCAGGTCGCGCTCGGGCGTCCCGTCCTCGTCGAGCTCGATTCGTATTTCCTACCCGACACCCGTGGCTCGGCATACAAGCTCGCGCACGTCAAGTCTACGGTCGCCGTGAACGAGATCGACATCGAAGCTCGCCACATGGGCTACTTCCACGCCCAGGGCTATTACCACCTCGATGGTGAAGACTTCGCCGACATCTTCCAGCTCGGCGGCCTCGCCCACGAGCGAATGCTGCCGCCGTACATCGAGTATGTGAAGCCGGTCGAGCGGCCCGTGCCTGCGGGGCGCGAGCTGGTGGACGCCTCGCTCGCGCGTCTCGAAGCCCACCTCGGGCTGCTCCCCCGAAGAAATCCGTTCGGCCCGTTCAAGGAACGGTTCGAGCGTGACTTGACGTGGCTGATGGGAGAGCCGATCGAGACGTTCCATCAATATTCGTTCGCTACCCTGCGGCAGTACGGAGCGTGCTTCGAGCTGGTCGAGACCTACCTGAGGTGGCTGACGAGCGAGGGTGAAGCTGGCCTCGAAGGTCCCGCCGACGCGTTCCGAGACATCTCGGCAACGGCCAAGACCTTCCAGTTCCAACTGGCACGCGCGATGGCACGTCGCCGTTCGCTCTCGCTCGAGCCGCTCGACCGCATGGCCGGGCTCTGGCAGCAGGGCGTCGAGCCGCTCGTCGAGCGGTACGGCTGATGGAGCGCGCGCGACCCGTCGGCACCGGCCTGGCGGCCGGTGCCGTATCGAGCACCCGGAGCCTCTCGCTGCAAGAAGGCTGGACGGTCGTGTCGACACCCCCTGGGGAGCCACCGCCCGAAGCAGGTGGTGACGGCGGTCGCGTTCCCGGCACCGTCGCCACCGCGCTGGGGCCGGACGACCTCGACCGCCACATCCATTACGACCAACACGACTGGTGGTATCGCTGCTCCGTGCCACGATCCGCATTCGGCTCCGGACCGAACGTGCGCCACCGATTCCGTTTCGACGGACTAGCCACGCTCGCCGAGGTGTGGTTCAACGGGGAGCAGGTGCTGACCTCGTCCGACATGTTCGTCGCCCACGAGGTCGATGTAACCGATCTCGTCCGCGACGCCAACGAGTTGGCCATCGTGTTCCGCAGCTTGGACTCTGCACTGTCCACTCGCCGCGCGCGCCCTCGCTGGAAGACGAAGTTGGTCGAGGACCAGCAACTGCGCTGGCTACGGACGACCCTGCTGGGTCGGATCCCCGGTTGGACGCCGCCGGTGGTGCCGGTCGGGCCGTGGCGACCGATTTGGGCCGAGACGATCTCGACGCTCGACGTGGAATCGCTCGACCTGAAAGCCAGCCTGACCGGGCAGGACGGCGTCGTCGACGTCGTGGCGAAATTGCGCACACTCACCGGCAACATCGAGTCGGCCCGCATGCAGGTTGGCGACGCCGTTTTCGACCTCGACGTCACGTCGGCCGGCAATCGGTGGGCTGTCCGTGGCCGTGCCGAGATCACGCGCCCGGCGCTCTGGTGGCCCTCGACGCACGGCGAGCCGGCGCTGCATGCGTGCTCACTGCAGATCGTGACCGACGCCGAAGCCACGACCATCGACTGTGGGCGCGTGGGCTTCCGTCGACTCGAGCTCGATCGAGCACACGACCGCATTCAGCTCTTGGTGAACGGCGTGGCGATCTTCTGTCGGGGCTCTTGCTGGACCAGCAACGACATCGTGTCGTTGGTCGGCGACCAGCATCGTATGCGCCGCACGCTGACACTTCTCGCACGCGCCCACGGCAACATGGTGCGCGTGGGCGGCACCATGGTCTACGAGACCGACGACTTCTATCGCGCGTGCGACGAGCTGGGACTGATGGTGTGGCAGGACTTCATGTTCGCGAACATGGACTACCCTGTGGACGACGCTGCCTTCGCGGCTACGATTCGCGCGGAGGTCGACCAACAGCTCCGACGGCTGTCCCGTCACCCCTCCGTCGTGACGTTCTGCGGTGGAAGCGAGGTCGAGCAGCAAGCGGCCATGTTCGGCGCACCGCGCGAGATCTGGTCGAACGAGTTCTTCGCTCGCACGCTCCCCGCCCTGGTCGAGCGGCACGCGCCGGGGACGCCATATTGGACATCTTCCCCGACAGGCGGGGCGCTCCCGTTCCACGTCGGCGAGGGACTGACGCACTACTACGGCGTCGGCGCGTACCGGAGGCCACTCGAGGACGTGCGGACAGCCGAAGTGAAGTTCACTCCGGAATGTCTCGGATTCTCCAACGTTCCAGAGCCCGAGAACCTCAGGAAGCTGACAGCGGGCGGAGCGGTTCCTCCTCATCATCCGGCGTGGAAGCGCGGCGTGCCCCGTGACACCGGCCCAGGCTGGGACTTCGAGGACGTCCGCGACCACTACCTCGAGCGCCTTTACGGCGCGCACGCCGTCCAACTGCGCAGCGACCACCTCGATCGATACTTGGCGTTGTCCCGCTCGGTCACAGGCGAGGTCATGGCGCGCACCTTCGCGGAGTGGCGAGCCGAAGACAGCACATGCGGAGGCGCGCTCACGTGGTTCATGAACGACCTCCGTCCCGGCGCGGGCTGGGGCGTGATCGACTCCGACGGTTCCCCCAAGGCCGCGTACTTTCACCTCGCCCGCGCGTGGGCACCCTGTTGCGTCCGGCTCTTGGACCGAGGTCTGGACGGCCTGTCGGCTCTGGTCGTCAACGAGAGCGGCGACGTGCTCGACGGGCAGCTCGAGCTGCTCGCCATCTCGCGTGGAGCGACGATCGTCGACCAAGCGCTCAGAGAGATTCGCGTGGCCGCACGCTCGAAGTGCACCGTCGGCGTGGAGGACGCGATCGGCCATTTTGTCGACAGCACGTACAGCTACCGGTTTGGACCTCCGCGTCACGAGGCCGTCATCGCACGGCTGCTGAGGGGGGATGACGTCCTGTCCGAGGACGTCTACCGCCCGGTCTGGTCGACCATGACATCCGCGACGAGTGTGAGCGCGCGCGTCGAGCGCGGAACAGGCGGCGAGCTGACGGTCGTGCTCGCCACTGACGTCTTGCTGTACGGCGTGCGCATCGACGTGCGCGATCATCGGGCGACGGACAACTACTTCTGTCTCACGCCAGGTCGTCCGCGAACGGTGGCCCTGGCGCCGGTCGCGAGCTCGGGGCGCGCCTTCCAAGGATACGTCGAGGCGCTGAACCTCCTCGAGCCGGCCCGACTCAGCGATCCGACGTAGATGGCCACGGCAGCGCTGTTCGCGTTCGTCCTCCTGATGTACGCGCCGACGCTGGTGAGCTACCACGCCGTGTGGTCCGCACAGCCATATACGCACGGCTATCTGGTGGCCCTGGCTTGCGCATGGCTCGTGTGGACGGCAACGCCGGCTCTCGAGCGGTCCGCAGAGGGATGGCGCTCGCTCCTGTTGCCCGGCGCAGTGCTATCGATGCTATGGTTCGCGGCCTCCGCAGCCGACGTGCGGTTCGTTCACCAAACTGTCGTTCCCATCGTGCTGCTGTGTTGGTGCGGATCCGCGCTGGGTCGGCAGGCGTTTCGAACGATGGCGCCCGTGGCGGCGACTTTCCTGCTCGCCGTGCCCCTTTGGGGTATCCTCACCAGCGCGTTGCAGGCGATGACGATCGGCGTTACCGGCATGGCGCTCGGCCTGCTCCGTGTTCCCGCCGAGTTGGACGGAGACATGGTTCACATCGCATCCGGTTCGTTCATCATCGAGGACGGGTGCGCCGGCCTGAACTACCTCATGTCGGGATTGACCATCGGCACGCTCTACGCGCAGATCTTGGTCACTGGATGGCGGCGGCGACTGGCCGTGGTGGGTATCGCCGCACTGGTTCCGATCATCGGCAACTGGATTCGCGTGACGAGCCTCATCGTGATCGGTCATCGAACGGCGATGGAATCCATTTTCATCACCGAGCCCCGTCCGCACATCGTATACGGGTGGAGCATCTTCCTCCTCGGGCTCCTCGTGTTCTTCCCGCTGGCCGCGCGCGTGACGCGAGGGGACGTCGAGGGTCCGACGCCGGAGCACGAACCGGCGGTCGGCCACGAGCCCAGCCTGCGCTCGGCGGTCATGGCGACCGTCGTGGTGGCGATCGGTCCGCTCGTCTTCTACGTCCTCGCTGCACTCCCCGCCCGAGGCGTCTCGCCACCCGCTGTGGGCGAGTTGGCACGGTGGGAGGCTGCGAATGCAGGATCGGCTCGTCCCTACGCATGGGTGCCGGCCTTCGCGGGGGCCGACGAGCGTTACTCGGCTCCCTCGGTCGGTGAATCGCGACGGGTTTCGGTCGACCGATTCGTGTACCGCAGCCAGGCCCAGGGCGCCGAGCTGATCGGGTATGGCAATGCGATCGCAGCCGACAGCGCCGTGCTGGCGCAACGCGTCGTCGGGCTGTCCGGAAGCGACCATCGTATCGTGAATGAAGCCATCGTGCTCGACGTCGCCTCCGGCGCCCCCGTTCTCGTTTGGTACTGGTACAGGATCGGGGGAGTCGAAACCGCATCGCCCTTGCGCGCGAAGCTCCTCGAGGTCTGGGCATTCGTGAGGCGCGCGCGGGTCTCGGAGTTGATCGCCGTGAGCGCAGCATGTGCGCCTGAGGGCTGCGCGGAAGCTTCGAAAACCCTGAGCGAGTTCTTCGACGACGCCTGAGCAGCACCGGCCACGTTGCCTCGGCCACTGTATCGCGGTAGTGTCGACTCCGTCCCCCCCGAATCCCCGACCCGTGGCGATGACTCACTCCCGCAGGCTCCTACGCGGCGCGTTCCTGACGCTTGCCCTCGGTACCGCCGCATGCGAGTCGCAGCCCCGCCCCATGACTTGCGCGCCCTGGTACGACTCGACCATCGTGGCGAATCGGCCGAGCCCCTACGATTCGATCATGCTGCGCTCCGATACTTCACTTCAGGCGAAGCTCTGCTACTCGAAGCCGCTGGCACGAGGGCGCGTGGTGTTCGGCGGGCTCGTTCCCTACGACACGCTGTGGCGGACGGGCGCGAACGAGGCCACGATCCTGCACCTGGCGCAGCCCACCGAGATCGCGGGCATGTCCGTCGACGCCGGGGACTACTCGATCTACACAGTGCCGAACCCCGAGCAGTGGCAGGTCGTCGTGAACGGCGCCGCTGGGCATTGGGGCCTCACGCGCGACGAGGTAGGCGCCGATGGCATCCAGTACTACAACGCCTACACTCCCGACATCCGCGCGCAGGAGATCGGCAGGGCACCCATCGCGGTGGAAACCATTCCGTTCGTCGAGCAGCTCACCGCGAGCTTCGAGACCACGAGCCCCACGGACCATCGGCTTCTCTTCGACTGGGAGACGACGCGGATCGTCATCCCGCTGCGGATCCCTCAGCCCAGTCCGTGAGGACCTGGGACGCGACGCGGATGGGGATTCGGATCTGCACGGTTTCCCATTCGATCAGCAGCGTGGTGGTCCCACCGTCCTGAATCTCTGCCCTCGCCGTGAGCTGCTCCACGTGCGGAACGACGCGCGTCTCGATCTCGGCACGCCCGACTTCCGCCGCCTCGATCCACTCGCGGTACGCGTTCGGATACCACTTGCCGTCCGCGCCGAGCTCGTCGCGCGTGAGTCCCCATTGCCGCGTTGCACGGTTCAGGACCAACGTCCAGCGGTCGCGTGACGGCACGGTGTAGAGCGAGTATACCCCCTTCGGAACGCGCATCCCGGCCACGTGGGCACGAAACGGCAGATACAGGAGCGTCGGCTCGTTGGCTCCGGTGCGCCACAGGGCGTCGTACGGAATCAGCCCCCCGAAGATGTGGCGCCCGCGAGCGAATGGTCGCCCGTAACAGAGAAGGGCGTCCTGGCCCCCCACGCTGAAGGAGAGTGAATCGTCGGGGCTGACCCTTCCCGCCGAGCCCCGAGGCGCACAACGAAGTGGCACACCGAACCAGCGGCGCAAGCGATCCAACGCGAGTGTAGCCCGAAAGCGTAGACCCATGGTCCTCTACCGGCTGCCGAGACGCCGTTTCACGCGCGCTCGAGGCGAGCGCGGATCTTTCCGACGGTCAACAGATCCGGTATCTCAGAAGTGGCGAACCGAATGTCGAACTCCGCCTCGATGGCCAGCACCAGGTTCAGATGGTTGACGGAGTCCCAGACGGCGATGCTGCCGGGACCATCTTCGTCCGAGAGCTCGCTCGCTTCGGGACCGAATACGGCCTCGAGCACGCTCACCAATCTTTGGTCGAGATCCACGTTGACATCCGATGAGAGAGGGAATCCGCCTCAGCACGGCTTCCTCGCCGGGGGAACATTCGCGACGTATCACCCGCCCTCGGGGCCGGAGCGCAACGTCGCCTACGTGATATGTCCACCCCTGGGGTACGAAGCCATCGAATGCTACCACTCGCTGCTGCGCCTTGCCCAGGGCCTGGCAGGGGCAGGGTTCGCCACGGTGCGGATCGAGTACCACGGAACGGGGGAGTCGCTCGGGACCGACGAGGATCCCGGCCGAGTGGCAGCCTGGCTCGACAGCATCCGGCAGGCCGTCGCCACGCTTCGTGACGGCGGGGTCGAAGCGATCGGACTCATCGGACTCCGGCTGGGAGCGACGTTCGCCGCGAAGGTGGCAGCCGAGATCGAGATCGATCGTCTGGTGCTGTGGCACCCATGCATCTCGGGCGCTATGTACACGCGCGAAGTCGAGATCATGGCATCTGCCGCGGCTAAGGCACTCGGGACGCCTCCTCTGGCAAACGGTGGGTTGGAAGCCGCGGGATATCTGCTCACGAGCGAAACGATGAAGGACCTCTCGGAGCTGAAATCTGATCAGCCCCATTTATGCGGTCGACCCGAGATCTTGGTCGTCGATCGTGACGACCGTCCCGCTGTCCAGCGCCTCGGGCCCCACTATACGTCACTCAGGTATGCTGTGACGGTCGAGAAGGTGCCGGGATACAAGGAAATGATGATCGATCCCGCGAAATCCCAGGTACCGACGGAGGCGCTCGCGAGGATCCGTGATTGGGCCGTGGAGCACTCGAGGTCCCGCGAGCGGCCGTCCCGCGACGTCACGCTACAGGAGGAAATTCCCGACGAGCTCGTTCGCCGCCGCGCGGTTCGATTCGGGCCCAATCGCAGGTTGCTCGGCATCGTGACCGAGCCCGTCGCCGCGGCGGCGAATCGGCCCGGCGTGATCCTCCTCGCGGGAGGCATCGTTCCCCGGACCGCCGTCAACAGGATGTACGTTCCACTCGCGCGGCGACTCGCCGGACTCGGACACCGGGTTCTTCGCGTAGACATCGCAGGTATCGGTGAGAGCTCACCCGCTGCCGGCGCAGCCCGCAACGATCCGTACGCCGATAGCCTGCTGGACGACGTCGTCACGTCGTTGAGATGGATCTCCTCCGGGAACGGCTCGAACCGCGCCTGGCTCGTGGGGCTTTGCTCCGGCGCTTACGCGTCTTTCCAGACAGCACTCACCGAGCAGCAGGTGCTCGGCGTCGTACTGATCAATCCGCTCGTTTTCTATTGGAAGAAGCTCTCCGCAGAGCCCCCGACGGTTCACGACACCGACGCATCGAAGCACTACGGTCGGTCGCTCCTGAGCCCTGCCAAGTGGAGGAAGCTGATCGCCGGAAAGGTCGATCTCCGGTACGCCATGAACACGTTGGCCGCTCCGGTGCGAAACCGGCTCGCCTCCAGGTGGGGGCGCGACCTACCTGGGGACCTGAGCGGCCTGCTGTCCCGCGGGGTCGCCGTCAACCTGGCGTTCTCGGAAGGTGACCCTGGGTACGACGCGTTCGTGGATCAGGTCGGACGAAGGTTGAGCAAGCTCCAACGCGACGGGCTCGTTCTGAGATCCTACCAGGGTGCCGATCACACGTTCAGCCCTTTGCACGTCCGTGGCGAGTTGCTCGACTGGATCGTCGATCGGGTTTGCGCGCATCGAGGGAGCAACGACTAGCGAGCGGTGTCTAAACGGGCGGCAAGACATGCCACCGTCTGGGCCGCCGCCAGTCCCTGATGTAATGTCTCGTTGCACGCCATCCTCGAGCTCTGAGAGGAGAGTTGACGGCCCATTCGTGTGTTAACGATACGTCGTCGCCGCTTCCCTTTCAGCAGACACACTTTGGTTGCGACCTCGCCTTCGCGGAGCGTTGGGAGGTGCGCCTCGGAAGCACTGTTGTGGGAGTCCAGGCGTTTCGCTCCCGCGCCGTTCCGTGGCTTTACGTAGCGCGTGTCGTGCGGTTTGGACACTCGATCGACCGCCGTGCGATCCACGGGTTGGTTGCGGCCCTTCGTCGATTGGCCGTGGAACGACCCGTGCTACGCCTACACTTCGAAATCTCGAGCAACGATGCAGCAGATCGATCCACGATCGCAGAGGCCTGCCGCAACGCGGGCTTCCGACAGTCCAGCTTTCTGCGATCGTATCGCAGAACGGTGTGGATCGAACTGAATCGCCCAACCGAAGAGCTGCTGGCCAGCTTCACAAAAGGGTGCCGGCAGAGCATACGCGCACCTGCCAAACGCGGGTACGTCGTCCGCGAGATCGTTGATCTCGGGACCGCGAACACGCTCCATGACATCCTGAGGTCGACGTTCCACCGAACAGGTGGTGCGGCTCCGCGGTTGCCGTGGACGGAGCTCATTCGGCTCAGCGCCCGACCTGATGCGAGCGTGCGCCTGGTCGGCCTCTTTCCAGAAGGCGATCCGTCGATGCGGTTGCCGGTCAGCTTCGCCCTGGCTTATCTCCACGGCGACGTCGCCGAATATGCGCACGCGGGGTCCGTCCGCAGCGAAACCATCGGCGGCTTACCACTGCTTTACGCGCCGACTTGGGAATCGATGCAATGGGCCAGATCCCGCGGCGCTCGATGGTGGGATTTCGGAGGCGTCACCGACCAGGGACCGCAAGAGAGCAGCAATCGGCTTGCAGGTGTCGACGCATTCAAGAGCGCATTCTCGAGCAACGTGATCGATGTCGGCGAGGAGTGGCACTTCGAACGCCGTCGGACAGCTGCGATGGTGGCAGACACCGCCACCCGGCTCAAGGCTTGGGCGGCCAACACGCGACTAACCGGAATGCGCGGGCTCTCGGTCGGAATTGCGCCTTCGATTCCAGAGTGGTTGACTGCCATAGGTAACGGCTGGCCCCTTTACAGGAGCCCCGAGATGGTTGCCGCCACCCACTCCAACATTTCGGCGCGTGACGCGATCTCGTGGAAATTGTGATCGGCGCCTTGGATCACCTTCATGATCAGACCCTTCTCTTCGAGCGCCACCAGTTGAGGCTGTAGCTCGGCCACCGTCGCCGAATGTCCTGGGTCTCCCTCCGAGAAGACGAGACCGAGCGTAAGCCCGCGGGTGAGGAGTCGATCCAGGTCTCCCGATAGACCGACGGGCGTGAGGCCGAGCCGGGCGGCGACGCGCGCCTGCGCCAACGCGAGCTTGGAGGCCACGCGCGCCCGCAAGAGGTTTCCCGCATGGCGTATGTTCGTCTTGCCCGAGAGCAGCCTCTTCCAACTGCTCAAGTCGCGGAGCTTCTCTCCATACGCCTTTACCTGTCCGATCTGGTCCGCGGTGCTCAGCCTCGGTCCCGAAGACTCGTCGCCCCTCTCGAATCGTTCTGGGTTGAGGAGGAGCGCGCCGCATGCGCGCTGGTCGCCCAAGGCTACTTGGAATGCAGCGTATGCGCCGGAGCATAGCCCCAATACCCAGACACCGCCACCACCGGTGGCGGTGGAGATCAGGTCGAATCCGGCCCGCGCGTCGTCTAGGATGCTGGGAGGGTACGGGTCCGTGTCGTTGCCGGCGGCTCCGTTCGGGGTTGCGCTCTCACCGATGGACGAGACGTCCATGCGAAGCACGGCGTGGCCTCGACTCGCCAGTCGCCGCGCCAACGTGACGTAGCTCTGGTTCCCCGCGGTTCGGGGCGTCACTCCCCCAGTGAGCAGCAGCACGCCGGTCGCACCCGACGCTGCTCCGCTCTCTGACTCCGCGATCACACCGAAGAGGTGACTGGCCGATCCGAATCGAACGGCGCGCCACCTCACACCGTCGACG
Organism: Gemmatimonadales bacterium; assembly: GCA_050181335.1. Taxonomy (GTDB): domain Bacteria; phylum Gemmatimonadota; class Gemmatimonadetes; order Longimicrobiales; family Gaopeijiaceae; genus UBA2982. Next base: position 201,725 of record JBFXDG010000006.1, on the reverse strand, counting down.
ACGACCTCCGGCTCCAGTCGAGGTCCGTCGACCCGCTGCGTACCGAGGGACCGAGAGTGCTCGACTGCCCAGTCTCGAATGCCGGCGATGATGTCTGCCGGCACCTTCGACTGTTGGGGCATCGCCATCATCTCCTTGTGTCCCCCGATCTGCCGAAGCGTGGTCCGGCAACCCGACCGGTCCAAGCGCTCTCGGAGGACTGTCGACGGCCTCCTGTCGTCTCGATGGACGAACAGGACGTCGAGCGGCCGTCTAGGCTCCATGTTCAGCGGGTCGAGGCGACTCAGCTCGGAGATCGTATCCTGGGACAACCAGTATCCACCCACGACGATGCCATTCACGGCGGATCCCTCAGCCGGTGCGCGACCCTGTCGGATTGCGTGCTGGTTCGACGCCGCGAGGATCTCCAACTCCCGGCCATAGGCCGCGCCGGATGCGGGCTCCCAGAGGACGAGATGCGAGATGCTTTCCGACTTGGTCGTCGCTGCGAGCGCAAACGTGCCTCCGATGCGCACGCCGATGAGGCCGACTGTCTCGACGCCGGGAACCCCCTTCATGGCATCCACCGCGTGGTGAACGCTGTCGAGCCACCTGGCCACACGGTCCGGATCGTGGTCCGTGGAGCCGATCGACTCCTGCGTCCCCTCGTAGTGGACGCGCAGGACGTGAAACCCGGCTGCAGCAAGATCCTCCGCACACCGCCGCATGCTTCGGTAGCTCTGGATGAGCTCGAGATGAAGGGGTAGGCAGAGGACGTACCCCACGTTCCGCGGGGATCCAACCGGGCGGTGATAGCTCGCGAACAGGGCTGTCCCCGGGAGATATCCGTGGACCACGGATTCGTTCGTGGGGTGCTCCATGGTCGCGGGGTGGTGGGGCTTGACTAGGGGAGTCGAGAAGGGAGGCTCGAGGCGCTCTTAGCTTGTTCCAACCCACGAGCCGGACACAAGTGACTTGATGTCGACCGCGGGGAAGGTCACAATCTCCGCGGACCCCCCCCGCGTCCAGCGCACGGCATGGTTTCCTGGCTGTTCGACCCACCTCCATGCACATTGGATGAACCTCTTTTCGCGTATCCTACGTGACTTCCCCCCCAGACTCCCTCGACTCGCTCCTCGCCGACTACGAGCGCCGAAAGCAGGACGAGACGCGCCGGATGGTCCAGCGCGCCTTCAAGCTCGAGAACGCGCGTAAGAAAGGGGCGGAGCACCTGCGCCGCTTCGCCATCCCGCACACCCGCGAGGTGGCGGACAAACTCCAGCAGGCGGGCCACCGCGTCGTCTATCAGGAGTTCCTCGACGCGTACCCCCCCAACATCAGGCTCCACCTCTACCCGAAGGGTTCGCCGCTGGATGGGGTCGAGCCCAAGCGGATGACGATCGAGCTGGTCTGGGGAGAGCCGGATCCCGACCGTCTGTTCGCACGGCGCTGGAGCGCCGAGGGGCTCGCCGGGATTCAGGAGCAGGGCTCCGTCCCGGCCGTCGATGTCGACGAGCTGTGGATCAGAGAGCAGCTGATGACGTTCGTTCGAGAGGCTTTGGACCTCGCCTAAGGATGGACGACCCGATCTTCGAGCCCTGGGGCGACGAAGCGCCGGAGGCACCTGCGCCGGAGCCCGGTGGCGGCCCTCGGTGGCGGTCGCCGGGAGGCGTCCGGTATGCGCCTCGGGAGGGTGCCCCCGCGGGCGCTCGGTTGGGCGGCACGCGCGGGTTCCTGCGATCGATGGCCGTTCCCCGTCTCGAGGCAATGGCCCAACGACTGCGCCTAGCCCGCCACGAGGCCCGCTTGGAGGATCTCCTCGGCGAGGATCCGGCGCTTATTCGACTCGAGCTGCGCCCGTGGAAGGGGCCCTTCGATCACGCCCCCGGAGGGCCCTTCTCGACCATGGAGATCGAGCTCGAGGAGGGCGATGCGGCCTCCGTGGCGTTCCGGATGTGGATCGACCCGACCGTGACACCCTCCGAAGAGGCACGCCTTCTCGCCATCAAGGTGGGCGCTGCCTGGATCGAGGAGTCGGCGCTTCGGTTCGTGGAGCGGGTTCTCGCCCGGGGCTGAAGCGGCGTACTTCCGACGGTTGTATTGACGCCGAAGCTATCCGGCGAGGTGTCCCAAAGGTTCTATTCGTCCCTGGGGACAATACGGTGTCCGCCGCTCCGGACTTCTGCTTCTCGATCACCTCCGGGGCCTGCTTCGATTTCTCGAACCTCGGCTCGGGTTTGTCCAAGTACGACATCGACTTGAGCCCTTATCTGCCGTCTTGCTCCGATACCCGCCCGCCGGTTTCGGTGCCATCGCCTGGAGACGGCGCAGCGCCAGACCTGTCCCTCTCCGTACAGTCGGTGACGGGACCGGCCCTCCTCGGGTCGGTCCCGTTGCATTTCCTGCCCCCGGTCGCGCCCGTATCTTCAGCCGGCCCGACGATCCAAGGCGCTCCGAGGACACTCGTGTTTCCGAACAAATCGCCGTTCCTGGCGGCGTTCGTCGCGATAATTCCGACCTTCGCGGCTTCGGCGCAGCAGGCCCCGGCCGCCGGGGGCGGCGTGATCGAGGGGGTCGTGGCCGTCGAGCCGATCCCGGCGCGTAGGACGGCGAACCGCTACCCGGGAGGGGCCGCCGAGGCGCATCCCGTCCAGGCGCTTCCCGCGATCGCCTACCTCGTGGGCGCGGTGCCCGGGGCCGCCAGCGCGGCCGACGCCCGTGCGGTGATGAGCCAGAGGGACACGGCCTTCGTCCCCGCAGTCGTCGCCGTACGCGCCGGGGGAACCGTGGCCTTCCCCAACGGCGATCAGTTCTTCCACAACGTGTTCTCCTACTCGAGCGCCCAGCGCTTCGATCTCGGCCGCTATCCGCAGGGCGAGTCCAAGGAGGTCACGTTCCGCCAGCCGGGCATCGTCGAGGTGTTCTGCGAGGTGCACGAGTTCATGCGCGGCGCCATTCTCGTGGCGGAGAGCCCGTTCCATGCGATGGTGGGGGACGACAACCGCTTCCGGCTGAGCGGCGTGCCGCCGGGCACGTACACGCTGGCCGTCTGGCATCCGGACCATCAGCCCGTCGAGCAGCGCGTCGAGGTCCGTGCCGGCGAGGTCTCGCGCGTGGAGATCAGTCTCCGTAGATGAGATGGCTCCGTGAGAGCTTCGCGGCCAAGCTGCTCGCGGCGCTGCTCGGGACGGTCGGCCTGCTGCTCCTCGTCACGTATCTCGTGGTCCGCGGCGAAACCTCGCGGCAGGTCGAGGTGGTCGTGGCCCGCGCCATCCAGAACGCGGGCACGCTCTTCAGCGAGCTGAACGAGCTGCAGCGCCAGCAAGCTGCGCGTCTCGCGGCGCCGTTCATGGAGGGCCGTCGCGCCGCCGCGTTGCTCGACGCCACGATCCAGGCGGGCGACTACGAGTACCTCGCCGAGCAGGTGGACTACGAGATGCAGCTCGCCGGCTTCGCCGACGTTCTGCTGGTGTTCACCGACGCCGACGGCGGACCGGTGCTCTCGATGGTCGGCGGCGAGCGGCACATCGGCGCGGATCCCGCCGCGATCGCGCCGCTGGCCGAGCAGCTCATCGCGGGGGTCGACGTCGAGACGACGGCGTACCGGCTCGTCGAGGGGCGCATGTACCACGTCACGTCGCTCTACGTCGAGCTCGACTTCCGCCCCGTGGGAACGATCACGTTCGGCCTCCCGATCGCACCGTCGGACGTCGAGCGCATCGGCACCATCGGCGGCTTCGAGGCCTGCTTCCACATGGAGGGGCGCTGCGTCGTGAGCACGCCGGGCGTCGATTCGTCCCTGGGTGAGCTCATGGCGCGCGCGCGCCCCGAAGACGGCGCGCGGCGCGTGACCGACGCGGGTCGTGCCTGGTCGATACGTGCGGAGCCGTTGACGCCGGACGTGCCCGGGGACGGGCTCCGCGTCGTGGCCGTGCCGCTCGACGAAGTGCTCGGGCCGTTCGACCGCATCCGTCGCGCGCTGCTCCTCGGCGGCGGTGGCTCGTTGCTGCTGTCGGCCCTCCTCGGTGTCGTCCTCAGCCGCAGCCTCACTCGACCGGTGAAGTCCCTCGTGGCTGCGACGGGACGCGTCGCCGAAGGCGACTACGGCACGGAGGTGCAGGTGGCGTCGCACGACGAGATGCGCACGCTCGCGGACGCGTTCAACGAGATGACGCGCGGCCTCCTGGTGCGCGAGCGCATGCGCTCGGTTCTCAACAAGGTCGTGTCCCAGGACGTCGCCGAGGAGCTCATGCGCGGTGACGTCGAGCTCGGCGGCGAGAACAGGATGATCACCGTGCTGTTCGCCGACATCCGCGGTTTCACCTCGCTCACGGAGGGCATGGAGCCGCAGAGCGTCATCGGCCTCCTCAACGAGTGCATGGAGCACCTGAGTCGCGCGATCGACGTCGAGGGCGGCGTGGTGGACAAGTACATCGGCGACGAGGTGATGGCGGTGTTCGGCGCGCCCGTCACCCAGGACGATCACGCACGACGCGGCGTGCGCGCGGCGGCCCGCATGCGGGACGCGATGGCCGCGCTCAACCAGGCGCGCGCGTCTCGCGGCGAGCGGCCGCTCGGCGTGGGGATCGGCATCAACAGCGGCCTCGCCGTCGCCGGCAACATGGGCGCGAGCAATCGACTGAACTACACCGTGGTCGGTGACGTCGTGAACCTCGCCTCGCGCCTGGCGGGCCAGGCTCGGGCGAACGAGATCCTCGTGAGCGGCGCGACGCTCGCCCTCGCGGGGGAAGGCGTCCAGGCGCCGCCGCTGGGCGGCCGCGCGCTGAAGGGGTTCTCGGCCGAAGTGGAGGTCTTCTCCGTCGAGTCGGTGGGTGGAGTCGATGATTGAAGGCACGGGATTTGAGGCGGCAGTCGAGCGGATCCACTGACCGGGTCGGACCCACATGTATTGGATCGTCAAGCTCATCCAGAGCCTGGTGAAGGCGCTGAACTCCGAGGGCACCCCAGGCCAGGTGGCCGCGGGGATGGCGCTCGGCGCGTGTCTCGGCCTGACGCCGCTCGTCAACCTGCACAACCTGCTGATCGTCGCGGTGATCCTGTTCTTCAGGGTGTCGGTGCCCGGCGCGATGCTCGGCTGGTTCATCTTCACCCCCGTCGGCTTCCTCCTGGACCCGGTGTTCGACGCGATCGGCACCGCGCTGCTGGTCGAGAACGCGCCCCTGGAGGGACTCTGGGCGGCGGCGTACAACGCGCCGATCCTGGCGCTCGCCAACCCCACCAACACGGTCGTGCTGGGCAGCTTCGTGTCCTGGATCGCGCTGGCGCTGCCCATCTACTTCGGCGCCCGGTGGGGGGTCGCCACCTATCGCCGCACGATCTACGAGCGCTACAAGGACCATCGCGTCTTCAAGGCGCTGCGTGCCTCGAAGCTCTACAACGTCTATCAGATGTTCAGGCCGAGCGTCTAGATGAAGGCCGCGCATATCCTGCGCCCTCCTGGGCTCGTGGTGTTCGCCGTCGTCGTGCTCCTGATCGTGGCGGTGTGGTGGCTGTTCGCCGACCGCCTGGTGGAACGGAGCGTCGAGGCGACCGGCACGTCGCTGGTCGGCGCGTTGGTCGAGCTCGAGTCGGCGGACCTGCGCGTCGGGAGCGGGAGCGTGCGGCTGAGCGGCCTCCAGGTCACGAACCCCGACGCGCCGATGTCCAACCTCATGGAGGCGGAGGAGCTGTCCGTCGATCTCCTGCTCGAGCCGCTGCTCGAGAAGAAGGTCGTGGTGCAGAGCCTGGTCGTGACCGGAGTGCGGTTCAACACGCCCCGCGAGACATCCGGCGCGCTCGACGATCCACCGGAGGGCACGGGCGCGCTCTGGCGCCAGATCGACGCATGGGCCGAGCGGATCGACGTGCCGGAGCTGAGCTTCGAGGCGCTGACGGGCACCGTACGCACCGAAGCCATGAGCGCGGACAGCCTGCGCACCGTGCAGTACGCGCGCGAGGTCGCCCAGCGCGCGGACTCCATGCGCGGGGCCTGGGAAGAGCGGCTGACGTCGCTCGACCCGCGGCCGCGCATCGACTCGCTGCGCGCGGTCGCCGAGCGGCTCGAGGCGTTCCGGGTGACCCCCGCCAACGCAGCTCAGCTTCCGGGACTCGTCCAGGACGGTCAGCGCGCGCTCGCCGACCTCACGAGCCTGCAGACCGAGGTGCAGGCGCTCGACGAGAGCGTTCGCGCGGGCGTCGCGTCCATCGGGCTCGGGCCGGACGTGCTCGCGGAGCTCCGCGCGGCGGACCTCGCCTATGCACGTAGCCTGCTCAACGTGCCTTCGCTCGACGCGCCGACCCTCTCGCCCGCACTCTTCGGCGGGACGGCGATGGCCTGGCTGAAGCCGATCCTGTTCTGGGCCCGCACGGCGGAGCGCTACCTCCCTCCTGGCCTCGACCCCCGTCGGCGTCCGGGGCCGCAGCGGGCTCGCGCGGAGGGGACGACCGTCGAGTTCCCCGGCCGCGCGGAGTATCCCTCCTTCTGGCTCCAGCAGGGCGAGCTCGGCCTCACGTTGGGCGGCACCGGGTTGGCCGCGGGCACGTACACCGCCTTGGTCGGCGGCCTGAGCACGGTCCCCGCGCTGACCGGTGAGCCGGTGACGATCCGCCTCGATCGCAGCGAGGCTTCGCAGGGCCCCACCGGGCTGTCGCTCGCCGCCGTGCTGGACCACACCTCGGACGTCGTGCGCGACTCGGTGGGTCTGAGCCTGAGCGGCGTGGACCTGCCGCGCGTCGATCTCGCGCCGCTCGGTGCCGCGCTCGACCTGGGCAATGGCGAAGGCACGTTCCAGCTCCGCCGCGTGGGCGAGGACATCGCCGCCAGGCTCGACTGGGCCACCGACCAGCTCGCCTGGGACATTCCGGCCGGGGACGCGCAGCGGTATGCGCAGGCGGCCATCGGCACGGCGGATTGGGCGCGCTCGATCGTGTGGAGCACGCTCGAGGGGATATCGCGGGTCGAGATCTCGATGAGCCTGTCCGGGAACATCGACAGCCCGTCGGTCTCGATCGAGTCGAACCTGGGCTCCGCGGTGGCGGAGAGCCTGCGGCGCGAGCTCGGCTCGCAGATCGAGGAGGCGGAGGCACGGCTGCGCGCCGAGGTCGAGGAGCGCATCCAGCCGCTCCTCGGGGAGGCACGCGCCCGGGTGCAGGGGGTCCAGGACGAGGTCGCCGGGCGGGTGGCCGAGCAGCGCGCCGAGATCGACGAGCTGCGCGAGAGCCTGGAGGCGCGCCTCGCGGAGCTGACCAGCGGGCTCCCCGGGGGGCTGCCGGGCGGCCTGCCCAGGATCCCCGGCTTGGGCAACTGACCTCTACGGTGGCCGCGAACGCTGAGGCCCCGGTGTCGGGCCCTCAGCCCCCGTGGTGCTCTACCGCCCGTGCTGCCGCAGCATCCGCTGCTGCATCTCCTCGCTGGCGAAGATCGCGATCTCCACGCGGCGGTTCGCCTGGCGGCCGGCTTCCGTGTCGTTGGTGGCGATCGGCTCCAGCTCGCCGCGGCCCATCGCGCGGATGCGGCTCGCGTCCAGCCCGGCTCCGATCATGAACGTGCGCGCGGCGTCGGCGCGGCGCTCGGAGAGCGACTGGTTGTAGGCCTCCTCGCCGGTCGAGTCGGTGTGTCCGACCGCGAGCACCTCGGTGCCCTCGTACTCCTCGAGCGAGGCCACGAGGTCCCGCAGGTTCTGTTGACCGGCGGGCTGCAGCGTCGCCTGGTTCACCGCGAACAGGATGCCGGAGTCGAACGTCACCGCGATGCCCTCGCCCACGCGCTCGACGCGCGCGTTCGGGAGTCGGTCCTGCAGATCTTCGGCCTGCGAGTCCATCACGGCGCCGACCGCGGCACCGGCCGCGCCGCCGATCGCAGCGCCGACGATCGCGCCACGAGCCGACCCGCTCGCGATGCCCCCGATCACCGCGCCGGCCGCCGCGCCACCGAGCGCGCCCGTGCGCAGGTTAGAAGCACAACCGGTGATCGATACGAGCGTCAGCAGGAGAACCATGACCGTGCCGAAACGACTGCGGCTGAGTGTCCTCATGACCTCATTTCCTCCACGTGGTGAGCTTCCTTTGGGCCTCGAATCGAGTGCGGCTGAACATTAACCGCCGCTTTGGCTGCAATCCACGGGCCAGAATGACGGCCAACACCCCCCGAGCGATTAGATTTGCCCGCGGGAGGCCGATTCCGGCCCCTCGCACCCACCTGCACGAGGAGGCGCGGGATGCACGCGGTCCTTCGGATGTGCTGTCCGGATCGTCCTGGAATCGTGGCAGAACTGTCCAACTTCATCTTCCGGAACCGTGGCAATATCGTCCACCTCGACCAGCATGTGGACGCGGAGGCGAACGTCTTCTTCGCGCGCATCGAGTGGATGCTCGAGGGCTTCCTGATCCGGCGCGGAGGGATCCAAGGCGCGGTCGAGGACCTCGTGCGGCCGTTCGAGCCGAGCTTCCTCGCGCTCGACTTCACGGACCAGCGACCGAAGGTCGCGATCTTCGTGACGAAGGAGCATCACTGCCTCTACGATCTCCTCGTGCGGCGGGACGGCGGCGAGCTCGAGATCGACATCCCGCTCATCGTCGGCAACCGTGACACGCTGCGTCCCGACGCCGAGCGTTTCGGCATTCCGTTTCACCACGTGCCGATCGAGCCGGAGACGAAGGCGGCGCGTGAAGAGGAGGAGCTCGGCCTGCTCGCCGAGGCAGGCGTCGACTTGCTCGTGCTCGCGCGTTACATGCAGATCCTGTCGCCGGCGTTCCTCGCCTCGTTCGCCAAGCCGGTCATCAACATCCATCACTCCTTCCTGCCGGCGTTCGTCGGCGCGGATCCCTACCGGCAGGCGTACGAGCGCGGCGTGAAGATCATCGGCGCCACGAGCCACTACGTGACGGAGGACCTCGACCAGGGCCCGATCATCGAGCAGGACGTCGTCCGCGTCTCGCACCGCGACGCCGTGAAGGATCTCGTGCGGCACGGGCGCGATCTGGAGAAGATCGTGCTCGCGCGCGCCGTGTGGCACCACGTGCACCACCGCATCCTGACCTACGGGAACAAGACGGTGGTGTTCTGATCGGCGGCGGCTCAGTCGCCGGTCCTCAGGTGATCGAGTCGAGATCCACCCTGAAGTGGAGGATGGCGCCCGGAGGAACGGCGCCCTGGCCGGTCTCGGCGTACCCGAGCTCGGGCGGGATCAGCATGATCCGCGTGCTGCCCGCCCTCATCCCCTCGACGCCGATGTCCCACCCCTCGATGCCCATGAGGGGGACCTCGTAGTTGAACACACCGTTGCCGATGGGCGTCGCGTCCTTCAGGCGGAGCTCGTAGTACACCCACGCCGTGTCGCCCGTGGTCAGCCCGGGACCGGTCCCCGTCACGAGGTCCTGGATGTAGACGCCCTCGGGCAGCTTCGTCATCGCGGCGAGGTCGATGTTGAGGCTGGATGCGAACGTGACGTCCTCGATCACCTCGAACTCGACGTCGGTGGGGTCGGCTTTGCAGGCGGCGAGCGCGCCGACGCTCGACGCGAGGGCCGTCACCACCGCGAGCCGCCCGAGCCGAACGAGACCGATTCGGCCCGGGGCGGAGCTCATACGGTCTGCCGGGACTGGATCCCCTGGACCTCGACCTCGACGGTCTCGGGGTCCACCATGGGCTGCCAGATCTGCATCGCCGGGAACGTCTGGAGGAACCACCGCACGGCGCCGATATAGAGCCCGAGGAACATGCACGCGATGAGCGGATGCCATACGGTGAAGATCGGCTCTCCCTCGACGTGGAGCGAGGGGGCGATCATCCCATACCGCTCGAGCCAGAGCCCGACGAGGATCACGGACGTGAACGTGGCGAGCAGCCCGGGCTTCATCTTGGGCTTCCTGCCGATCAGCCCGGCGAAGGGGATGACGAAGCAGAGCACGACCACCGTGGCCGAGTAGGCGCCCCACGTCTCGCCGGAGCGGCGGATGATCCACGCCTGCTCCCACGGCAGCTTGCCGTACCAGATGACGATGTACTGGCTGAAGAACAGGTAGGTCCAGAACACGGTGAGCGCGAAGGAGAGCTTGCCGAGATCCCAGCGCTGCTGCAGACCGATGTGGTGCTCGAGCTCCTTGTCCTGCGTCCGGAGGTAGACGCACCAGAGCGCGGTGGACGCGACGCCGCCCCAGAACGCGCCCATGAAGAACCAGGGGCCCATCATGGTGCTGTACCAGTGCGGCTCGAGCGACATGACCCAGTCGTACGCGACCACGCTCATCGTGAAGGCGTACACGAGCACGAACGCCGGCCCGAGCGTCGTCATCCTGTGGTAGCTCGACACCTCCTCCTGCTCCTGCCCCCGCCAGCCCTGCGTGAGACGATCGCGCCAGGCGGCCCGCGACGGGTCGGCCCCGGCGGCGTCGCGCGTGAGCCCCATGTCCGGCCGCAGCGCGTTGTACACGAAGTACAGCGCCATGCCGAAGAGCACGGCGAGCAGCACGACGTTCCGCGTGATGAGGAACGGCATGTTCAGGTAAGCCGCCTTCTTCGCGACGATGGGATCGCTCTCCATCATCTCGATCCAGGGGAAGTATCTCCCCCCGAGGCCGAGCATGGGCAACATCAGCACGAACGAGATCGGCAGGAACGCCGAGAACGACTGGCTGACGCGACGCACGGACCAGTTCCACTTCGCCTTCACGATCCACGTCGCGATGCTGAACAGCACGCCGCCGATCGCGATGCTGGTGAAGAAGAGCCAGTTGGCGATGTAGCTCGTCCACGCCGAGTCCGCGTCCTGACCGAGCCGGATGACGAACGCGCCGAGCCCGACGACGAAGAGCGCGCCGACGACCATGTTGGCCGTGCTGGAGCGCGGCAGATACCGGACCGGGATCTCGGCGGGGGCTTGGGTGACGGCCATTCAGTTCCCTGGCTGGTTCCCGGCCTGGCGCTGCAACTGCCGGACGTAGTTCACGATGTGCCACCGATCGAAGTGCGTGACGCGGCTGCCGTACTCGGGCATCAGGCCGCGGCCGACGCGGATCATCGCGTAGATGTACGCGTCGCTGTAACCCGCCACCTGCGCGCCCGAGAGGTTGTAGGCCGGCAGTACGGGGTGGTAGGCGGCGATGTACGCGCCGGTGCCGATGCCCTCGGGACCGTGGCAGACCACGCACCACCGCATGTAGAGCTGCTGGCCGCGGGCGAGCGACGCGGGATCGTTCGGGTCGGTGGGGTTCACGAGACCCTGGATCGCCGGGCCCCCGACGCCGGGCACGCCGAGGTCGAGCTGCGTGAACGGCGGGATGTCCACGCCCTCCGGCTGGCCGAGGTTCACCTCGAACGGCGCGGAGGGGAGATTGCCGCCCGCGAACGCGATCGAGCCGGGCGCCGGAGGAAGCGTGTTCTCGTACGGATCGAACGAGCGCTGGTTGCGCATCGAGCGGCCGAACGCGAGCACCATGACGTCGTCGAGCGGCTTGCAGCCGGCGAGCGTCGCGAGCGCCAGCGTGCAGGCGAGAGCGCGAGTGAACCGTCTATGCATGAGCGACCGCTCCTTCCCGGATCTCGAGCGGCTCCTCCGCCTTCAGAATGCGACGTGCCTCGTCGAGCTTGGTGCCCTCGGCCTCGACGTAGACGCCGTAGCGGCCCGCCGTGAACTCGGGATCGTAGAGCACCGGGGCCTTGATGGCGGGCAGCCGCGAGAGCACGAACAGCCCGATGATCGTCGACAGCGCGCCGAACAGCACCATCAGCTCGAAGGTGATGATGATGTAGGGCGGAATCGACGCGATCGGCTTGCCACCGACCACGAGCGGCCAGTCGAGCGACGTCCAGGTGGGGAAGAACAGGCCGGTCGAGGCGCCCGTCAGCCCACCCACCAGCGTCCACACGCGCACGGGGCTCCGCCCGTATCCGAGCGCGTGCTCGATGTGATGATCGGGATACGGCGCGTAAGCTTTGGGGTGGAAGCCCGCCTTGCGCAGCTTCTCGATCGCGTCGACGGTCGAGTCGAGATACTCGTACGAAGCCAGGATGCCGGCGCTCACGGGTGCGCCTCCTGCCGCTTCTTACGCAGCGGCGGCGGCATGACTTCCTTGATCTCCTGGATCGCGACCGGCGGCAGGATCCTGGTGAAGAGCAGGAACCAGAACCCGAACCAGCAGAACGATCCGAAGAGGATCGCCATCTCGGTGACGGAGGGCCGGTAGAGGCCCCACGCCCACGGCTCGTACTCGTGGCTCAGCGAGATCGGGATGATCACGTAGCGCTCGAACCACATGCCGATGTTCACGAAGATCGTGATCACGAACAGCGCGGGGATCGAGTACCGCACGCGCTTGAACCACAGCATGATGGGCACGAGCCCGTTGCACGTGAGCATGGTCCACGTGGCCCACCAGTAGTCGCCGAACACGCGGTTCCAGAACGCCGTGCGCTCGATCTCCTCACCGCTGTACCAGGCCATGAAGAACTCGGACAGGTACGCGTAGAACACGATCAGCGAAGTGAACAGCATCAGCTTCGCCATCGCGTCGAAGTGCTTCGTCGTGAAGTACGCCTCGAGGCCGAAGATCTTGCGGAGCGGCACCACCAGCGTGATGACCATCGCGATGCCGCTGAAGATCGCGCCGGCCACGAAGTAGGGCGCGAAGATCGTCGTGTGCCAACCGGGCACGATGCCCATGGCGAAGTCCCACGACACGACCGAGTGCACGGAGAGCACGAGCGGCGTGGCGAGCGCGGCGAGGAAGACGTACGCGTTGCCGAAGTGGTGCCACTGCGAGTCCGTGCCGCGCCAGCCGAGCGAGACGACCTCGTAGAACTTCTTGCGCAGGCCGGTCGCGCGGTCACGGGCCGCGGCGATGTCCGGGATGCAGCCGATGAAGAAGAACGTGGCGGACACGGTGAAGTACGTCGTGATCGCGAACACGTCCCACACGAGCGGCGACTTGAAGTTCGGCCAGAGGAACCGCGAGTTCGGGTACGGGATCAGCCAGTAGGCGTGCCACATCCGGCCGACGTGGATCAGCGGGAAGAGCCCGGCGGTCATGACCGCGAAGACGGTCATGGCCTCCGACGCGCGGTAGATCGACTGCCGCCACGGCGCACGGAAGAGGAACAGGATCGCAGAGATCAGCGTGCCGGAGTGCGCGATACCGACCCAGAAGACGAAGGTCGTGATGTAGACGCCCCAACCGACGGGTGCGGTGATCCCCGCGACGCCGATGCCCTTGTAGATCTGCCAGCCCCACGCGGTCAGGAACACGCCGACGCCGGCGACCGCCGTGAGGAAGAGCGCCCACCAGCCCTTTCCGGGCGCCCCGAGCGGCCGCAGGACGTCGCGGTTGACGTCGTCGAGCCGCTGGAGGTCCGGGTGGGGGACTTTGCCCCGTTCCGTGGCGGTGGTGGTCGGAGTGGTGGCCATCAGGCCTCTCCCGCCTCGACCTCGTGGAAGGTCACCTTGCGGAGGTAGTTCACGGCTGGCTGTGTGTTGACGATCTCGTCGAGGACGCGGTACGTGCGGGAGCTGGCGACGACCTGCGAGACGCGCGCCTCCGGATCCCGGATGTTGCCGAAGACGATGGCTTCCGACGGGCAGCTCTGCGCGCAGGCGGGGACGATCTCGCCGTCACGCACCGGCCGACGGCCCTCGAGCACCGCGCGGTTCTCGGCTTCGCGGATGCGCTGCATGCAGAAGCTGCACTTCTCCATGACGCCGTTGTCACGCACGGTGACGTCCGGATTCCACTGCCAGTTGAGCGGCTCGGGAATCGCGTCCGTGTACCGGTACCAGTTGAACACGCGCACCTTGTAGGGGCAGTTGTTCGCGCAGTAACGGGTGCCGACGCAGCGATTGTAGACCTGCGCGTTCACGCCTTCCGGCGTGTGGTACGTCGCGAACACCGGGCAGACGGGCTCGCACGGCGCGTTGTTGCAGTGCTGGCAGAGCATCGGCAGGAAGCGCACGTCGAGCTCGCCCGCCTCGGTCGCATCCACGTGCTCGTAGTAGCGCTCGATGCGCATCCAGTGCATGTCGCGGCCCATGAGCACGAGCTCTTCGCCCACCCACGGGACGTTGTTCTCGGACTGGCACGCGGTGACGCACGCGCTGCAGCCCGTGCACTTGTCGAGGTCGATCGCCATCGCCCAGCGCGGCTTCTCGTGCGCGTTCTCGTACATCCCGTAGCGGGATCCGGGCAGCGGGAACGCCTCGGGGCTGCCGCCCTCGGCGGGCACTGGGATGAAGCCACCACCTGCCTGGAGCTCCATGAGCTCGCCGTGCTCTTCCTCGCCTTCCTCCGCCTCGCCGAGCTCCGCGAGCTGCACCGCCGGCGCGATCGGCCGGTCGTGCTGGTCGCCGTCCGAGCCGTCGGTCATGACGAGCCGTCTGCGCTCGCCCGTGGGCTCGATCGTGACGGTGGTCGCGACGGTCAACATGGCGCCCGACGGCTGCTCGCTCTCGGCGGGCAGCAGGTCGAGCGCGTTCACGCCGTGACCGTCGGCGTAGCGGCCCATCGCGGTGTGCCCGTTGCCCATCGCGAGCGCGACCGAGTCCTCGCGGATGCCGCGGTAGAGCCAGACCGGCAGCTCGACCGAGCCGTGCGGGGAAGTGACCGTCACGACGTCCCCGTTCACGAGGCCGCGCGCCTCGGCGGTGACCGGGTTGATCTCGAGCCAGGAGTGCCAGACGATCTTGGAGACCGGGTCGGGCAGCTCCTGCATCCAGGCGCTGTTCGCGAACTCGCCGCCGCCGTAACGCGGGGACGGGTGCACGAGCAGCGAGAGCTCGCCGCCGCCGTCGAGCGCCGGGGCCTCGAACGCGAGCGCGCGATCCGGCGCGCGTAGCGCGGGAGCCGGCGCGGCGGGGACCGCCGTCGTCACCACGCCCGTGCGCAGCGCCTCGCGCCATCCCGCCTCGAAGTCGGGGCCGAACGACTGCGCGTGCGCCGCCCGCAGGTACTCGTAGAACGTCGCCGCCGCGCCGGAGCCTCCGGTCGCGGAGCGGAGGTTCATCACCGAGAGCACGGAGAGCAGCACGTCACCCGACTGCTTGGAGTCGAACAGCGGCACGCGCGACATCACCGGCTGCTGGATCGAGAGCACGCCCGCGCGCGGCGCCGAGTCGCCCCACGACTCGAGGAAGTGCGCGTCCGGCAGGATCAGGTCGGCCATCGCCGACGTTTCGTCCATCGCCGTCGCGAAGGACACCTTGAACGGCACGCGATCGAACGCCTCGCGGAAGCCGGCCGCCTCGGGGAGCGAGTACGCCGGGTTCGGGCCGTGCACGATCGCCACGCCGATCTGGCCGGCGGCCATCGCCTGGATCGCGGCCTGCATGTCGCTCGCCGCGCCCGCCGCGACCCTCGTGCCTTCGCGGTAGTGCACCGTCGTGCCGACGTTGCCGGCCACCTGGTTGAGGATCATGACGGCGAGGTTCGCCGCGGTGGCGTTGCGGTGATGCGCGCCGGCGCCGGGGCCGAGCGCGAGGCTCGGGCCTTCGGAGCGGAAGCGCTCGGCGAGCGCCACGATCGCCTCCTCGCTGACACCCGCCTCCTCCGCCGCGCGCGCCGGGCTGTAGGCCGAGAGCAGGTTCGCGTACGGGCCCGCGGCGCCGGGGCCCGCGATCGCGGCGGCGATGCCGAGCGCGACGGCGGCTTCGGAGCCGGGCCGGATCGGGATCCACTCGTCGGCGTTGAGCCCGGTCACCGAGAGGCGGGGCCCGAGGAACACGAAGCGGCCCTTCGCGTGCGTCTCGTCGTTCACCGCGCTCATGCGAGCGAGGCCCTTGTTGTGCTCGACGGACGACGGCCCGAAGTCGATGAAGTCGTTGCCGAACGACACGAGCAGCCGTGCGGCGGCGATGTCGTAGATCGGGGCGCCGGCGATGCCGTACGCGATGCGCGCGGCCTCGACCAGCGGCGCGTCGGAGACGGCGTCGTAGTTCACGCGGCGGCCGCCGAGCGCGCCCACGAACTCGTCGAGCAGGCGGCTCATCGTCGGACCGGTGTGTCCCGCGATCAGCAGCACGTCGCCGCGATCCACCGTGTTCTGCGGGTTACGCGCGCGCTGCAGGCGCGCCGCCAGCAGCCTCTCCGCCTCGTCCCACGTTCCCTGACGGAAGACCGCGCCCTCGCGGATCATCGGGCCGTGGAAGCGGTCCGGGTTGTAGAGGTGCTGCAGGGTCGCGTGACCCCGCGCGCACATCCCGCCCTCGGAGATCGGGTGGGCCGGATTGCCTTCGATCTTGACCGCGCGGCCCTCGCGCGTGCGCACCCACATGCCGCAGCCGGCCGCGCAGCCGCCGCAGACGGTCGTGTACCAGGTCGCTACGCCCGGCGTGATCTCCTCGGGCGCGACCACGTAGGGCAGCAGCCGCTCGACGTCGCCCGTGCTGCAGCCGGCGACCGTGGCCCCGGCGCCGGTGACGCCGACGACTTTGAGGAAGTCACGGCGCAGGATGCCGTCGTGCCGCTCCGCGAGATCTCTCGACATCTAGTTGAGCCTCTGTCCTTTCGGAGCCATCAGTAGTGGCACACCGCGCAGTCCGTCGAGGCCTGCTGCACGCCCTGCTCGTTCGGCTGCCTGTGGCAGTCGATGCACCACCCCATGTTGGCACCACCCCACACGGGGCTGCGCTCCTCGAGGACGCCCATCGTCTGCACTTCGCCGTGGCACTGCTGGCACGCGAGGCCCGCGTTGATGTGGCGCATGTGCGGGAAGTGCGCGTGGTCGGAGATCTTGTAGATGCGAACCCACGGAATGGACTCGCCGCTCTCGAAGTACTCGCGGATCTTCGCGACTTCTTGGGGCGCGTTCCGGCCCGTGACCACCTGGTGGCATCCCCAGCAGGTCGAGACGGGCGGGATGCCGGCGTCGACCGAGCGTTCCGCGGAGAAGTGGCAGAACTGGCAGTCCATCCTGGCCTGCCCTTCCTCGGTGCCGGCGTGGAGGTTGTGCGGGAAGGCGATCGGCTGGATCGTCGAGCCCGCTTCGCCTTCGGATTCGCCGCCACCGCCCTGGACGAACGCGACACCCGCGAGCGCGAGCACGCCCGCGAGGCCGCCGATCAGCCAGTTCTTGTTCATCCTGCGCCGTGCTCCTCGACGAGGCGTCGCGCATCCGTCGAAAGGGGGGACGGAGGCGCCAGATGGGCCGTTTCCGCTACGGGCACAACGCTTGTGACGAATCGGAACAAGGGCCCCGAGCGGGTGGAACCTACGTCGCGCCACGGGGGGGGTCAAGGCGGCTCGTGCGCGCTTTCTCCTTCCGTTCGTCGAACAATTTTCGAGGGGGTCGGGTTATACTTTTCGAGCACTCTCCGCCCCCTCATTCCTCGATTTTCCCAGCCGTCATCACAGCTCAAGGGGGCCTAGGCGATGGCAGATCCGAGCGCGACAGCACCCAGTCGAGAGGCTCGTCCGTCGCTCGAGCTGCTGGACCACCTGGTTCAGGAAGTCGAGAAGGTGTTCCACGGCAAGCGCGGGGTCGTCCGGCTCGCGCTCGCCTCGCTGCTCGCGCGCGGCCACGTGCTGTTCGAGGACGTTCCCGGGGTCGGTAAGACCACGCTCTCACAGGCGCTCGCCAAGACGCTCGGGCTGGGCTTCCGCAGGATCCAGTTCACGGCCGACCTGCTGCCCTCGGACGTGCTCGGCGTCTCGGTCTACAACCCGCTGACCGCCACCTTCGAGACGAGACCGGGCCCGATCTTCACCAACGTGGTGGTCGCCGACGAGATCAACCGCGCCCCGCCGCGCACGCAGAGCGGGCTGCTCGAGGCCATGCAGGAAGGAACCGTCACGATCGACGACCGGACCTTCGCGCTGCCCCGGCCCTTCCTGGTGATGGCGACCCAGAACCCGCTCGAGCACCACGGCACCTACCCGCTCCCCGAGAGCCAGCTCGACCGCTTCCTCATGCGGATCACGATCGGCTACCCGGACGACGAGGCGGAGCGGCGCATCCTGTCGGAGGACGCCGCGCACGAGCCGGTCATGGATCGCCTCCAGACGGTGCTGCAGCCGGCGCAGGTGCTCCAGCTCCAGAACCGCGTGGACGAAGTCATCGTCGATCCCGCGATCCTCGATTACGTGATGAAGATCGTGCAGGCTACACGCTCGTCGCCGCGTCTCCGCATGGGCGTGAGCCCGCGCGGGAACATGGCGCTCTACCGGGCGGCCCGGGCCTACGCGCTCACGCAGGGCCGGACGTACCTCGTGCCGGACGACGTACGCTCGCTCGCGGTGCCGTGTCTCGCGCATCGCATTTTACCCGCGGGCGCGTCCGGCACGACGCTGGACGTGCACGACGAGGCGGCCGCGATCCTCGAGGCGCTGCTCGCGGAGATCGAGGCGCCGCTGTGAGCTCGGCCGGCGTCCCAGCCAAGAGCAGGAGCAGGAGCAGGAACAGCAGCGGGCGGGGCACCGGCGGCGCGTGGCAGGGCGCGGCCCGCAGGGTGCACGCGGGGCTGGCGCACGTCTGGCGGCAGCTCCGTGCCTGGCGACGCATCTACTTCACAGCGTTCGGGCTCGCGTTCACGCTCGGCACGGTCGCGGTCGGCTTCGCCGCGATGAACACGGCGAACAACCTGCTCTATCTGCTGCTCGGCTCCATGATCGGCTTCATGACGGTCAGCAGCTGGCTCTCCGAGCAGGCGATACGCGACGTCACGATCGAGCGGAAGCCGCCGCGCTCCGTCGCCGTCGGTCAGGATCTGCGTCTCCAGTACGAGGTCACGAACCGCAAGCGCTTCTTGCCGAGCCTCGCTCTCGAGATCGTCGAGACGGGCCTGCCGAACCGCGCGTTCGTCGCGCACGTGGCCGCCAAGAAAGGCGCGTCCGCCCGCTCGGTGAACAGCTTCGTGCGGCGCGGCATCTATCCGCTGCGCACCGTGACCATCTCGACGTCCTTCCCGTTCGGGCTCTTCCGCAAGGAGCGCGACGTGGAGATTCCCGCCGAGATCGTCGTCTGGCCGCGAACCGACAGGCCGGTGAGGGAGCCCCGCACGGGCGGCGGTCGCGCGCCGCGCGTCGGCCGCACCGCCCGCGGCGCGCCCGGCGCGCGCGGCGAGTACAGGAGCCTGCGCGGGTACCGTCCCGGTGACGACCCGCGCGACATCCACTGGCGCTCGTCGGCACGCTCACCGAACCCGGTCGTCCGCGAGTACGATGCGGACGGTGCGGAGACGCGCTGGATCTGCCTGGACACCCGTGACGATCCCGGCGAGGCCGCCGAGGTCGCCGTCGAGGTCGCGGCCGCCCTGCTGGCAGGCGCCGCGGCGGCCCAGCGGCCCTTCGCGCTCGCCGCGGGCACCATGGTGCTCGAGCCCGGTCACGGTCCGGGCCACCTGGAGCGCGCGCTCGACATCCTCGCGCGCGTGGACTTCTCGAGCGCGGACGCGGCGCCGGCGCTCCCGGTCCCTCCCTCCGCCTGCGTGCTCGTGGCCGTGCGCCCCCGCGCACCGCTGGACGGGTGGGGCGACGTGTTCGCGGTGGGTACCGAGGCGAAGCTCGCCTCGGGCGCCACGCCGGTGGCGGCATGACCAGCCTGCATCGGCTGCACCGGCGCCTCACCGTGCTGATGGGGCTCTCGGGGCTGCTCGCCTTCGCGGGAGGGGCCGGCTTCGAGCCGGTCTCGGCCCTCGTCGCCGGCGCCGCGCTGATCGCCGCGCTCTGGTGGCAGCCGGACCGCGCGCTCGCCGTGCGGCTCGAGCGGCTGTGGCTCCCGCTGGCGGCGATCCTCGTGGCCCGCGCGCTCTTCCACGTCTTCGTGGTTCGCGACGACGTCGTCATTCCGGTGGTGGACCTGCTGCTGCTGCTGCTCGCCGCCGAGTCGCTGCGCTCGCTCGAGGCGCCCAACGATCTCCGGCTGTACGCGTTGTCGTTCGCGCTGATCTTGGCCTCCACCGCGTACCGGCCGGGCATCCTGTTCCTGGTCGCGTTCGTGAGCTACGTCGTGCTCGCGACGCTCGCGCTCAGCATCGGGCTCGTGCGCCGCAAGGCTCAGGCGCACGGCATGCGCGACGTGCCGCTCACGCGCGGGCTCGTCGTGACGACCGGCACGCTCTCGGGCGTGATCCTGCTGATCGCGATGGGTGTCTTCGTCAGCTTTCCGCGCGTGTCGCAGGGATGGGCCGGTCGCGGGGAGACGCTCGCGACCTCCATCGCCGGGTTCAGCGATGAGATCTCGATCGGCGAGCACGGCTCCACGATCGCAGGCAATCCGGAGATCGTGCTGCGCGTCGAGTTTCCCACGGGCGTGCCGGCGAACGTGAACGCCCTAAGGTGGCGCGGACGCTCGTACGATCACTTCGACGGCGTGCGCTGGACCCGCTCGAGCGGCATGCCGCCGTCGGGCGGCCCCACGCAGTGGTACGAGGAGAGGTGGGGATCGGAGGTGATCGCCCAGAAGATCTACGGATCACCGCTCGACGTGCGCGTGCTCTTCGCGCTGCACCCGGCGTTGGGGTTCGACGCGCACAACGGCATCCAGCCGCTCTTCGACAACGCGGGCGACTTCATCTACTGGGGCTCCGTCCCGCCGGTCTACACCGCCTACTCGCCGGCTTCCGAGCCGTCGCCGGAGGACCTACGCGACGCGCGTCGTGGTTACGTGCCCGCGGATCGGTTCTATCTGCAGATCCCGCGTCTCGACCCGCGCATCGTCGCCCTCGCGGACTCGCTCACGGAGGGGCTCGACAACCGCTACGACCGGGCGGTCGCGATCGAGAGCTACCTGCACACGTTCGGCTACACGCGCGACTTACCCGCTACCGCCGCCGAGACCTCGCTCGAGCACTTTCTCTTCGAGCGCCGCGAGGGGCACTGCGAGTACTTCAGCACGGCGATGGTGATGCTGCTGAGGAGCGTGGGCATCCAGGCCCGCAACGTGAACGGCTTCCTCGGGGGGCAGTGGAGCCCGTTCGGCGAGTACCTCGTGGTCACGCAGAACGAAGCGCACTCGTGGGTCGAGGTGTGGTTCCCCGGATACGGCTGGGTCACGTTCGATCCGACGCCTCCCGGCGGCCCGGCGACCGACGTGACCACCTCATGGATGTGGCCGGGCCGCATCTTCTTCGACGGTCTGCAGCACCGTTGGAACAAGTGGGTGCTCGACTACGACGTCGAGTCGCAGCTCGGGATCTTCTCCGGCCTGTTCGAGGAGCGGCAGCTCGATCCGGTCGACGCGACCGGCTCATCGGGCGGTCGGTCGTGGTGGGTCGTCGGCCTGCTCGCCCTGGTACTCCTGGGCGCGCTCCGCTGGGCGTGGGAGCATCGCGACCGTCTCCGCGTTCCGCCGACGACGGCGCTCTACCTCCAGCTGCGCGCGGCCTGCGCGAGAGCCGGTCTCACGGTCGCTCCCGGCCTCACCCCCCTCGCCCTCGCCCGCCAGGTGCGTCGCGAGCGCTCGGCCGCGGGCGCGGCCGCCGAGCGGGTGGTCGATCTCTACCTGCGCGCCCGCTACGGCGGCGAGGAGCTCGGCGAGTGGGAGCTGCGCGAGATGCGCGAGGCGCTCGGCGCCACCCGGCGGCTCCTTCGCGTGCGCTGATGCCGGACCGTCGACGCTGCTGTTGAACTCGCCCGCCGTCCCCTCCTATCGTAAGCGCCGATGAACGCGCCTCGGTTCAAGCCTCCGCTCGATGACGGTCCCGGCGCCGCTCCGGCCCGACCGGTCGGCGTCCACGTCGGCACGATCGCCCACGAGGGTCTGCTCTGGGATGCCTACCTCGAGTTCGTCGACGATCCGCGCCGGCCCACCACGTTCCGGGCCCGCATACGGTTCGACCGCGCCGCCGGTCCCGACGGGGCCGGCGAGTCCACGCAGACCACGGTGATCATCATCGAGGAGAGCTACGAGGAAGCGGTGGCGAAGGCGCGCGCCATGGACGAACGGCAGCTCGGCGGGCTCCTCAGGTCCACGCTTCCGACCCCCTGAGCCCGGCCGGCGTCCGGTCGGGACACCTCAGGCCGACTTCACCACCTCGCGGCGCGTAGGCTCCCACACCGCGTCGGTTCCTCCGAAGATCACGCGCACGAGCGCGTGCGCGGCCGCGAGGTTCCCGGCGACGAGAAACGCCGGCACCGCGAACACCTTCGGCACGCGTGGCCGCTCGGCGAGCTGCCAACCCACGGCGGCGAGCCCGAGCACCAGCACGGCCGCGCCGACCAGCACCCGCGCCCACGCGTGGGACGGCGCCAGCACGGCGAGCGCCAGCAGCGCGGTGAGCCCCGTCCACGGGATCATCCAGCGCACCACCTTGTGGCTGAGGAGCATCCAGGCGAACACCCCCTCGCGGAGCGGATTGGCCAGCCGCCGCTTGTACCACAGCGTGCGCATGCCGCGGGCGATCGTGCGCACCTTGCGGCGGTACTCCTTGCGCAGCGACTGCCCGCGCGGCACCAGGCAGAGCGCCGTCGGCACCGAGACGGCCCGGTAGCCGAACTCCTGCGCCTTCAGGGCCGCAGCGAAGTCGCGACTCAACGTGTCGGGCAGCGGCACACGGTGCAGGTCCGCGCGGATCGCGTAGAAGCAGCCGGACGCGCCGATGATCCCCGAGACCGCGGTCTCCAGGTCGCGCACGGTCATCTCGTAGCCCACGTAGCCGGACTCGCCGCGGTTGGCGTTGCCGGCGTCGGAGCCGTGGCTGACGTCGCGCCCGGACGCGCAGCCCACCTTCGGATCGCGCATGGCCGCGATGAGCGGCTCGAGCGCGTCGGGAAGGATGCGCGTGGACGCGTCCGTGTTGACGATGATCTCGCCGGTCAGGCGCTGCGAGGCCGCGTTCTCCGCCTTCGTCTTGCCGCCACGCTCCGGCATCCGCAGCAGCTCGACCCCTTGGGCGGCGTATTCGGCGACGATCGCGTCGGTGCCGTCGGTGGAGCCGTCCGAGGTGATGAGGATCTGCAGGCGGTCGCGCGGATACCGGAGCGCGAGCAGGCTCTTGATGAGCTCGCGCACCTGCGCTTCCTCGTTGTACACGGCGATGCTGATCGACACGCGCGGCCAATCGCCGTCCACGGACGCGGCCGCGGCCGCGGTGCCGGACGCCGGTGCGCGCCGGAGCCGACCGAGCAGCCAGAGAATGAGCGGATAGCCTGCGTACGCGTAGACCGGCAGCAGGACGCTCGCCGCCAGCACCCACAGGGCGAAGGTCGTCACGCTTCCTTGACCCATCTCCAGAGCTCGGGGAGGGTGGGCCGCTTGCCGGTCATCAGGATGCCTACGCTGTAGATCCGGCCCGCGACCCACGCGATCGCCACCACCGAGAGCGTCATGAGCAGCATCGACAGGCCGACCTGCCAGGCGGGAGCGCCGCCGCCCGCCGCGCGGGCCCACATCAGGATCGGCGAGAAGAGGGGAAAGAGGGAGAGGCTCGTCGCCATCGTGCTCGACGGGCTCTGGATGACGGGGATCAGGAGCAGGATCGGCCCGACGAGGAAGACGACCAGCGGCGCCTGCGCTTGCTGCGCTTCCTCGTGCGTGTTGCACATCGCGCCGACGCATGCGTAGAGCCCGGAGTACATGAAGAACCCGAGGAGGAAGAACGCGACGAACAGCGCCACGAAGCCGACGCCCGGCAGCGCTTCCCGGATGGACGACAGATCGGACAGGTCGGGGCGGGCGGCGACCATGGCGGGTAAGCCGGCCGAGCCGAGCAACGTGCCCGTGAGCAGCCATATCGAGAGCTGCGTGAGGCTCACGGCTCCGACGCCGAGGATCTTCCCCAGCATCAGGTGCCAGGGCTTCATGGACGAGACGATGACCTCCACGATGCGACTGGTCTTCTCCTCGAGCGTCGCGCGCATGACGGCGACCGCGTACATCAGGATCACGATGTAGAGGAAGAACGCGCCGATGTACGCGACCCAGAAATCGGGCGTCCGCGCGGTCGTCGCTTCCTCGGCGAGCAGCTCGACGTGCAGCTCTCCCCCGTCGAGCATCGCGTCGGCATCGATGCCGCTCCGCTCGAGCCCCGCCTCGAGCGCCGCCCTGGACGCCGACGTGCGCAGCATCAGGCGGTCGAACGGCGAGGGCTGGTCTTCCGCATAGAGCGTCAGCTCGCCGGTGGCGAGCGTGCGGCCGTCGAGCACCAGGAAGCCTCCGATCTCGCCGGAGGTCACCCGCCGGCGCAGCTCGGACGTGTCGGCCTCGGGCGGTGCGGCGGCGACGGTCCAACCGTTGTCCTCGAGTCGCGTCGCCAGCCGGTCGTGGAGCACCCCGGTCTCGTCCACGACCAGGATGCGGCGGTCGCGCGCCTCTGTCCGGTTCGCGAAGAACATCGGCACCAGGAAGACGCCCGCCATGAAGAGCGGCGCGACGATCGTGCTGATGACGAACGCCCGCGAGCGGATGCGCTGCAGGTACTCGCGGCGGATCACCGCCCATACGTCGTTCCAGTTCATGCGCGCGCCGTGCTCGCCGCTGGAACGCCGCCGTCGCCGGCGGCGGCGGCACCCGCGTGCCGCACGAAGATCTCGTGCAGCCGCGGCTCGACCAGCTCGAACCGCAGGACGTCCACGCCGGCGTCCACCGCACGTCGCAGGATCGCGCGATGATCCGCTCCGTCCTTCAGGTGGAGGTGCAGGCTTCCGTTCGAACGCTCCGTGCGCGCGATCTCGGGGCCGGCGATCCAGGCGTCGGAGCCCCGGAACTCGACCGCCACCACGCCTTTGCGCTCGGCCGCCTTGAGCTCGCGGAGGTCGGCGTCCAGCACCTTGTGCGCCCTGGAGATGAGACAGACGCGCTCGCACAGCCGCTCCGCCTGATCCATCATGTGCGTCGAGAAGAGGATCGTGGTGCCTCGGGCACGCAGGTCGCGCACGATCGTCTCGAGCACGTCCTGGTTGAGCGGGTCGAGACCGCTGAACGGCTCGTCGAGGATGAGCAGCTCGGGCTCGTGGAGGACCGTGCCGATGAACTGGACCTTCTGCTGCATCCCCTTGGAGAGGTCTTCGACCCTCTTGTCGGCCCACTCGGGAAGGCCGAGCCGCTCGAGCCACGCGCGACCGCGCCGCCTCGCCTCGGCCCGTGGAACGCCGCGGATCTCGGCCAGGAAGGTGACGAGATCGAGGCACTTCATCTTCCGGTAGACGCCCCTCTCCTCCGGTAGATACCCGACCTTCTGTCGGCGCACCGCCGCGGGATCGGCGCCGAAGAGCGTGACCGAGCCCCGGTCGGGGCGCAGGATCCCCATGATCATGCGGATCGTCGTGGTCTTTCCCGAGCCGTTGGGTCCGAGGAGGCCGCAGATCACGCCGCGCGGCACCTCCAACGTCAAGTCGGACACCGCGTTATGGTTGCCGAAGCGCTTGCTCACGCCCTCCAGGCGGAAGGCGGCGTCGGAGGGGTTGGTCACCGTGGAGGGGGCCATGAGCGGGGTCCGCGAGCGGCCGTTCGCTGCGCGCCGCCGTAAGACGTTCCAGGCCCAGGAGATCCGTACCGAAGCCCCTGGGGATCGCTTAGATTACGCGCCTCGAGCGCACAAGACGAGGAGCTTTGATGGCCATCTATCGTACGCTCTACTACACCGACGTCGTCGTGGGCGTCGGTGGTCGTGTCACGATCCCGCTGGAGATGCGCGAGGATCTGGGCATCGACGAGGGCGATTCGCTCACCGTCAGGGTCGAGGAAAACCCTCGCGGGGGCCGTCAAATGGTCATCTGGCGAGCGGAGCAGCAGACGCAGGAGGAGTAGGCCGCTCGTCGGCCGTGCGCTCCACGTCCACCCAGCGTACGAGATCGATCAGGGGTCCCCGCCCGTCGTGATGCCACCAGGGCGGCGGATACGGCACCGCCTGGAACGGGGCCACGCGGGACACGCCGATCTCCCCGAGCGCTCGCGCCACGTCGTCCAGCCGCCTGCCCAATCCGGCGACGCCGACCGTCTGTAGGTGTGCGGCGAAGGGCCGCAGCACGGCAGTGAGCGCGGCCGCGTCGGCGATCGGCCGCACGCGCACGAAGCGTCCCGCCGTGGGCGTCTCGGGTGCGTCGCCCGGCTCCCACACCACCGTCCACGCCGCGGCACCGCCGTGGTAGAGCGAGCCGCCACCGCCGCCGGCGATCATCTCCGCAGTGCCGCGGGCCTGCTGCAGCCTGGACGCGCTCGGGGCATCGAGGACGCCCGTGGGTCGGTGCGCCTCCGCGCGCTCCATCGCGCCGGCTAGCCGAGCGGCGAGCTCCGCGGGCGGGCAGGCGCCGCCTTCTTCCACGTACACGATCTGGGGCGACACGCAGCCGCGTTGGTCGTAGGCCGACACCGCGGCAGCCACGTCCGCCGCCGCCGCGTCGATGGCGTCCGGGGCGAGCGCGTCACGCCCGACGAGCCCCACGGAGACGCGATGGTGGTAAGCCACGAACCGCGCCGTCACCGGGGCGCGCGCGCGCACCGCCTCCACCGCCTCGTCGGAGCCGTAGGCGACCACGACGTCGGCGAGCGCGAGCGCGGCGTCGGCGTGAGCCGGGCTGTCGCCGGGCCAGTAGCGGACCGCCAGCGAGGCCGCGAGCGCCTCGTCCACCTCGGCGAGCGCCCGCGCGAAGAGCGCCGGCAGGAGCGCGTCGCCTCGCGCTGCCTTTAGCAGCGTAGGCGCCTTCACGAGCAGGCTCCGCAGGACCGCGGTGACGCCGACGCCCGGCACCCCGCCCGCCGCGACCTGCACGCAGAGCGAAGGGCCGACCGCGAGGGAGCGGCGCCCGGCGCGCTCCACGAAGCCGTCGAGCGGGCAGGGCTCGCCGAGCTCGACCGCGAGCAAGCGTAGGAGCCGCGCCTCCGTCCAGTCGGCGGCCATGGCGTCGAGCAGAGCCCGGGAAGATGCGTCCGACAGACCGGAGCTCGCGGGCAGACCCGCCAGCGCCTCGCGGCGTAGCTCGTCGGACGGCGTCAGGAAGCGGGCGCCGGCAGCGCCGAGCGCCCGCGCGATGTCGGGCGCGGTACGGCCGCGCAGATGCTCGCATGAAGCCCGCAGCTTCTCCGCCAGCTTCGCGATCTCGGCCGGCGTGGCGGCGGCTCCGCCGGCGTCCCGCTCGCTGGAGGCGGCGGGCGGCGCATCCGGCGCACGGGCGCTCACGAGGCCGCGTCGTCCGCGGACCGTGAGCCCCTGGCCGGCCTGTGCGACCGGTCGGCCGACTGATCGTCGGACTGCTTGGCCGCCTCCATCAGCTCGTCCATGGCGATCGAGCAACCCCGTGGCTCCGCTCCCGCCGCGCGTCCCTCCAGGCGCACGCGGCCGCCCCACACGGCCCCGAGATCCTCGGTGAGCACGTGGCACACCGAGCCGGCGTTGGCGAGGTCGAAGAAGGCGAGGAGGCCGGGTGCTCCGTCGGGCACCTCGGCGAGCGTCGTCGGATCGAGCGCGCGCACACGCAGCCAAGGCGCGGGCACGTACCAGCCGGATGCCGCGACGCCGGCCTCGAGCACGGGCTCGTAGAGCTGGGACAGGAGCTCGGTCATGCCGTATTCGCCCACCATCATGGAGAGCGGCACGCCGGTGACGGCGGCGAGGCGGGTATGCAGCTCGTCGCGGGTCGTCTCGCGCTCCATCCCCTTGAACCCACCCGTGTCCATGATGCGGCTGCCCGGCGGCAGCGCGACGGGTCGGAAGGCCTCGAGCATCTCCGCCGCGTGCAGGAGCGCGAGCGCGGTGCCGACGAGGAGGACCGGGACGGTCGCGCGCTCGGCGGCCTGCAACGTCGACCTGAGCCGGTCCTCGTCCAGCCGTCCCCTCCCGTCCACGAGCCAGAGCGCTTCGGTCGCGTAGCTCTCGGCCGCAGCGCTCACCATGAAGGAGAGGGAGGAGTCGGCGCGCTCGCGCCATGGCGGCACGAGCGAGATGAAGGGGAGACGCCCGCCCCGCACGACGTGCGCTCCGAACGTCGGGACGAGCGAGCGCCGGTAGAGCGAGAGCCTCGCGACGAGATGCCGTCCTCGCGCACGGCGGCCCCGGCTCGTGCCGCTCGTGCGGAAGACCGCTTCCGGGCGTCGGTTCGGCTGGACCGTCAGGTCGAGATGCTTGAACGCGGTCGCCGGCACGGGAGGAACCTCCTCCCATCGCGTGACGGTGGCGGGGGTCAGCCCGCGCGTCTCGCACATCCCCCGGTACGCGGGGATGCTCGCGAACTGGAGCGCGAAGGCGGCGAGCGCGAGCCGGTTGAAGTCGCGCTCGGCCCACGGTGGTGGGGTGCCTTCGCGTCGAGGCGCGTCGGCGCCCGCAGCGGGGTTCGGGCCACCGGGCGCCACCGCCCGCGCGAAGGTGCGGTCGAACGCTTGCTCGAGCTCGCGGGCCAGCGCGTCGAAGCTCGCGGGGCGGGGCCCTTCGGGTGTGCCTGGGCGGGGGCCTGCTTCAGGTTCCACCCGCCAAATGTAAGCCCGCTCGGGTCGCGCGGTGACGCGGGTCGATCACCCGAGGACGCCCGGCTGGTCGCTCCGCCGCCGGCGCCTCCGCGTCCTGGCTCCGCGAGTCCTGCGCCTGCGGAGCGTCGCCCCGGCGGATCGCCTCCATGTCGTATTTGCCGCTCGGGAGACGCGCCAGCGTGGCACGGGGCACGTACACGCTGGGGTGCGCGAACACGGGCAGCTCCGCGCGGCAGAACCGCTCGAGACGGGTGAGCGAGGCGTCCTCGCGCAGGACCACGTAGGCCACGATGCGCTCGCCGCGGGAGGGATCGGGCTCGGCATCGACCACCGCCTCGCGGATCTCGCCCGAAGCGTGCAGCGCGTCGGTGACCTCGTCGGGGCCCACGCGGAACCCCATGCTCTTGATCATGCGGTCGCGCCGTCCCACGAAATGCAGGAACCCGTCGGCGTCCCGGCGGGCGAGATCTCCCGTGAACACCACGCGCTCCGAGTCCGGGGCGCCGGGAACGCGCAGCGGGTTGGGACGGAAGGTGCGCGCGGTCGCTTCCGGGTCGTTCCAGTAGCCCGCGGCGACGGTGGGACCGCGGTGCACGACCTCGCCGACCACGCCCGGCTCGACGGCATGCCCGTCATCGTCCACCAGCAGGATCTCAGCTCCGGGTATGCTGCGACCCATGGAGTCGGGACGGCGGTCGACCTCGTTCGGGGGCAGATACGTGCTCCGGAACGTCTCGGTCATCCCGTACTGGAGATACAGACGCGTGGACGGCAGGGCGGTGCGCAGCCGCCGCACGATATCGGCGGGCAGATGGCCGCCGGCGTTCTGCGCGATCCTCAGCCCGTGGAGCGCGGGCAGGTCGGGTGAAGCGAGGAGCTGGATCCAGAGCGGCGGGACGGCCGCGAGGACCGTGGCCTTCCGCTGGGCGAGCGCGGCGACGATCTCCTGGGCGAGCGGCGAGAGCTCGACCACGAGGCTCGCGCTGCAGGCGACCGCCGTGAGGAGCTGGTTGAGCCCGTAGACCGAGCTCAGCGGCAGCAGGCTGGCCACGCGGTCCTCGTGGGTCAACCCGAGATAGCCGGCCACGGCCCGAATGCCGGCCTGGAGCGCGCCGTGCGTATACACGACGCCCTTCGGCATGCCCGTCGAGCCCGACGTGTAGATGATCTGCGCGAGGTCGGGACCCACCCTGCGGATCGGCTCGAAGTCGCCCGCCTCGGGGATCTCGGACACGTCCAGCACCGTCGCCGAGGTCGAGAGGTCCCGGTGCTGGCGGTCCAGCATGTCCGCGGTGGTGAGGAGCACCGAAGCGCCCGCGTGCGCGAGCGCGTACTCGATCTGGCGCGCCCGGTAGCGGTCGTTGACCATCACCGCGATTCCGCCTACGGCGTAAGCTGCGAACAACGCGGCTGCGGCATCCGGTCCGCGCTCGAGGAGGATCGCGACCCGATCACCCGACGCCACACCCCGTCGCACGAGCGCGACGGCGATTGCCGCCGCGCGGGCCGCCAACCGAGGGTAGTGCACGATTCCCTCGCGGCCGACGAAAGCTTCCAAATGCCCACGGCGCTCGGCGGCCTTCCACAGGCTGACCGCCAGATTGCCGTCTTCGATGTGGTGACTCCGCGTCCCGGTCGTCATGAGGCACGATGTGTGATATGAGCCAGATCGACACGACCCCCGCTTCCCCCACGTCTCAGGGCAATGCAATGAACGGTCCGGACGAGCTGTTGCGCCTCGACCCCGAAACCGCGGTCGAAGAGATCTGCACGGCGCTGCGCACGCAGGTCGGCGAGGTGCTCGACCGGCGCGGCGTGGTGGTCGCCATGAGCGGCGGCGTGGACAGCTCCGTCTCGGCGGCTCTGGCCACGCGCGCCTTCGGGCCACGGCGGGTCTTCGGTCTCTTCATGCCGGAGCGCGACTCCGATCCGCAGAGCCTGGAGCTGGCGAGCGAGCTCGCCGCGCAGCTCGGTATCGACACGGCCCTCGAGGACATCGGCGACGCGTTGGCCGCGCTGCGCTGCTACGAGCGGCGTGACGAGGCGATACGGCGGGCACTCCCCGAGTACGGCCCGGGCTGGGCCTCCAAGATCGTGCTGCCCGGCGCGCGCCTCGAGACGGATCGCTTGAACGTCTTCTATCTCGCCGCCCGATCTCCGGACGGCTCCGATCACCGGGTTCGCCTGAGTGCGACGAGTTACCTGGAGATCGTGGCGGCTACGAACTTCAAGCAGCGTGTGCGCAAGACGCTCGAGTACCATCACGCGGACCGGCTGCACTACGCGGTTGTGGGAACGCCCAACCGGCTCGAGTACGACCAGGGCTTCTTCGTGAAGGGAGGCGACGGGCTCGCGGACGTGAAGCCGATCGCGCACCTCTACAAGACGCAGGTCTACCAGCTCGCGCGTCATCTCGACGTGCCGTGCGGCATCGTGGAGCGGCCGCCGACGACGGATACCTATTCGCTCCCGCAGACGCAGGAGGAGTTCTACTTCTCGCTGCCCACGGCGACGCTCGACCTGGTGCTCTTCGCGCGCGACAGCGGCTGGACGGCCGAGGAAGCTGCCGACTGCCTCGGGCTGGGTGTGGACGAGGTCTCGCGGGCGTACGCGGACATCGACCAGAAGCGCGCCACCACGGCGTATCTGCACACGCACTCACTGCTGGTCCAGCCGGTTCCCAGGCACACCGCCCCGAGACACACCGCCTGACATGTGCGGCATCGCGGGTATCCTGCGTGCGTCGGGTCCGGCGCGAGACGTCTCGCTCGACGCGCTCGGGCGCATGGCGGCCGCGCTGCGACACCGGGGCCCCGACGGGTACGGATTCTTCGCGGATGCGCGGGCCGGCCTCGCGCACGTGCGGCTCAGCATCATCGACCTCGCCGGAGGCGCGCAGCCGCTGACGAACGAGGACGGGCGCCTCGTCGTCGTGTTCAACGGCGAGATCTACAACTACGTCGAGCTCGCGGCCGAGCTGCGGCAGCGGGGCCACACGTTCCGCACGCGGAGCGACACGGAGGTCCTGGTTCACGGCTGGGAGGAGTGGGGCGGCGGCCTGTTCGGGCGGCTGAACGGTCAGTTCGCCTTCGTGCTCTACGACCGCCTTCGCCACACGGCCGTGCTCGCGCGCGACCGCTTCGGCATCCGCCCGCTGTTCTACGCCGAGCCCGCGGGTGATCTGGTGTTCGGCTCCGAGGCGAAGGCGCTCTTCGCGAGCGGCGAGGTCGCGGCCGCGCCGGATCTGGCGGGGCTCGACGAGGTGTTCACGTTCTGGTCGGCGCGCGCGCCCCGGACGGTCTTCGCGGGCGTGTCCCAGCTGCCACCCGGCACCTGGGCACTCTGGCGCGACGGCGAGCTGCTGACGCGGCGGTATTGGGAGCCCGAATACGAGGCGGCGGACGCTGAGCCGGCGGACACCGTCGAGCATCTGGGCGAGCTGCTCGAGTCGTCGGTGCGGCTGCGCATGCGCGCCGACGTGCCGGTCGGCGTCTACGTGAGCGGCGGCCTCGATTCGACGGTGACGAGCTCGCTGGCCGCGTCCGCGTCGCCGTTCCAGCTGCGCAGCTTCTCGATCGGCTTCGAGGACCCGCTCCTGGACGAGCGGCCGCACCAGAAGGCGGTGGCCGGGGCGCTCGGCACGCGGCACGCCGAGACGGCGGTCGGCGCGGACGACGTCGCGCGCGTCTTCCCCGACGTGGTTTGGCACTGCGAGACGCCGCTCGTCCGCACCGCGCCCGCGCCGATGTACCACCTCGCGCGCCTCACGCGGGAGGGCGCGATCAAGGTCGTGCTCACGGGCGAGGGGAGCGACGAGATCTTCCTCGGCTACGATCTGTTCAAGGAGACGGCGGTCCGCCGCTTCTGCTCTCGTCGGCCGGACTCGAGGCTGCGGCCGCGTCTCTTCGAGCGTCTCTATCCTTATCTGGATCACCGCGGCCGCGGCGGTGAGCTCTGGGCACGCTCGTTCCTGGAGGCGGGAGCGGCCGACGATCCCCTCTTCTCGCACATGCCCCGCTTCCTGCTCACGTCGAGGATCAAGGACTTCTACGGCGCGGACGTCCGCGAAGCGCTCACGGACACGGACGTGCTGCAGGACCTCCGGGACGAGCTTCCGAACGGATACGCCGCCTGGTCGGACCTCGAGCGCGCGGCCTGGCTCGAGACGACCACGTTGCTCTCCGGCTACCTCCTGAGCTCGCAGGGTGACCGCATGGCGCTCGCCCACGGGCTCGAAGGGCGCTTCCCCTTCCTCGACCACCGACTCTTCGCGTTCGCCGCCGCACTCCCGGTGCGCTCCCGCCTGCGCGTGCTGCAAGAGAAGGACGTGCTCCATCGGTGGGCGGCGCGGGCGCTTCCGTCGTCGATGCCTCGCCGTGCGAAGCAGCCCTATCGGGCGCCGGACGCGGCCGCGTTCTTCGGAGCGAGCGGGACGCCGGAGTACGTCGAAGAGCTGCTCGACGCGGCCGCCATCGAGGACGTCGGCCTCTTCGAGCCGTCGGCGGTCGCCGGCCTCGTCCGCCGATGCCGCACCGGACGCGCCACCGGCTTTCTCGAGAACCAGGCGTTGGTCGGCGTTCTCTCGGCACAGATCTGGTATCGGCGTTTCATGGCGTCAGGTCGCGAAGGATCCGTGTTGCCCCTGGAAGGAGCCGACGTGCTGCTCGGTGACGGTCTACATGCCCCCGTGGAATGAGACGGAGTGAAGAGAGATGAACGAACCAGAGATCCTCGAACAGGTCGTCACCTTCGTGGTCGCGAATTTTCTGTATATGCGCCGCAACAAGGAGCTGCGCGACGATGACTCGCTGCTGCGAAACGGCGTGATCACGTCGCTCGGCGTCATGGAGCTCGTCGACTGGGTCGAGGAGACGTTCGGCGTGCAGGTCGACCCGACCGAGATCACCGAGCAGAACTTCGAGACGCCGCGCGCGATCGCGCGCTTCATTCACGCGAAGACGGCGGCGATGGCGGCCGCGTAGGCCGACCGGAACACGTGGCGGGGGAGGGGTTACCCCGAGCCACGATGAAGGACCGACTCGAGCTGATCGTCGTGGGTGCGGGGCCGTGCGGCATCGCGGTCGGCGCGGCTGCCAAGCGGGCCGGCACGTCGTGCGTGCTCTTCGACAAGGGATGCGTGACCAACTCCCTGATCGGCTACCCGTACTACATGACGTTCTTCAGCACGGCGGTCCTGCTCGAGGTCGGCGGCGTGCCGTTCACGATCCCCGACGCGAAGCCCACGCGCCGCGAGGCGCTCGCGTATTACCGGAAGGTCGTCGACCACTGGCAGCTGGACGTCCGGCAGTACGAGGAGGTGCTCGCGATCGACGGCGAGAACGGCGCGTTCACCGTGCGCACGCGGCGCGGCGACGGAACGACGGCGACGCAGGTGGGGGCGGCGGTCGTGATGGCCACCGGCGGCTTCGACCGTCCGAACGCGCTCGGCGTGCCCGGCGAAGACCTCGCCAAGGTGAGGCACTACTACCGAGAGCCGTACCCGTACTACGACAGCGACGTGCTCGTCGTGGGGGGTGGGAACTCGGCCGTCGAGGCCGCGCTCGAGCTCCATCGCAACGGTGCCCGGGTCACCATGGCTCATTTCGGCGACGCGCTCGACCGGATCAAGCCGTGGGTGGTGCCGGACATCAACAACCGGATCGAGAAGGACGAGATCCGGATGCACTGGCGGCACCGGGTCGCCGAGATCCGACCGAGGTCGGTCGTCCTGCGTAGCGAGGAGAACGGCACGAGCACCGAGATCCCGAACGACTTCGTGTTGGCGCTGACCGGGTGGCACGCCGATCACGCGCTGCTCAGGAAGCTCGGCGTGTCGATCGACGAATCCACCGGGATCCCTGCGCACGATCCCGCGACCATGCAGACCGACGTACCCGGCGTCTATCTCGCGGGCGTGATCGCGGCCGGGCACGACGCGAACAAGATCTTCATCGAGAACGGCCGCGAGCACGGCGAGCTGATCGTCGCGCACCGACTCGCGTCCGCGCGCGCGGCACGCGCCGGAGCGCGGACGGCCGCGGCACCGGCAACCTAGTCGCGCCGGGCTCGTCGCGAGCGCGTCGAGGGTGACGCGCGGCGAGCGGCCTAGGCGCCGCTCACGCCGGAAACGACGATCTCGCGCCCGTCGACGCGCACACGCTCCACGCCCCGCGCGACGTAGCCGAGCGCCAGCACGCCGCCGCTCCTCGGCGACTCGACGGCCGACGTGATGCGGCCGACGACCTTGCCGCTCCCGTCCGCCGCGTGGAGCTCCGTGCCGGCCGCCGGCGTGGGGACGTCCCCCAGGTCGAGGCGCCGGAGCAGGCGATTGACGTGGCCCCGGTCCCGGATGCGCACGATGACCTCCTGGCCCGTATAGCAGCCCTTGGCGTGGTCGATCGCGCGCATCTCGATGCCGGCCTCGGGCGGAAGCGTGTCGGCATCCATGTCGGCGCCGAAGAGCGGCCGCCCCGCTTCCACGCGTAGCGTGGACCAGACTCCGTTGCCGGCCGGCCGCGCGCCCGCGTGCACGAGCGCATCCCAGAGCGCGGCGACGGCGCCCGCCGGTCCGCTCGCCGAATAGGCCTCCGGCCAGACTTCCTCGGTTCGCTCGACGCGCACGGAGGTCGCGGGATCACCCGCCGAGCACCAATCGCCCTCGGCCATCGAGGCGAGCTCGTGCGTCTCGACGCGCAGCCCGAGCCCCAGGCGCGACAGCAGCGCCGCCGCGCCCGGACCGACGACCGAGACGTGGCCGGTGTCGGCCGACACATCGCTCACGGCCGCGAACCGGGGTGGCAGCACCTTGGCGAGGGCGGCCGTGAGATCGGCCGCGCCCGCGACCGGAACGTCGAGCACGTAGCCGGCCGACTCCTCGGGGCCGAGCAGCGTGAGCCACAGGTCGCTCACCATCTTGCCCTTGGGCGTGAGCACGGCGTGGTAGGTCGCGCGGCCACGCCACACGCCGTCGGCCCCGACGACCGGCACGGCGGGCATGGCGCCGGTCAGGACGCCCGCGAGCATCTTGCCGGGGGCGCGTCCCCGAACGGTGAGCCGCGTGCGGTGGCTCCGGTCGAATACCGCCGCGCGCTCCGTGGCCGCAGCATACTCGCCGGGCGGATCGCCGAAGTGGCGCACGATCTTTCGCCCGTGGTAGTCGGCCCAGACCGCTCCCGCGCGCTCCAGGGACGACCGCAGATCGCTCATGATCGCGCTCGGGGCCTAGAGCCCGACGCCGTCGTCGGCGGGCTGACGCCCGGCCCGCAGGTCTCGCAGCATGGCTTCGACCCGCGGTGCGTCGGTCGCGGCCGGCGAGACGCGCAGATAGGCCTCGAGCTGGGCCGCGGCCTCCTCGTGGCGGCCCAACCGGGCGAGCAGGACGCCGCGCGTGCGGCTCTCGGCCGGCGCCGTTGGCGTGATCATGAGGATGCGCTCGACCGCCGCGAGACCCCGCAGGTGATCTCCGGCCTTGCCGTAGAGACCCTTGAGGTTGGTGAGCATGCGCAGGACCATCTCGCGCTTGGATGCGGTGCGCATGAACGCGTCCTGCAGGCGCACGACGCCGCCGTAGACCTGGTCGAGGAGCTCCTGCGCCTGGTCCTCGAAGCGGATCTTGCCGCCGTCGAACGGGTCGAGCAGCAGCGCGATCTCGTCGCCGCGGTAACGCACGAGGAAGTGGCCGGGGAAGTTGACGCCCTCGAGCGGCAGGCCGAGCCGCCAGCCCGTCTCGAGCAGCACGATGCCGAGCGAGAGCGGGATGCCGAGACCGCGGTCGAGCACGTCGTTCAGGAACGAGTTGCGGGGGTCGTAATAAGCTTTGCGGTTTCCCGTGAGCCCGCGCCTGCAGAACAGCGTGTCCAGGAGGTCGTTCAGGATCAGCAGCGGGGCGGTCTCGTTCGCCAGCCTGTCCTTGACCTCCTCGGCGATCTGGTCGAGGCGCGCCAGGTAGAGATCGACCGGGAGCTGGGGATACTCCTCTTTGGCCACCAGCAGCGCGGCGCGGCCGAGGTTGAGCTCGGCTTCGGCCCGGGCCAGCTCCTCGGCCAACATGCGGCGGGCCGAGATGGCGGGGGCGTTCATGGACGGTGCTTCCTGGTGGTTCTCACTGATCCCTCTCCTGCATACTACGCGTGACCCGGACGGCCCCGAGTGCCGTCCGGCGATGAATACCCGGAGCGTTCCGACGGTTTCCTCGGTTCCCGCGCATCACCGCGGGAAGCCTGTTCGCGGGACGTCTCGCGCTCCATGCTGAAGGCGACTCGCGGCCGAGGACAACCACATTGACGACCCCGACTCCCGCTCCCGTGCGGCTCACGCAGTTCAGCCACGGCGCCGGCTGCGCCTGCAAGCTCGGCATGTCGGAGCTGGCCCAGGTGCTCCGCAACGTGACCCCGCTCCATCATCCGGACGCGCTGGTCGGGTACTCGACGGGCGACGACGCGGCCGTGTACCGCCTGGGTGACCGCGCCATCGTGGTGACGGCCGACTTCTTCGCGCCGATCGTCGACGATCCGTACGACTTCGGCCGTATCGCCGCGGCCAACGCGATCTCCGACGTGTACGCCATGGGCGCTCGGCCGCTGTTCGTGCTCAACCTGGTGGGGTTTCCGCGTAAGCTGCTGGGCGACGGCATCCTCGATGCCATCCTCGAAGGGGCGAGCGACGTCGCGCACGAGGCGGGCGCACCGATCCTGGGCGGGCACTCGATCGACGACCCCGAGCCCAAGTTCGGCATGGTCGCGGTGGGCGAGGTCGATCCCGAGCGCATCTTCACGAACGCCGCCGCCAAGCCCGGCGACGTGCTGGTGCTCACCAAGCCCATCGGATCGGGCGTCGTCACGACGGCGGCCAAGGCCGGCGGGGCTCCCGCCGGGACGCTCGCCGCGGCCGTGTCGGTCATGGCCACGCTGAACCGCGGAGCGTCCGAAGCGATGGTGAGCGCCGGGGCGAGCGCCGCCACCGACGTCACCGGGTTCGGGCTGCTGGGCCACCTCCATCGCATGCTGCTCGCCTCGGGCGTCGCGGCGGAGATCCGCGCCGAGCACGTACCCTTCCTGCCGGGAGCCCGTGAGCTCGCCACCGACCACGTGTCGGGCGGCACCAAGCGCAACCTCGCCGACGTCGAAGCCCACGTGGACTTCGCGCCGACGGTGGACGCGGTCACCCGCTCGCTCCTCGCCGACGCGCAGACCTCGGGCGGCCTGCTCGTCTCGCTGGCGGGTGACCGCGTGCCGGCGCTTCTGCGGGCGATCGAAGGGCGCGCGCCCATCGCCGCCGTCATCGGGTCGGTGCTACAGGGTCCGGCCGGGCGAATCTCCGTCGTCTGAGACGACCGCGGCTCAGGTGCGGTCGGACTTGCGACGGCGCAGCAGCTTCCTCTTGGGCGCCTCGGTCGCGCCCGGCGGCTCCTGGCCGTCCTTCGACGGGCGGCCGTCGCCGTCGGCGAGCGCGACGTGGATGACGTCGTCCAGCGTCTCGCTCAGGTGGAAGCGCATGTGCTCGCGCACCTCTGCCGGGAGGTCCTCGAGGTCCGCCTCGTTGTCCTTCGGCAGGATGATCTCGGAGATCCCGGCGCGCACCGCGCCCAGGACCTTCTCCTTCACGCCGCCGATCGGCAGGACGCGGCCCGTGAGCGTGAGCTCGCCGGTCATCGCCACGTCGTGGCGCACCTTGCGCTGCGAGACGGCCGACACGAGCGCCGTCGCCATCGTGATTCCGGCCGAGGGGCCGTCCTTCGGCACCGCGCCCGCCGGCACGTGGATGTGCACTTCGCGCTTCTCGAGGGCTTCCCGCGGAATCCCGAGCCGCTCCCAGTTCGCTTTCGCGTAGGTGAGCGCGGCCCGACCCGACTCCTTCATGACGTCACCGAGCTGCCCGGTCAGGACGAGACCGCCCTCTCCCGGCATGATGCTGGCCTCGACGAACATGATGTCGCCGCCCATCGGCGTGTAGAACATGCCCGTGGCCACGCCGACCGTGTCCGCCTCCGCCATCCGCTCCGGATGCACGCGGGGACGTCCCAGCATCTCGCGCACGTCGGCCTCGGTCGCGTCCAGCTTCTCCAGCCGTGAGCCGGCGATGCGCCTGGCGACCTTCCGGGAGAACTTCCCGATCTCGCGCTCCAGCTGACGGACGCCCGCCTCGCGCGTGTACTTCTGGATGATGGCGAGCACGGCGTCGTCCGACATCGTCAGCTCGTCCTCGGTGAGACCGTTCTCCTTGAGCTGGCGCGGCAGCAGATAGCGCTTCGCGATCTCCAGCTTCTCCGCTTCCGTGTAGCCTGCGAAGTCGACGCGCTCCATGCGGTCGAGGAGCGGCCCCGGGATGCGATCGAGATAGTTCGCCGTCGCGATGAAGAGCACCTCGGACAGGTCGAACGGGATGCCGAGGTAATGATCCACGAACGTGGAGTTCTGCGCTGGATCGAGCACCTCGAGCAGCGCCGAGCTCGGATCCCCCTGGAACGACACGCCCAGCTTGTCGACCTCGTCGAGCAGGAACACCGGGTTCTTCGACTTGGCCTGGCGCATCCCCTGGATGATCCGGCCGGGCATGGCACCGACGTACGTGCGCCGGTGACCGCGGATGTCCGCTTCGTCCCGCGCGCCGCCGAGCGAGATGCGCACGTACTTGCGCCCGAGCGAGCGGGCGATCGACTGCGCGATCGACGTCTTGCCGACGCCCGGAGGTCCGACGAACAGCAGGATCGGACCTCTCCCCGTGAAGGGGTTCTCCTCCCCATCCTCGTCCGGCGTCTGTGCCGATCCGTTGGGCGCGGCGGCCTTCCCGCCGGCCGGCGCCTCGCCGGCCGCCGCGGGCTCGCTTCCTCCCGCCCCCTCGCCGTTCGCGTCCACCTCGGCCGCGACTTCGTTGGCCACGACCTCGCCTTCGGCCGTCGGCACCGGGCCGGCTTCCTCTTCGGCCTCGTCGCCCGCCTGCGCTTGGGCGGCGGCGCTCCGGTCGAGGTGCAGCTTCCGCACGGCGAGGAACTCGAGCACGCGGTCCTTCACGTCATCGAGCCCGTGGTGGTCCTCCTCGAGGATCTTCTCGGCGAGCGCGAGGTCGATCTTCTCCTCGGTGCGCTCGTTCCACGGCAGCTCCGTCACCCACTCGAGGAACGTGCGGATGACTTGGTACTCCGCCGACTGGGGGCTCGTACGCTCCAGGCGCTTGAGCTCGCGCTCGACCTCCGTGCGCTGCTCCTCCGCGAGATCGAGGGCCTCGATGCGCTTGCGCATGTCCTCGACGTCGTCTCGCTCCTCCTCCTCGCCCAGCTCCTTCTGGATCGCCTTCAGCTGCTCGCGCAGGAGCATCTCGCGCTGCCGCTCGCCGAGCTCCGACTGCACCTTGGCCTGGATGTCCTCCTGGGCGT
Source organism: Gemmatimonadales bacterium (assembly GCA_050181335.1). Lineage (GTDB taxonomy): Bacteria > Gemmatimonadota > Gemmatimonadetes > Longimicrobiales > Gaopeijiaceae > UBA2982. Next base: position 162,057 of record JBFXDG010000006.1, on the reverse strand, counting down.
CGATGCGTGCGAGCTCGCGCTCGACGGCGAGGAGGCATTCGCGCATACGCTCCTCGTCGTCCAGCAGCTCGAGCAGTCGCTGCTTCTCCACCGTCTCCAGCTCGAGGTAGAACGCCACGAGATCCGAGAACGGACCGGGCTCGTCGACGCCCTGGATGAGCTGGTTGAGCGCTTCGGCCGGCACGCCGCGGCGCGTCCCCAGCTCCGCCGCACGGTCGCGCAGCTCGCGATCGAGGGCCTGGAACGCGGGATCGTTCGGGTTCTGCGGCTTCTGGCGCTCCATCTCGAGGAGGACGGCGTGCAGCATCGCCTGTCCCTCGGTGTGATAGGAGAGCGCCTGAGCCCGGCCCTCCCCCTGGACGAGGAGCTGGACGCCGCCGCGCACGCGGTGCGTCTGGATGATGCGCACGACCGTTCCGACGGAGTACAGGTACTCCGGCGTCGGGTCGTCCACGTTCTCCCGCTGGGCGACCGCGAAGAGACGGCGGTCGCCGTCGAGCGCTTCCTGCACGGCCTCCACGGTGCCGGGTCGTCCGGCCGAGATCGGCACGGCGACGCCCGGATACACGACCGTATCACGCAGGGGCAGCACGGGAAGTGTGAATCGCTCGGCCATCGTCGTCGCCTTCTCCTCGGGTAGTCTCGGGGAGTGCGGGTGCAGGATCCTTGCCATGCGAAGAAGGCCCGTTCTGAGCCGTTTTCGTTGGCCGTGCTGCCACTATGGCGTCCCGACCCCCCGGAGATTCGCGCCACTTTTACGGGCCGCGAGGGGCGATTAGCTTGGCACCTCCTCCCCGCCCCGCGCCACCGGGCCTCCCACATGCACGACCCGCTCGATGGTGTGACGTGGTTTCGCGGCTCGTCGATTCGTATTCGACGTGACGGCTTCGAGATCCACGTGGATCCGCTCCGAGTCACGGAAGACTCCGCCGCGGATCTCGTGCTCCTCACGCATCCGCACTACGACAACTTCTCCGAGGCGGACATCGCACGCGTGCGCGACACGGACACCGTGCTCATCGCACCCGCGTCCATGAAGAAGCAGGTCTTGGATGCCGATCACTTCATGCGTCCCGGCGACATGCTCCAGCTCGAGGGCTTCGACGTGCTCGCCACGCCCGCGTACAACGTGGACAAGAAGTTCCACACCCCCGAACAGGGTTGGCTCGGCTACGTCTTCACGGTCGGCGGCGTCACGTATTACCACGCGGGCGACACGGACTTCCTCCCCGCCATGTTCGGGATACGTTGCGACGTCGCGTTCCTCCCGTGCGGCGGACATTACACGATGGGGGTCGAGGAGGCGGCGAAGGCGGCCGAGGCGTGCGACGCGCGCATCGTCGTGCCGATCCACTGGGGCGATCCGCATGGTACCCGCGAAGAGGTGAGTCGACTGGCCGACCTCTTCTCGGGAGAGGTGCGCGTGCTGGATCGCGCCGGCTGAGCACGGCACGCATGATCTCCGAGCCGTTGCGGCCACTCCCGGCGGCGACGCTCGTCCCGATGCGAGACGGCCAGGGCGGGCTCGAGGTCCTCCTTCTGCGTCGGAGCGAGCGCGCCGCCTTCGTCCCCGGGGGCCATGTGTTCCCCGGCGGCGTGGTCGACGCCGCAGACGCCTCCGCCGACGCGGCGGCGCTCGTGGTCGGACTCTCGGCCGAGCGCGCGTCCGAGCGCCTCGACGTGCGGAGTGGGCCTCCCGCCCTCGCCTACTTCTTCGCCGCCGTGCGGGAGACGTTCGAGGAATCGGGGCTGCTCGTCGGCGTTCGATGGGCGTCGCCTGCTGCCGCGGTCGCGCCGACCGCACCGAGCGTGGTCGCGCTTCGCGCCGACCTGCTCGACGGCCGCATCGGCTTCACGGAAGTGCTGGCACGGCTGGGGGCCCGCGTGGCCGCCGACGAGCTCGCGTACTTCGCGCACTGGATCACACCCGAGCGGGCTCCCCGGCGCTACGACACGCGCTTCTTCGCCGCTCGGGTGCCGCCTCATGCCGATCTGTCGTCCAGCGTTCCGGCCGTCGACCCGCGCGAGATGACGAGCGCGCTGTGGAGCACGCCCGCCGCCGCGCTGGAGGCTCACGCGGCCGGGACACTCGCGATGATCCTCCCCACCATCGAGACCCTCCGGCATCTGGCGACCTTCCCGCACACGCGCTCGGCGCTGGCGAGCATGGCCTCGGCCCCCGTCGCGACCAACCCGCCGGCCTCCGCATCGAGGGGCTTTGCCGCCCGGCCGGCGCAAGCCAGATTGGCCGAGCCATGACGCGATACGCTGCCGCACGTGCCGGACGACCTTTGCCGTGGCTCGCGCTCGCGGCCGCCGTCGGCTCGGTCGCGATCTCGCAGCCTGTGCGCGCCCAGATCACGCCGGTGGCGCCGCTCGAGATCTACCACGGCTTCACGCTCATCGACGGCCGGGGTGGGCCGCCCATCCCCGACGCCGCCATCAGCGTACGCGGCAACAGCATCGTCACGGTGGGCTCCCGCCGCGAGCTGCTCTCGGGACCGTCGGCGCCGCGAGACGCGATCGTGCACAACCTCGGCGGCGGCTTCGTCGTCCCGGGCCTCATCGATGCGCACGTCCACCTGAGCACGTCCCCCGACCGCGAGAGCGCGGAGGCGGAGCTGTCCCGCATGCTCTACTCGGGCGTCGTCGCCGTGCGGGACATGGCGGGCGACGCACGGGCCCTCGCCTCGCTCGCGCGGGACTCGCGGCTCGGCGAGATCGACGCGCCCGACGTCTACTTCGCCGCGGTCATGGCCGGTCCGCCGTTCATGGCCGACCCTCGTCCCCGCATGGCTGCCGCCGGGGAAACGGCCGGCGAGGTGCCGTGGCTCCAGGCGATCACACCCGAGACGGACATCGTCACGGCCGTGGCGCGCGCGAAAGGCACGTACGCCACGGGTGTGAAGATCCTCGCGGATCTCCCCGCAGCCGAGGTGCGTCGCATCACGGAGGAAGCGCACAGGCAGGGCATGAAGGTCTGGGCACACAGCATGGTCGTGCCGGCTCGGCCCGCCGAGGTCGTGGCGGCGGGTGTGGACGTGATCTCGCACGTGTGCGACATCGCCTGGGAGGCGATGGCGCAGGTGCCGCCGCGTTACCACCACGACATGACGCCCCAGTATGGGTCGTTCACCGCCGGGTCGGCCGTGTTCACCCAGCTCTTCGAGGAGATGCGCCGGCGGGGAACCATCCTCGACGCCACGCTCGCAACCTACGCGCGCCAGACGCCGGAGAACGACCTCCCCGGCGGTTGCGACATCCAGTTCGCCGAGTCGCTCGTGCGACGCGCCGCGGAGCTCGGCGTCGCGGTGGCCGCGGGATCGGACTTCGCGACGCCCCCGGACGAGCCTTTCCCCGCGCTCTTCGAGGAGCTCCAGGTCCTGGTCCGGGGAGGCGGGCTCACCCCCATGCAAGCGATCGTGGCGGCGACGAGCGTCGCGGCCCGTACGATCGGCGTGGAGGGAACGCTCGGCACGCTCGAGCACGGCAGGCCGGTCTCCTTCGTGCTGCTGCGCGACGATCCGCTCGCCGACATCGCGAACCTGAGGTCCGTGCAGGCCGTCTGGAAGAACGCCGAGCGCTTCGATCGCGCGTCCTACCGGCCGCGCGCCTCGGGGCCGCGCGCCACGGCGGCGCCGATCGGCCTGGCCACACCGCAGGCCGTCCTGGAGGGCTGGCTCGCCATGTGGCGCGCGTACGACCTCGACCGCGTCTCCGAGCTGTTCGTGAACGACGACGCGCTCACGTACTTCCCCTCCGATCGACAGGGCGTGATCGAGGGCTTCGCGGCCGTCGAGGCGTACCACCGGGGCCTCGGCTTCACGCCGGGAGGATTCGATCCGGAGAACGAGCTCTGGCTGGAGAACGTCGTCGTCTCCGACTTCGAGGACAGCGCGGTCGTGACGGCCATCTGGTACTTCGGCGCGCGGCTCACGCGGCGCGTCGCCGGACGAGGCCCGCTCACGATGGTGATCGCCCGCACCGGCTCCGGGTTCCGCATCTCCCACGTCGCGCTGGGGAATTACGCGCCGGAGCCCTGAGCCGCGGCCGGCGGTCGGGGTCGTGATCCGCGAAGCTCGCGCGTCGGTCGTGCGCGGGCTGCGCGCATCGCTCCTCGCTCTGGCGTGGTTGGCGACCGCCTGCGCACCGAACGAGGAGCAGGCGGTCGCGCAAAACGAGCTCATCGTGCGCAGCCTGATCGACGCCGTGCAGTCGGCCGACACGGCGACGATCGTCGAGCTCTTCTGGCCCGAGGCGACCTACGACGACTACGCGAGCCAGCTACAGCATCGCGGCGTCGAGGAGATCCTCGGCTACCTCATGTCCGTGCACGACTGGGCGGACGACGTCTACCTGAACGTGGGCGAGGTCCACGTCAGCACCACGGGTGCGGTCGCGGAGTGGATGTTCGCCGGCGTGCAGGCGCGGCCGATGGGCGAGCTCGTGCCGGTCGCCACGGGCCTCGAGGTCGTGCTCAACGGCGTCACCATCGTGGAGATCGACGGAGGGCGGATACGCCGCGCGGCCGACTACATGGACACGAACTCCATGCTGCTGCAGCTCGGCGCGCGCGTGGAGCTGCCCGGCGACGGCGTCATGGAGCTCGACATCCAGCGGTAGCGAGCGCCACTCGGCGTCACATCAGCCGATAGGCCGGTCCGCTTCCGCCCTCCCGAGGCGTCCACCGCGGTCCGAGCACGTCGGTGGCCTTGCAGTCCACGCAGTTGGGCGCGTTGACGCGGAGCCCGTGCTCGTCGCGCTCGTAGACGCCTGCCGGACAGAGGTGCGTGTACAGCTCCGCCGCCTCGGCGCTCGCGTCGGATGGGCGGATGAGGTGCGAGGGGATGTCGTCGCGCGTCTGGTTCCCCGACTTGTAGACCGCATCGACCTTCGAGAAGGTGAGCTTGCCGTCGGGCTGGAACGGCTCCGGCTCGCCGTCCAGGCGCTTGGGCTCGGCGGCGTCCTCCTGCACCTCGATGCGGCCCCGGGAGATCCGTCCCTTGGTGAGCGTCATCAGAGCGGCTCTGGCTCCACCGACGACGAAGCCGCTCTTGAAGGCGAGCCTCATGTTCCGGCGCTCCGAGAGGTCGCGCATGATCGGTCCCGAGTCCACCGCGGCGGCGTAGCTCGCGAGCCCGGACTCCGTGGTGTCCCCCGTCTTCAGCGCCGCGAAGATCGCCCGCGCGGCGGCGATCCCCGAGAGCATCGCGTAGTGGATGCCCTTCAGGGACGAGACCTCGACGTAGCCGGCGGCGTCACCGACGATGACGACGCCGTCCCCGTGCCTGCGCTCGGGGATGGAGTGGTAGCCGCCCTCCGGGATCGTCTTGGCGCCCCATTCGACGAGCTCGCCTCCCTCGAGGCGCTCGCGGAAGAACGGGTGCAGCTTCATGCGCTGGAGCGCCTCGTGCACGTCGAAGCGCGCGTCGCCGTAGTCCAGCCCGACGACGAGGCCGAGGGCGACGAGGTCGTCGGCCATCGGGTACATGAAGCTCCCGCCGAACGCGTCCGACGGGAGCGGCCAGCCCATGGTGTGGACGATCCCGCCGAGCGGCCGCCGCACGCGCCAGAGCTCCTTCACGCCGAGCGCGTAGATCTGGGGGTTGGCCGCCCGCACACCCTGCCAGCCGAGCCACGCCTGCGTGAGCGGGCCGCGCGTTCCCTCGGCGAGCACCGTCACCCGCGCGCTCAGGTCCATCGCCGGTGCGGCGTCGGCCTTGGCGGGCCGTCCGTCACGGCCGAGGCCCGACGGCGTCGTGCGCACGCCGACCACGGCGCTGCCCTGTACCAGCAGCGCGTCGACGGGATAGCCGGGGAAGACGTTGACGCCCATCCCCTCGGCTTTCTCGCCGAGCCACCTCACGATCTCACAGATCGAGGCGATCCAGTTGCCGTGGTTGCGCATGGTCGGCGGCGTCGGAATGCGGACGGCGCGCGATCGCGTCAGCAGGTGGACGCTCTCCTCGGTGACCGGCCTGCGCAGCGGCAGCTCGTCCGGCCCGAGGTCCGGAAAGAGCTCGTGGAACGCGACGGGGTTCACCACGGCGCCCGAGAGCGAGTGATCGCCGAGCGCGGCGGCCTTCTCCAGCACGCCGATCTCCACGTCGCCGACGCCTCGGCCCGACGGCCCACCTCCCGTCTCGTTGTCGTGACGGACGAGCCGTGCGAGCTCGATGGCGCCGGAGAGGCCCGCGGGTCCGCCCCCGACGAACAGCACGTCCATCGGCACCGCCTCCGCGTTCGGCGGCTCGGCGACGAGGAAGCGCTCCCGCGGGAGCGGCGGCTGCTCGTCGAGCGGGCGGATCGAGGCGCGCGTCGTCATGCCGAAAACTCCGTGACGTGGATGTCGTGCGCAAACGGTCGCCAAGTGGCGGTGTATCCTCTACCCTTCACAGAGACCAGTCGAAAAAGAGGACGTTCGATGAGCGAGAGAAGACCCACCACGCTCGCCCAGCTCGAGGCCGCGGGCTACCGCACACGCACCGTGAAGGACGAGCTCCGGGCCAATCTCGTCCGCAAGCTGCAGTCGGGCGAGACGCTGTTTCCAGGCATCCAAGGCTACGACGACTCGGTCGTGCCGCAGATCGTCAACGCGATCCTCGCGCGCCACGACTTCATCCTGCTCGGGCTGCGAGGTCAGGCGAAGAGCCGCATCCTCAGGCAGCTCGTCGAGCTGCTCGACGAGGAGATCCCCATCCTCGCCGGCAGCGAGGTGAACGACGATCCGCTCGCGCCGATCTCCAAGTTCGGCAGGCAGCTCGTCGAGGAGCGGGGCGGCGACGCGCCGATCGAATGGATCGCGAGGGACCGTCGCTACGTGGAGAAGCTGGCCACGCCCGACGTGACGATCGCCGACATGATCGGAGACGTGGACCCGATCAAGGCGGCGCGCGGCGGTCACATCCTGGCCGACGAGCTGACGATCCACTACGGGCTGCTGCCTCGCGCCAACCGTGGCATATTCGCCATCAACGAGCTGCCGGACCTCGCCGGCAAGATCCAGGTCGGCCTCTTCAACATCCTGCAGGAGGGGGACGTGCAGGTGAAGGGCTACCCCATCCGACTGGTGCTCGACGTGCTGATGGTGTTCACCGCCAACCCCGAGGACTACACGGCGCGCGGCAAGATCATCACGCCGCTAAAGGACCGCATCGGCGCGGAGATCCGGACGCACTACCCGGAGGATCTCGAGATCGGACGGGACATCACGCGACAGGAGGCGTGGGTCTCTCGCGAGGGCACCTGCGTGGAGGTGCCGCCCTTCCTGGAGGAGGCGGTCGAGCGGGTCGCTTTCCTCGCACGGGGCGACAAGCGTGTCGACCAACGCTCCGGGGTCAGCCAGCGCATGCCGATCACGGTGATCGAGACGGTGGTGTCGAACGCCGAGCGGCGCGCGCTCCGGCATCGCGAGAAGATCGCCGTCCCGCGCGTCGCCGATCTGTACGCGGCTCTGCCCGCGATCACCGGCAAGGTGGAGCTCGAGTACGAGGGCGAGCTGCAGGGCGCCGACAAGATCGCGCGCGAGCTCATCCAGCAGAGCTGCGCGCAGACGTTCGACGTGCACGCCGGCGGAGCGGACGTCGAGGACATCGTCGCCTACTTCGAGACGGGTGGTGCCCTCCAGGTCAGCGAAGAGGCCGCGTCGGCGGCGTGCGTGCAGGGCTTCGAGACCGTGCCCGGGCTGCTCGAGCTCGTCGAGAACGTCGGCTTGGCCCCGTCCGCGGCGAGCGACGGCGTGCGCGCCGCCGCCTGCGAGCTCGTGCTCGAGGCGCTCGTCGCCCAGAAGCGCATCAGCAGAACCAGCACCGGGTACGTGCGCGCGCCGCACCAGGGTCCGTCGAAGGGGAAGGGCTACCAGGGCTTCGATCCCTCGGGAGGGTTGAAGCTCTAGGCGAAAGCTCCATCAGCGCGGTCTACAAGCCGGCGGCCAGCAGCTCGCGCGTCGGACGCCGTCTCGGCGCAACCGGACCGCGTAGCCATCGTGGCGCTCGATCGCAAGAAAGCCGCGAGCACGCGCTTCTGGGCCGTCGGCAGAGCCCGGCTCGTCGGCAGGTGCGGCTCGACCCAGCACGCGAGCGACGGGTCCGGCTCCGCCGTTTCGCGTCGCCGTACCTCGACGACGACCGGCACGTACGTCGCGCGCAGATGCGTGAACGCGTGCGCGTGCTCAGCGAGCGCTCCGGGCTCGCCGATCACCTCCAGCTCCCGCTCCACCGCGAGCTCGACAGCGACGGCCGCCGCCCGGCTGGAGACGGGGATCTCCCGCTCCGGCAGCGCCCACATGCCGCCGAGGAGGCCGCCACGCGGTCTCCTCTCGAGCAGGACGCGGCCCTCCGAGTGCAGCACCGCGAGGGCGATCGTCGCCGTGCGGGGGGGCCGCCGCGGCGCGCGCTCCGGCCGTTCGCGCTGGGTCCCCGCGGCACGCGCAGCGCACCAGCGGGCGAGCGGACAGGTGTCGCAACGGGGCTCGCGGGGCACGCAGATCGTGGCGCCGAGATCCATCATCGCCTGGTTCCAGTCGCCGGGTCGCGACGGGTCGAGGAGGGCGGAGGCGACGGCCCGGAGCCTCGCCGGGGACGGGCTCGGCTCGTCGAGCAGACGCGCGGCCACCCGCCGCACGTTGCCGTCCACTGCCGCCACGGGCTCGCCGAACGCGATGCTGGCCACGGCGCCGGCCGTGTAGTCGCCCAGGCCGGGCAGCTCCCGCAGGCCCGCGTACGTGGAAGGGATCGACCGTTCGGGCCGCTCGCGGACGAGCTTCGCCGCTTGGTGGAGGTTCCGCGCCCGCCGGTAGTAGCCCAACCCCTCCCACGCCTTCAGCACCTCGTCCTCGCTCGCAGCGGCGAGGCTCGAGACGTCCGGAAACCGATCGAGCCAGGAGGCGTATCTCAGGGTGACCGTCTCGACGCGCGTCTGCTGGAGCATCACCTCGGAGACCAGCACCCGATAGGGGTCGGATTCCCCGCGCCACGGCAGCGCGCGCCGATGGCGGTCGTAATGCCTCAGCAGCGCGGCACGGATCTCGCCCAACGCGTGGCCCGACCAAGGGGTCCGATTCATGGCGAGAACGTACGCCCCCGGGTAGGATGGTGTCATGCGCTTCACGACGTACGGGAAGTACCGGGGCGGTTGGCTCGACGCCCTCAATCTGCAGGCTCTCCTCGAGCACCTGTCCGACTTCCTCATGGACGGCGGCTTCGCGGGCGGGCCGCACTATCACCCGTACTGGGGGTGGTCGGGCGACGACGACACGAGCTCCACCGACGCCCTCAAGAACGCGCTCCTGAAGGCGCTCATCGAGAGCGGCCAGCTCACCCAGGAGATGATCGACGAGCTCCGCGGCGAGGGCGAGGGCGACGACGAGGTCCGGGCGCAGATCGCGCAGCTGCTCGACGACCTCGTCCAGAAGATGGTCGACGAGGGCTACATCAACCTCGAGACGGGCAACCCACAGCTGCCCGGGGCCACCTACGACGTCACCGGCCAGGGGAAGATCGACGAGGCGAAGAAGGCCGCCCAGAAGGTCGACTTCAACCTCACGCAGAAGGGCATGGACTTCCTGGGCTACCGCGCGCTCAAGGGCCTCCTGTCGGCGCTCGGGAAGGCCGCGGCCGGCTCGCACGACACGCCCCACCTCGCCACGGGCGTCGAGGCCGAGGCTGCGTCGAAGCCCTACGAGTTCGGCGACACGCTCAACCTGGACATCCCCGCGACGCTGAAGAACGCGATCGAGCGCGAGGGGCTGTCCGTGCCGCTGAATCTCGACTACGGCGACCTGATGGTGCACCAGGCCGAGTACCGCTCCTCCTGCGCCACGGTGCTGCTGCTCGACATCTCGCACTCGATGGTGCTCTACGGCGAGGACCGCTTCGCTCCGGCCAAGCGCGTCGCGCTCGCGCTCTCGCACCTGATCCGCACCCAGTTTCCGGGTGACTCGCTCCGGGTCGTGACGTTCGGCGACAGGGCGACGGAGATCCCGCTCTCGCAGCTCGCAAAGGCGCAGGTCGGGCCGTACCACACGAACACGGCCGAGGGCGTGGAGGTCGCGCGGCGGATCCTCGCGGCGCAGAAGAAGGATATGCGCCAGATCATCATGATCACCGACGGGAAGCCGAGCGCGATCACGCTCCCCGACGGGCGCGTCTACACCAACTCGGGCGCGCTCGACCCGATGATCCTGAAGCGGACGTTCCAGGAAGTGGCGGCGTGCCGCAAGTCGGGCATCCTGATCAACACGTTCATGCTCGCCAACGATCCGTATCTCGTGCAGTTCGTGCAGAAGGTGTCCGAGATCGCGCGCGGGAAGGCCTACTTCACCACCTCGCTCACGCTCGGGCAATACATCATGATGGACTTCCTGCGCAAGCGCAGGAAACGCGCTGGCTGAGCCGGCGCCAGCATCGACTCCATCCGGAGGCTCGGACGCATGAGGTCGCGGACAGGCGGGAGAGCTGTGCGCGGGTCCGGTGGCTCCCGAGCCGTGCGTGCCGCTCTGGCACTGTTCCTGGCGCTGCTTCCCGCAGCCACGAGCGCGCAGGAGATGCCGGTCGCCGACGGCGTCCGCATGGCGCTCGATGCGCTCAACGACGGCCGGATCGAGGACTACCTGGCCCATTTGGCCCCGGATGCCGTCGTGCTCGTCACGTATCACGACGACAACGGCGGCGCGGTCGAGGTGCCGCGCGAGGACCTGCGCTCGATCCTCAGCAAGCTCACGTGGGCGCCCGGTGAGCTGATCACCCAGGTGTTCGGCGGAAGCGCGGTGACGGTCGTGGACCTGGCGGGCGCGCTGCCGCAACCTGGGGGCGGGACGCTGCTCGGCCGCTGGCGGTACGCCGAGTTGCGCAGCCGAATCGACGGCTCCTGGAAGATCGCGCAGGTGGACATCTCGCCGCTGCCGATCGACGACATGGTCGCGGTCACCGGGGCCGCCCAAGGCGCAGCGGGGCCGAGAGGCACCGTGCAGCCCGCGCCTGCCGCCGCTCCGGCTCCGCGCATCGCGCGCGCGTCGGCCCGACAGCCGGACGTCGGTGTCCTGCCGCCCGGTGTGCCTCCGGCGCCGGTGTGGCCCGCGGTGATCTCGAGGGACGGCGCGGGCAATGCGACCGTGCGCGCCGTCCGCCTCGACGGCCCGCTGGACGTGGACGGAAGGCTCGACGAGCCGGTCTACTCCGAGGTGCCGCCCCTCGACGACTTCATCCAGACGCTGCCCGTCGAGGGAGTTCCGGCGACGGAGCTCACCGAGGCCTGGATCACGTACGACGACGACAACATCTACGTGTCGGCGCGCGTGCACGAGGAGGTGCCGGAGAGCGAGTGGACCGCCAACGAGATGCGGCGCGACGCCAACCAGGTCGGCAACAACGACAACTTCGGCCTGACGTTCGACACGTACTACGACCGCCGGAACGCGTACTTCTTCTACACCAATCCGCTCGGCGCGATGGTCGACGTGCAGGTCACGAACGAGGGCAGCCCGAACTTCGACTGGAACCCCGTCTGGGATGTGCGCACCGGACGCTGGGAGGGCGGCTGGACGGTCGAAGTGAAGCTGCCCTTCAAGTCGATCCGCTACGCCCCGGGCACGTCGCAGCTCTGGGGGGTGAACCTGCGTCGCGCGATCCGGCGCAAGAACGAGTGGTCGCACCTCACGGCGGTGTCACGCGCGGCCGCCGGCGCATCGGGGCGGAACGGGATCATCCGCATGTCGCGCGCGGCCACGCTCGTCGGCCTCGAGGTTCCGCCCATCGGTCTCAGCCTCGACGTGAAGCCCTACGGAATCGCGAGCCTCTCCACCGACCTGTCGGCGAATCCGGCGCTGCGGAACGAGCCCGACGGCGACGGCGGCGTCGACGTGAAGTGGGGCGTCACGCAGAACCTGGCGCTCGACCTCACGTACAACACGGACTTCGCGCAGGTCGAGGTGGACGAGCAGCAGATCAACCTCACGCGCTTCAGCCTCACCTTCCCCGAGAAGCGCGAGTTCTTCCTCGAGAGCCGGGGCATCTTCAGCTTCCCGGCCGCCGCACCGGGTGGGGGCGGCGGCGGCTCGGCCCCACAGCCGTTCTACAGCCGGCGCATCGGGCTCGAGAGCGGCCGTCTCGTGCCGATCCTCGGCGGTGGGAGGCTCACGGGAAAGGTCGGCCCGGTCGACGTCGGGGCGCTCAGCATCCAGACCGAGGAGGTCGAGGACGACGACGGGCTGGGCAACGTCTCGACGTTCGCGCCGCTCACGAACTTCACGGTCGTCCGGCTACGCGCCGACGTGCTGGCACGCAGCAATGTAGGCGCGATCTTCGCGCGGCGGTCCCAGTCGCTGGTGGCCGACGGCTCCAACGAGACCTACGGCGGCGACGCGCTGTTCGCGTTCTTCCAGGACTTCTACCTGTCCGGCTTCTACGCGCGCACGCAGACGCGCGGGGTCAGCACGAACAACCAGAGCTACTCGGCGCGTCTGAGCTGGGACGGGGATCTGCAGGGCTTCTCGGCCACGCACCTGCTCGTCGAGGACGACTTCAACCCCGAGGTCGGGCTCGTCCGGCGCTCCGGCTTCCGCGAGACGCAGATCAACGTGCGCGCGAGCCCGCGCATCGCCGAGATTCCGATCATCCGTCAGCTCACGGTGGAGGGCAGCGCGGACTATCTCACGAACGCGCGCCAGGGCTTCATGGAGACGCGGGACCTCAGCGGCCGCGTGGGCATCGAGTTCGAGAACAGCGACCAGCTCTCGGCCAGCTACACGGAGACCTACGAGCGACTCGTACAGAACGAGCGCATCACCGGCGCGACGATCCCCGCGGGACGTTACTCGTTCCAGGTGGTCGAGGGCTCGTACTCGTTCGGGCCGCAGCGCTTCTTCTCCGGCAGCGTCTCCGGGCGCTACGGCGGCTTCTACGACGGCGATCTCTACTCGGTGGGCTTCAGCCGGGGTCGCGTCGAGTTGTTCCCGCAGCTGTCCCTCGAGCCCAGCGTGTCCCACAACTGGGTACGGCTGCCGGGACAGGAGTTCAACACGCTGCTCGCGGCGACGCGGCTGACCTATACCTTCACGCCGCGCATGTTCCTGAGCGCGCTCGTGCAGTACAACTCGGCGAGCGACCGCTTCAGCGCGAACGCGCGCCTGCGCTGGGAGTACAGGCCGGGAAGCGAGATCTTCCTCGTCTATACGGAGGAGCGCGACACGTTCGACTTCGAGCGCTTCCCGGAGATGGTGAACCGCGGGCTGGTGATCAAGGCGACCACCCTCCTGCGGCTCTAGCGGAGGTTCGACGTGAAACGGCTCATGGATTTCATCGGGATGTCGATCGGCGGCTGGCTCGGCTGGGCGGCGGGCGCACCCATCTCGTTCTTCACCGCGTTCCTGATCAGCATCGTGGGGACGGGGCTCGGCCTCTACGCCGTGCGGCGCCTCACCGCCGGGATGTACTGAAGCGCCTCCGCAGTCAGAGGGCGTCGGCGCTCGACGCCCTCTTGATCCGCTGCAGCTCCTCGGCCGCCCATCTCCCTTCGGGCGTCTCCGCGCGCTCCTCCGCGAGCCGCGCCAGCAACGGAGCCACGCGCGCCCGCTGCGCGCTCATCTTCGTCGCGTGTAGCTCGGCGAGCTCACGCGTCACGAGCAGCGCCAGCGCCGATCCCGGCGCGGTGCGCTCCAGTGCCCGCCTGAACCACGCGGCGGACTCCTCGAAGCGCCGGCTGCGATCCCGGTGGATACGCGCCACGCGCAGATAGCCGTCCGGATCGGCGGGGTTCGCCGCGAGCGCGACCTCGAACGCCGACGTCGCTTCGTCGTAGAGCCCGCGGGCGGCCAGCGACTCGGCGTGGGAGAAGCCCGGCTTGCGCGGGGTCCCCGCGCCGGACGGATTGTAGAGCACGGTCGCAGCGCTGCCGCTGAGCGCGGCGACGACGAGCGGACCGACGAAGGCGACGGCGAACCCGGCGGCCGCCAGCCCCACCACCATCCCGCGTCCCCACACGCCATAGACCATCCCGGCGTAACCGGCCATGCCGCCGCCCACGGCACCGGTGAGCGACCAGGTGAGCGCCCGCACCGTGCGCGTCCGTGACGGCAGGTCGGTGTCGCCGACGGCTCGACGTCCTTCGGGAGCCGACCCGGAGCTGGATCGTCGGGATTTCCTGAGCGGGTCGCGAACCTCACCCGCTCGATGATTCAGCGGGCCCCGGTCGCGCGATTCCCCGGTGGCCGTGGGAGCTTTCCGATCAGCGCGCCGAAGCGCCCGAATCCTCGTCCCGCCCGGCCGCCGCCGGGTCGCCGTCTTCGGCCTCGGCACGCCGGGCCCGGCTGCGCAGCCAGGTCGTCGTCCCGGCCAACATGCCCAGGGGGAGCAGCGTGAGGAACGCCGCGGTCGAGAAGAACGCCCGACGGGTCTCGTCCGATCCGCTGAAGCACATCGCACACGCGTGCGCCGCGTCCGGCAGAAGCGCGACGCCGATCACGGCGACGAAGGCGAAGACGAGCGTGCGAAGGCTCATAGGTACACCTGCACGTAGAGGACCGGCCAAACCAACACCACGAAGTACCAGAAAGCGGCCACGGTGGCAAGCTGGCTGGCGGTCAGCCGCCCCTTCGTGAGCCGATGCCAAGCCCACGCGAGCGCCGCCAGCGCTCCGACCGCGTGCACGGCGTGCGCGCCGACGATCAGATAGAAGAAGCCGCCGTAGGAGCTCGACTGCAGCGTGAGGCCCTCACGGAGCAACGCGACCCACTCGATCCCCTGGGCGTACACGAAGAACGCCCCGAGCACGATCGAGAGCAGGAGCGGGATGCGCGCGCTCGCCGGCTCACGGCGGAAGGCGAGCCACGAGAGGAAGAGGACGATGCCGCTCACGAGCAGCGCCGCGGTGTTCACGGCGGTCTCCTCGACCGGCAGCCGCGGCTGGCCGTAGGGAGGCCACATCCCGCCGGCGCTCTGTGCCCGGACGATGGTGTGGGCCGAGATCAGCCCCGCGAAGAACATCACCTCGGTGAAGATGAAGATGAGCATCCCGAGCACGCCGCTCGCGACGATGGGCTTTCGCCGCACGGGCTCGGGGCTTCTTCCCTTCGGGTCCACCGGATACGCAATCGAGTTCGCGGTCATGCTTCCTTCGTCCTGCTTCAGGCCCTCACAATTACTGTGCCGGGCGGAACGACATCACGTGGTCGGCGAGCTGCTCGATCTGCTCGGGCGTGAAGCTCGCGTTCCACGCGACCATCAGCGGCGATCCACCCACCGAAGCCGCGCCGTTCGTGATCACGTTCACGATGCGCGCCCGGTCGCGGGTGGACCAGAACGCCGGGTCGGTGAAGTTCGCCGGCTTGGGCGTCAGCGCCGCACCGGCGGGGCCGGTTCCGTCGCCGGCTTGGCCGTGGCAGCTCGCGCACACGAGGTTGAACGTGCTCACGGCATTGAACGCGACCTCGACGGGCTCCGCCTCGGTCTCGCCCTCCTCCTCCATCTCCTCGCCCGGCTCGAGCGGGATGCCGCGCTCCACGGCGGCCTGCGCCGCGACGTTCTCCCAGTTGTTGCCTCTGTGGTTGAGCACGTCGACCGAGACACCCGCCATCATCAGCGCCATCAGGACCAGCGACGTGGTCAGGAACCACTTCGCGATCCTCCGCTCCCACTTCAGGTGCATGAAGTTCTGGATGACGAGGGTCGCCTTCACGATCGCGATCCCGAACGCGGTGATCAGCGTGACCCACACGATCCCGAAGAACGGACCCACCACGCTCACGACCAGGAGGCCCAGAAGCGTGAAGTAGATCTTCTTGTAGTTGACGTGGTGCGCGTCGCCGTGAGCGTCGTGCGCCTCGTGCGATTCTTTGTGCTCAGCCATGACGCTTCTCGATCATCATTTCGCGATATAGAGGAGCGGGAAGAGGAAGATCCAGACGACGTCGACGAAGTGCCAATAGATGCCGATGAGCTCGACCCGCTGGAGCTCGCGACCCCGGTACGCGTCGGCGGCCACGATGCCCATGATGATCGCGCCCGCGATCACGTGCAGCGCGTGCAGCCCCGCGGCCGTGTAGTAGAAGCTCCAGAACCCGTTGGCCTGGATGGTGAAGCCTTCCATGATCTCGATCGTCCACTCGACCGACTTGACCGTCAGGAACGTCAGCGCGCCGCCGATCGTCAGCATGAGGAAGCCGGCGGCCTTCTTGCCGTTCCCCTTCTCCGCCGCCTGGTGCGCGAGCACCGCCGTGAAGCTCGAGGTCAGCAGCACGAACGTGTTGAACGCGCCGATCCAGGTGTTGGTGTGCGCGGCCGCGTTCGCCCACTCGGGATGTCCGAGGCGGTGCATCAGGTAGGAGCCGAGCACGCCGCCGAAGATCACGACCTCGGAGGCGAGGAGCCACCACACGGCCAGGCGGCCCGTGGGGATGCCGGTGGCGCTGCGGAGCGTGGCTTGGGGCTTCGGGAAGGCCATTCTATGCAGGCTCGTTTTGGGGCCAGAAGTCGTCCGTACGGTCCGGATGCGCGTACTCGTACGGTCCGCGATAGACGTTCGGCAGCCCGTCGGTCCAGTTGCCGTGCGGCGGCGGCGACTCCGTCGTCCACTCGAGCGTGTTGGACTTCCACGGGTTCTTCGACGCCTTCACGCCCTTCCTCCAGCTGATGAAGCAGTTGTAGAAGAACACGATCTGGAAGAGGAGCATCACGATCAGCGCGACGGTCGCGATCTGCCGGAGCAGGAAGTACCCGTCCCCCGCCAGCTCGGGGAAGTGCTCGTAGTTGTAGATGCGCCGGTGCTCGCCGCCCATGCCGAGCACGAACAGCGGGATGAAGATCACGTTGAAGGGGATGATCGTGCCCCAGAAATGGATCTTGCCCAGCGTGTCGTTCATCATCTTCCCGAACATCTTCGGGAACCAGTACGTGAACGCGGCGAACGTCCCGATGATGGCGATCGGGAAGAACGTGTAGTGGAAGTGCGCGAGCACGAAGTACGTGTCGTGGAAGTAGATGTCCGCGCCGCTCGCGCCCAGGAAGATCCCGGTGACGCCGCCGATGAGGAACTCGGCGATGAACGCGAGCGCCCAGAGCATCGGGGTCGTCAGCGTGATCGAGCCGCCGTACAGCGTCGCGATGATCACGAACACCAGCTCCGCGATCGGCACGGAGATCAGCAGGGTGGTGACCGTGAACACGTTCGCCATGCGCGGGTCGATGCCGGCGACGAACTGGTGGTGCGCCCACACGAAGAAGGAGAGCACGCCGGTCGCGACCGTCGTGTAGAGCATCAGCTTGTAACCGAAGACCTTCTTGCGCGCGAAGGTCGCGATGATCTCGATCGTGACGCCGATCGCCGGCAGGAGCACCACGTAGACCTCGGGGTGCCCGAAGAACCAGAACAGGTGCTGCCAGAGCACCGGGTCGCCGCCGCGCGCGGGATCGAAGAAGCCCGTGCCGATGGTCTGGTCCATGAACAGCATCACCGCGCCCGCGATGAGCGGACCGACCGAGAGCATGAAGAGGATGCTCGCGATCACGATCATCCAGCAGACGAGCGGGATGTCGTACGCCTTCATCCCGGGCGCGCGCGAGTTCATCAGCGTCGTGATGAAGTTGATGCCGCCCAGCAGGAACGCGACGAACTCGAGCGCCACCGCGAGCAGCCAGAGCGACGAGCCCAGGTCGGTCAGATTGTATTCACTGACCGCGGAAAGCGGCGGATAGGATGTCCACGCGCCGCCGAAGCCGCCGCCCGGCACGAAGAACGAGATGATCAGGATGATCGCGCTGAGCAGGAAGACCTGATACGACAACCGATTGATGCGCGGGAACACCATGTCGTCCGCGCCGATCATGAGCGGGATCAGGAAGTTCCCGAAGGCGGCGATGAGCACGGGCATCGCCACCCAGAAGATCATGATGGTGCCGTGGTTCGTGACGAGCGCGTTGTACTCGCCGGGCGAGACCTGTCCGAACCCGGGAACCGAGACGCCCGGGAAGGCCATCTGCATGCGGAAGACGTACGAGAAGTACGCCCCGATGAGACCCATGAACATGCCCGTGAACATGTACTGCATCCCGATCATCTTGTGGTCCGTGGACCAGATGTACTTCAGGATGCCTTGCGGGCCGTGGTGCTCGTGGGCGTGAGCGTCGTGATGGGTGAGTGTTTCGGTCGCGGTGTGTGCCATCGGTATCCCTTACTTACTGTGCCGACGCAACGGACGCCGACCGTACCCAGTCGGCATGCTGTTGCTCGTCTTCGATGAAGATGCGTGACGCCATCACGCCGTGGCCGATGCCGCAGATCTCGGCGCACTGGATGTCGTGCTCACCCGTCTGTGTGGCCTCGAACCATCCCGTGATCGTGCGGCCAGGGATGGCGTCCTGCTTGATGCGGAAGACCGGGACCGAGAACGAGTGCAGCACGTCCCGCGACTCGAGCAGGAAGTGGTACGTCTCGTTGACCTGCACGTGCAGCTCGTCGACGGTGAAGATGTCGTCCGCGGTGTCCAGCTCGTTGTCGGCGCCGGGATGCTGGAACGTCCACGCCCACTGCTGGCCGATGACGCGGATCGTGGAGTCCGCTTCGGGCAGCCGCTGCTTGACGTTGTACCACACCTGCACGGCGGCCACGATGATGATGATGTCGCAGACGAGCACGAGCCCGTGCGGCCAGGTGATCCAGCGCTTGAGGTGCTTCTCGTGGCCCTCGATGTACTCGGACTTGACGCCTTCCTTCGCGCGGAAGCGCCAGATCAGCCAGAAGAACATCCCTTCCGCGACGAAGAACCAGAAGCCGACGAGCACACCGACGAGGAGGATGATGTTGTCGATGCTCGCGGCGTAGGTCGAAGCCTGTGGAATCATCTCGCTATCCCATCCTCGTGCGCATGATGAGGAAGACCGCCGCGACGACGAAGAGCAGCGCGCCGAACAGCGTCCACCTGAACGTCTTGGCGGCGTCGATGATCGCGGGGTTCTCACCGTCTCCGGGCGGGGTCGGCACCGGCGGGGGAGGATTCTTGGGCGTTGCGGCGTGGGCCATGGTTTCTCTCTGCCTCGCTACCTCAGCGTCTGCACGTACGCGATCACGTCTTCCATCGCCTGATCACTCAGGAGGACGGCGTTGGCACGCATGGTCGTCCCCCACGTGTCGGCGGGGTGCGCGCCGCGGGCGCCGATCTTGAAGTTCCGGAGCTCCTCGACGAGGTACCAGTCGTGGAGCTGCACGATCGGCGGCGCGTGCAACACCTCGTTGCCGCGTCCGTCCGGTCCGTGACAGGTCATGCACACCGCCTCGTACTGCGCGGCGCCCGCACCCGCGTTCCCGTGCAGCGTGCTGGGCGGGAACGGAGCGGGGAGCGACGCGACGTATTCGGCCACCGACGGGATGTCGCCCTCGTGGTTCAGGGTCACCGCCATCGGGCGCATCCGGAGGCCGGCCAGATCCTCGGCGTGCTTACCGCGCCAGCCGTTTTGGAACCCGGTGAGCTGCGCCTCGATGTACCACTGCGGGAGGCCCGCGATGGCGGGCGCCTGGAGATCCGGGTTGCCGGCCGCTTCCGGCCCGTGGCACGGCTGACAGGTCTCGAACAGCTCGGCGCCCCGGCTCATGCCGACCTCGGTCGTGCCGCATGCGCTCGCGGCAAGGGCGATCGCGAGGAGCGCCGAACGCGTCGAACGTAGGTGTCGGTCCATCATCACTTGGAGGAAAGCGGGATAGCTTCGTCGATGAGCATGATCGGGATGTCGTCCCTGACCGGGTACAGCACCGATCCGTCCTTCCGCAGGAGTCCCTCGGCGACGGGCTCGGAGACCTTCTGGCCACCACGGTTGCTGACACCACCGCCGCGGATGGCTGCGTTCAGACGATCGAGCACGGCCCGATCAGCGACGCTGAGGGGCTGCTTCGTCTCGGGACACACGAGGATGTCCAGGAGGCTTTGATCGACCACCGGCGACGACTCCCATCTTGAGGGCCGGAGCGCCAACCGGTCCCACTCCGTCCCTTGCCAGGTCCAGCGGGGATCGGGAGGTACCCCTGAGGGCCGACCCGAAATCGGCCGGTAACTTAAGGCCATGCGTCGGGTATCGGGAGGTTGAAAATGCAAGCTCGTGAAGAATTTCACAAGGCCGGGTGGTACCCCGGGATCGCGCGTTTCGCGACCCTCCCGCTGCTGGTCGTGCTCGCATGCGCGGGAGGAGACGACGCCGCGTCGGAAGGCGGCTCGGCCGACGCTCGCCACGCCGACCGCAACGTGGTCGCCAACGGCTCGATCGGCTCGGAGGCACGCCCTCCCGCGGGGCACGCCTGGATCATCTTCGAGGCGGACACGGTGCTGGCCGAAGTGGCCGCCTCCTCGGAGGAGCGCGCCTCGGGCCTGATGTACCGGGAGGAGGTGCCGGACGGCACCGGCATGCTCTTCGTCTTCCCCGACGTGTCGGTTCGGTCGTTCTGGATGGCGAACACCTACGTGCCGCTCGATCTCGCCTTCCTCGACACGAGCTTCAACGTGGTCGACATCGTGCAGATGCAGCCGCTCGTCACGGACTCCTACACGAGCCGGGCGCCCGCGATGTACGGGCTCGAGGTGCGGCAGGGCTGGCTCGGCGAGCACGGAATCGCAGTCGGCGACCGCGCCGAGGTCGTCTTCGGCGTGCCCGCGCGTTAGCGCCTAGGCGCCTTCGAGGCCGCCGCGGATCACGCGCCCGAGCGCGTTCTGCAGGTTGGCCGCGAGGAGCCACACGAGCGCCGGCAGGAGGAGCACCCAGAGGAGGAGCGCCAGGCCACCGGACGGCCCCCGCGCCGCCGCGCCCAACAGCGACTCGTGCAGCGCGCTCAACGGCGAGACGCTCTCCAGGAAGGCCGACCGCGTGCCGGCCGCCGGCGTGTGGAAGACGCCGGACATGTGCGCGATCAGAGGCACCGTCACGGCGGCGAACAGCGCCGTCTCGGTGATCGACCTGCTGGCCGCCGCGATCACGATGCCGAGGAGTCCGCACACCCACACGGTTCCCGCGAGCACCACGAGGGCGCGCAGCGACGCGCCCGCCGTGGCGCCCGCCGTGGTCGTCATGACCCACAGGGCGGGCGTGAGCTGGAGCGTGTCGAGCACGGCGCCGGCGGCGGCGCGCTGCAGCAGGTAGCTGGCAGGACCCACCCCGCCGCGCACGATGCGGAGGCTGATGCCGCGTTGGCCTTCCCACCGCAGCGGGAGCGCGGAGCCGAAGACGGCGAAGGCGGCGAACAGCACGACGGAAACGCCGGCTGCCGCTCCGTTGGGAACCGCTCCCGTCGCGACGATCAGCACCAGCGTGAGCGGAACGACGACGTTGAGGATGAACACGCGCTTGCGCGTGAGCGCGAGACGCCACTGGAGGCCCCACACCGCTGTGGTCATGAGCCGAGCTCCGCGCCCGTGAGCCTGCGGAAGACTTCGGCGAGGTCGGACTCACGCACCGTCACGGACTTGATCACGGCGCCGACCGCGATGAGCGCCGCGCACGCTTCCCCGACGGCCGTGGCCCCCCGGCTCGTCTCGAGCACCAGAGGATCGCCGTCGCTGACCACCCGCGTGCCGGCGCGGAACTGCGCGTCGATCCGCTGGGGCCGCCGCTCGAACGCGATCTCGATGCGCGTCGACTGGCCGAGCGTGCCGAGCAGCTCCGCCACGCGCCCGCCGGTCACGATCCGACCTTCGTGGATGAAGAGGATGCGGTCGGCCAGCTCCGGGATGAGCGAGAGCTCATGGCTCGCCACCACGACGGTGCCGCGCTTGGCAGACTGCAGCCTCAGGGTGTGGATGAGCGCGCCGCGCGTCTCCTGGTCGAGCCCGAGGAATGGCTGATCGAGCACGGTGAGGGCCGGCCGGTGGGCCAGCGCCTCGACGAGCAGCAGCCGGCGTCTCGACGCGAACGAGTACTCCGACACGGGACGGTCCGCGTCCTCGCCGAGGCCCAGGTGCGTGACGTGCTCCTCGACGGAGGCCGCCGCCTCCGCACGCCGCATCCCCGCGGCCCGCGCGAAGAAGAACGCGTTCTGGCGGCCCGTCATCGACTCGAAGTGGGGCTCGACCTCGCCGGCGAAGCCCACCATGAGACGCCCGCCGGACGTGCGCCTCCAGGGCAGCTCCACGGTTCCGGACGTGGGGGGGACCAGCCCCGCCAACACGCGCAGCAGCGTGCTCTTGCCCGATCCCGGGGGGCCGACGACCGCGACGACCTCTCCGATCGCGATCTCGAGATCGATGCCGTTCAGCGCGGGCAGGGCGCCCGCGTAACGGTAGGTGAGGCCCGACGCCCGGATGGCGCCGGGGATGCGGCCGGCTTCCCTGACCTCGGTCGGGCCCGGAACCACCATCGTCACTGTCGGGCCCCGGAGCCGGCCGGCACCAGTCGTGGCATCGGACTCGACGGGTCGTTGTGCATGAGCGAGTCCTCCATTGAGGCGGCGCGCGCAATCCTACTACGCGGTGTCCGCCGCTCACAAGGAAGTCGACGACTCTCTCGACGCCCGGTCGAGTGGCTTTCGCGTCAGCCCTTTTCGGCGAGCCAGCGCGCGACGTCGAGCGCGTGATACGTGATCAGGAGATCCGCGCCCGCGCGCTTCATGGAGCCGAGGAGCTCCAGCACGACCGAGCGCTCGGCGAGCCAGCCGGCCGCCACCGCCGCTTTCACCATCGCGTACTCACCGCTCACGTTGTAGGCGACGAGCGGCACGCCCGCGCACGCCTCTCGTACCCGCCGTACGACGTCCAGGTAGGAGAGCGCGGGCTTCACCATCACCATGTCGGCGCCCTCCGCGACGTCCTGGAGCGCCTCCCGGACGGCCTCGGCCGCGTTGGCGGGATCCATCTGATGGCTCCTGCGGTCGCCGAACGCGGGGGTCGCCGCGGCGGCGTCGCGGAACGGCCCGTAGAAGGCCGACGCGTACTTCGCGGAGTAAGCGAGGATGCCGACGCCGGAGTGGCCGGCTTCGTCGAGCGCGGCGCGAATCGAGGCCACCTGACCGTCGATCATCCCCGAGGGAGCGACGAGGTCCGCGCCCGCGTCCGCCTGGCTCACGGCGACCCGCGCGAGCACGTCGAGCGTCGCGTCGTTGTCGACGTCCGTCCGCGCGTCGAGGATGCCGCAGTGGCCGTGGTCCGTGTACTCGCAGAGGCACGTGTCGGCCATCAGCACGAGGTCGGGAAAGCGATCCCGCAGCGCGCGGGTGGCGCGCTGCACCGCGCCGTCCGGATCGTAGCTGCCGCTCCCCAGGGCGTCCTTCACGTCCGGAATGCCGAAGAGGATGACCGCGCGGATGCCCGCCTCCGAAGCCTCGGCGACGCGCTCGACGGCGACGTCCACGGAGTCGCGGAACACGCCGGGCATCGACGCGATCTCCTGGCGTTGCCGCTCGCCGCTGGTCACGAAGAGCGGCATCACGAGGTCATCGGTCGCCAGCCGCGACTCGCGCACGAGCGCCCGCAACCCGGCCGTTCGGCGGAGGCGCCTCAGTCGTGTGACGGGGCGTCCGCCGACCTCTTCGGAAGCCCGCGGCTCGAGCCTGCCCAGCTTCGGATCCATCGTCGTTGCCTCCCTCTGACTGCTCACCACGGCTGCCTGCTCAGCGACCCCACACGCTCTCGAGCGCCTCGACCAGCGCAGCCATGCTTCGCTCCCGCGCCTCGGCATGTACCCCGAGCCCGAGCGACAGGGCTGCGGTGGTCGTCGTCGGCCCGATCGTCGCCACGACGGCGCGCCTGGCAAGGCTCCGCCACTCCGGGCCCAACGCCACGAACCCTTCCACCGTGGACGGGCTCGTGAAGGTGAGCGCGTCGGCGCCCTTCCTCAACTCCATCAGGTACTCACCGGAGGGAGCGACGGGAATCGTCCGGTAGGCGGCGAGCGACGTGACGGCGGCGCCCCTTTCCGCCAGCATGCGCGCCAGGGCGGGATCGGACTTCGCGCCCTGGACGAGCAGCACGGAGCGACCCTCGAGATCGGGCAGCGACCGGCCGAGGGCCTCGGCGCTCTCCTCGTCGGGCGTGAACGCCGCCGTCGCGCCGCGCGCCGCGAGCGCGTTCGCCGTCACCCGACCCACGGCGGCCACGCGCACCGCGGCGAGCGCCGGGCCGAGACCGAGCGTCGCGGCGCGATCGAACAGGAAGCGCACCCCATTGGCGCTCGTCACGACCAGCCAGTCGTAGGCGCCGAGGCGGCCGAGCGCCGCGTCCATCTCCTCGTGCGACGCGGCCGGCGCGATGACGATCGTCGGGCAGCGCACGACGACCGCACCGGCAGCCTCCAGGCGCGCGCCCAGCTCGTCCGCCTGCTCCACGGCGCGCGTGACGACGACGCGCTTCTCGGCGAGCACGCTCACGCCGGGCTTCGTGCGGGGCCGCGTTGCGCGCGCAGCGAAGCCGTCGGACCTCCTACAGTCCCAGCCAGTAGTTGACCTTCACGATGAACCGGTCGTCGGCGTCCGCGCGGAACATGCGACCCACGTCGCGCGAGAAGTCGAAGTCGCCGATGCCCACTTCCTCGTCCTGCGTGCGCTGCCAGACCACGAAGACGGTCGAGCCGGGACGATACTCCCAGCGGAGAACGGCGTTGCCGAGCAGGGAGCGCACGTTGAAGTCGCGATCGTTGAACGTGTAGTCGGCCGTCGCGTCTCCGTCGAAGTCCACCGACAGCTGGTCGGGGCCCGCGGGCGCCGGCGCGAGATCGACGAAGTCGTACGTGCGCGGCGCGGCGAGCTGCTTGTAGCGGAGGTAGTCGCCCGAGGAGAGGAGCGGCTGCACGAAGAGCTGGAGGGTGAGCGTGGGCGAGAAGGTCCACTCCACGCGTGTCTCCATGGAGAGGTTGCGCTGCTCGAGATCGGCGAATATGTAGCGCGTCCCGTAGGTCGGTCCGTAGGCCAGCGTGCCCGTGGACGCCACGTATTGGTCACCCGAACGGCTGATCTGGTAGGTGGGGCTCAGGCTGATCGAGAGATTGTCGTTCGGCTGGACCGTGACGTCGGCGCCGACCGTGCGGCCCATCCCGACGCCCCGCTCGGCGTCGCTCAGCCGAACGAAGGCCCCGAAGAACACCTTCCTCCGGCGATCGCTGAACGTGTCGAAGCCGACGCTCCAAGAACCCGGCAGGACCATCATCGGGCCGCCGCGCGTCTGCCGGCGGCTCATCTGCCGGAGCCCGTACGAGGCGTTCACGCTCCCGCCCCAGTAGTTCAGCAGCTGACCGTACGCGTTGAAGCTGTAGTTCCCGCCGGTGCGCGCGTCGCGCCACGACCCGGTGGACCATACGTCGTCCAGCGCGTCGTGGCTCCAGTTGTGAAAGGTCCGCACGCCGAAGTTGTAGTTCCGGAAGACGCTTCCGGGACGGATCTCGCGGTAGGTGAGCGCGACGCCGCCGTCGAGCACCTCGGAGCGGGTCGAGAACCCGACGTCGTTGACCTCGAACCCCTTCGTGACCTCGGCGGCCCAGATCGAGCCCGTCCAGTGCTGGCCGGTCTGCTTCGCGAAGGTTACACGCCAATCTCGCCCGGTGATCGACGTCGCCGTCGGATCGAGGGTGAAGCGCGTCGCGTCCGGCCTCTGGAAGTAATGGACGCTCGAGCGCTGGATGCGCGTGAGCGCGGCTTCGGAGCCGCGCACGTGGCTGCCGGCGTAGTAGCCGAAGACGGCCCAGGTGCGATCGCTCCACTGATGGTTGAACTTCACCCCGCCGCTGAATGCCGTCGACGACAGCCAATCGAACGAGCCGTCGGCGGGGAGATCGCGGCTCATCGCCGTGCCGAGCACACCGATCTGCGAGGCGCCGCCGCGGAAATCCTTCACGACGCTCGCCGTGCCGTACTCCGTGCGGGGCTCGACCAGGAAGTCGTCGCGCACGCCACCCGGAAGGAGCGCGTCACCCTGCTCGCGTCCCGTGATCGCAGCGAGCGCGCCGATCGAGAGGCCGTTCTCGGTGCGGCCGGCGAGCTTCGCCGCTCCGAGGATGGTCGCGCTGGCGGGCACGTCGGTGAACAGCGCACCCGTGGGGTCCGAGCCCTGCGGCTGGCGTCCCACGCGGCGGCTGTAGAGGAGCTGGTTGCTGCCGCCCGAGAGCGTGAAGTCGAACACCCGCGCATCCTCGACGAAGAACGGGCGTCGCTCCTGGAAGAACGTCTCGAAGGCGCTGAGGTTGATGACCGCTGGATCCGCTTCCACCTGCCCGAAGTCGGGGTTGATGGTCGCGTCGAGCGTGAAGGCCGCGCCGAGCCCGTAGCTGAGATCGAGGCCGAACCTGGCGTCGGCCGTCGTGCCGTCGAAGAAGGGATCGCCCGGTTCCGAGGGACCCCTGTGCAGACTGCTCACCGCGTACGGCAGCAGCTCGAGACGCCTGGCCGATTGCGCGACGCGCACGTTCTCGATGCGGGCCCACTGGCTGACGTTGCCCTGCTGCAGCCCCGAGACCAGCGCGTAGTGCGTCTCTTCGTTGCTGGCGATGCGACGCCGGTAGAAGTTGATGCCCCAGGCCTGCGGGTCGTCCGACGCCTCGTAACGGATCTGCGAGAGCGGGATGCGCATCTCCGCGGTCCACCCCTGCGCGTCGATGCGCGTCTCGGAGGCCCACACCGCGTCCCACGCAGCGTCCTCGCGCGCGTCGTCGTAGAAGTAGACGTCGCGCTGCACGTTGGCAGCGTTCACGACGAAGCCGTAGCCGGTGAGCCCGTCGATGTTGGGATCGAGCAGCACGGCGAACTCGTCGTGCGTGCCGTTGTTGTCGCGGCGGGTCAGCCGCGCGACGATGCGCTCCGGCTCGGCGTCCCACATGCGCGCGCCGATCCACAGCGCCCCCTCGCCGAAGAGCACACGCACTTCGGTGTCGTTCTCCGCGGCCTCGCCCTCGACGGGCTCGCGCTGCGTGAACCCGCGGAAGATCTGCGCTTCCTGCCACATCGGCTCGTCGAGCGCGCCGTCGATCTCCATGTCGCCGAGCTCGACGTCGGCGTCGAGCGGCACGCGCGGGGCGACCGAGATCGCGCGTGTGGCGCCGGGTTCGGCTTCCCGGGGTGGGAGCTGCGCGAGCAGCTCGTCGCGTCCCGGGCCGGCCAGGAGGAGCGCCGCCCACAGGAGGGCGGGCCGCACCACGAACACGAGTGATCTCATGGTGATCTCGCGACGGACATGCAGGGGAGGCTGCGGCACCCGGTGGGCCACCCTCGGGACGACCTGGGTTGTACGCGCGGGCGCCTGGCGCGATCCCCGCTCATGGCTCGGACCGGCCGTTCTCAGGTGGGCAGGAACCGACCCACGATGAGCGCGACCACGAGCATGAAGGAGAACAGGACCGCGAA
This sequence comes from Gemmatimonadales bacterium, assembly GCA_050181335.1. Taxonomy (GTDB): domain Bacteria; phylum Gemmatimonadota; class Gemmatimonadetes; order Longimicrobiales; family Gaopeijiaceae; genus UBA2982. The sequence continues at coordinate 134,769 of JBFXDG010000006.1, read as the reverse complement.
CGCGCTCGCGAACCCTCGTCGCGGATCGATCTGATGGACGCCGAGCGCCGTCACCGCCATCGCCCAGAGCTGGGTGAGGTCCAGCATCCTGACGACGTTCAGCACGTAGCCCGGCTCCAGGAAGAAGAGGAAGCTCGCCAGGTTGAGGCCGAACTGCGGATCTCCGGTCTGGATGCGGAGCGGGACCAGGGGGAGCGACAGGAGCGCGGGGATGAACCCCGCGTGCGCGGTCAGCGCGAGGTATTGCCGATACCGCCCCTGATCGCCCAGCACGAAGGCGAACACGAAGGTATAGAGGCCGGCGAACACGAACGTGATGATCGCCACCGCGACCGGCGCCCCGATGATCGAGAAGATGCGGATGATGCGGAGCGTGTCCTCGGTCATCGGCGGCGGGGTCACCCCCCGCTCGAGCGCCGCGCGCCGCTGGACTTCGGCGAACATCTCGGGCGGGAGCAGCGCCGAGGAGAGCGCCACGAGCGCGAGCGCGACGAGGAGCGCGCCGGCCCATCGGGGGTCGTCGGCCACCGCGCGCCCCATGCGCCCGGGGCTGAAGAACGTGTCGAGCAGGCGGCGAGGCAGCGAAGGCGTGGCCGTCTCGAGCTCGGTCGCCTCGGCGACGGGCGCGCTCACTCGGGCCTCACACGCACGCGCGACACCGACTGGAAGCGCGTCGGCAGGTCGGTCGGCAGCACCGCGATGCGCACGGTGCCGCGGCCGGTCGAGGTCGTCACACGCTCGAACATGCGACCGGCCTGCGTCTCCCAGAGCACGTGCCCTTCGATGTCGAGGCTCGTGGCCTGCTCGATCTCCATCCCCTGCATGTCGAGCGTCTGGCTGATCTCCGAGGTACCGCTGAACGCGATCATGAGAAGGGGCGTGCCCGCGATCACCGTGTCGCGTACGGCTGAATACTGGAGAATCGACATCAGATCGCCGCCGCCTCCGCTCGTGGCTCCGTCGCCGTCCTGGTACGAGATCGTGTCGGTCCAGGTGTCACCGATCCGCACCGGCGTGCCGGGAAGCGCGGGGAAGAACGAGTTCGCGATCTGCAGCGGCGGCACGAGCTGCCCGATCGTCTCGTCCACCTCGGGCGCGGAAACGAGGGTCGCCTCGCCCCGCCGGTCGAGCGTGAAGACGAGGGCGCCGGAGACGCTGCTCTCGTCCACGTTCATCGGACCCGCCATGGGCACCGTGAGCGTCGCCTCGAGGTCGGTCACGCGGAGCGTCACCTCGACGCCGTCGTCCGCGCGTGCGAACGCCAGGTCGTACACGGCCGCGCTCCCCACGTCGAGATCGAGGGATTGCCCCAGCGCCTCGATCGCGATGGTCGCGGTGTCGTAGACGTCGTACACCGCCCGGGCGGGCGTCGGCAGGCGGTACGCCAGAGCCGGCGGCGAGGCGCCACCGCCCCCGCAGGCCGCGAGGGGAATCGCGAGGGCGGCCCCCAAGGCGGCTGCCAAATGTGTGCGGGCGCGCATGGACTCTCCGGTTGTCGAGCTTCGATCAGTCTCGCGCGACCGTCGCGGCCGCGTCTTCGGGCGCGTGCGCCGACGGAGGACACGCGCTGTGCGTCCGCATCGGGCGGGTCAGTGTAGCCTACGCGAAACCCGGGCGAAATCTTCTCGGCATGTTCGGGGACGGATGCGCCGGGGACCCTCACCCTTGGCCGCCCCGGGGGGACCTGATATCCTCAGGGTCCCTCCCCGTCCGACCACTCCGCACGACGCACGAAGCACCCGATGAGCTATCGCACCAACCCCGACCGCATCCTGGAGAACATCGATCGCGCCAGGAATCGCGACGCGGAGAGCGCTGGGCTCTACGTCGATCGGCAGGCCATGGGCCGTGAGCTCGACACGACCATCCCGGACCTCGACGCCACGACGACGGAGCGGCTGAAGAGGATCTTCCAGATCCTGGAGCGCGCGTACACGAAGGCGGCGAGCCGCCTGGAGCTCGGACGTTTGGCGTCGCGCTTCCAGGCGGTCGGTGACATCCATCACCACCATGCGCGCGGTGACGTGAGCATCTCGGTGCAGTACCTCGACCACGATCGCTTCGACGACGTCGGCGTGTCGCCTTTCGAGATCAAGCCGTACCAGATCGCGGATGCCAAGAAGGAGACCAAGACGAGCCGCGCCGACGTGAACGCGCTCAAGGTCCTCCGCAAGCACCTGAGGGAAGGCATCCTCGCGGCGTACCAGAAGCTCGAGCCGCGGCTCCGGGACGCGCTGCGCGACCGAGCCGACATGGGGCACGTGCAGGTTCAAGTCACCGTCGACCTCCGCCCCGCGGAGTGACGATCTCGTGATCGGAGGGCCGAGCGACGCTCGCTCGGCGCCTTCACCCGACGTGGACGGCCGCCCGGCGCGGATCCTCTTCGTCTTCCTCGACGGCGTGGGCATCGGCGTGCACGACGCCGCGCTGAACCCGTTCGTCCGCTTCGCCGATGGGCTTCCCACGTTGGTGCGCATGCTCGGGGGGCGCGTGCCCACGATCGCGGAGCCCCGAGTCGCACCGTCCACCCGCGGCGGGGGCCACGCGTTTCCACTCGACGCCTCTTTGGGCGTGGCGGGCACGCCGCAGAGCGGGACGGGCCAGGTCGCGCTGCTCACCGGTGAGAGCGCCGCGGAGATCTTCGGCGGACACTTCGGACCCTGGACGCCCGTGCGTCTGCGCCCGCTGCTCGAGTCGCGCAACCTGCTGAAGCGCGCGGTCGACGCGGGGCGCACCGTCGCCTTCGCGAACGCCTATCCGCGGGGCTGGCCCGGCCCCCGCGGCACCCGTGGGCTGGCGGGTCCGCCGCTCGCCGCGCGCTCCGCGGGGGTGCTCACGCGACACGAGGAGGAGCTCGCTGCGGGAACGGCGGTGTCGAGCGAGATCGTCAACGACGGATGGCGCCGCCACCTCGGCTTCGACGCCGTTCCCGACGTGACCGCCGCGCGAGCGGGCGCGAACCTCGCGCGCGTGAGCCGGCACGCCGACCTCACCCTGTTCGCGCACTACGCCACCGACACGGCGGGCCACACCCACGACATGGACGCCGCCGGCGCCGCGCTCGGCCGCGTGGACGACTTCTTCGCCGGGGTCCTCGCCGAGCTGCCCGAGGACACGCTCCTGGTGGTAGCGAGCGACCACGGCAACCTCGAGGACGTGAGCGCCGGCCACACCCGCAACCCCGCCTTGGGGATCGCGATGGGACCGGGAGCCGAGCGCGCGGCCGCGCTCACCGACCTGCGCGAGGTGGCGCCTTTGCTGCTGGAGCTGATGGGCTCGGGCGCCTGAGCGCGCCGAGCTGCCCGTTCTTCCATCCCGCCGCCCAGCGCCGCGTACGATCGTCGGACGTGGCGACGCGTCCCAAGATCCTCGGTCAGCTCCTCGTGGAGGCCGGCTGCCTCACGAGCACCACGCTCGACGACGTGCTCGCGCTCCCTCGCGAGCGGAGCGAGCGCATCGGCGAGGCTCTCGTCCGCTGCGGGCACGCGACCGCCGAGGACGTCGCGCGAGCGCTCGGCATCCAGCTCGGCCTTCCCTACATGCCGCCTCCGCTCGTCGCCGAGCGGGAAGCGCTCGACCTGGTGCGCGCCGAGCTCGTGCGCGCGCACGCGATCCTCCCGCTGAGCGCGACGGCCAAGGCGCTCACGGCCGCCATGGCGGATCCGCTCGATCTGGCGGCGGTCGACGACCTGCAGTTCCAGAGCGGGCGCAGGGTGCAGGTCGTCGTCGCGTCGCCCGACGCGATCGCCGACGGCATCGAGGCGCACTTCGGTGGCAGCTTCGTCGAGCTCGTGGAGGCGCTGCCGGAGGAGCTCCGCGCGAAGCCCGACGCGGGCGACGAGCGCGAGGCGCTCGAGCGCGCGACCCGGCGCGCTCCGGTGGTGAGGCTCGTCGACCGCATCCTGCGGGACGCGATCGACAGCGGCGCGAGCGACATCCACGTGGAGGAGACCGGCGAGGACGTCCGCATCCGTCTCCGTGTCGACGGCGTCCTGCGGCAGACGCTCGACCTCCCGGCCGCCTCGCGCCGCGCGGTGCTCTCGCGCATCAAGGTGATCGCCGGCATGGACATCTCCGTTCGCCGCCGGGCCCAGGACGGACGGATCGCCTTCGAGCACGGAGGCCGGCGCCTGACCCTGCGGGTCAGCACGCTGCCCGTGAACGGTGGCGAGAAGGCGGTCGTGCGCATCCTCGACTCCGATGCCGCCCCGCGGTCGCTCGACGGGCTCGGCATGGCGGCGGAGGACCTGTCCGGGCTCCGGCGTCTGCTGGCCCGCGGCGAGGGCGTGGTGCTGTCGGCCGGTCCGACCGGCAGCGGCAAGAGCACGACGCTCTTCGCCGCGCTCTCGGAGCTGGATCGGGAGACGCGCAACGTGGTCACGCTCGAGGATCCCGTGGAGTACCGCCTTCCCGGGGCCAGCCAGATCCAGGTCGATCGCCGAGCGGGACTCGGCTTCGCGGAGGCGCTGCGCGCGGTGCTCCGACAGGATCCGGACGTCGTCATGATCGGGGAGATCCGCGATCGCGAGACGGCGGAGATCGCGATGACCGCCGCGGTCACGGGGCACCTCGTGCTCTCCACGATCCACACGACCGACGCGCCGGGCGCCGTCACGCGCCTGCTCAACATGGGCGTGCCCCCGTTCCTGGTCGCGGGCGGGCTCGCGGGCGTGGTGGCGCAGCGTCTCGTGCGGCGGATATGCAGCGCGTGCCGCGGCCGCGGTTGTGACGGCTGCATCGCGGGTTACCGGGGACGCACGGGCGTCTTCCAGGTGCTCACGCTCACCGATGCCCTGCGCGATGAGGTGTCGGGCGGCGGATCCTCGGCGCGTGTCCGGCGCCTCGCGCGCGAGGCCGGCATGGGAACGCTCGACTCCGACGCCCGGCGCGCCGTGGCGAGCGGGCTGACCACCCCCCACGAGATCGGCCGGCTGCTGCACGCGGCCGAAGGGACGAGCGTGCCGTGCCGTCACTGCCAGGCGGCCGTCCCCTTGGGCGCGTTGGCCTGTCCGGACTGCGGCCGGCCCCGCCTCAGACGGTGTGGCTGCGGCGAGGTGCTCGAGCGGAGCTGGCGCTACTGTCCTTGGTGCCTGCGGCCGGCGCAGCGCTGAGGTCGGCGCATCGGCGCCGCATCGGGCGCGACGCCGGCTACGCGGCGAAGATCGCCTTGCGGGTCGTCAGGGCCCGCACGCGCTCGACGTCCACCTCGACACCGATGCCGGGCCCGGCCGGCACGCGCATGCACCCGTCCACGACCTCGTGCTCGGGCGTCACGAGATCCCGCTCCCAGTAGCGACGGCTGGCGGAGATGTCCCCGGGGAGTGTGAAGCCCGGCAGCGACGCGAGCGCCAGGTTGTGCGCGCGCCCGATCCCCGTCTCGAGCATGCCTCCGCACCACGCCGGCACCCCCGCGCGGCCCACGAGCTCGTGGACGCGGACGCTCTCGTCGAGCCCGCCCAGCCGCCCGGGCTTGAGGTTCACCACCCGGCACGCATCCATCGCGAGGGCACGCTCCGCGTCCTCGTACGACCGGATCGACTCGTCGAGACAGATCGGCGTGCGAAGCGAGCCCTGGAGCGCTGCGTGACCCGCGAAGTCGTCGACGGCGAGCGGCTGCTCGATCAGGCCGAGGTCGAAGTCGTCGAGGAGGCGGAGGCGTGCGGTATCGTCCGGCGTGTACGCTGCGTTCGCGTCGGCCCACAGGACGGCGTCCGGAAAGCGCGCACGCACGGCCGCCAGCATGTCCACGTCGCGACCGGGCACGATCTTCAGCTTCACGCGCGCGTAGCCCTCGGCGAGGTGCGCGGCGACGACGTCCAGCAGCATGTCGTCGGTATCCTGGAGCCCGATGGCCACACCCACCGGGACCATGTCGCGCACGCCGCCGAGCTTCTCCGACAGCGACGCGCCCTCGCCGCGGGCGCACAGGTCCCACGCCGCCATCTCCACGGCCGCGCGCGCCATGGGCGCGCGGTCCGACGCACGGAGCTGCGCCACGAGCTGATCGGGACGCTCGAATCGCCGGCCGACGGCGCCGCCCAGGAGGTGATCGGTCAGCGCGGACCAGGCGCCGTCCACCGTCTCCGGTGACGACGCGTCGACGCCCGCGACGCACTCCGCCCACCCTTCGAGCCCCTCCGCCTCGAGCGTCACCAGGAGCACACGTCGCGCGGACAGAGTGCCGCCGGCCGTACGAAACGGCGCGCGCAGCTCCAGCTCCAGCTCCCGCAGGACCGCACGCTCTACTCGCAACGACTCACGCTCCCTGGGCTTCCGGGACCGGTGCCATCAGGAGCTCCGCGAGCAGCGCGGCGCGCTGCGGCATACCCGCAACCGAGACGGACTCGTGCCGCGCGTGTGCGCCGTCTCCGATGGCGCCCAGGCCGTCGAGCGTCGCCGTGAACTGGCTGATGGTGTTTCCGTCGGACGCGCCGCCGGCGGCGTACTCCTCGAGCGCGAGCCCCAGGCGCTCGCCGGCGATCCTCGCCTGACGCCAGAGGGCGCGGTTGCGGGGCGTGCTCTCCAGCGGCGGCGTCGAGAGGTCGCCCTGCACCTCGATGGTCGTCCTGGGCGTCGTCGGCTGCATCCCTCGGATGACGTCGGAGATCGCGACGCCGTCCTCCGACGTCGCGACGCGCAGGTCCACCTCGGCCACGGCCTCCGCCGCCACCACGTTCCGGCGCGTCCCGCCGTGGACCGTGCCCACGTTCAGCGTGGTGCCCCGCTCGATGTCGGTCAGCGCGTGGAGCCGCAGGACGACGTTGGCCATCTCCACGATCGCCGACGCGCCCGCCGTCGGATCGAGCCCGGCGTGCGCGGATATGCCGCGTACCGTGATGCGGAAGCGACCGACGCCCTTGCGCGCCGTCTTGAGATGCCCCTCCGCGCCGTACGCCGGCTCGAGCACGAACGCGCGTGACACGCGCTTCGCGACGGCCCGCACCCATCGGATCGATTCCGGGCTGCCGATCTCCTCGTCCGAGTTGACGACCATCAGGGGGGTGGCCGGCGGCTCCAGCTCGAGCGCCGCGAGCGCTTCGAGCGCGAAGACCGCCTGCACCAGACCGGCCTTCATGTCGAACGTCCCCGGGCCGCGCACGCAGCCGTTCTCGACCGCCACGGGCATGGTGGTCGTCGTGCCGATCGGCCACACGGTGTCCGAGTGGCCGATGAGCAGCTGAGCCGGGCGGTGCCGCACGCGCCGGCGGGGGCGCGCGTAGAGAAGCCCTCCGGTGAGCCGCCCCGCCACCTTCCGGACGTGCATCCCGCGCTCCTCGAGCGCCCGCGTGAGGATCGCTTGTACGGGAACCTGTGCCTCGGGCACGTCGGTGGGCGACTCGAGCGTCGCGAGGGCGAGCAGGAGATCGACCATCTCGTCGCGCCTCTCCTCGAGGTACTCGAGCAGCGCGGCGGCTCGCTCCCCACCTTCGCTCATCGGTCGGCTCTCACCTCCGCTGTCGTCCGTCGCCGCCTTCCGGCTCCGTGTAGTAGCCCGCCAGGCGGTAGCTCTCGTCGAGCAGCTCCACCGGGTGCACGACCGCTTCGGCGGCCCCCTCCAGAATGAGGCCGGCGCCGATCTGCATCATGCAGCCGGGGTTCGGGGTGGCCACGGCATCGGCGCCCGCGGCGCGAACCGCGGCCACCTTGTCGCCGCCGATCCGCCCGCCGAGATCCGGGTGGGTGATCCCGTAGATGCCGGCACCGCCGCAGCACTCCTCCGCGTTCGCGACGACCCTTACTTCCAGGCCGGGAATGGCGGCCAGCACCTGCAGCGGCGGCCGCGCGACGCGCTGGGCGTGCAGGAGGTGGCAGGGGTGGTCGTAGGCGACCGAGCGCGCGAGCGGCGCGCCGCTCCGCGGGCCGGCGTCGGCCAGCAGCTCCGTCACGTCGCGCACGCGGGCGGCGAACGCGCGCGCGCGCGCGCGGTACGCATCGTCGGTCGAGAGCAGCGTGCCGTACTCCTTCATGGCGGCGCCGCATCCGGCCGCGTTGACCGCGACGAGCTCCGCGCCGGAGGCCTCGAAGGCGTCGATGTTCCTGCGTGCGAGCGCTCGCGCCCGGTCCAGATCACCGCCGTGCGCGTGCAGCGCACCACAGCAGTCCTGTCCCGCGGCGACGACGATCCGGAAGCCGTTGGCGCGGAGCGTCCGGACGGTCGCGTCGTTCACGCGACCGTAGAGGCCCCGCTGCACGCATCCCTCGAGCACCGCCACGGTGCCCCGGCCGTCCACGGCGGGAGCCGGCTCGCCGTCTCGAGGGCGGACCCCCGGGCCCGTCTCGTTCCCCGCCGCTTTCGGCGGCTGGGTCGCCGCCAGCATCGCCAAACCGAACCGCGCGCTCCGCATGGCTGGGATCTCGGGCAAGGAGCGTGCACCCAGCGCGGCGAGACCCGTGGCCCTCAAGATCCGGCCCGCGGCGAAGAACGCGCCGCGCAGGGGGCGCGAGGCCATCTCGGTGAGCAGCAAGCGCGTCAGCAGGCCGGGCGGCGAGCTCTCCGCCGCGGTATGGCGCGCGAGCTCGAGCAGCGTGCCGTACTCGACGCCCGACGGGCAGACGGGCTCGCACGCGCGACACCCGAGGCATCGATCGATGTGCGTCCTGAACGCGTCGGACGCCGGATCGAGCCGACCTTCGACCACCGCCTTCATCAGGTGCAGGCGCCCGCGCGGGGAGTCGTTCTCGTCGCCCAACCGGTTGTAGGTCGGGCAGGCCGGCAGACAGAAGCCGCAGTGCACGCACGGCATCAACCGCTCGCGCTGGATCTCGAGCTCCTCCGCGAGACGCGTCGACGTGCCGCCGGGCAGGCGGGTCAGGGTCGGCACGGCCAGAGCACCCCCTTCGGATCGAAGACCTGCTCGAGGCTCCTGGTCAGCGCGGCGGCACCGGCCGGAACGCCCGAGCCCAGGGCCCTCGGGTCCACGGACCGATCGACGTCACGATCGACGGGATTGGCGACCTGGACACCGTCGCCCCCCGCGTCGGGGAAGAAGGCGCCGGCGCCCCGGCCCGCGCGGGCCCCGAGCGCGCCGCCGAGCGCCTCGACGCGCGCGCGGAGCCGCGCCACGCGCGGTGCGTCCTCGGCGCGGGCGCTCACCCGGATCGTGCCGCGGTAGGTCTCGACGGCGAGGGCGCACGGACCGAGCAGCTCGTCGACTGCGGCGAGCGCGGCGCCGAGCCGCGAGGGCAGGACGGAGATCGTGAGCACGAGGTCGCCGCTCGTGGCGTGGTCGCGTGCGGCCCTCGAGGTGGCGCCGCCGTCCTCCACGACGTCGAAGGTCGCGGCGCAATGTCGCTCGAGGGTCTTCCGGTCGGCCTCCACGGTCGTCTCCGCGCCGTGCAGCCGCACGAGCAGGCGGGCGCCGCTCTCTCCCGCCAGGCCCGCGACGAGCACGCAGGAGACCGGCATGACGGGCGCGGTTCCGATCGCCCGCGCCGCGGCGAGCAGGGCAGACGGGGTGTCCGCGCCGAGAGCGAGCAGCCGCTCGCGCGCCGGCTCCGGAAACGCGCGCACGCACGCCGACGTGATCACACCCAGCCGTCCCCGCGATCCGACGACGGGCTTCAGGAGATCGAACCCCGCGACGTTCTTCACGACGCGACCCCCGAGCTCGAGCACCCGGCCGTCGCCCGTGACGAGCGTCAGCCCCAGCACGTGGTTGCGCAGCTCTCCGTAGCCCATGCACAGCGGACCCGACTCCCCGGTGGCCACGAGCCCTCCCAGCGAGCGCGCATCCGCGTGCGGAGGATCGTAGGGAAGCCACTGCCGATTGGCGTGCAGCTCGGCCGCCAGCGTACGCAGGGGCGTTCCCGCTCCGGCGGTCAGCGTGAGGTCAGCCGGCTCGTAGATGTCGATCCCGCTCAGCCGGTCGGTGCACAGCACGACGAACGGCTCCTCGGCCCGTCGCGATCGGTGCAGCCGCTCGCCCGAGGCCACGACCAGGACGCCCACGCCGTGGGCGCTCGCCAGGCGCATCGTAGCCGCCACCTGCTCGGTGGTGGCCGGGTGGACGACCGCCTCCGCCTCGGCCGAGACGCCGGGCCAGGCGCTCCCCTCCGCGACCTCCACGTCCGAGCGGACCAGCTCCGCCCGCAGCGCGTCGACGAGAGACGCGACGGCGCTCATCGTACGACCGCCTCCCTATCCGTCTCGCGGCTCGCGGCGGCGGCGCCCGCCGGCGCCTCGACGTCCGGCAGCACCTTACCCGGATTGAAGAGCCCGCGAGGGTCGAACACCCGCTTCACGGCCGCCATCGCGGCCAGCTCCTCGGGCCCGTGCACGAGCTTCATGTAGCCGCGCTTGTCCACCCCGACGCCGTGCTCGCCCGTGATCGTTCCACCCACCTCCACGCAGAGCTTCATGATCTCGCGCGAGGCGCGCTCCACGCGGCTCAGCTCGTCCGGATCGTTGCGATCGAAGAGGATGTTCGGGTGCAGGTTGCCGTCACCCGCGTGGAAGACGTTGGCCACGCGCAGACGGTAGCGCTCGCCGATCTCGCTGATGCGCGCGAGCACCTGGGGGAGTCGGGTGCGCGGCACGGTGGCGTCCTGGACCAGCAGGTCGGGGGCGATGCGCCCCATCGCGCCGAACGCTTTCTTGCGGCCGTTCCATAGCTTCGCGCGTTGCGAAGCCTCGGTGGCGCGGCGGACTTCCCGCGCGCCCGCCGCGTGGCAGCACGCCTCGGCCGCGTCGGCCTCGGCGTCGAGCCCTGCTTCGGTTCCGTCGAACTCGATCACCAGAGCGGCTCCGGCATCCACAGGATATCCGCCTGCGTATACGCTGGCCTCCACCGCCTGGATCGTGGCGGCGTCCACGATCTCGACCGCGGCCGGCACGAGCCCCGACGCGATGATGGCGGTCACCGCGTGCCCGGCGGCCTCCATCGTCTCGAAGATGCCGAGCAGCGTGCGTACGCCCTCCGCGAGGGGGAGCAGACGCACCTCGATCTCCGTCGCGATGCCGAAGCACCCTTCGGACCCGACGAAGAGGCCGACGAGGTCGAGCGCACCGTCGACCCCGCGCCCCGCTCCGCCCAGCTCGATGACGTCGCCGCCCGCCAGGACCACCTTCAGGCCGGTCACGTAGCGCGTCGTGACGCCGTACTTGAGGCAGTGCGGGCCGCCCGAGTTCTCCGCCACGTTGCCCCCGAGCGTGCACGTGCTCTGGGACGAGGGGTCGGGCGCGTAGTAGAGGCCGTGCACGCGGGCCGCTTCGGTGAGCCGTGCGTTGATGACGCCCGGTTGCACGCGCGCCAACCGATCGACCGGGTCGATCGAGAGGATCCGGTTCATGCGCGCCGTGCCGACCACGACACCGTCCGGGATCGGGAGCGCGCCGCCCGAGAGCCCCGTGCCGGCCCCGCGCGGCACGACCGGGATGTCCGCCGCGTGCAGCAGGGCCACCACCGATGCCACCTCCTCCGTGGACGCCGGCAGCACGACCGCGCCCGGAGAGACCCGATAGGCGGTGAGCCCGTCCGACTCGTAGACGACGAGGCGATCAGGATCGGTGATCACGTGATCCCGGCCCACGATGTCTCGGAGGCTGCGCAGGATCGTCGCGTCGATCGATCGGGCCATGTGCGAGGATACCCCTATCGGCAGGTGGGATCCACGGCTCATCGCGCGCCCCGGACATGGGCGACCAGCGCCTCGACCGACCGCTCGGCCGCCCGGCGCAGGCCGTCGGGCAACGACGAGCTGTAGAGTACCTCCACGAGGTCGGCCGTGGTCGCCGTCGGTCTCTGCGCGAGGAGCTCCTCCATCTCCGCGATGCGGGCGCGGCGGTGACGGGCGAAGCGCTCGATCGCTTCCGGTGGGTTCTCGATGACCGGCCCGTGCGCGGGATAGACGACGTCGACGTCGAGAGCGCGCACGCGCTCGAGCGACGCGAGGTAGTCGGCCACGCTTCCGGCGTACTCGCCCACCCACACGGTATCGCCCGCGCCGAGCAGGAGGTCGCCGGCGAAGAACGCGCGGCCCGCGGGCCAGTGGAAGCCGATGTGATGCCGGGCGTGTCCGCGCGTCTCGACCACAACCAGATCGCCTGCGTCCGTGGGCACGACGTCGCCGTCGGCGAGCGGCCGCGTGACCCCCTCCACGCCTCCCGGCCCCCAGAGATCGACGCCGCGCTCGGCCGCCAGGGCGCGCGCGGCCGGCGCATGGTCGGAGTGACCGTGCGTGACGACGAACACGACGGCGTGCGCGTCCCGGACGGCATGCCGCAGCGCGCTCATGTGGGGCTCGAGGGCCGGACCCGCGTCGATGACCGCGACCGCACGCTCGCCCACGAGGTACGTCCGCGTGCCGTCGAGCGTGAGGGGTCCGGCATTGCCCGCCGTGACGAAGCGGGGTCGGGCGCTCACGCCCTGAGCATGTCCGCTAGCGGCGCTCGGCTACGAGCTGCTCCGCGAGCTTGTCGGCGATCCCGATGAGCGCGATCTCGTCGTCGTCCTTGAACGCGGCGGACTGGTCGGAGTTGATGTTGATCTCGCCGTAGATCTGCTCGCCGGCGCGGATCAGGATGACCAGCTCGGACTTGGTGTCCGGAGAGCCCGCCAGATACGCCGGCTCCTTGCTCACGTCTTTGACGTTCGCGTTGCGCCGCTGCGCCAGCGCCCTTCCGCACACGCCGGCCCCGGCCGGGATCTTGGCGTGCACCGTCGGCTCACCGACGTAGTTGTGCAGCCAGAGCTCCTCGCCCTCACCCACGAGGTAGACGCCCACCCAATCGTAGCGGTCGTCCGACGCGGATATCGTGCGCACGGCTCTCCGCAGCAGCGCGTCGGACAGGTGTCCCTCGTCGCGCATCGTCTGCAGGTCCTTCACGATCGCCGTGCCGTCCAGCATGTACCGGGCTTCCAGTCTGGGGATGAGCGGGGGGCACGAACGGTAGGACCCCCCGGAGAAGCCGTCAACGTGGCTCGGGCCGCTAACGCGGCGTGAAATCGGTGGCCGAGCCGACGCTCCGGGCGAACGCCGCGATCAGGCGGGCGGTATTGCGCACGTCTTCCAGGCTCACGACCTCGTTCGGCGAGTGCATGTAGCGATTGGGGACGGAGACCAGGGCGGTCGGCACCCCCCTCCGGGTGAGGTAGATACCGTCCGCGTCCGTGCGGGTAGCCTTCGGAGCCGCCTGCACCGTATAGGGGATCCCCTCGGCTTCGGCGATCCGAGCGAGCGCCTCGAACAGGCTGTCGTGGGAGGCCGAGCCGCGGGTCAGCACGGGCCCGCTCCCCAGCCGGCGCTCCCCGACCTCCTTCTTGTCGACGTCGGGCACGTCGGAGCTGAACGTCACGTCGACGACGATCGCCAGGTCGGGCTCGAGCGCGTACGCGCTGGTGCGGGCGCCTCCGCCCGAATAACCGATCTCCTCCTGCACCGTGGCCGCCGCGATCACGGAGGATTGCAGGCGGGCCCTCGTCAGCATGCGCAGCGCCTCCAGGACGATGAACGCGCCGATGCGGTTGTCGATCGCCCGGCTCGCGATGCGGTCGGCGCCCAGGCGGACCATCGCCTGGTCGAGGACCATCGGATCGCCCACCCGCACGCCGAGCGACGCCACCTCTGCGCGGCTCGAGGCGCCCACATCCACCCAGAGCTGCTTCGTCTTCGAGGCCTTGTCACGCTCCTCGCGCTCGATGAGATGGATGGCCTTCTTGCCGATGACGCCGGTGACGGCGACCTCCCGCGCGAGGATCCGGACGCGCTGCCCGACGAGCACCTGCGGGTCCCATCCTCCGATCTCGGCGACGTAGAGATAGCCGTCGTCGTCGATGTGCGTGATCTGCAGGCCGATCTCGTCGATGTGTCCGGCGAGCATGACGCGGGGCGCACCCGCCGGGTTCAGCGACGCGAAGGAGTTGCCGTACACGTCGACGCTCACCTCGTCGGCGAGCCGCTCGGCCTCCTGCCGCCAGACGCGGGCCGCGCGGATCTCGAAGCCCGACGGGCCGGCGGCGTCCAGGAGCCGCTCGAGGAACGCCAGGTCGGGGCCCGCAGCCCCGCCGGACTTCGCCCGGGCGGATGGGGAGCGCGACTTCCGCGGAGCGTTCCGTCCGGACTTCGGACGCGACTTCGAATCAGACTTCGACCGTGACTGCGACCGTGACTGCGATCGTGATTTGGGGCTCATGCGGCCAAGCTACGGCACGCGTCGCCTACGGTCCAAGCGAATGGTGCCGGACGAAGTCCCGCGGGGTCGTCCCGAGGGCGATCCGCCGGAGCCCCGTGGGCTCAGGTCCCTTCCCTGAGCCAGCGCACGTAGTCGGTCGGGGGCGGCGTGACGCCGAGCTGACGCAGCATCGTGACCACCTGTCCGCGATGGTAGGTGGCGTGGTTCACGATGTGGCGGATGAGCTCGGCCAGCGGCCGCTGGTCCGCCTCGCCCTTGAAGGTCTTGTAGGCGACGTCGCGAGTCTCGTCCCCGTTCTCGAGCCCGTCGAGGAACCCCTGCTGCTCGCGCCAGAGACCGTCGAAGCGCAGGCGCACGGCGCGGATCGAGTCGAGGGCCGCCGTGTCCAGGAACGCGGTGGGCGACCTCCCCTTCCAGCGCTCCAGCCAGACCCACTCGGCGCCGATCATGTGCGTGAGGGTGTCGAGCACGCTCGGAAACGAGCTCTTCAGATCCCGCCGCAGATCCTCCGGCCGCAGCGCCTCCGCGGCATCGAGGAGGCGGCGCGTCGCCCAGCGGTTGTACTCGAACAGCCTCTGCAGCTCGTCCATCGCGTCTTCCCCTTTGGAATGCCCTCGGAGGGGCCGTGGCTCAGCTGTCGTCCGGCTCGATCACGATCCCCTTGGAGGGGTCGAGCCCGCGTGGGGCCTCCTCGCGCCTCTCTTCGGCCCGACGCGTCCGCGTCGGGCCCGCCGCCATCGTCATGACGCGGATCGACCCGTTCATGATGCCCTTCTCGAGGCGCCGCCGCACCCATCGCTGGGCCAACCGCCGTGTCGGCGGAAAGAGCAGCGCGAGGCCGGCCAGGTCGGTGAGGATGCCGGGCGCCAGCAGGAAGGCGCCCCCGACCAGCACCGCCGCGCCGTCGAGAATCGCCTGGCCCGGCACCTTCCCCATCGCGAGCTCCTGCTGGAACCGCGCGAGCACGCGCAGCCCTTCCAGCCGCGCCAGGACGGCGCCCGCCCAGCCGGTGATCAGGACGATCGCGAGCGTGGGCCAGAAGCCGATGAGCTGGCCGATGCGCAGGAGCAGCAGGAGCTCGATCACCGGGACGAGCACGAAGAGCAGCGCGAGGCGTCCGACGGAGATCATGGGCGCTCTACCCTCCAGCGTGCGCCTTGGATTCCTGCCGACCGACCCGGCGCGAGGGTTCCTGCGCTCCGGGGCCTGCCGTAGCTTACCGCGGAACCACACCTCGCAGCGCCATCCCGGTGAGCCACATCGTGGAGCAGACTTACTTCCGCAAAGGCTTCGGGCTCAAGAAGGACCTCAAGCCTCTCATCGACGCCGAATATCAGTCGGCGTTGGTGGAGCGCGTCCGGGCGCGCGGATACACCGACCGCTTCGGCGACGTCACGGTCCGCCTCGCGCAGGAGTTCGGGTTCTGCTACGGCGTCGATCGCGCCGTGGACTACGCCTACGAGACCGTCCACAACTTTCCCGACAAGCGCATCTACCTCGTCGGCGAGATCATCCACAACCCGCACGTCAACCAACGCATGCGGGACATGGGCATCTCGTTCATCTATCCGGACGAGGCGGGTCGCTTCGACTTCTCCGTTCTGACGGATCAGGACGTGGTCATCCTGCCGGCGTTCGGCGTGACGATCCACGACTTCGACACCCTGCGCTCGATCGGCTGCATCCTGGTCGATACCACGTGCGGGTCCGTGCTGCACGTGTGGAAGCGCGTGGAGAGCTACGCGCGTGACGGCTTCACCGCGGTGATCCACGGCAAATACACGCACGAGGAGTCGCGCGCGACCGCATCGCAGGTCAACAAGCACGAGGGCGGCAAGTACGTCATCGTCCGCGACATGGCCGAGGCCATGCTTCTGTGCGATTACATCGCGAGGCGGCCCGGCCATCTCGCTCGGGAGGAGATCATCGCGCGGTTCGGCGCGAAGGCCACGGCCGGCTTCGACCCGGACGTCGATCTCGAGTACGTCGGGGTCGCCAACCAGACGACCATGCTCGCGAACGAGTCGCTCGCCATCGGCGGCAAGGTGCACGAGGCGATGGTCGAGCGATATGGCGCGCAGCACGCGGCGGAGCACTACCGCTCGTTCGGCACCATCTGCTCGGCCACCCAGGAACGCCAGGACGCGGTGGCCGCCATGATGAAGGAGCCGCCCGACGTGATGCTCGTGATCGGCGGCTACAACTCGTCGAACACGAACCACCTGGCGCATCTTTGTCGGCAGCATACACGCACCTACCACGTCGAGGACGCGAGCTGCATCGACGTCGAGGCCGGGACCATCCGCCATAAGCCCGTGCTCGACCCGGATGCGAGCGAGGTCGTCGAGGCGGGCTGGCTGCCGCCCGGCGCGTTCCAGCTCGGCATCACCGCCGGGGCGTCGACGCCCAACAACAAGATCGGCGAGGCGCTGGTACGCGTGTTGGCGATCCGCGGCATCGCCCCCGAGGTCGGCGGGCGGGAGAGCATACCGGCCTAGCGGCCGAGCGCGGGAGGTGGTCGGCCGCGTGGCACCCGCGCCGACTTCGGACCGCTGTGCGCGGGCGTGCGGCGCCCGCGCGCCTCACAGGTCGTGGGCGGCGATCCCCTTGCCGAGCTTCTTGAGCAGACGCCTCATCTCGTCCTGCTCCTCGGGCTCCAGATGCCGGCAGAGCCGCTCGATGTACTCGGCGTGCTCAGGAAAGACTCGGGCCACGAGGTCTCGCCCCTTGTCGGTGAGCCGCGCGCGGACCACGCGACGATCGCTCTCGGAACGGTAGCGCGCGACGAGGCCCTGCGCTTCCAGCTTGTCCATGACGAACGTCACGTTGCCGCCCGTGACGAGCAGCTTGTCCGCCAGATCGCCCAGCGAGAGAGGGCCGAGGTGGTAGAGCGCCTCGAGTGCGCCGAACTGCGGAACCGTGAGGTCGTACTCCTGCACCTTCGCCGCGACGGCCTTGGTGTACGTGGTGTAGCAGCGCGCGAGCGCGATCCAGACACCGAGCGCGACGCCCTGGCTGGGCGTCCAGTCGCGCGAAGCCGGCTGAGCGACGTGGGCTTCGGTGTCGCTCATCGCCTAGATGTGGATCGGCCGGCCCAAAGCCGCGAGCGCGCCCTCCGACACCCCTTCCGACAGCGTGGGGTGCGGGTGCATGGCGCGCTCCATCTCCTCGACGGTCGACTCGAGGTGCCTGCCCAGGACGAACTCGGCGATCAGCTCGGTGGCGTGCGGCCCCACGATGTGCGCGCCGAGGATCTCCGAGTACTGCTTGTCCCGGATGATCTTCACGAAGCCGTCCGTGTGGCCTGCCGCCACCGCGCGCCCGATCCCGACCCACGGAAACTTGCCGACCTCGATGTCGTAGCCCTTCGCCTTGGCCTGCTCCTCGGTGAGCCCGACGGACGCGACCTCCGGATCGCAGTACGTGCAGTTCGGCACGTTGCCGTAGTCCACGGTGCCGTGCCCCTGACCCGCGATGTGCTCCACGCAGACGATGCCTTCGTGGGTCGCCTTGTGGGCGAGGAGCTGGTTGCCGGCCACGTCGCCGATGGCGTACACGCCCGGGACATTCGTGCGCATCAGCTCGTCGATCACGATGAAGCCCTTCTCGTTCACCTTCACCCCGACGGTCTCGAGACCGAGCCCGGTCGAGTTGGGCACGCGTCCGACCGCCGACAGCACGTAGTCGACGTCCTTGGAATGCGACGTGCCCTTGCTGTCCGTGAACGTCACCTTCACGCCGCTCTTGCCGACCTTGGCGCTCTCGAAGCGAGCCTTCGTGTGGATCTCCATGCCGCGCTTGGTGAACACGCGCTCCATGAACTTGGAGACTTCGGCGTCCTCGAGCGGCAGGATGCGGTCCAGCGCCTCGACGATCGTCACCTGCGTGCCGAACGACGCGTAGACGTCCGCGAACTCCATGCCGATGGCGCCCGCACCGACGATGAAGAGCGAGCCCGGCGCTTTCGCCTGCATCAGCGCGCCGGTCGAGGACCAGATGCGATCCTCGTCGATCTTCAGGGTGGGGAGGTCACGCGGTCTCGAACCGGTCGCGATGATGACGTGCGCGGCCTCGTGGGTCGATTTGTTGCCGTCGGCACCCTCGACCTCGACTTTTCCCTTGCCCGCGAGGCGTCCGAACCCCTCGATGTGGGTGACCTTGTTCTTCTTGAAGAGGTGACCGACGCCCTTCCGCATCTGGTCCGCTACGCGCCGACTCCGCTCTTGCGCCGGCCCGATGTCGAACGTCACGTCCTTCGCGATGATCCCGTGCTTCTCGACGTCCTTCATCTCCTTGGCGAGGAGCGCGCTCGTCAGCAACGCCTTCGTGGGGATGCACCCGATGTTGAGGCAGACACCGCCCAAGTGCTGGTCTTCGACGCAAGCCACGCGGAGGCCGAGCTGAGCAGCGCGAATCGCCGCAACATAGCCTCCAGGTCCGCTGCCGATGACGATCAGGTCGAAGCCAGCCACGCGGTTCCTCACGGTAGGAGCGAAAGACGAGCGCCCCTCGATGCGCGCCACGAAGGGGGGATCACGAAGGTAGACCGGCCGTCCGGGGGGGTAAAGGTTGCGCGGCCCCTCCGCGCCGCCCGTCGCGAATGCTTCGTCCGCGGGGCGCTCGAGGCACCCGGATGAGCCGCCTGGCGGTCGCGTTCGTCGTGCAGGGGGAAGGCCGCGGACACATGACGCAGGCGCTGGCGCTGGCGGGGTTCCTGAGGGCCGCGGGCCACGAGGTCGTGCGCGCCTTCGTGGGCGAGAGTCCGTTTCGGTCCGTGCCCGACTACTTCAGGAACGCGATCGGCGCGCCCCTCGAGACGTTCGCCGCGCCGACGCAGGTGCCGGATCGGGCCACGCGAAGCGTGTCCGCGACGAGGACCGCGCTCGACGCGCTTCGCCGCCTTCCGGAGTTCGTTGCCGCCGGAAAGCGCATCCATCGCGCCACGGAGAGCGTCGACGTCGTCGTGAACTTCCTCGACCTCGTCGGCGGCATCTCCCGGGTGGTCTTCCGCACGCGCACGCCCGCCGTCGCCGTCGCCCACAACTACGTCTTCCTCCACCGCGACCTCGCCGACGCGCCGGGAGCGCCGCTCGGCCGGCGTGCCGTGCTGTCGTACGCGCGAGCGACGGCCGGCCGTGCGGACACGAAGGTGGCCCTGTCGTACGGGCCGCTCCCGGCCGATCGGGCGGGTCGCCTGCTGGTCGCGCCGCCTCTCCTGCGCCCCGAAGTGGAGCGGCTCGCACCGCGCGACGGAGGCCACCTGCTCGCGTACGCGCTGAACGCGGGCTACGGCGACCTGCTCGCGGCATGGCAGCGCCGCCGTCCCGACGTGGAGGTGCACTGCTATCTGGACGGCGGCGCCGCGGCGCTCCGCGCCGCGCCCGGGCCGGGGTTCCATGCGCACCCGCTCGCGGCCGACGCCTTCCTCGAGCATCTCGCCTCGTGTCGGGCGTACGTCGGATCGGCCGGCTTCGAGTCCGTGTGCGAGGCCTTCGCGATGGGGAAGCCCGCGCTCGTGGTGCCCACGGAAGGGCAGCTCGAGCAGGTCCTCAATGCCTGGGACGCGCGGCGCGCCGGTGCCGCCGTCTGGGGGAGCTACGCCGACCTGGACACTTTCTGGGACCGTCCCTCCGTTCCGCCGGAGGCCGCAGTCCGAGAGTTTCGGGAGTGGGTGCGGTCGGCGCCGGAGGTTCTGGTGGGTGCCGTCGAGAGCGCAGCGCGAACGGGACGAGGAGGTGCATGAGCGTCGAGATCCAACAGGTGGACGGGAAGCGGGGCGTCGCCGCGTTCGTGGATGCCGCGTGGAAGGTGCAGGGCGGCCGTCCGACCCCGTGGGTGCCGCCGCTCCGGGCGATGGTGCGCGACGCGCTCGACCGGCGGCGCAACCCGTTCTACCGGGAGGCGGATCGCGCGCTCTTCCTCGCCCGCCGCGGCGGCGAGGTGGTGGGGCGCGTCGCCGCCGTGGAGAATCGGTGGCACAACAACCACCACGGCGACCGAGTCGGCTTCTTCGGCTTCTTCGAGTGTCTGGATGACGACGAAGCCGCGCGTGAGCTGCTCGCGGCCGCGCAGGGATGGCTGAGCGCGCGGAACCTCACGACCGTGCGCGGACCGATGAGCCCGTCGATGAACCACGAGTGCGGCCTGCTCGTGGACGGCTTCGACACGCCACCGGTTCTCATGACACCCTGGAACCCGGCGTACTACGGCGATCTCGTGGAGGGCGCCGGCTACGAGAAGGTGCAGGACCTGCTCGGCTACTACATCCCGGCCGGCGACAAGCTCGCCGTGCCGGACCGGGTGCGCCGTCTGGCCGAGCGCACGCTCCGGCATACCCGCATCACCTTCCGCACGCTCGACGTGCGCACGCTGGAGCGGGAAGCCCGCAGGGTGCTCCAGCTCTACAATGAGGCGTGGGCGGGCAACTGGGGGTTCGTCCCCCCTTCCTGGGACGAGTTCTGGCACACCGCCCGTGACCTCAAGGCGGTGCTCGCGGCGGACTTCTCGTTCGTCGCCGAGGTCGACGACGAGATCGTCGGATTCATGCTCATCGCCCGCGACATCAACCGGCTCCTCCGCGAGATGCCGTCGGGCCGTCTCTGGCCGGGCAACATCCTCCGTCTCGTGCGCGGGACGCCGAAGATCCTCAGTGGACGGGTCGTGCTCCTCGGTCTCAGGACGGAGTACCGCAACCGGGGGCTCTTTCCGTTGTTCGCCTACGAGGCCGCCCGACGCGCGCTCGAGATCCACGCCGAAGGGGCCGAGGCGTCGTGGATCCTCGACGACAACGAGTCGATCGTCGCGCCGCTCGAGGCGATGGGACTCGCAGCCTACAAGCGCTGGCGCATCTACCAGAAGTGAAGGCACGCACGCGGGAGCTGCCGCGGGAAGCGCGTCACGCCCCCTGCGGCTCGAGCGTGCGGGCGGGTGTCGAGCCCAGCGCCGCGGCGAGCAGATAGGCCGCGACCGCGCCCGCGACCGACGTGAGATACGGGTACGGGAGCTCCAGCACGTACGCGCCGACGATCCAGGTGGCGACACCGGTCAGCAGGGCGGCGAGGGCGCTTCCTCGCCCACCGATGCGCGTGAACAGTCCGAACGTCACCACCGTCACGATGCCCGCGCTGGCGAACGACGAGGACGCCGCGACCAGCTCGTAGACCCGCTCCGCGCGCAGCGCCATCGCGTAGGCCAGGAGGCCGAACAGCGCCACGCCACCCCGCGCGACGCGGACCTTCGCCCGCTCGGAGAGCCCTGGCCTGAGCTGTACGACGACGTTGTGCGACACGAGCCCCGACGCCGTCAGCAGCGCGCTGTCGACCGTCGACAGGATCGCCGACACCAGCCCGCCCGCGAACAGCACGTAGAGCACCGTGGGGAGGTACGCTTCGGCCAGCGCGGGCAGGACCTGCTCGGGATCTTCGAGACCGGGCAGGAGCACCGCACCGACCAGCCCCAGCCCGACCGGCATCAGGCCGATGACGAGGTACGCGGCTCCCCCGACGACGGTGGCATGGCGCGCGACCGAGGACGAACGACTTCCCAGGATCCGCGCCACGAGCTCGGCGGCGACCATCGAGCCGATCACGGGAACGGCCCACTCCTCGACGATCTCGAGCAGGGGCCTCGGCTCGGCGCCGAGCGGGTTGAAGGCCGATGCGCCGAGCGACGTCAACGGCGCGGTGCCCTCGACCGCCAGCACGCGCCCTCCCAGCAGCGCGAGCCCGATCGTGAGCGCGATGCCCTGCACGACGTCGGTGTACGCATCGGCGAGCAGCCCGCCGAACATCGTGTACGCGATGACGACCGTCGTGGCGAACGTGATCGTGGCCTCGACTTCGAAGCCCGAGGCGGACGCGAGCACCTGGCCAAAGGCACGGATCTGCGCGGCCGCCCAGAAGAGCGACGCCGGCACCATCAGGAGCACGGCCAGCCGTTCGACCGACGCGTCGAAGCGGAGGCGGAAGACGTCGGCGAGCGTGGTGAGACGGAGGCGCCAGAGGGGCACGGCGAAGACGAGCCCGACGAGGATGACGCAGAGCGCGTACCCGAAGGGGTCGGCCGACCCTCCCGCGAGCCCGCGCTCGTACACGGCGCCGGCGGCGCCGATGCACGTCTCGGCGCCGAACCACGTCGCGAAGACGCTGAAGCCCACGAGCACGGGCCCGAGCGATCTGCCCGCGACCAGATAGTCGGCCTCGCTGCGGATACGCCGCGATACCAGCACGCCGATCGCGAGCTGGACGACGATGTACCCGGCGATCCCCCAGACGACCGGAGTCAACGCCGGCTCCGTCGCGTCGCGCCCCGGACCTCCGATCTCGGCGTCCGAGCGACGGGCCCGGCGTCATTCGCCGGGCCGGGGGCGGCGAGAGAGCGCGCGGGGCGCGCACGCGCCGTCCAGCGGGACGGTGGGCGGGAGGTCGAGGCTCGAGGCTTCAAGAGGCCGGGGGGTCGACGAGTTCCTTCACGACGGGGCGCAATGGTAGGGCGGCGTCTCCCTCGCCGCGAGCGCTCCGCGTTCGCGGCCACTCGCGCGCGCTCGACCCCTCGCGCCGCCGCTCGCCGCCACCCGGACCCCCTCCTACCTTGGCGGCGTACTGATGTCCTGGCGGCCAGGGGACGCACGATCGAAGCCGAGGGAGGGGGAAACGACGATGAGACGAGATATCGGTGGCTTGGGCGCGATCGCGCTGTCGCTCGCGTTGGTGACGGCGCCGGCGCTCAGCGCCCAACAGCGCCTCACGAGCGTGGAGCAGTCGCTCCAGTTTTCCGGGGCGCTGTCCGGCCGAGGCGGCCCTCCGAGCCTCAACTGGATCGACGAGGGCAGGCGCTTCTCCTATACGGTCACGAACGCGCAGACGCGCGGCTCCGAGGTCCGTGGCTACGACGCGGCGACGCAGCGCGACGAGCTCTTGTTCGACCCCTCGACGCTGCGCGTGCCGGGCTCGAGCCAACCGCTCGCCTACGAGTCCTTCGACTGGTCGAGCGACTCCAGACGCATCGTGTTCCAGGCCGATTTCCGGCCGATCTACCGCTACTCGGGGATCGCCGACTTCTACATCTACGGCATGGAAGATCGTTCGTTGGTGCTCGCCGCCGACGACGCGCGCACGGCCGAGCTGTCGCCGGACGGCGCCTCCTTCGCGTACGAGCGCGGAGGGGACCTCTACCTGTACGAGCCCGCCGGGGAGCGCGAGCGGCGTCTCACGACGACCGGCAGCGAGACCGTCTGGAACGGCGTCTTCGACTGGGTCTACGAGGAGGAGTTCGGCCTCACGCAGGCGTGGGAGTGGAGCCCCGACAGCCGGCGGATCGCTTACTGGCAGACGCGCGTGGCCAACACGCCCACGATCCAGATCACCGACTGGTCCGGGCAGTACCCGGAGTGGACGGTCATGCCCTACCCCAAGGTCGGGCAGCCGAACTCGGAGGTTCGCATCGGCGTCGTGGACGTGGCCTCCGGCGAGACCCGCTGGATGGACGTGGGCATCACCGACGAGCACTACATCCCACGGATCTACTGGACGAGCGATCCCAACACGCTCGCGGTGGTGACGCTCAACCGCCCCCAGAACCACCTGCAGCTGTACTTCTTCGACGTGCGCTCGGGCGAGCGCAGGCTGGTGATGGAGGAGCGCAGCGACGCGTGGATCGACGTGTTCGACTTCTTTGCGAATATCCTGCACTACTTCTACTTCCCGCCGGACGTGCGTGAGTTCTTCTGGCTCAGCGACCGCGACGGATACAACCACCTGTACCGGTACTCCTACGACGGCCAGCTGCTCAACCAGGTGACCTCGGGGGAGTGGGTCGTCACGCGCGTCGAAGGGATCGACTCCGAGTCCCAGACGATCTACTACACGGGGACGGAGGAGACACCGCTCGAGCGGCACCTGTACGCGATCGGGTTCGACGGTCGCAACAAGCGCAAGCTCACCACGGAAGCCGGGACGCACTCGATCGACATGTCCCCGAGCACCGAGTTCTACATCGACACCTGGTCGAGCACGACCCGGCCCAGGCAGGTCGAGCTCTGGAGCACCGAGGGCCGGGGTGAGCGGCTCGCGACGCTCGAGGAGAACCAGCAGGTCCAGCAAATCGTCCGGAACTTCGCGTATTCACCCACCGAGCTGTTCACGTTCACGACGACGGACGGTGTCCAGCTGGACGGGTCGATGGTGCGTCCGCCCGACTTCGACGACGGCGAGCGCCATCCCGTCGTGCTGTCCATCTACGGGGGTCCGGGCTCCCAGCAGGTCTACAACGAGTGGGGCAACGACGGCTGGACGCAGTACCTGGCCCAGCAGGGCTACATCGTCGTGGGCTTGAACAACCGCGGCTCCGGCAACTACGGCCGCGACTTCATGGAGCTGGTCTACGGCGAGCTCGGCCGCTGGGAGGCGAACGACTTCGCCGAGGTCGCGCGTTGGCTCGGCGAGCAGCCGTGGGTGGATCCGGAGCGCATGTCGATTCTCGGCACGAGCTACGGCGGCTACATGGCGATCACCACGCTCATGCGGCATCCGGGCGTCTTCAGCCTCGGCATCGCCAACTCGCCGCTCACCGACTGGCGCCTGTACGACACGATCTACACGGAGCGCTACATCGGCCTGCTCCAGGACAACGAGGCGGGTTACGAGGCGAGCTCCGTGCTCGGCAAGGTGGCGGCGCTCGAGGATCATCTCCTCCTGATCCATTCCGGCATGGACGAGAACGTCCACCCGCAGAACACCATGCAGCTGCTCACGGCGCTGGCGAGCGCGGGCAAGGACGCGGATCTGCGGTTCTTCCCCCCGGGGGAGCACGGGGCCGCGTACGACTATCCGAGCTACGTCACGATGCACGAGATCTACACGAACGAGCTGTGCGAGTACGTGGCAGCCAGCTGCACACCGACGAACCTCAACGACGACGGGGCTGCGCCGCGATTCTGAGGGCGAGGCTGTGGCGTTAGTTTACACGCGCTTCGATTCCTTCCTTCGAGAGACCGGGCACAGCATGGATTCCTCGGCAGCGCTGCGGGAGCTGGACGCGTTCATCCGTGATCGATCGATCCTCCGGCATCCGTTCTATCAGGCTTGGGAGCGGGGAGAGCTGACGCGCGAGCAGCTCGCCACCTACGCCCGGATCTACTACCCGCACGTGCAGGCTTTCCCGGGCTATCTCGAGGCCGCGATCGGCCACGCGAGCAACGAGGCAATCCGCGCGGAGCTCGCCGACAACCTCGCCGACGAGCTCGCCGATCCCGCCCCGCACGACGAGCTCTGGCTCGACTTCGCCGAGGGCGTGGGTGCCGACCGGGCGGCGGTCCTGAGCGCCGCGCCCCGTCCGGCCGCGGCGCGCGTGGTGCAGACGTTCCGCTCGTTGGCCGAGGCGAGCCTGGCGACCGGGCTGGCAGCGCTCTACGCGTACGAGTCCCAGCAGCCCGAGGTGTCGGAGACCAAGGCGCACGGGCTCCGCGCGCATTACGGCATCCAGGACGCGAAGACCACCGCCTACTTCACGGTGCACCAGGCGGCGGACGTGAGACACCGCGCGGGCGAGCGCGCGGCGCTGGTCGATTGTCTGGAGGCGGGCACCCCGCCGGACGTCATCCGCGAGGCCGCCGGCCGCGCGCTCGACGCCTATTGGGGTCTGCTCGACGGGGTTTGTGAAGACGCCGGCATCGTCTGCCACTGAGGTAGCTCGACGTCGTCGATAGCCGGAGGTCGACGCTCCATCCGCTGGCCCGAAGATCTCGAGCCCAAGCTCGTCGCGGTCGTCCGTGAAGGGCTGACCCGCGAGATCGTCACGAAGGACCTGCTCGCCGGCCTCGTGGTCGGCGTCGTGGCGCTGCCGCTCGCGATCGCCTTCGCCATCGCGTCCGGCGTGCGCCCCGAGCAGGGGCTCTACACGGCGATCGTCGCGGGGCTCGTCATCTCCGTCTTTTCCGGCAGCCGGGTCCAGATCGGGGGACCTACCGGCGCGTTCGTCGTGCTCGTGTTCTCGATCGTGCAGGAGTTCGGCTACGACGGCCTGGCCGTGGCCACCCTGCTGGCCGGCGCCCTCCTCGTCGCGATGGGTTGGGCGCGCCTGGGCGGCGTCATCCGCTTCATCCCGTATCCGGTCACCGTGGGGTTCACGACCGGCATCGCGCTGATCATCGCCGTCGGGCAGATCCCCGACGCGCTCGGGCTGGACTTGGCCGCGGCGGAGGCGGATTTCGTTCCACGGCTCGTCGCCTACTTCGAGGCGCGCGGCACCGCGGACGTGGCGACCGTCGCCCTCGCCGGCATCACCGGCCTCATCGTGCTGCTCTGGCCGCGCGTGTCGGCGCGGATTCCCGGACCTCTGGTGGGGCTGCTCGTCGCCACGGTGATCGCGCACGGCCTACGTCTCGACGTGGACACGATCGAGAGCCGCTTCGGCGGTGTGCCTTCGACGCTGCCCGAGCTGCGGCTCCCGCACGTCGATCTCGCGATGGTGCCGTCCCTGCTCCAGCCGGCGCTCGCGATCGCGCTGCTCGCGGGGATCGAGTCGTTGCTGTCCGCGGTCGTCGCGGACGGGATGACGGGCCGGCGCCACCGGGCGAACGCGGAGCTCGTCGCGCAGGGGCTCGCCAATCTCGCGTCCCCGCTGTTCGGCGGCATTCCGGCCACGGGCGCGATCGCGCGAACCGCCACGAACGTGAAGAACGGTGCGCGCACACCCATCGCCGGGATCGTGCACGCGCTCACGCTGCTCCTGATCCTGACGACGCTCGGACGGTGGGTCGCGCTGGTTCCGATGGCGGCGCTCGCCGCGGTGCTCCTCGTCGTGGCCTACAACATGAGCGAGCTCCGGGTCTTCCGGAGCCTGCTGCGCGGCCCGCGGAGCGACGTGCTGGTGCTCGGCACCACGTTTCTGCTCACCGTGCTCGTCGACCTCGTCGCCGCGATCGAGGTCGGCGTCGTGCTCGCGGCGCTGCTCTTCATGCGGCGCATGGGCGAGGTGACGACGGTCCGCTCGATCACCGACCAGCTCGACGACGAGGAGCGCGCGGGCTTCGCCGTCGAGGACGCGGACGTGGTCCTGCCGCCGGGAACCGAGGTCTTCGAGGTCGCGGGCTCGTTCTTCTTCGGGTCCGCGCAGAGGTTCAGCGAGGTTCTCGGAGAGATCCACACGAAGCCGCGCCTCGTGATCCTGCGGATGCGGCACGTGCTCACGATCGACTCGACGGGGCTCCACGCGCTCGAGCAGGTTCACAAGCGGCTCCAGCGCTACGGCACGCACCTCGTCCTGTCGGGCGTGCACGCGCAGCCGATGACGGTCCTCGCGCGCTCGGGCGCGTACGAGCGGCTCGGCGCGGACAACGTACGGGCCACCTTCCGAGAAGCCGTGGTGCGCGCGTGGGAGATCCTCGACGAGATACCGCCGTCGGTCGGCGAGACGCAGTCGCCCGCCGACCCGGGCGCGCCGCCGGCTACGCGCGCGTGACGAGCCGCTGCGCGGCGCGCGCGGCTCGCTTCGGATCGCGGATCAGCTCCGCGTGTCAGTCACGAGCCGGCGCCGCAGGCGCCTCGCTGGTCTCCTGGAAGCGGGCGCCGCGGAGCACACCCTCGAGGGCGTAGTTGCCCTCGTGGCAGGAGTACTCGTAGACGAGATCGTGGAGCGCCCGGAACGGAATCTGACCGCCCCAGATGCCGGTGTAGACCTCGGGGTCGTCGATCGTGAACTCGTAGAGGATCGTCTCGGCGTCCACGCGCGTGAACCGCTCGATGATCCGGCCGGACTCCGACAGCGGCATGCCCCGGAACGCCTGCGTCGGGTTGATGTTCCGGGTCTCGACGACCAGGGTGTTTCCTTCCCAGTGCCCCCACGAGTCGCCGAACCAGGGCTGCACGTCGGCCGGCAGAGGCTCGGGCTCGCCCAGCCGAATGATGCGCACGTCGTGCACCATCTCCGCCATGATCATCACGTGATCGGCGTTCTGCACGATCGTGTAGTTGTTGTTGTACCAGTAGTTGGGCAGCATCGGCGGACCGGCGCTCGACCCGAACGACACGATGCAGCGCTCGGCGAGGGGGCGGAGCTCGGGATGATCGAACTGGCCGAACTGGCGCGTCGCTTCCCGCATCCTGGCCGCCATCTGCACGGCCTGCGGCGTGAAGGGCGGCACACGGCCGTCGGGCGGGAAGGTGACCAGCGAGCTCCTCGGCTCGCCGTTGACGACGGCGACCTTGTCGCCCGGATCGCGGTAGACCTCGTTGTAGCACGTCGTGCCGGAGTCGATGCACACCGGGTCGTCACCACCGGGCGGCAGCGCGCGATTCGGGTCGCTCGGCGCGGCACGGTCCTCCACGAGCTGCGCCTGTCCGTTCTCGATCTCTTCGACCTCCGCCGGCGAAAGCACCGCCTCGCGACCCGCGGGACGCGTCAGCGGGGTCAGCGTCGCGTTCGTCCAGTTTCCCTGGAGATCGGGATGTCCCCAGGCGGTACGGGGTGGATCCCAGGCCGGGGCCCCCGACGAGCGCGCCTGCGCGTCGACGGATCCGGCGGAAGCGGCGAAGACCAGGAGCGCCGTCGCCGCGGCGCGGACGAGATGCGAGACTCTCGGTGCCATCGGACCCTCCGTCTGTGGACGACTAGGCAATATGCGGGCGCCGCAAGGGACGAGCCAGGCGGTCCCTGAGGCGGTGCCGCCGTGCCATCCACTTGAGGCTGCGGGCCTCCGTCCGCCAATGCTCCGTGTCTCCCGGCAGGCCGGCGAGACGCCGGCGGGCGGCGGTCGTCTCCACCAACCGCTCGAGCGCCGCATCCGGCAGCGGCCACAGCATGTGCAGCAGCGGCTTGGTCGGGCTCACCAGGTCCAGCCGCTCGATCTCGCGCGGCCAATACATGGGAGCGGGCTGCGGGAGGGTGCTGAGGCGACGGCGGCCGCCCACGATCCCGAATGCGATCTCGTCGCCGACCCAACGACCCAGCACGATGGAGCCGCGCAGCGCCGGCCGGGCCTCGTGGACGTAGCAGTTGAAGCACTCGTCCATGATCTCGAGCGCGCTGCTCTTCCGGAAACAGAAGAGCCCGCTGTTCGACTTGAGGTACCGATCGAGACCGAAGCGGCTCATGAGCTCGCGGGTCGAGAAGCCGTGGTGCACCTGGTCGTCCGCGCGGGTGAGCAGCTCACCCACCATCGAGACGGGGTCCCCGTTCAGCGACTCCGAGACGAAGTCGAGATCGTCGAGCACGACGCAGTCCGAGTCGACGAAGATCGTGGTCTCGAACGGGCTCGCCTCCGCGCAGCCGTACTTGAGCGCGCGCCCGTCCATGTAGCGAGGCGGCAGCAGGACGACCTCGTCGAACACGGTGGGATAGCGATCGCGCAGGACGGCGCGCAGCGGCTCGTCCACCGCGATGGCGATCGGAAAGCGCGTATGCTCCCTGAGCGAGAGCGCCATGTCGACCGCCATCTCCAGGTAGTGGGTCGCGCCCACCGCCATGGTGAGGTAACCACGGCTCGGCGACACGAGCGCCGGCGAGGGGCGTGGCTCCCGCTTGGGGCGTGGGAACTGGCGACGGTGGCGGTGGCGACGCGCGAGCTCGCGGACGAGCGGCCGCACGGTCAGCACGGGAAGCGTGACGGGCCAGCGGAGCTGCAGCCGTCGGCGCGTCGCCGCCGACACGGGCGCGAGGTCCGCGAGCGCGTCCATCGCGGTCCGGAATTGCCGCTTCGGGGAGAAGTACTCCTGGAAGGCCGCGAAGGCGGCGTCGCCGATCGTGCGCCACTCGTCCGCTCGCTCCTCCAGGATGCGCGGGAGCTCCGACGCGAGACGCTCGGGGACGAGAACGGCACAGCGGCTCCAGTCCGGCCCTCGCGGGGGCACCCAACGATCGGAGAGGATCACCGGCGCCACGCCGAGCGCCATCATCTCGTAGACCCTGAGCGTCGAGGTCGCCCAGCCGCGCGGGCAGAGCGCGAAGCGCGACCGCAGCGCGATCTCCACGTAGCTGCGTTGCGCCTCCGGGGGGCGTCCCACGCCGCCGGCGAAGTGGCGATACGTGCGCAGCGTGTCGAACACCACGCTCGTGCGCGGGTCGTGCGCCATGGCGAAGATGCGGTCGCGTACGGGGTGGCAGCGCCTGCCGACGAACGAGTACAGCAGGTCGGGCTCCCGCTGGGGCGGGTACGCGGCGGCCTGGTCGATGCAGCGGTTCATCCCGCTCGGGGTCCAGCACGGGTAGCCGATCGCGCGCGCGATCTCCTCGTCACCGCCGCGACGGGCGAGCGACGTGTAGAGTCCCGGGAGCAGCCTGAACGGGCGCGCCTCCTCCGAGTGGATGTAGATCCGGTCCCCGTGGCGGCGCACCGTGGGATCGGCGACGAGCGCCTTCGCCAGCTCCGGACCGCCGGGCGCGTCGGTGAGGAGGACGACGTCGGCGTCGTCCTCGCGCGCGACGATCTCGTGCGTGCAGTCGGGATCGAGGGACGCGAGCCAACGCAGATGCCGAGCCTGGCTGGTCTCGCTCGAGGCCGGAAGTAGCGACTTGAGGGCGACGCGCATGAACGAGTGGACGGAGCGGTTTCCGGGCGCCCGATCCTACACGCCCTCCGGCGCCCGCGCCACGCTCCCCTTCATGGCCAGCGCGGCCGCCGCGTACCCGCCGCCGGCCCCGTCGATGAAGTGGAAGTGGGCACCTTGGCGCTCCTCGATGAGGCACGTCATCACCGCCGACCGCGCCACGTGCAGTCCGTACACCAGCTCGTCCCTCCTCTGGCGTTCCTCGAGGTACGTGGTGAGGCGCTCGCGCTGCGCCGCCGTGCCGGACAGCACCAGGCGGAGGCTGCCGTCGAATTTGCGGAAGTCGGTGTTCGCCACGAGGTCGCGCTCGTAGTCGCCCCAGCTCGTCGTACCCCAGCGAATGCCGAAGCGCAGGAGGACCCACCCGATCAGGACCTGCAGCCGCACCCGCGCGCGCGCCGAAGCGCGCCCGAGCGCTCCGCGCCGCCACGCGGTGAGCCCGACCTCGTTGTCGAGCACGGCACGAGACAGCGTCACCGAGAGCCCGTCCACGGCGACGGGGCGACAGTCGTCCGGCTCGCCGTACACGGAGCGGATATACTGCATGACCTCGCTGTAGACGTCGAGCGCGGTGCCCGTGGAGGCCGCCGCCGCGTCGTCTCCGGTCGCGCCCGTCGCGTCGACGATCACGGCGACCGTCTCGTCGTGCGGGCTCGGGATCTCGCTCCAGCGGCACTCGAGCCCTCCGTAGTCTGCTTCGGCCGTGGCATCCGCGCTCACACGAAGCTCGTCGGGGAGCCCGCCCCGTTTGAGCGACCGCTCGACGTGCGAAGCGCCTCCGCCGTAGAGCGCGCATTGGATGTAGTGCGCCGACACGCGATGGCGAGCGACCAGGATGTCGAGCCCCTGCTCGCGCACCCACGTGATCGGGACGACGCAGGCACGCAGGTGCAGCCCGAAGCTCGTCTGGGCCATCGCGATCGTGCCGGCGAGCGCGCGGCGGCACTCCTGCTCGAACCGTCCGGGGACGCAGAGCACCGCCCCGTCGCCACCGAACACGTACGGCACGTCGACCGGACGCACGATGTTGCGGACCGCGGCGATGACCGAGACGCCGACCGTGTTCACGTGCTTGTAGCGGCCGCCGTCGATGGCCGCGGTGGAGTTCCTGACGTCGGCCGCCACGATCGCCCAGTCCGCGGGCAGCGGCGCGTAGGAAGCCCTCAGCGCGAGCTTCTCGAAGCTATCCACGGGCTCGATCGAGCCGTAGAAGGAATCCGATCCGCCGTTCGGGGGGGTCGACGCCATGCGGCGGAACCTACCATGCAGGCCCCTCGGGTGGCGACGTTCGGCGCGCCCGCGGATATTGCGGCATCCTCCATCTCGGGAACGGGTCCAACATGCTCAGAACCTTCGTACGCACCGCAGCGCTCGCGGCACTCGCCGTGGCGCTCCCGGCCGCCGTCTCGGCGCAAATGCAGTCCTGGAAGGAGGTGCAGGTCGCCGACATCGAAACGATGAAGGAGAAGTTCATCGGCCTCGCCCAGGAGTTCGACGAGTCCCAGTACGACTGGCGTCCCATGGAGGGCGTGCGCTCCGTGCGTGACGTCCTCGCGCTCGCCGTCGTCGAGGCGCACATCTTCCCGACGTTCTGGGGCTACGAGCCCCCGGCCGGCGTGGGCAACGGGTTCGGACCCGAGAACCAGCGCGTCGCCGGCTTCTCCAAGGCTCAGTTGCTCCGCGAGCTCGACTCGGCGTTCGACCATCTGATCGGCGTGGTGCGCGGCATGGACGAGACCAAGCGCAACGAGGCGTCGACCTACTTCGGGCGCCAGATGCCCGTGCACGCGAACGTCGCCACGGCGATGGCGGACCTGCACGAGCATCTCGGTCAGCTCATCGCCTACGCACGCACGAACCGCGTGGTACCGCCCTGGAGTCGATAGCCGAGACGCCCTATCTCGTCCGCTCGATCCAGCGCTCGACCTCGGCCTCCATCACGCCCAGCGGCACGGAGCCGAGCCCCAGGATCACGTCGTGGAAGTCGGCGACCGAGAAGCGCGCACCGAGCGCATCGCGCGCCCGCTCGCGCAGCTCGAGGATGCGGAGGCGGCCGATCATGTACGAGCAGGCTTGCCCGGCGTACACCACGTAGCGATCCACCTCGCTCGGCTCGGCGATGCCGTAGTCGAGCGCCTGCTGGCGCGTCCACCGCAGCGCGTGCAACCCGGTGTCCACCACCAGTCGACGCGCGCGGAAGAGCTCGCTCTCCAGCTGCCCCAGCCGTCCTTCGACGTCGCCCTCGTACCAACCCTCCTCGGCCGCGAGCCCCTCCGCATAGAGCGCCCAGCCTTCCGTGGTCGCCGAGATCGTGCCGAAGGCGCGTATCTGCCGGAAGCGGGGCAGCGTCGAGTCTTCGTTCGCGAGCGCGATCTGGAAGTGGTGCCCCGGCACGGTCTCGTGATAGACGAGCGATCGGAGCGCGAAGCGCGTGAGCTGATCGGGACGCAGCGGCATCTGGAAGACGCCGGGCCGTGAGCCGTCCAGCGGTGGCGCGGTGTACGACGCGGCCGCGTTGGGCCAGCGAAACTCCGGATACGGACGGGCCACGACGGGAGCGCGTGGCATCGTCCGGAAGAGCGTCGCGGAGCGCTCCAGCGCGTCGGCCAGAATGCCGTCGATGTCGGACATGATCTCGGCGCGGCCCTGGTCGTTCACCGGGTAGGCGAGGCGCTCCCTCAGCAGCGCGACGCGCTCGTCGATCGTGCCTTCGCTCAGGCCGATCTGGCGAAAGAGCGAATCCATCGCCGCTTCGATGCGCGCGACCTCGCGGAGCCCGATCTCGTGAATCTCCGCGGCCCCGAGGTCGGTCGTGGTGAAGCGCCGGAGCGCGTAGGCGTACGCCTCGTCGCCGCCCTCGAGGCGCCACAGCCCGGCATCGTCGGTCGTGCGCGGCTGCTGGCTCCTCAGCAGGGCGATCGCGTCGCGCCAGGCCGGATACACCCGACGCTGCACGATGTCCGCCGCCTGCGCCACCAGGCTGTCCCGGAGCGCCGAGCCGATGTCCGGCACCGCCGCGGACTTCTGGGCCAGGCTCGTGACCAGCGGATTGTCGGCCGGAGCGTCCGCGACGAACTGCTCCATCTGCGCGATCGTGATCGCGACGATGAAGCGAGGAGGCAGGATGCCTTCCTCGCCCCTGCGCTCCGCCTCCGCGACCGCCTCCCGCATGCGCGCGTCCATTTGCGCCAGACGCGCGACGTAGCTCCGCGCGTCGGCCTCGCTCGCCATGGGGTGCGTGACCGTGAGCGCGTTCGGCAGCGTCACGTTCGCCCCATTCATCTGCTCGAGCGGGAATTCGTAGTCGAGGTACGGCTCTCTCTGCACGATCGCCTCGAGCTGGAGCCGCAAGACGTCCGCCGACACGCGCTGCGCGTCGGGGAGCGACGCCGGGTCGAAGCGCGCGAGCTCCTCCAGGCCGCGACGTGCGAGGGCGATCCGCTCGAGCTCCCACGCGCGCGTGCGCGGGGTCAGCTCGCGATCGAGGGCGGCCTGCTCCGCTCCCTCGAAGAAGCGGGTCGCGACGGCCAGGTCGGGATTGCCGCGCACCCACTCGGCGGTGAAATCCTCGAAGAACGTCTCGATGGCGGCCACACCTCCGGCGTCGCTCTCCGGCCGCGTGTCCGATCCACCGCAGGCCGCGAGCACGGCCGTCGTCGACGCCCACGCTCCCATCACGAAGCGCGCCTTTCGCATCCTTCCTCCTACGGACCTTCCCACCGGTGGGGAGGCCCCGCTCGCCGTCCTACAGCAGGATCGCGGCCGGCTCCTCGAGCATCGCCCTGAGCGTTTGCAGGAAACGCGCCCCGGTCGCGCCGTCGATCACCCGGTGGTCGCAGCTCATGGTCACGCGCATGCGCGGGCGCACGACGACGGCGCCGTCCACCACGACCGGCGTCTCCTCCATCGCGCCCACCGCGAGGATGCCGGCCTCCGGCGGATTGATGATCGCCGTGAACTCGTGGATGCCCAGCATGCCGAGGTTCGACACGGAGAACGTCGCGCCCGTGTACTCCTCCGGCGTCAGCTTCCGCTCGCGAGCGCGTCCCGCGAGCTCGCGCACCTCGACCGAGATCTGCGCGACGCCCTTGGCGTGCGCGTGCCTCACGACGGGCGTGATGAGCCCCTCGTCGATGGCCACCGCCACCCCCAGGTGCACCGCGTTGAAGCGACGCACGAAGCCGTCCTGCCACTGCGCGTTGCACTCGGGATGCCGACGCAGGGCGCCCGCGACCGCCTTCAGGACGAGGTCGTTGATCGAGACCTTGAGGCCGTCCGCCTCGAGGATCGAGTTGATCCGCGCGCGGGCCTCGATCACCCGCGTCATGTCGATGTCGACGGTGAGGTAGAACGTCGGCACAGGCCCGATCGACGTCGTGAGCCGCTTGGCGATCGTCTTGCGCATCTGCGAGGTCGGGACGTCCTCGTACTCCGCCTCGTCCGGCGTCCACATGGGCGCCTTCGACACCGACGTCGCCGCCGGCCCGGCTACCTTCGCGGCCTCGACGTCGCGCTTCACGACGCGACCGCCGGGGCCGGAGCCCTGGACCCGCGCCAGATCGACGCCCATGTCCGCGGCGAGCCGGCGAGCGAGCGGCGATGCCTTGACCCGCCCGCCGTTCTCGGCCGACTCGGCGACGGGAGCCGGCGCGGGCGCCGGCTGCGCCTTCGCTGGAGGCCCGCCGCGCGACGCCGATGCAGGCGGCTCTGCCCGGGCCGCCTCCGGCTCGGGGGCTTCGGCGGTCGCGACCGCGGCGCCGCCCCCTTCCGCCGACGTGACTCCCGACGTGATCCCCGAGATGTCCTCGTCCTTGCTCGCGATCACGCCGATGACGGCACCGACGGGCGCCGTGCCGCCGGGTCCGATGAAGATCTTCCGCAGGATGCCGTCGCCGCGCGCGACCAGCTCCATCGTCGCCTTGTCGGTCTCGATCTCGGCGAGCACGTCGCCGCTCGCGACCTGGTCACCCTCGGACCGGAGCCATTTGACGAGCTGTCCCTCCTCCATGGTGGGGGAGAGCGCCTCCATGTGCACCTTGGTCGCCACGTCAGGCCGTCCTCATCTGTAGAGCACCTTGTTGCAGGCCTCGACGACCCGCTCGGCCGACGGCTTCGCGAGCATCTCGAGGTTCTTGGCGTACGGCATGGGAATGTCAGCCTGCGTCACCCGCAGGATAGGCGCGTCCAGCTCGTCGAACGCCTCCTCCTGGATCATCGACACGACCTGCGCGCCGGTGCCCGCGTAGGGCCACCCTTCCTCGAGGTAGACGACGCGGTTCGTCTTGGCGACGGTCGTGAGGATCGCGTCCATGTCGAGCGGCCGGATGCTGCGCAGATCGAGCACGTCGGCCTGCACGCCGTCCTTCTCGAGCTTCGTGGCGGCCTGGAGCGCGACGTGGATCATCTTGCCGTGCGTGATGATCGAGACGTCCGAGCCCTCGCGCTTGAGCTCGGCCACGCCGAGCGGAATGACGAAGTCCTCGTCGTCCGGCACCTCGCCCTTCGTGTTGTAGAGGAGCTCCCCCTCCATGAAGATCACCGGATCGTCGTCGCGGATCGCCGCCTTGAGCAGACCTTTGGCGTCGGCCGGCGTTCCCGGAGTGACCACTTTGCAGCCGGGCGCGTGCGTGTAGTACGTCTCGCACGCCTGCGAGTGCTGAGCCGCGAGCTGGAGCGCGGCGCCGGTCGGCCCCCGGAACACGATCGGGATGTCGAACTGTCCGTCCGACATGTAGTGCAGCTTGGCCGCGTTGTTCAGGACCTGGTCGAGCGCCAGGTGCGCGAAGTTGAACGTCATGAACTCGATGACGGGCCGCAGTCCCACCATCGCCGCGCCCACGCCGAGGCCCGCGAAGCCCAACTCGCTGATCGGCGAGTCGACGACGCGATTCGGTCCGAACTCGGCGAGCAGGCCCTTGGATACCTTGTAGGCGCCGTCGTACTCCGCGACCTCCTCGCCCATCAGGAAGACGTCCGGGTCGCGCTGCATCTCTTCGCGAAGAGCCTGGTTCAGGGCCTCGCGGTACGTGAGGACGGCCATCAGTCGCGCCTCCGTCCGTCGAAGTACAACCTTCCGCTCGGGTTCTCGACCGCCCACA
This sequence comes from Gemmatimonadales bacterium, assembly GCA_050181335.1. Taxonomy (GTDB): domain Bacteria; phylum Gemmatimonadota; class Gemmatimonadetes; order Longimicrobiales; family Gaopeijiaceae; genus UBA2982. The sequence continues at coordinate 97,999 of JBFXDG010000006.1, read as the reverse complement.
CGTTGCGATAGAGCGTCTCCGGTCCCGGCGCGGGGGATGCCTCGGCGAACTCCGCCGCCTCGTTGGCGATCCGGCGCGCTTCTGCGTCCATCTGCTCGAGCCCGGCCTGGTCGAGATGGCCGCCCGCGAACAGCTTGTCCCGCAGGATCGCGATCGGGTCGTCCTCCTTCTTCCGTCTCTCGACCTCTTCGGTCGAGCGGTACGTGCCCGATACCGGATCGGACATCGAGTGGCCGCGGAACCGGTACGTCTCGAGGTTCACGAACTTCGGCCCGCCACCGGCGCGCACCTCCTGCACCAGCTTCCTGAAGAGCGCATAGGTCGCGAGCACGTCCTGACCGTCCACCGAGGTGCCAGGGACGCCGTGAGCCGTCGACTTGTGCTGCATCTCGGTGTCGGAGACGCGCTTGAACGCGGTGCCCATGCCGTACTGGTTGTTCTCCACCACGTAGATGACCGGCAGGTCCCAGACGGCCGCCATGTTCAGCGACTCGTGGAACGCGCCCTGGTTGACCGCGGCGTCACCCATGTAGCAGACGGCGACGCTGTCCTCGCCGCGGTATTTGATCTTCCACGCGAAGCCGGTCGCGAGCGGCACCTGGGCGCCCACGATGCCGTGTCCGCCCATGAAGCGGACGTGCGCGCCGAAGATGTGCATCGAGCCGCCCTTGCCGCCCGACGCACCACCCACGCGCCCGTAGAGCTCGGCCATCACCGCGTTCGGGCTGACGCCCTTCGCGATCGCCTGGGTGTGCTCGCGGTAGGCGCTGATGATGTAGTCGTCCTCGCGCAGCGCCTTGATGCTTCCCGCCGCGGCGCCCTCCTGCCCGATGTGGAGGTGGCAGAAGCCGCCGATCTTCCCGATCGCGTAGGCTTCCTCGGCCTTCTCCTCGAAGCGGCGGTAGAGGAGCATCTCCCGCATGAGCTCGAGCGCGAGCTCCGGTGTGACTCCGTAGGGCTTGAGGACGTCCGCCTTCACGGCGCCCTTCCTGATCTTCGTCTCGGCCAACGTTACGCTCCCTTTCGGACGCCAAGGCCCAGGTCCACCGCGCGGCGGAGCTCGATCTGCACGAGCTGCTTCGGTGGAACCGCGCGTAGTGGCACTTCGCCCGGCGCGCTCAGGTCCGCTTCCAGGATCTCCTGGACGCTCCCCGGCCCGCCGGCTTCCACTTCCCGCGCCTGCTCCTTGGCATGATAGCTGGATCTGACCAACGGTCCCGACTCCACGTGCGCGAACCCGAGCTCCCGCTCGCCGACGTCCTTCCAGGTCGCGAACTCCTCCGGGCTGACCCAACGGGCAACCGGAATGTGCATCGGCGATGGCCTCAGGTACTGCCCGAGCGTCAGAATGTCTACAGCCGCCTCCCGTAGGTCGGCCATGGCCTGGCGGATCTCGTGGGGCTCCTCCCCCATTCCCAGGATGATGCCCGTCTTCGTGAGCATTCCGGGGTCGAGTCGCTTCGCCGCGCCGAGGTAGGAGATGGACCTCCAGTAGCGTCCGCCCGGGCGCACCTCCGGATGCAGGCGCTCCACCGTCTCGAGGTTGTGGCCGAGGATCGCGGGCTTCGCGCGAACGACCGTCGCGAGCGCGCTCTCGCTCCCCTTGAAGTCGGGGATCAGCACCTCGACCGAGCAGCTCGGGATGCGTGCCCGGATGCGCTCGATGGTCTCGGCGTAGATCGACGCGCCCCCGTCGGGCAGCTCGTCCCGGTTCACGCTCGTGATCACGACGTGCTCGAGCGTCAGCTCGGCCACCGCGTCGGCGACGCGGCGCGGCTCGTCGAGGTCGAGCTCGGTCGGCAGACCGTGCGCGACACCGCAGTACTTGCACGCGCGCGTGCAGACGTCGCCCAGGATCATGAACGTGGCCGTGCCGGCCTCCCAGCACTCGCCGATGTTCGGGCAGCCGGCCTCCTCGCACACGGTGTGCAGGGCGCCGGTGCGCATCAGGCGCTTCAGACGCAGGTAGTTGGGGCCGCCCGGTGAGCGAACCTTGAGCCACTCGGGCTTGCGCTCCCGGAGCTCGATCGTGGCCACACCTTCGTGCGCCCGGATGCGGGAGCTCCCCTTGGGCGTGACCGATCCGGAGTCCTTGCCGGTCGGGGCGTAGCCTTTGTGGGGGAGTACGTCTGTGTCCAAGGCGTTCTGTGCCGTTTCTGGGCCTATCCAGGCCGTGCCACCTCAGGGGGATTGGAAAAAAAGCCGCCCCCCGTGCCGCTCACAACCCCGGCCCCCGGGAGCCGGCGCCCGCTAAGGGATCAGCACGTCCTCGGACGGCTGCGCCCGCCGCTGGACGATGTGGTCCACGGCGTCCGCCGGCTCGTCGGTGACGTACACCAGGTCCATGTCCGTGGGCAGGATCTTGCCCTCGGCGGCCATCGTTTCCCGGATCCAGTCGAGCATCCCGGACCAGTACCGCGAGCCGAAGAGCACCACCGGGAAGTCGTGGACCTTGCCCGTCTGGATCAGCGTCAACGCCTCGAAGAGCTCATCGAGCGTGCCGAACCCTCCGGGGAAGATCACGAACGCCTCGGCGTACTTCACGAACATCGTCTTGCGGACGAAGAAGTACCGGAAGTCGATGGACACGTCGAGGAACTCGTTGGACCGCTGCTCGAAAGGGAGCTCGATGTTGCAACCCACCGACTTCACGCCCGCCAGCCGCGCCCCGCGGTTCGCCGCCTCCATGATGCCGGGACCGCCCCCGGTGATGATCGAGTAGCCCGCCTCACCGAGCAGACGAGTGGTCTCCACGCATCTCCGGTACATGGGATCGTCCGGCGAGGTGCGGGCCGAGCCGAACACCGACACGGCGGGACCGATCTGCGACATGTCCTCGAAGCCCTCCACGAACTCACCCATGATGCGGAAGACCCGCCATGCGTCCTTACCTATGGTACGGATGTCCTCGACGCTCTCGAGGAGCCTCTCGTCCTCGGTCGCCCGAGGATCGGATCCGGCGGCCGCCTTGGGATCGCGTCGGTCGCTCATCGCGTGACCGGCCTCCGACCGCGGTGCGCGAGCCAGCGCCCGGTACGCTCGAGCGCGCTGCGGTGATCGTAGGGTGGGTTCCAGCCCAGCTCGGAGCGTATACGCTGCGAGGGATAGGGGTTTTCGTCCAGCGCGAGCTGTGTGAGTCGATTGATGGGCAGGTGCTTGGCACCCGGAGTTCGGACGCCGAGTCGCGCCAATACCTCCCCGGTTCTCCGGACCAGCGGACCCGGCAGTGTGAAGAATCGCGGCTGTAGCCCGAGCCCCGCGGCGAGCCACTCCATCATCTGACGTTGATCCAGCCGGTGGTCGAGCCCGACATCGAACGTCGCCCCGCCGCATCCCGACTCGAGCGCCAGGCGGATCGCCACCGCCACGTTGCCCGCGTAGACCACGGGGAGGGCGTTGCGCGCCGGCCCGAGCAACGGGACGAGCGGTAGGCTCAGCAGGTCCCTCATGGCCGGAGCCATCAGGCGGTCGCGCTCGCCGTACACCGCCGACGGCCGCACGACGGTGACCGGGAAGCCGCGCTTCTCTTCGATGCCGCGCGCCACCTCTTCGGCTTCACGCTTGGACCGAGCGTACAGGTCGCCGGGCGCGAGAATCGCGTCCGTGGGGGTTCTCTCGTCCACCGGCCCGGGGGCGTTGCCGTACACGGCGACCGAGGACACGTGCAGCGCGCGGCCCACGCCGGCCAGACGCGCGGCGGTCAGGACGTTGCGCGTGCCGTCCACGTTCACGGACCGGATCTTGGGCCACGACCCGCCCGCGTAGACCAGCGCGGCGCCGTGGACGACGTGCGTGCAGCCCTTCATGAGCCGGGCGAGCGCCGTCGCTTCGTCGCGGATATCCCCCTCGACGAGCTCGCACTCCGCCTCCTCCAGCACGACGCTGTCGGCGCTCTTCCGGTGGAGAGCCACGACCTCGTGTCCGCGGGCGCGGAGCTCCTGTGCCAGATGCGAGCCGAGGAGACCCGTGCCGCCCGTCAGGAAGACACGCATGGCCAATAGCCGCAGCTACCGCGCGGCCAGGAACGCTTCTGCGGCGCTGCGGGCGAGCTCCATCGACGTGGCGTGGCCCTGGTACTCGGGCAGGGGCCGCTGCTGCTGCTGCGGATATGCTTCGACGAGGTGGCGGTAGTACGCTTCCGCGTCGGCCGATTTGCCGAGCTCCATCGACGCTTGCGCCGCGACGCCGAGCGCCAGCACGTGGTCGGGCTCGGCGGCGAGAATCTCCTGCGCGATCGCGATGGCGTCGTCGAGGTTGCCCGCGGTCTCGTTGAGGACGGCCAGATGGTAGAGCCCGTCGTTGTCGAGCGGACGGGCCTGCTCGTGGGCCGCGATCGCCATGGGAATGAACGCGCGCGCCTCGACCGAGTCTCCACGCTCCGCGGCGCCCATCACGCGGTTGAACAGCCTATCCGCCTGCTCGCGGGGGCTCATGCCGCTGATGTCCGGCGCCGCCCCGCCCAGCGGGCTGCCGAGTCCGCCGGTGGCGGCGGGTGCCGCCGGGGGCCCCGGCTGCACCATCCGCACGCCCAACACGACGATCAGCACGAACATCGTCACGCCTGCGATCCACCAGGGGAGGTTCTGTCCTCCCACGACGGCGGCGGCCGCCGCCCGTCGCCCCGCTCCTCCGCCGTCGATCTTCGATCCGCACTGGTTGCAGAACGCGGCGGCCGGGGCCGCCTTGGCACCGCATTGGTTGCAGAACCGGCCGCCGAGCTTGGCCCCGCAGTGCTGGCAGAAGTTGCCGGTCGCCGGCTTGCCGCACTCCGGACAATAGGGCTTGGAGCCTGCGCTCATTTGCGGATGGCGTTGAAGAGGAGGGGCCAGGTCGCGAGGGACTGCGCCCTGTAGTTGGGCTGGAACCCGAACAATACGACGGAGCCGGGCCCGAGATCCGCCTCGAGGATCGCCGGCTGACCTTCCAGCCGCTCCTCGCCGATCGCCCAGCCGGACAGGAGCGGGTCTCCCGAGCCGTAGCGCGCGGCCACGCGCACGCGCGGATCGTCGACGACGAACGCGCGGCTGTCCTCCCAGAACCAGGCCGCTACCTCCGGCCGCATGCCTTCGCTCAGCTCGGAGGAAGGATCGAGCTCCAGGCGGAGGAGTGAGCCCGGTATGTAGAAGTCGCTCTCCGCCAGGGCCGAGGTGGCGTCGCGGACCTCGAGCCCGAAGAGATCGGCGATGTACTCCGCCGCGCCCTCGATCGCCACGACCCGCCCGCCGTTGCGCACGAACGCCCGCACCTCGTCGGATCCCTGACCGGCGAGCCCGCCCGCGTAGGGAGCGGGAACCTCGTCGGTGCCGTAGCCGTCCAGAATCGACGAGGGCTCCTGCGACTGGAAGACGAGCACGTCGTAGTTCTCGAGCGCACCGCTGCGGATGTCGGCGTCGTGCAGCGTGTCGTATGGGAGCCCGTGCTGGTCGAAGACCCAACGTTGCCAACCCTCCGTCATGGGCTCCTCCCACGACTTGTACAGCGCGATGCGTGGCGCGTCGGGACCCGTCAGGTGACTGGGCAGCTCGAAGTCGAAGTCCGGAGGCGCGATCGGAGCCGACAAGCGCGCGTCGATCGGGCCGTCGACGGCCACCGCCTCGAAGTCGAGCAGATACCCGAGCGTATGCGCGGTGACGTCGTAGGGTCGCAGCGGCGGGCCGCCGGGGTACTCGCGCAGGTCGGGATAGTGCTGCACCTCGAGCATCGTGTTCGCGAAGCTCGCGTACGGCTGGTGCATCGGGATGACGTAGCTGCCCGCCGGAAACTCGAGGCCATCCGCGGTGAACGATTGTTCGGCGCGATGCACCTCGACCTCCGCCATTGCCAGAGCGCGCAGCGCATAGCGGATACCCTGCTCGCTTCCTTGATCGGACGGGATGATCCACGCATCGGGCCACGACGCCCACTTCTCGACCGCCCGCCGGTTGATCGCGTAGAAGTTCTCGAGCCAGAAGCGCCGATTCTTGGCCGCGTTGGTGAGCAGCGCGAGCGCGCCCGCCTGCTGGTAGGCGACGATGTCCGGTAGCCCCCAGCGGCCGCCCGGCCACGGGTCGGGGAAGTTCCAGGATCTCCGGCCGGCGTCGTAGTTCCGTCCCGGCGCCAGCCGGCGCGCGGGGATCGTCACCGGAGTGGCGAGATCAGCCGACGCCGTCTCCGACAGGACGCGCGCGCCGCCCTTGTAGTGCATGTAGGCGCGGCTGGGCGTGTACGCATCATAGACGCCGTTGATGACGACGCCCTTCTTGCCCTGCGCCGTCAGCTCGGCGGCCATGTACGCGCCCAGCTGATTCACGGCCGTCGTGATCGCGGGGTCGACGTTGGGCTCCCACGGCTCGATGTAGGGAGGAAAGAAGATGCGGGCGCCGGTGGAGCCCATCTGGTGCACGTCGTGGACGATCTGCGGGTGCCACACGTTGTGCGCGCCCAGGACCGTGAGGACCGTCTCGTCCTGCGTGAACGCGTACCAGTCGCGGTTGTTGTCGTGACCCGTGTAGTAGTGGTAGAGCCACGGCAGCGGAGCGGCTTCGTAGGTCGTTCCCACGTGCTCGTTGTACCAGTCCGCGACCCACTGCAGGCCGTCCGGATTGAGCGACGGGATCTGCAGGACGATCACGTTGTCGAGGATCTCGAGGATGCGCTCGTCGTTCGACGACGCGAGCTCGTAGGCCAGGTTCGCCGACATCTGGCTCGCGCCGACCTCGCTGGCGTGGATGCCCTGCGTGATGAGCACGATCGTGCGACCCTGCTCGAAGAGCGACTCGAGCTCGGCCTCGCTCTCGATGAGGCGCGGGTCGGCGAGCTTGTCCTGGATCGCGCGCAGCTCGTCGAGCCGGGCATGGTTCTCCGGGCTCGTGATGGTCAACATCACGAACGGGCTGCCCGCGGTGGCCAACCCCAACGTGTCGACGGTCACCCGCGGGCTCGCCTCAGCGAGACGCTCGAAGTAGGCGGTCAGCGCGTCCCAGTTGGCGAGCTTACGGTCCGCACCGATCTCGAAGCCGAAGTGCTCGCGGGGCGTCGGCACCGCTTGGGCGCCGAGCGCCGGCGCGACGATCGCGAAGGCCGCGAGGGCCGCCGCCAGTCGTCGAAGCATCGAGATCCTCTTCCGTGGGCCGGGGCGGAGCTCAGCCGCTCGCGCCGTCGTTCGGACCAACGAGGATGGTACCCAAGCGTACGGGGGGGTGCAACGGAGACCTGAGGCCCCCGAACGGGTCGGCCCGGCCCGCGGCCGGCGCGTCCTTCGGGTTGGCTGGCCGAGGGGGGAGGCCTACCCTTCTCGTGGATCGCTCGTCTGGATCGCTCGGACCGGAGGTGGAAGGATGAAGCGACGCGATATGTGGACGATCGGGCTCGCGGCCCTCACGGCCTGCGGCGACGGGGCGGAAGCTCCGCGGGTGTCTGGGGACCTGATCGCGGAGCACGTCTCCGTTCTGGCGTCGGACGCGTATCTGGGCCGGGGACCCGGGCAGCGCGGCGGCGACATGGCGGTCGACTACATCGCTGCGCGCTTCGAGGAGTATGGGCTCGAGGCGCCGGACGGCAGCTACCGGCAGCAGGTTCCCATCGTGGGCAACGCGCCCGTCCCTGCCAGCGCCCGGCTCGAGCTGGCGGGCCCGCGCGGCGTGCTCCAGCCGGCCTACCTCGACGACTTCGTCCTCAACCCCGGGGACGCGGAGGCGACCCACGCCGAAGGCGAGGCGGAGCTGGTGTTCGTGGGATACGGAATCGACGCCCCCGAGAACGGCTGGAACGACTTCGAGGGCGTGGACGTCGCGGGCAAGTTCATCTTGATCCTGGTCAGCGACCCTCCGGCACCGGAATCGGAGCCCGACCTCTTCGGCGGCGACGCGATGACCTACTACGGCCGCTGGACGTACAAGTACGAGGAAGCGGCCCGGCAGGGCGCCCTCGGCGCGCTGATCGTCCACGAAACCGAGCCGGCGAGCTACCCATGGAGCGTCGTGCGGAGCGGGTTCTCGGGCGAGCAGTTCGCCCTGCCCCTCGGACCTTCCGAGCCGCGCCCGCCGGCGCTCCTCGGCTGGGTGACCGTGGACCTCGCCCGCGCGCTCCTCGGCCTCGCCGGGCTCGACTTCGACGGGCTGAAGGCCCGCGCCGCCGCACGGGGCTTCACGGCCGTCGCGACCGGGATCACGGTCCGCGGCAGCCTGGACGCCGACGTCCGGCGTGTCGAGACCGCGAACGTGGTGGGCCTCCTTCCGGGCTCGGAACGACCGGACGAGTACATCCTCGTGACGTCCCACTACGACCACTTCGGCGTAGGTGCCCCGATCGACGGCGACTCGATCTACAACGGCGCCTACGACAACGCCTCCGGCACCGCGCTCATCCTCGCGATGGCGCGCGCTCTGGCGGATATGCCGCGGGCGCCCGCCAGGTCGGTGCTCTTCGTCGCGACCGGAGCGGAAGAGCAGGGACTTCTGGGCGCGGAGCGCTACGTGCAGATGCCGGTGGTTCCGCTCGACCGCACGGTCGCCGAGATCAACTTCGACGAGGCGAACGTCTGGGGAGAGACCACCGACGTGACCGTCATGGGTGAGGAGCGGACGGAGCTGGGCGCGTACGTGAGGTCGCGCGCCCAGGCGATGGGGCTCACGATCACGCCGGAGGCCGAGCCGGCCGCCGGCATGTATTTCCGCTCCGATCACTTCCCGTTCGCCCGCGCCGGGGTGCCTTCGCTGTACTTCAACCACGGCTGGAGCTTCGTGGGCCGGCCCGCGGGCTGGGGTGATTCGGTGCGGACGAGCTACAACGACCGCGACTACCACCAGCCGTCGGACGAGATCGGGGCCGAGTGGAGCTACGACGGTGCGGCGCAGATGGGGAACCTGGCGCTCGGTGTCATCCTCGACATCGCCGCCGACGAGAGCTGGCCCAACTGGCTCGAGGGCCAGGAGTTCAAGGCGGCCCGTGACGCGATGATGAGCGGGCGATAGCTCAGAAGCCGGTCGGTTGGTCGACGAACGACCACTCGAGATCGAACCGCTCGGCGACGTGCTCAGCCAGCGCCTGCACGCCGAACGTCTCCGTCGCGTAGTGTCCCCCGAGCACCAGGTGCACGCCCAGCTCCATGGCGTCGAAGAAGTGGTGGTGCGCGCACTCGCCCGTGACGAGCGCGTCGAGGCCGAGCGCGGCGGCCTCGGGCAAGGCACCCGCGCCCGCTCCGGTCACCACCCCCACGCGTGCGATGCTCGGGGGACCGCCCGGGACGGCACGCGCCGCGCCGGACACGGCGTCCCCGACGCGTCGGACCAGGCCCTCCAGGTCCAAGGGCACGTCGAGCGACCCGTACCAACCCAGACCCACGCCCTGGAAGTCGTCGAAACGGGCCTCGGGCTCGACGCCGATCGCACGACACAGGAGGACGTTGTTGCCGACCTCCACGTGTCCGTCGAGTGGCAGGTGCGCGCTATAGAGCGCCGTGCCGCTTGCGATGAGCGGTGTGATCCGGCGCCGAAGCCGGCCCGACAGAGGCACCGAGCCGTTCCAGAAGAGGCCGTGGTGGACGATCAGCAGATCGGCGTTCCGGTCGACCGCCGCGCGGATCGACGCCTCCGACGCATCGACTGCGGCCGCCACGTGCCGGACGTCTTTCGTCCCCTCGACCTGGAGCCCGTTGCAGGCGTTCGGATGATCGGGATGCTCCGCCGTTCCCAGGTATCCGTCGAGATATTGGAGCAGAGATTCTAATTTCATCCGCCCTCCTTTTCCGCCCTTCGGGCGCCCTCTTCCGGGTCCTGTGGAGAGCGTGTGGATAAAACGGAGGGTTGTGAACGGCCTGCCGTCGCGCACCCGCGACGCAGCTTATAACCCTGTGTGGCTACGGGAGTTACGGCTGCGACGCCTGTCGCAGCGCCGAGGCACCGTAAACGTACGGGGACGTGGGAAACATGTGAATCAGTGCGACGGAACGGTGGCCTCGGCCGGCTGGCGGTCGCGGGCCTCCCCGGGGGCCGCAGCGGACCGACCGGCGCCCGACCGCTTGGACTCGCTCATGTGCACCGTGCCGTTCAGGATCGCCCCCTCCTCCAGCTGCATCCGACGGGTGCGAACGTCCCCATCGATCTGACAGGTCGCCTGCAGCTCGAGCCTGGACTCGGCGACGAGCGTCCCGGTCACCTTTCCCGAGATCACGGCGTCCTGCGTCTGCACGTCGCCGATCACCGCCCCCTGCTTGCCCACCACCACCGCCTTCCCGGCTTTGACCGACCCTTCGACCGTGCCTTCGACGCGCACGGTGCCGTCCGTCAGGCAGTCCCCCACCACCTTCATCCCCGGCCCGATGATGGAGATGACGGCCTCCGGGGGGGTTCCGACGTTTTCGCGGGCCATGAGATCGGCCTCCTTGCGCAGTTTCTGTTGTGGAAACGCCAAGACCGGCGCTCGGCGCTGCAAGTTCCGCTCCGGGGTCCCCGTTGGCGATGCTAGGACGGCTGCTGCACGACGGTCAACGGATCGACGTGCTCCCCGTCGATCAGCACCTCGAAGTGCAGGTGGGGCCCGGTCGATCTGCCCGTTGATCCGCTGAGGGCGATGACCTGTCGCTCTCGCACGAGCTGGCCCAGCGCCACCAAGTGGAGCGACGCGTGACCGTAGAGGGTGGAGTATCCGTCGCCGTGATCGATGACGACGAACCTCCCGTAGACTGCGTCGTCGCCGATGTCGATCACGGTCCCACCGCCGGCCGCGCGGATGTACGAATCGCTGGCCACCGCGATATCGAGGCCGGGGTGACCACCCTCGAGCCCCTCGTGGAGGCCGCGGGTGACGAAGCCGCGCTCGGTGAGCGGCCACACGGTCGGCCGCGTGGGACCGTCCTGCGGGACGGTCGAGGCCGGCGAGCGGCGCGGAGGGGTGGCCGGGGGCAGCCAGACGTCGGACAGCGCCCCTTCCTGCGCGCGCCCGAAGAGGTCGCGGATGCGGGTGTACTGCGCTTCGATCGTCTCCAGCCGCTGCACGAGCGCTTCGACCCGAGCACGGTCCCGGGTCATCACCTCGACCTCCGCGCGGAGCTCGTCCGCCCGCGCCGCTCGGGCCGCGAGATACCACCAGCTTCCGGCCATGACCGTCAGACCCAGCGCGACCAGAGCGCCGAGCACCACGAGCGTGCGCAGCGTCAGGTACGACACGTGGAAGGTCTGACTCTCCCGGGCGCCGTCGGGCACGAGCATGATCGTGAGCCGCCGATCGCGACGCAGGCTCACTCGACGACCTCCTGGGCCCGGCGACCGGTGATCAGCTCGAAGAGGCGCTCGAAGTCCTCGTTGCCGTGGAAGCCGATCTCGATGGAGCCCTTTCCGCCGCGTCCTTCACGAACCTCGACGCGCGTCATCAGGTGGTCGCGGAGCGCCTCCTCGAGCGCGCGGGCGGCTGGGCTCTTCGTCTTCGCCTTCCGGGCTCGCGTCTTGCGATCGCCCTCTCCAACGCGCCGCTCGATCTCTCGAACCGACCAGCCCTCCTTCACCGCGCGGCGAGCGAGCTCGCCGGCGATCACTTCGTCCTCGAGGGCGAGCAGCGCGCGCGCGTGGCCCGTCGTGAGCGAGCCCTCCTCCAGCAGCTTCCGCACCGAGATCGGCAGCTTCAGGAGTCGCACGAGGTTCGCGACGGTCGAGCGGTCTTTGCCCACCGCCTTCGCCACGTCCTGCTGACTCAGGGCGTACTTCTCGGTGAGCGCGGCGTATCCCTCCGCCTCCTCGAGCGCATTCAGCGCTTCTCGCTGCAGGTTCTCCACGAGTGCGAGCACGAGCACCGTCTCGTCGTTGGCGTCCCGCACCACCACGGGAACGTCTTCCCAGCCGAGGCTCGTGACGGCACGGAAGCGGCGCTCGCCGACGATGAGCTCGAACCGGTCCGTCGCTTCACGCACGGGACGTACGACCAGCGGCTGCAGCAGACCGTTCTCGCGAATGGAGGCGGCCAGCTCCGCGAGCTCCGCGTCGCTGAAAATGCGTCTAGGCTGCGCACGGTTGGGCACGATCGCGCTGAGCGGAACGCGCCTCGTTTCCGCCGTCGTGGCGGGCGGCTCGAGGTACTCGCCGAGAAGTGCGCCTAAGCCGCGACCGAGACGTTCCCGGCTCATCCGGTGGCCGCCACCGGCACGGCGCTGTCGACGCGCGCGCTACGGCTGATGAGCTCGTTCGCCACCGACAGGTATGCCTTGGCGCCGCTGGAGAGCACGTCGTAGAGGACGATCGGCTTGCCGAAGCTGGGCGCTTCGGCGAGGCGGACGTTCCGGGGGATCGCCGCGCGGAAGACCTTCGGACCGAAGTACTCCCTCGCCTCGGCGGCGACCTGCCGAGAGAGGTGCAGCCGGCGATCGAACATCGTGAGGAGGACGCCCTCGATCTCGAGGCCGCGGTTGAGCGAGCGCTGGACCAGGCGGACGGTGTTGAGGAGCTGGCTCAGGCCCTCCAGGGCGTAGAACTCGCACTGGATGGGAATGAGCACCGAGTCCGCCGCCGTCAGCGTGTTGAGGGTGAGCAAACCGAGCGAAGGCGGGCAGTCCACGAGAATGAAGTCGTAGGTCTCGCGGATCGTGGTGAGCGCCGTCCGCAGGATCGACTCCCGCCCCAATGCCGACACCAGCTCGATCTCCGCGCCGACCAGGTCGCGGGTGGAGGGGATGATGTCGAGTCGGGGGAAATGGACGCCCTTGATGACGGCCGCCGAGATCGGGCTGCTTCCGATCAGGACGTCGTAGATCGTCGGCTTGGCGACACGGGAGCTGACCCCCAGGCCGCTGGTCGCGTTGCCCTGCGGGTCGATGTCCAGGATCAGCGTCCGCTTCTCGGCCACCGCCAGTGCGGCGCCCAAGTTGATCGCCGTGGTGGTCTTGCCGACCCCACCTTTCTGATTGGCGATCGCGATGACGTGGGACATGGTACCGTGCGGGTGCCTCGATGTGGATCGGGCGGCAATATACGCCGGTCCGGAAGCGGCGGGAAAGCATTCTCCGATGATCATTGACCCTGTTGGCGCCGCCATGAAGGTTTCGGGCGGTTGGTGCAAAACCGAGCGGCGAGGACGCGAAAGATGAGGACGTGGGCTGGCTGGATAGGGGCGGCGCTGGTGCTCTCCGCGTGCGGAAGCTCGACCGACGTGGAGATCGATCCGGCGGTGGAGCCCTTCGTGGGCACCTGGGACGCCGTGGCGTTCACCGTCACGGGCGACGATCCGCCGCATACGGTCGTGGATGTATTGACACTCGGGCCGTTCTGGATCCGCGTCGAGCCGAGCGGGAGCTACCAGGCGGTCCTCGAGTTCCTCGGTGGCCAGGCGGAGTTCGGCAAGCTCACCGTGCAGAGCTCGACCGTGCTGATCCTCGACGCCAACGATGACCCGCCAGCACCATCGACCTACGTGTTCGCGACGACCGACTCGTTGGTGATGGATGGCGCCACGGAGTTCGATTTCAACCTGGACGGTACGGACGAGCCCGGCCAGGCCCACATCGAGATCGTTCGGCGTTAGCGTTTCACGTGAAACGGTGGGCCGGACGTTTCACGTGAAACGCCCCGGCCGGATCAGGACCGGGCCACCAGAGACTGGAGGCGGCGGACCTCGAGGATGAGGTTCTGGAGGTCCGCCGGCGACACCCCAGGAATCCTCGACGCCTGCGCCAGCGTGCCGGGGCGAACCCGCGCGAGCTTCTCCCTGGCTTCGAAGGACAGCGTCACGAACTCCCGGTAGGGCAGGTCGTCCCGGAGCGCGAAGCCCGCCTGCTCACGGAGCCGCTCGGCCCGCTGCCGCTCGCGGCGCACGTACCCTTCGTACTTCAGCTCCACCTCCACCGCATGAGCGACGTCGTCCCCCACAGCCCCGACACCTGCCGGCGAGGCCGTCATGACGTCCCGAACACGGACGTCTCGCCGCCGGACCGCGTCCGCCGCGAGGACGGAGCCGCCGCCCTCGTCGGGCACCCGGGTCCCCCGGAACCACGCGGCCAGCCGCTCCTCCTGCCCCAGCCGCCCCTCGAGCGCGTCGGTCTGCGCAGGGGTGAGGAGGCCGCGCGCGCGGGCTCGCGGCCCGAGCCGCCGAACCGCGTTGTCCTGACGTAGAAGGAGCCGGAACTCCGCCCTCGAAGTGAACAGGCGGTACGGCTCGTCGACCCCCCGCGTGACCAGGTCGTCGATCAGAACGCCGATGTAGGCCTCGTCCCGCTCGAGGACCAGCGCCTCTTCGCCACGCACGCGGAGGGCCGCGTTGATCCCGGCCACGATTCCCTGCGCCGCCGCCTCCTCGTAGCCCGTGGTTCCGTTCACCTGGCCCGCGAGATAGAGACCGTCGATCCGCTTCACCTCCAGCGTGTGGCGGAGCTGATGCGGAGGGAAGTAATCGTACTCGATCGCGTATCCGACCTTGGTCATCACCGCGTCCTCGAGCCCCGGTACGGTGCGGAGGAACGCGAGCTGAACCTCGGCCGGCAGCGAGGTCGAGAGCCCATTCACGTAGAGCTCGGTGGTGTCCAACCCCTCCGGCTCGAGGAAAACCTGATGCCGCGCGGCATCGGGGAAGCGAAGCACCTTGTCCTCGATCGAGGGGCAGTAGCGCGGGCCCCGACCAGAGATGGCGCCCCCGTAGAGCGCGCTCCTCTTCAGGTTCTCGTGGACCACGGCCTGCAGCTCCGGGCCCGTCCAGGTGACCCAGCACGGCCTCTGCTCCGGAATCGCTTCTTCGGCGTAAGCCGAGAAACGGTACGCGGGGGTGTCGCCGTCCTGCCGCTCGAGCCTCGAGAAGTCCACCGTGCGCCCATCGACGCGGGGCGGCGTGCCGGTCTTGAAGCGGGCGACCTCGAGCCCGAGCTCCGCGAGACCCAGCGCGAGCTCCACCGACGGCGCTTCCCCTGCGCGCCCGGCGTCCACGCCCGCCTGGCCCCCCACATGAATGCGACCCCGGAGGAACGTCCCCGCCGTCACCACGACCGTCGGGGACGAGAAGGTGAGCCCCCCGCGCGTCACCACGCCGCGCACTCGCCCGTCGCGAACCTCCAGACCGGCCACCATCTCCTGGAAGAGATCGAGAGACGGCAGCTCCTCGAGGACGCGCCGAACCGCGCGCGGGTACGCCGCACGGTCGCACTGCGCCCGCGGCCCCCACACCGCCGGACCCTTGGACTTGTTGAGCATGCGGAACTGGATGCGGGTCGCGTCCGTGGCCCGTCCCATGACGCCGCCGAGCGCGTCCACCTCGCGCACGACGATCCCCTTGGCCACGCCCCCGATCGCGGGGTTGCAGCTCATCTGGCCGAGACGCGAGAGGTCGGGAGACAGGAGCAGCGTCCGCACGCCCGCGCGGGCCGCGGCGGCCGCCGCCTCGACCCCGGCGTGCCCTCCGCCGACCACGATCACATCGTAGGTGCTACGCATCCGTCGCTCCGCGGCTTACGCGCAATCGGGGTCCGATCCGGCGCGGCTCATGAGTACAGTACGCGGAAGCCTCGGACGGGCATCGCACCGTCTGCCGGGGGCAGACGCTCGACCCGCTCCACCTGCGCCGCCGGCGGTCCGGTCTCGAGCAACTTCTCCAGCCGTGCCAGCGCGTCGTCGGGTCCCGACACCTGCACCTCCACGCTTCCGTCGGGTCGATTCCGCACGCTCCCCACCAGTCCCATCGCGTCGGCGGTTCGCCGCGTCCATTCGCGGAATCCCACACCCTGCACCCGACCCACGACGCGGTACACCCGCATGGAGGACGCGCCTCGGCCGCCGGCCGCCGCCCCGTCAGGCCGACCGTTCATTTCCCCACGCAGAACTCCGCGAACACGACATCCAGCACGGCCTCCGTGGAGATCACGCCGAGCATGTCCTCGAGCGCCGTCTCCGCGTCCCGAAGATGACTGCATGCGACCTCCGCCGGGAGCCCGTCCCCGAGCGCCGCCACGAACGCGCCGACCTCCGCGCGCGCCGTCTCCAGGCTCCTCCGGTGGCGACGGCGCGTGAGCACCGGCGCGTCGGGGCTGGCCGCCACGATCCCACCGTAGACGAGCTTCGGAAGCACCACGGCGATCGTGTCGAGTCCCTCACCGGTCTCCACCGATACGCGCACCCTATCCGCCATTTTCCCGGCGGGAGCGGCGCCGGCGCCCTCCGCGAGGTCGGCCTTCGTGTCGAGCCACACCACCGGTGCGGTCGTCTCGGCGAGGAACGCCTCCTCGGCCTCGGTCGCCGCATCGCTCGCGGGCACGCAGAGCAGCACCAGGTCGGCGCGCTCCAGATATCGACGCGTGACCTCGATCCCGATTCGCTCGACCCGCTCACCGCTCTCTCTCAAGCCCGCGGTATCGACCAGACGGAATGGAAAGCCGCCGATCTCGACCGTCGCCACGAGCGCGTCCCGCGTGGTTCCCGGCTCGTCGGTGACGATCGCGCGCTCCTCGCCGACGAGCGCGTTGTAGAGCGACGACTTGCCGGCGTTCGGTCGCCCCGCCAGCACGACCAGCGCTCCCTCACGGAGCAGCTCCCCTCCCGGCGCCGTCGCGAGCAGACGGTCGATGTCCGGAAGGATCGCGGCCGCGTCCCGCGCGACGCGGGTGATCGGCACCGGCGGCTCGTCTTCTTCCGGAAAGTCGATGTGGTGGACCAGCAGCGCTTCGACGCGCACGAGCGCGTCGCGGAGCGCCGAGACGCGCGACGACAGACCCTGCTCGAGCTGCGAGAGCGCCGCGCGGTGCGACGCACGGCTGCGCGCCTCGATCAGATCGGCCACGGCCTCGGCCTGCACCAGGTCCACCTTTCCGTGCAGGTACGCCCGCCGCGTGAACTCCCCCGGATCCGCGGGCCTCGCTCCCGCGCGCACGCACGCCTCCAGGACCAGGTGGGGCACGAGCCGCCCGCCATGGCAGGAGATCTCGACGACGTCCTCGCCCGTGTAGCTCGCCGGGTGGGGAAACCACGTGGCGATCGCGCGGTCGAGGAGCGAAGCGTCCGGATCGCGCAGCTCCACGAGCGTAGCACGACGCGCTTCGGGGAGAGCCGTCAGCTCGGGGGCGAGCTGCCGGAGGATGGGCCCCGCGCGCGGACCCGAGACTCGTACGACCGCCACGGCACCGCGACCGTGGGCCGTCGACACCGCGGCGATCGTGTCGACTTCCATGTCGTCGGATCCGCCGCGTCAGGCCTTGGCGTTCGTCACCGCTGCGCCCGATTGCGCGCGCATCTTCTTGCGCTGCTCGGTGATCCACATCTGCTGCGGAATCGTCGCGAGGTTGGACACCACGTAATAGAGGTTCAGGCCGCTCGCGAGGTTGATGAAGATGAGGAGCATGAACGGCGGCAGCACCCACATCATCATCTTCATCTGCATCTGCGTCTGCGGATTCGTCTGATCCACGGACCTCATGTTCAACCACTGCATGGTGAACATGGAGAGCGCCAACACCCCCGGGAGGATGTAGAGCGGATCCTTCGTGGAAAGGTCCGGCAGCCACAGGAACGGCACGCCGCGCAGCTCGATCGTGTTCTGGAAGACGAAGAAGAGCGCGATCAGGACCGGCCATGGAAGCAGGATGGGGAGGCAGCCCGCGAGCGGGTTGAACCCCTCCTTGTAGAGCTTCTTGACCTCCTCCTGCATCTTCTGCGGGTTGTCCTTGTACTTGCGCTGCGCTTCGGCCAGCCGCGGCTGGAACTCCATGTTGCGCAGCTGTGCCTTCATCGCCTTCTGGTTCAGCGGGAAGAGCACGATGCGCATCGCGATCCCGAAGACGATCAGCACCCAGCCGTAACCGATGCTCAGGTTGCTGTGCAGGAAGACGAGGACCGCGAGGATCAGGGAGACGATCGGACGCACGACGGGTCGGAAGAACCGCCACCCGTACGGGTTCACCTCCTCGAGGTCCTGACCGAGCGACGCCAGGCTGGCGTGGTCCTGCGGGCCCAGAACGAGCCGGTACTGGAACGCCCCATCCGTGCCGATCCCCTGCGCCGCCGACACCGCGACCCGCTGGGGAAGACTGCCGGGACGGACCATCAGTCCGCCGATGTAGTCCGCGCCGGTGGCGGTCGCGTCGCTCGAGCCGGCGAGCATCGCCATCACGAAGAACTTGTTGCGGAACGCGGCCCACACGAGCGGACCCTGCACGATGCCCGGCTCGGCGCGAAGCAGCGGGATCGAGCGGATGCCCTCGTCCAGATGATTGTAGACGTAGGCCATCATGCGGGCCTCGTTCGCCGAGTCCGCTTCGGCGAACGCCAGGCCTTCGCCGAGATCCGTCAGCAACAGCGGGCGATCCACACCCGACACGCGACCTTCGATGCCGATCACGTAGAGCGCGGGATCGAACGTGTACGCCACCTCGAACCGCAGGCTGCCCGTCGGGTGTTGATAGACGAACCGCAGCGACTGGGGTGCGTCGCCTTCCTGGAGCGTCAGCTCCTCCGACTCCACCTCGAAGGGGGCCCGCGAGAGGTCGACCGTGTCGGAGCCGACCACGAGCCGCTGGCTCAGGTAGCTCGCTCCACCCGGGGGGACGAGGTCCACGACACCGTCGCGGTTGAGCGCCTGGAACTGCGGAAGCTCGGCGGACAGGAGTCGCGCCCCGTAGGTCGAGAACTCGAGGTGGTAGAGAGGGCTATCCACCTCCACGATCTCTTCGGCCGCCACGTCCGTCGCGGCGCCGGGCTGCGCCGCGGGAGCACCCGGGGCGTTCGGCACGACCGCGCGTGCGTCGGGCGGGGGTCCCACGGTGGGCGGAGCCGTCGCCACCGCGCTGTCCGGCAGGAGCTCGGGCTCGGGCGTGACCGGCGGGAACAGCAGGTTCGTTCCGACGAGCACGCCCAGCATGAGCAGCATCGCGAGAAGGAAGCGGAGCTGTGTGCTCACCGGGCCGTCACCTCGGCGGAGCGCTCACGTGGCGGCACGGGATCGTAGCCGTACCCACCCCACGGATGACAGCGCGCGATGCGGCGCACGGCCAGCCACGTTCCCCGAAGCGACCCGTGCTCTCGCAGCGCGTCGATCGCGTAGCAGGAGCACGTGGGCGTGTACCGGCACGCCGGCGGCGTCCACGGGGAGATCACGAGCTGATAGAGCCGCACGATCGCGATCAGGATGCGCGCGAGCACGAGGCCTCCACTGCTTGCGTCATCTCGTGTGCCAAAGCTTCGAAGTCCGTTGCATAGGCCGAAGCGCGAGCCCGAATCAGTACGTCCGTGCCGACCCCCCGATCGTCGAGCCAAGGCAGCACCCGACGCCGACCGATCTCCCGCAGCCTGCGCTTCAGCAGGTTCCGGTCTACGATGCGCCGCCCGTGCTTCGGCACGATCAGCCCGAGTCGCGAACGCGACGCAGGCGAAGGCGCCGTGAACACGTCGAGATTCGCGGTGCGTCGCCGCTCACCCTTCTCGAGCAATCGCCGAATCTCGGAGCTGGCGTGAATGCGCGCCGCGCGCGGAAGCCGCTCCGCCCCGGAGGCTACTTGCCCGCGATCTTGATGGCGATCCGAGCCCGCCCGTGGCGTCTCCGGCGGTTCAGCGTCTTGCGCCCGCCCTTCGTCTTCATGCGCGCGCGGAACCCGTGCTTGTTCGCCCGCTTGCGATTGCGGGGTCTGTAGGTCGGCTTCATTTCCGGCAGCCCGGTCCATTGGAATTGCGAGGGCCCCGGAGTCTGAGGCCTGAGAGCCCCCGGTCGAAACCTGAGCCGGACCGCGAGGTAGACCCGAGGTAGCACCTCGCGGCGAGCCCAACGATCGACCCAGCGAAAGACGTAGAGGGGCGAGCTGGAAAAGATAGGTCGGCGTGTCCGAAGGGGTCAACCGACGAGGGCCCCACCTGTGGCGCACGCTTCTTGCCGGTCGCATGATTGGCGCCATTCCTCCTTCCCGGACCGGAGGGCCGTGAAGTCTCTTTGGTGGCGTGATCTGGTTCTCTACGCGGTCTACGTGCGGGGGTTCTACGACTCCGACGGCGACGGCCTGGGGGACCTGCACGGCCTGAGCGAGAAGCTGCCCTACATCCGTGACCTCGGCGTGGGAGCGGTGTGGCTCCTGCCGATCTTCCCGAGCCCGCTCCGTGACGACGGCTACGACGTCGCCGACTACCGGAGCATCCATCCGGATCTCGGGACTCTCGAGGACTTCCAGGACCTGCTGGCGTCGGCCCACGCCGTGGGCCTGCGGGTCCTCATCGACCTCGTGCTCAACCACACGAGCGATCAGCACCCCTGGTTCCAGGAGGCCCGGCGGGGGCCGGAGAGCGTCTTTCACGATTACTACGTCTGGAGTCCCACACCCGACCGCTATACGCACGTGCGGCGGATCTTCGTCGACGTCGAGCCCTCCAACTGGACGTACGACGAGTCGTGCGGGCTCTACTACTGGCATCGCTTCTACGCCCATCAGCCCGACCTGAACTACGACGACCCACGCGTCCAGAACGAGATGCTCGACGTCGCCCGCTACTGGCTCGACATGGGCGTGGATGGATTCCGGGTCGATGCGGCGCCCTATCTCTTCGAGCGTGAAGAGAGCGGCGGCGAGAGCCTTCCCGAGACGCACGCGTTCCTCAAGCGCCTGAGAGGGGTCGTGGACGCGTACGACCCGCCACGCGTGCTCATCGCCGAGGCGAATCAGCCCACCGAGGAGCTCATCCGCTACTTCGGCGACGGCGACGAATTCCACATGGCGTTCCACTTCCCGCTGATGCCGCGGCTCTTCCTCGCCATCCAGAAGGAAGACTCGACCCCCCTCATCGACGTCATCGAGCGCTCGTTCGAGCTCCCCGACGACTGCCAGTGGGTGATGTTCCTCCGCAACCACGACGAGCTCACGCTCGAGATGATGGCGGACGACGACCGCACCTATCTGTGGGAGCACTTCGCGGCCGATCCGATGATGCGGTTGAATCTCGGCATCCGCAGGCGTCTCTGGCCGCTCATGTCGGGCGGACGCCGCCAAGTCGAGCTGTTGCACGGCCTCATCCTCAGCCTGCCGGGCTGCGCCGTGCTCTACTACGGCGACGAGATCGAGATGGGCGACAACCATCGGCTGGGAGACCGCATGGGTGTCCGGACCCCCATGCAGTGGTCCGCCGAGGCGAACGCCGGCTTCTCCACAGCCGATGCCTCGCAGCTCTACGCGCCGGTGATCGTCGACCCGGAGTACCACTACGCCGGACACAACGTGCGCTCGCGGGACCACAAGCGGACGTCGTTCCTGAACTGGCTGCGCCGCATGATCAAGGTGCACCGCGCCGACCCGGTGTTCCGCGGCAACCGCATGCGCGTGCTGCCGCTCGACAACCCCCGCGTGCTCGCGTTCGTGCGCGAAGGTGAGGGCGGCACCGTGCTCTGCGTCAACAACCTCTCCCGCTTCGCGCAGCCGGCGCTCGTGCCCGTGAGCGACTGGAACGGATGCACGCCCGTCGACCTCATCGGCGGCGCGCGCTTTCCGGCGATCGAGACGCCGACGTATCTGCTGACCCTCGGGCCCCACTCTCTGCTCTGGCTGCGCCTTGAAGACGATTGACCACTGGACGCGAGTCGTCCGCCATTCGCCCCTCGCGCTCCTGCTCGACCTCGACGGCACGCTGATGCCGTTCGCCCAGCGGCCGGAGCTCGCGCAGCCGGATGCCGCGCTCGTGGACCTCCTCGCGACCTCGGCGGCGCAGCCTGGCCTCCTCACCGCCGTCGTGAGCGGTCGTCCACGCAGCGATCTCGAGCGTTGGTTCGGCGAGACGCCCGGGCTGTGGCTCGTGGCCGAGCACGGCGCGTTCGTCCGCGGCGACGGCGCCTGGATCCAGATGTTCACGGAGAGCGATTCTTCCATCGGAGAGCTCCAGGCCGTGCTCGAGGGGATCGCCGCCGGCACGTCGGGCGCGCTCGTCGAGCGCAAGTCGTGGAGCGTCGCGCTCCACTACCGCACGGTCAGCCGGGCGCTCGCGCCGCCCCTCCTCGTCGAAGTCGAGGCCGCGGTGCGCGCCTGGCTCGCGTCCAATCCCGGCTTCGAGTTCCTGCAGGGCTCACAGGTCATCGAGGTTCGGCCGTCGGTCGCACGCAAGACGGTCGCGATCGATTGGGTGCGCCGCGCGCGTGGCGCCGACACCCGCATCATCGCGGTCGGCGACGATGTCACCGACGAGGACATGTTCTCGGCCGTGGGCTCGGGCGACGAGGCGATCCTGGTCGCGCCGGTCGTCGATCGCCTCACCGCGGCACGGTGGCGTCTGACGGACCCGGAGCACACGAAGGCGTTCATCCGCTGGATCTGCGCGGTGCGACGCGAGGACCCCGCCACCGTGCCTCCGGCGCTTCCGAAACGCATCCGGTCGCCGCGGATCAAGAGCAACGCAGGCTCCCCTCGCGATCTGCTGGTGGTCTCGAACCGACTCCCGGATCTGCGCGCGCCGGTGTCGCCCGAGGAGGAGCGCAAACGCTCGGTCGGCGGGCTCGTTGGTGCGCTGGAGCCGGTGCTCGCGGCGCGCCACGGACTGTGGATGGGGTGGAGCGGGCGCACCACCAACGACGACCCCGGCCGCCTCAAGATCGCCACCGATCCCAGCACGCAGCTCGCGTGGTTCGATCTCCCCACCGATCTACAGGACGCGTACTACAACGGCTTCTGCAACCGCTGCCTCTGGCCGCTGCTGCATTCACTCCCCGAGCGCGCGCACTTCTCCGACGCCGCATGGACCGCGTATGCCGACGTGAACGATCGCGTCGCGGAGGCGGCCGCGCGGCTCGTCGATCCGGGCTCGGCCGTGTGGGCGCACGACTTCCATCTCCTGGGCCTGGGCGCGGGCCTCCGTCGACGCGGACACGGCGGGCCACTCGGCCTGTTCCTGCACGTTCCCTTCCCGAGCGGAGATCTCTTCCGTCTCTGTCCTTGGGCTGCCCAGCTCGTCGACGGGATGCTGGCCTTCGACGTCATCGGCTTCCAGACGAACCACGACGTGCGGAACTTCCTCGGCGTCGTGGGCTCGCTGTCGCCGGCGTCCGTCTCGGACGACGTCGTGGAGACGTCGGGTCGGCGCACTCGCGTGCACGCTTTCCCGATCGGGATCATCCCCGAAGCGTTCGAGAGCGAAGAGGACGACGATCAGAGCGACGAGACGACGGCGTTGCTCCGTTCGCTCGCCGGACGGCGGCTCGTCATCGGTGTGGACCGGCTCGACTACACGAAGGGCATTCCCGAGCGGCTCGAAGCCTTCGCGCTGCTGCTCCAGACGTTTCCGGAGTGGCGCGGCAAGGTGTCCCTCATCCAGATCTCGGTTCCCACTCGCGGCGACGTGCTCGAGTATCAGGAGCAGCGCCACCGCGTGGAGGCCGCCGTGGGACGGATCAACGGCGAGTTCGGCGAGGCCGACTGGACGCCGGTCCGGTATCTCTACCGATCCTACCGTCGGCACGACCTGTCGCGCTTCTACCGCGAGGCCGACGTCTGTCTCGTCACGCCGCTCCGGGACGGGATGAACCTCGTCGCGAAAGAGTTCGTCGCCGCCCAGGACCCGGAGCGGCCGGGCGTGCTCGTGCTCTCGTTGTTCGCAGGTGCGGCGTACGAGCTCACCGATGCCGTGCTCACCAACCCCTGGCATCGCGAGGGGATGGCACGCGACATGAACCGAGCGCTCCGCATGGCCGAGGAGGAGCGCAAGAGTCGCTACACGAAGCTCATCGCCGCGGTGCAGCGCACCACCGCGACCACGTGGGCCGAGTCGTTCGTCGGCATGCTCGAGGCGGTCTCGGAGCCGACGAACTCGCCTTCGTGAAGCGTCGGTCAACACACGTTTCGTGCCGCCTCTCGAGCGCGAGAAATCGTGTTTGACTTTTCCACAATCACTTCCTAGCTTCGGCGCCCGCTCGAGCGGAAAGTTCGCAACGTACCCGCATCCGACCTTCGAAAGCGCTTCTCCGTGCCCGCTGACTTCGGCCTCCTCACTCTCATCCATTCGGCTGGCGAAGCCGAGCGGAAGGAGCGCCGGACACGATGGAGGTGACAGCGGCCGAGCTGTGGACGCGCATACAGGAAGTGGCCCGGAGCTCGGTTCCCGAGCACGCTTTCTACACGTGGATCGCTAGCGCGAAGGCCATCGCCTCGACCTCCGACGAGCTCATCGTCGAAGCGCAGAACCCGTTCCACCTCGAGTGGCTGGAAGACAAGTTCGGTCCGCTCCTTCATACGGCGGCCGAGCGGGTGTTGGGCCGACCGATCCAGATCTCCGTGCGCTGCGCCGCCGAGACGAACGCGTCCGACGTGCCGTCCGTGCCGCCGAGCCCGCTCCCGCAGCCCGAGCGCAGGGCCGCGGCTCCGGCTCCGAGCTGGGCCGCCGGCGCTCCTCCCCGGCCCCACCTGAACGATCGGTACACGTTCGATCGCTTCGTCGTCGGGGCCAACAATCAGCTCGCGGTCGCTGCCTCGCGCGCGGTGGGCGACAAGCCGGCACGCATGTACAACCCGCTCTTCCTGTATGGAGGCGTCGGGCTCGGAAAGACGCACCTGATGCACGCGATCGGCAACCAGCTCCTCGCGGCCGATCCCACGCGGAAGATCTGCTACATCTCGTCCGAGCAGTTCACCAACGACCTGGTCACGTCCATCCGTCAGGGCACGATGGCGACGTTCCGTGGCCGCTATCGCGAGATGGATCTGCTCCTGGTGGACGACACCCACTTCCTCGAGGGCAAGGAGTCCACGCAGGAGGAGTTCTTCCACACCTTCAACGCGCTCTACGACGCGCAGCGGCAGATCGTCCTGACGAGCGATCGCCCGCCCAAGGAGATGGCTCGACTCGAGGAGCGGCTGGTCTCGCGCTTCGAGTGGGGGCTCGTGGTGGACATTCGGCCGCCCGACTTCGAGACGCGCATGGCGATCTTGCGGAAGAAGGCCGACGACGACGGGCTGCGCATCGACGACGACGTCATCGACTACATCGCGCACGCGTGCACCGCGTCGGTACGCGAGCTCGAGGGCGCGGTCATCAAGCTGCTGGCGTACTCGTCCCTCACGAACCAGGACATCACGCTCGCCCTCGCGCGCACGGCCCTGCGAGGCGTGCTCGGAAGGCGCGGCGACAGCGGCCCGATCCCGTCCCCCGAGCGCATCCGCGAGCTGGTGGCGCGCCGTTGGCGCGTCCGCGCGGACGCGTTGGCCTCGAAGCGTCGCACGAAGGACGTCACGGTCCCGCGGCAGGTCGCGATGTACCTCATGAAGGAAACGCTCGCCATGTCGCTCGCCCGGATAGGCGAGCTCTTCGGCGGACGCGATCACTCGACCGTGATCCACTCGATCCGCAAGGTCGAGGAACAGATGGAGCAGGATGCGGAGTTCCGCGTCCAGGTCGAGGCCGCGCTCGCGGAGCTGAAGGACCAGAACGCGTCCTTCCACGAAGAGGAGTGGGGAAGGGGTGGATAGCTCCGGGTACTCCACGATCGGATCCCGGAGGCACCGGGCCGCCGGCAGAACTCGGGCTGTTTCCACAGCGCTCCACGGATCGACGCACCACCTCCGGGAGTCCCACCCCACGGCCCTTCGGGCCCTTCCGCCGGCCTCGGTTTCCCCGAATCCACAGCCCCTACTACGGCTATGTTTTTCTATAGGTAAGAACGCTAGTATCCCGGCGCTGTGGACTTCTGCGCCCGCCCGCCGCGGACATGCAGCGATCCGCTCACGAAGAGTCACGAGTCGTTACGCCAGGAGTCGTGCGTAGATGAACTTCACCATCACCCGGCAGAACCTGCACAACGGGCTGGCTGCCGTGTCCGCCAGCATCCCCTCGAAGACGACGTTGCCCGTGTTGTCGAACATCCTGTTCGAGGCGCGTGACGGTGAAGTGCGCATGAGCGGAACGGATCTGGATGTCGCGGTGAGGGTGCGTGTGCCGGCCGACGTGAAGCAGCCGGGAAGCCTGACGGCTCCGGGAAAGAAGCTGCAGGAGATCGTGCGTGAGCTTCCCGATCATCCCGTCGAGGTCACGACGCGAGGGGAGCAGATCGAGCTCAAGTGCGGAAAGAGCCATTTCAAGCTGAACGGTCTTCCCGCCGACGAGTTCCCGACGCTGACCGAGGTGGACTTCAGCTCCGGGCTGACGGTGACCGGCACGAACCTGAACGGGCTCATCCACCGTACGTCGTTCGCCGTATCCACCGAAGAGTCACGACCCATCCTCAACGGGGTCCTCTGGGAGCTGCGCGACGGTGAGATGAAGATGGTCGCGACGAACGGTCATCGTCTCGCGAGGATGTCCGTGCCCGTTGCAGCCACCGGGACGCGCTCCGCCGACTTCATCGTTCCGCCGGCCGCGCTGACCCAGGTTCAGCGTCTGTTCAAGGACGACGACGCCATAGAGGTCGCACGCAGCGACAACCACCTGGGCTTCCGTGCCGCTTCGACCGAGGTGTACACGCGTCTCATCGAAGGCACGTATCCGAACTACGAGCAGGTGATCCCGCGCGACAACGACAAGACCGCGACGATCGACAAGAAAGCGCTCGAGTCCGCCGTGCGCCGCATGGCGGTCGTCGCGTCGGATCAGACGCACCGCATCCGCCTCAAGTTCGAGCCGAACCGGGTCCACCTGAGCGTCCTCACGCCCGACTTGGGCGAGGGGCACGACGAGCTCGAGATCGACTACCAGGGCAGCGAGCTCGAGATCGGCTTCAACGCCAACTACCTGCTCGAGGTCCTTCGCTACATGCCCTCGGACGAGGTGAAGTTCTCGTTCAAGGCTCCGGAACGCGCGGCCACCATGGAGCCGGTCGGAGAGAGCGTCCCGGACTATCTCTGCCTGGTGATGCCGCTCCGCCTGCTCGACTGAGCGCGACCGCCGCGCCGCGCGAAACGCCGGCGGCGCGGGCTCAACCGCGTGCGGCCTTCAGCAGCTCCTCGCCGGTGAAGACCCACACGAGAGGAATGCCCTCCCTGTCGTAGAGCGCCGCCGCGTCGCTCGAGCGGTTCACGAGCGCGAGCACCCCCACGACGTCGGCTCCGTGCGCGCGTACCGCCTCCACGGCCTCGAGGCTGCTCCGACCCGTCGTCATCGTGTCCTCGACGATCAGGCAACGGGCGCCTTTGGGTACGCCGCCTTCGACTCGCTGGCCGGTGCCGTGGTCCTTGGGGCGCTTGCGTACGGAGAAGCCGTCGATCGGCTGCCCTTCGAGCGCGCTCCGGTGGGCGATGGCGTAGGCGATCGGATCGGCGCCCATGGTGAGCCCACCGACGTGCGTGGGCTCGAGCGCGCGCTCGCGAATGATCTGCAGCCCGACGAGGCCCACGAGACGCTGACCCTCGGCGCACATGGTCGTCGTGCGCGCGTCGATGTAGTAGTCCGACTTCGCGCCGCTCGCGAGCACGAACTCGCCGAGCCGCACCGAGCGCTCGAGGAGGAGCGACTTCAGCTGTGCCCGCTCGCTCATGGCTCCACCGAGATCGCCCAGGCGATCCAGCGGCCGTCGTGCGAGAGCGAGAGATCGGCGTGCGTGGGGGCGCCGTCGACCAGCACGCACGGAGGCCTCCGCGTCGAAGGCCCCGGCGGACATACGATCTCCACACGCGCTTCGGCGACGCCGAGCATCCTCGCGACCTCCTCTCTGGCTCCCAATCGAACCGCCGCCGATTCCAGCGACCGCACCGAGTCGGCCTCGCGCGCGGAGAAGCGGAGCATGAGATCCTGCAGCTGCCCGCTCCAACACGCGGCCGAGTCGTCGAGCCGCGCGACGCGCCGCCGCGTCGAGATCGCATCCGACCCGCCGTTTCGAGCGCACAGCGCGACCGCCTCCACCGCGCCGGTGCCGAGGCGGACCACCGTGTCGGCGACCAGGTCGGCGTGGCTCACGGATCCGACCCGTATCACCGCTTCGTCCGTCCCCTCGCCGGTGAGCTCCGGCGGGCCGGACCCGACTTCGGCGCCTGCTGCCGACCAGACCACCTTGAACGCGCGGTGAATGAACGCCGGCTGCGTGCCCAGCACCTTCGAGATCGCTTTGAAGGCCGCTTCCTTCGCGGCCCAGCGGCTCCACAGCTCCAGGTCGGAGCCGCCTTCGGCCTCGATCGCCTCCCGCTCCTCGGCGTCGAACACCCGCGCCACGAACCGCGTGTCGAGCGCCCGTCCCACCGTGCGTGGGTTCGCGAGGTCCACCACGTCGTTGCCGATGAGGACGTTCATCACACGGCCGCGGAGAGACCGGCGCGCACGATCTCGGGCACGCGCATGGGACGGCGATCCGGTCCGATCCAGACCGCGTCCACCTTGGCGCGCGCGACCACAACGGGGCTGCCGTCCTGATCGCGCAGCATCTCCTGGCGGAGCGTCATCGTCGTACGGCGAAAGCTCTCCGCCCACGTGCGAACGCGCAGCGTGTCTCCACGCATCGCTTGGGCGACATAGTCCACCTCGATGCGCACGACGTAGATCTGCCAGTCGTTGTCGCGCAGCAGGTGCCACCGAAAGCCCGCCGCTTGCAGCGCCTCGTAGCGGGCGTGCTCGAAGTAGTGGAGGAAGACCGCGTGGTTCACGTGGCCGAACGAATCGATCTCGCCGCTGCGCACGGCGATGGTGGTCTCGGTCGTCGGAAGCTGCGACATGCGTCGAAAGATCGCCCGGAGCGACACCCCGGCAAGCAGGGTGGCCGCTCCCCGTCATCGGGAGCCGGCGTCGTGCTCCCTGATGAGGTCCGCCAGCTCGCCGCGCGAGCTGATGCCGAGCTTCTGATAGATGTTCGACAGGTGCGTGCTCGCCGTCCGGGCCGCCATGTCCAGCTCCTTCCCGATCGCCTTGTTCGACCTCCGCTTCGCGACGAGCCGCGCGACCTCGAGCTCGCGCGCGGTGAGGCCCGCGATCCCCTCCCCTACCGTCTTCGGCGGGGGGCGCTGCCCGATCTCACGGAACTGCATGCGCGTCTTCTCGAGCTCGAGGGCGGCGCCCAGGCGAGCGAAGATCTCGTGGACGCGCTTCAGCTCCAGGAGCGCCTCCTGGCTCTCGCCGACGTCGGCGAGGCGGCCCGCGAGCTGACGACGCAGCCGAGCCGCGTCCCACAGCATCGGGATCTCTTCCAGGGCCTCGGCGGCCGTGCGCATCAGCGCCACCGCTCCCCTCGGGTCGCCGCGCTTCCACATGACGAGCGCGTCGCAGCTGTCGGCCCACGCATGGCCCAGCTTGTGGTCGATGGTGCGGGAGTGCTCCCGCATGCGCCGGCCGATCTCCTCCGCCTGGTCGATGTCGCCCGCCCAGAGACAGGCCTCGCCGAGGATGGGCAGGAGGCGGTGCATGGCCCAGAGCACGTACCCGGTGCCCTCCGCGATCTCGAGCCCCTTCTTCGCGGCGACGATCGCCTCGTCGACGTCCCCGAGACACACGAGGTAATACGCGAGGCCGATGTAGACGGGAACCACCTGGTGCACGTCCGTCGACGCCCCCGGTCGGTCGAGTCCCGCCACCGAGACCGCTTCGTCCACCAGCTTCTTCGCCTCGTCGAGCTGGCCGCGGCCGAGGTGGATCTGCGACGTCCACACGAGCAACCGGGGCAGGAGCGTGCGCTGATTCAGACTGCGAGCGAGCGCGATCGCCTTCATGCCGATCGCGATGCCCTTGTCCCACTCACCCCGGAAGTAGGCGAGCTCGATCTGCATGTCGGCGGTCCAGAGGCGCAGGACCGGCGAGCGCGCGCGGTCGGCGAGCGCGTTGACCTCGTCGATCGAGATCGCCATGCGCGCGGTGTCTCCTCGCATGCCATCGAGGACGGCCAGACCCCAGAGGGCCCAGAACTCGATCGACAGGTCGCCGACGCGACGCGCGATCGCCACGGCGCGCTCGGCGTGCGCGCGTGCTTCCGCGGGCGGCCCCACCCACACGTGCAGGAGCGCGAGCGCGCGATGCACGCGCGCGAGCATGGCCGGCTCGTCGAGCGACTCGGCGATCGGCAGCGCCGGAGCCAGCGTCGCGAGCGCCTCCTGTCCTCTCCCGAGCTCCTGCAGGCAGTGCGCCTGTGCCACGCGCAGCCTGACCTCGGCGGCGCGGTCGCCCACCCTCTCGGCGATCTCCAGGCCACGCGCGAGCTCGCGCTCGGCCTCCGCGTGCCGCCCACACCAGAAGTGCGACATGCCGCGGGCTCGTCGCAGATCGGCGTGGCCGTCCGCGTCTTCCGGCACCCGATCGATCGCGGCGGCCCACAGGATACCCGCCGCCTCGAAGTGCCCGAGATGCTGCTCGGCCCGCGCGAGCGCCGGAACGATCTCCGCGCGCAGCGCCCCGTCCGTGGCGTCGTCGGTCCTCTCGAGCGCGGCGCGCAGGTAGGTCACGGCCTCGTGGTCCGCTCGCCTCTCGAGCGCCGACTTGCCGGCGGCGGCCATGTAGGTCGCGGTCTTGGAGCGGAATGCGAGGACGTCGGTACGCGCGTAGTGGAACGCGAGCTCGTCCGCGTGCTCGAGGGCGCTGTCGTCGAAGAAGCGCTCCATCGCCTCGGCCACCTGCGCGTGCAGGACCCGCGCTCTCTGGAGCCCGAGCTCGTCGTACAGCGTCTGGCGCACGAGCGGGTGGCTGAAGTCGTACACCACGTTGCCCGCTTCCGCGTACTCGTCGAGGATCCCGTGCGCGCACAGCTCTTCGAGCGCACCGAGCAGCGCGGCCTCCGTCGCACCGGCAAGGCTGGCCAGGAGCGCGAAGCTCGCGCGGGCGCCGACCACGGCGGCGAGCTCGGCGACCGTGCGTGCCTCCGGCGAGACTCCACCCATGCGGGTGAGCACGGCATCGCGAATGGAGCCCGGAAGGCTGAAGGACTTGGCGTCCCAACCGGTCCAGCCGGCCGCCCCGCCGAGCCGTCCGCTCTCGACGAGCGCCTTCAGGATCTCCTCGAGGAAGAACGGGTTGCCGCGCGTCCATCCGAAGAGGAGCGCGCTGAACTCGCGCACGACCTCGGGATCGACACCGAACATGACGCAGACGAGCTCGGTGACCTGCTCGAGGGAAAGCGGCTCCAGGCGTCGGATCTCGCCGACGCCCAGCGACATGAGCGAGCGCTCCGTCTGGACCAGCGCGAGGCTGCGGTCACGCTGCGTGTCGTTGTAGGTGCAGAGGAAGAGGATGGGATGGCGGTCCGCCTGACGCCCGAGAAAGTGCAGGAGCTGGAGCGACGACTCGTCCGCCCACTGCAGGTCCTCCAGGATCACGAGCAAGGGGGCCCGCGCGGCATAGCTCTTCAGGAACTCGGCGA
Source organism: Gemmatimonadales bacterium (assembly GCA_050181335.1). Classification (GTDB taxonomy): domain Bacteria; phylum Gemmatimonadota; class Gemmatimonadetes; order Longimicrobiales; family Gaopeijiaceae; genus UBA2982. Next base: position 66,853 of record JBFXDG010000006.1, on the reverse strand, counting down.
AGTTCCACATGAGCCGGGTCCGCACCTCGTCCGGGTCTCCGGCGGCCTCGGCATCCTGCGCGGGGCGGCCCAGCGCGGGGAACAGATAACGCAGCTCTTCGGCGCCCCCACGCGTGAGCAACGTGAGCGCATCCGGGTCGAGCTCGCGCAAGATCGGCAGGAAAGCGTCCGAGAAGAGCGCGTAGGGAATGCCGGACTCGACGGGGAAGGCGCGCCCGTAGGCGACCTTCCACCCTCTGCGCTCGGCGCGCACGCCGAGCTCCCACGCCAGACGGGACTTGCCGACGCCGCCTTCACCGGAGACGATGACGACGGACGTACCGCCGTCGCGCCCGCTCTCGAGCAACCCTTCGAGAGCGGCGAGCTCCCGCGTGCGACCCACGAGCGGGAGAGGATCCTGTGAACGACCGATGTTCGCTTGCACGGCGCCCCGCGAGGAGCCGGATGCGGACCCGCGGCGAATAGCCCGCGCGCTTCCGAGCTCGGGGTGCCAAGGTAAGGGTCTCACCGGCGCGGCAACATGCTTCGGGCGCGTCTCGTGGAGTGCCGGCCACCACAGCCGGACGTCCTGATTGGGACGAGGATCGGCGGCCGTCGATCGGGGAACATCGGAGAGGGGGGGCATGGGCGGCTCCTTGGCTCTTCGTTTCCCGAAGGATGGCCCGGTCCTCAGCCCCACGGTCTACGTCGTGCTACGTAGGCGGAGGCCCCCGCGACGTATCGGGCGAGGGCCGCCGGCGAGAAATTCGGCGTCCGAAAAGCGGTGGAGCCCGACGCGGGATCGCCTCAGATTGCCGCCATGAACAAGCCAGACAGGATGAGCCAGGCCATGGCCACCGATGCCTCCGCGTCGCGCGCATTGCCCTCGCGCTCGGTCATGCTCGAAGCGTTCCTCGGGCGTGACAGCAGCTTCGAGGGGGTGTTCGTCACCGCCGTCCGTACCACGGGGATCTTCTGCCGCCCGACCTGCTCGGCCCGGCGCCCGCTGGCGGAGCACGTCTCGTTCTTCCCCACCCCCCGCGAGGCGATCCTCGCCGGCTACCGCCCATGCCGTCGCTGCCGCCCCATGGAGCCCCGCGGCGCTCCGCCCGCGTGGCTCCAGCCGCTCCTCGAGGCCGTGGAGTCGGACCCCTCCCGCCGCTGGAGCGACGCGGAGGTCCGCCGGCGCGGGCTCAGCCCCGAGCGGGTGCGGCGGTGGTTCAAGTCGAACCACGGCATGACGTTCCAGGCCTACCACCGCGCACGGAGGCTCGGGTCGGCGCTCGGCGCGATGAAGGCCGGCGACTCGGTGGGGCGGGCGGCGATGGACGCCGGCTTCGATTCGTTCTCCGGCTTCCAGGACGCGTTCCGGCAGCAGTTCGGGGCGAGCCCGAAGGCGCTCGACGACGCGCCGCTCATCCGGGTCACGCGCACCCCGACGCCCCTCGGACCGATGCTGATCGGGGCCACCGACGACGCGCTGGTCCTGCTCGAGTTCGTCGATCGCCGGCAGCTCGCCGGTCAGATCCGGCGCATCGGTCGGCGGCTGGAGGCGGTCTTCGCGCCGGACGGGAGCCCCTTGGCCGAGCGCGCCGCCACCGAGCTGACGGAGTACTTCGAGGGACGTCGGCGCGACTTCGACGTGCCCTTCCGGCCGGTGGGGTCGGCGTTCGAGCGCGAGGTGTGGGATGCGCTGCTGGAGATCCCGTTCGGCGAGACCCGCAGCTACGCCGACGTCGCCCGAAGCGTGGGCCGACCCTCGGCCGTCAGGGCGGTCGGGCGCGCCAACGGCATGAACGCGCTGGCGATCCTCGTGCCGTGCCATCGCGTCGTCGGATCCGACGGTCGGCTGGTCGGCTACGGAGGCGGGCTCTGGCGAAAGGAGCGCCTCCTCGAGCTGGAGCGCGGTTCGCTCCAGGTCGCTCGCGCCAGCGGGACGCCAGCAGCGTAACGAACGGTCGGACTACGAGTTAGCCTGCGAGCGCCACCTTTCCGAACCGGCGGTCGCGGGCCGCGAACTCCGTCATGGCCGCCGCCAGCTCCGGCGCGCCGAAGTCGGGCCACATGACCGGCGTGAACAGGAGCTCGGCATAGGCGCACTCCCACAGCAGGAAGTCGCTCAGCCGCTGCTCGCCGCCGGTGCGGATGAGGAGATCGACGTCGTCGGAGGGGCCGTTGGCGTTCATCGCCCGGCCGAGCAGGTCGGACACGTCCGTGCGTTGTACGTCCGACGCTCCGGCCGAGACGGCGCACCGAACGGCCTCCAGGAGCGCGTGCCTGCTCGAGTAGTCGATCGCCAGCCGCAGCGTCATGCGGCGTCCGCCGGCCGTCCGTGCTTCCGCGAGCTCGATCGCCTCGACCACGGCGGGCGGGAGCCTGTCCCGGCGGCCGACCACGCGAAGCCGGACGCCGTTCTCCGTCAGCGGGCCGGCTTCCCGGCGCAGGTAGCGCCGCAGCAGCGCCATCAGCATCGAGACCTCTCGGGTCGGACGCTGCCAGTTGTCGGAGGAGAAGGCGTACAGCGTGAGCGTGCGGATGCCGAGACCCGGCGCGGCCTCGACCACCCGCCGCACCGACTCCGCGCCTTTGCGATGCCCCCACTCACGCGGGCGTCCGCGCGCGCCCGCCCAGCGGCCGTTGCCATCCATGATGATGGCCACGTGCGTCGGGAAAGTACTCTGTGTCATGAAGACCGACCCGCAAAAAAAACGAGGCTATTCCCGCGTTGCATCGATGATCGCTTCCATGTGGTCGAGGTAGGCGTTGAGCTCGCGCTTCCCTTTCGCGGTCAGCGCGTACTCCGTCTTCGGAGTGCGGCCCTCGAAGGATTTCTTGCAAACCACGTACCCGGCCTCTTCCAGGCGCCGCGCGTGCGCGCTCAGGTTGCCGTCGGTCGTGCCGAGCAGGTCGCGGAGGTCGGTGAACGTGAGCGAGCCGTTGACCGCCAGCGCGCTCACGATGCCCAGCCGCACGCGCTCGTGGATGATCTGATCGAGCTCGAGGGGTCCGGCTTCGGCCGGCTTTCCCTGGACCGCTCCGAGACCGGGCGCCGACGTCGCGGACGGCTCCGTCCGACGTCGCAGCGCGCTTCTCTCAGCCGCCATGCTTCCTCCAGATGACGAGGCCGAAGACGATGTGCAAACCACCGAACGCCAAGGCCATGTATGCGTTGCCCCACTCCACCGGCGAGGCGAGAGCCGCCAGGCCGAGCACCATGAATACGACCCCCATCGAGGGGATCAGCCGCACGGAGTACGATCCACCCGTGACGATGCTCACGCCGTAGAGCAGCAACCACGTGCCCGGCAGGAGCCCGAAGTCGCCCGCACGCGCGAGGGCGGCGGTCAGCACGCCACCGGCCGCGAGCGGCGGGATCATGTTCCACGCGAACCGTCTCCCCGGGCCCGACAGCAGCGGCACGCCCTCGGCGTGCGACTTACGCGCCATCATCAGCGCCGAGACCGCGAAGGAGATCAGCGCGGCGCCGAGCCAGATGGCGAGCCACCCGCCGGATGTGGTGGCGCGCGAAGCGAGCGCCGCCGCCGCGAGCGCGACGACGCCCATCCCCACGCCGCCCAGGCCCGACACGTGCGTGAAGGCGGCCGACCGCTCCATCGTCTCGCGGATGTAGCGGAGGTTGTCCATCGCGCGGTCGCGCAGCGCGACCGGAGGCCGCTCTCCTCGGTCCTTCTCGAGGTTCCGGGCGGGAGAGATCATGACTCCATGGTGGGGTCGTTTCGGGGGAGGCGTCAAGTACTTTGCGTCATAGAGCGCACGGGAGGCACCGCGGGCACCGCCGGCGCCACGACCCGCAACGCGCCGGGGAGCACCGATAGCCGGACGTAGCGCTCCCGTGCACGCCGCACGTCGCCGTCCAGCTCGAAGCGGGGCGGCGCGTCGAAGCGCAGCCTGAGGGTTCGTCCGTCCACGATCTCGACGCGATCCGAGCCGACGTGCCGGCCGCGCTCGGCCAGGTTGAAGAGGCGCAGGCGCGTGAGCGGTCCTCCGTCCCCGATGCGGCACGCGTGCAGGTGACCGTCGCTCACGTCGGCGCCGGGGGCGATCGGAAAGCCGCCCCCGAAGTACGCTCCGTTCGATACCGTGAGCATCAGATGCCGTCCCTCGCGCGCGCGACCGTCGTCGGCCTCCAGCGCACACGCGAAGCCGTCGAAGCGGAAGAGCTGGGCGAGCGCCGTGACCTTGTAGAGGAGCGCGCCGCGCAGAAAGCGTGCCCCGGCCGCCGCGTCGATCACGGCGACGTCGAACCCGAACCCCACGACGTTCAGGAAGTGACGGGGCTCCCAGCGGTCGGGTGCGCCGTCGGAGGCGCTCAGCGACTCGACGACCCCGACGTCCACCGCGCGCACCGATCCCGCCGCGAGCGTGGCGACCGCGTCGGCGGCGCCGTCCGGATCGAAGCCGAGATTGCGGCCGAAGTCGTTCCCCGTCCCGCTCGGCAGAACCCCCAACGCCACGTCCCTCCGGCCGCTCGCCATGAGGCCGTCGGCGACGTGACTCCAGGTGCCGTCTCCGCCCACCCCCACCACGACATCGTAGCCGTCGCGGGCGGCCCGCTCGGACAGCTCACGTTCCTGGCCAGGCCGCTCGGTGGTCGCGAAGGTCACCTGGTCGAGCGCCGCCCCGAGGAGCCGCTCGTACGCCGCGATCCGCCGCCGCCCCCGTCCCCGCCCCGAGGCGGGGTTGAAGATGACGAAGTGCCGACGGCTCCCCGTCAGAAGCTCTCCAGCAGCTCGAAGGTCTGCACCCCGGCGCGGTACCACTCCTCCCGGAACGGGTACGTGTTGATCTCGTCGATCGAGAGGCCCGCCGTCATCGGGTGCTCGTAGAGCGTGACGGATCCCCGCTCTTCCTCGTGCTCGGTGTGCGGCGCCTGCATGAAGATGTTCACCTTGTAGCGGTCCGTCCGGTCCACCGTGAAGCAGCTGTAGACGTTCCGCGTCGGCTCGAAGTCGAAGTCGGTCACCGTGAGGTCGAGCACGGCGTTCCCCTCGTCCTTCACTTCAACCGTCATCTCGCCGCCCTGCTCGCGAAAGTCGATGTCGAGGTTCTGCATGTAGTGGGGCAGGTGCCAGCGCTCGATCGCATGCTGCCGCGAGATCTCCGTGGAGGTGCCCACCATGAAGGGAAAGAACGCCGCCTTGGGCAGGGGCTTGCCCGGCTCGACCATCGGCGGGACGACGACGGCGAGCACCACCTCGTGATACGGCCCGACCATGCTCTCGACGAAGTCGAAGGCCGTCACCGCGAGGATGCTCCGCTCGTGCTGGACCTCGAGCGGCTCGAGATGATCGGGGATGAGCCGCCTGGCGTCGGCGGTGGGCATCTCGAAGTACGCGCCCACGCACATCCTGTACCGATAGTAGGTGTACTCCATCTCGCTCATGTTCAATCGCCTTGATGGTGGCCCGAGACGTCGATTAAGGTACGCGCCCCATGATCCGAGGATGGCTCGCGTTGGCTTTTACGTCCCTTGCGCTGGCAAGCGCTGACGTCGTCCAGCGCTTCGTCGTAGCGCCTTGGGTGAAGCTGCGGCCGTCGCGCCGCGTGCCCGTCCTCGGCCGGTGGATCAAGATAATGGCTTGGCTCACCACTCGGCCGGTGGCGTGGATCGCCGGCTGCGTGATCCCGAGGCCGCCGCGCCTCGTGCCGACCGGGCCGGGCATTCTCGTCGTGATGAACCACCAGTCTCTGCTGGATATCCCGCTGGTGGTGCAGACGATGGCCGGCGAGGGCTATCCGCGCATCGTCACGCGGGAGCGGTACTCGCGCCGGATCCCGCTCATCTCCCACATGGTGCGGCTCTACGAGTACCCGGTGGTGGACCCGAGCGCGGGCTCGGCGGAGATCCGTCGAGCGCTCACCGAGATGGGTGCCACCGCCCGGGAGAGCCAGGTGCCGATCGTCGTCTTCCCGGAGGGCAGTCGGACCAAGGACGGCGAGATCGCCAGGTTCAAGCGAGGCGCTCTGGCCACGATCCTCGCCGCTCGCCCCTGGAAGGTGTACGTCTTCGTGGCGGACGGATTCTGGAAGGTGGCGCGCTACCGCGACTTCGTGCATCACGTCCGAGGGGTCCGCGGCAGGATGGAGCACGCCGGCGTGCTGGAGTGGACCGATCCGGACGCGGACCCGGAGCAGTTCATCGAGATGATACGAGATGCCATGGTGAAGCAGCTCGAAGCGATGCGGCGCGAAGCGACGGTGGCGTGACGGATCCGTCCCCGGCCCTCGCTCTGGCGGCTCGACTGGCCGGTGCCGGCGGCGGCGCCGTGAGTGGCATCGTGCTGTACGGGTCCCAGCTCCTCGGCGCGCGGCCGGGACGACACAGCGCGTTCGACTTCGTCGTGGTCGTCGACGACTATCGCGCGTTCTACCGCGCGCTCTCGCATGCCGGAGAGCTGCACCGTCCGGTCTGGCTCATGACATGGCTGGCGCACGTTCTGGCGCCCAACGCCATCGCGTTCGCGCCGGAAGGGAGCGAGCAGGGGATCGCCAAGTGTCAGATCGTCAGCAGGTCTCATTTCGCCGCGGCGCTGTCCGCGGACCCCCCCGACCACTTCCTGCTCGGGCGGCTGGTGCAGCGGGTCGAGATCGTGTGGGCGCGCAGCGACGACGACACGAGCTGGATCCGCGCGACCCTCGCGCGCGCACGCAGCGGCGTGCTCGCGTGGATGCTTCCCTACCTCGACGCTCCGGTGGATGCCGAGGGCCTCGGAAGGAGGTTGCTCGAGGTCTGCTACCGTGGCGAGCTGCGTCCGGAGGCCACGGACCGGGCGCACCGCATCTTCGACGCACAGATCGATCACTTCCGCGCGATCTTCCCGGAGGTCCTCGAGCGAGGCGCGCGCGAAGGCCTCCTGGTGCGCGACGGCCCGGGCTACCGACCCGCCCGTCCGGTGCCGCCCGCCGAGCGGCGTCGCTGGCGCTCCCACTTCGCCCGCTCGAAGACGCGCGCCACGCTCCGCTGGTTCAAGCACATGGTGACCTTCGCCAACTGGCTGCCGTACATCGTGAACAAGGTCGAGCGGCACACAGGGCGCACCATCCGCCTGACGACGCTCGAGAAGAAGCTGCCCATCATCTTTCTCTGGCCGAGGGCGATCCACGTGCTCCTGACGCGTCCCCGGCGGGAGATCCGCCCGTGAGGCCCGACCTCGCGATCCTGCTCGGGATCCTGGCCTCGGCCCTGCTCTCCATGCCCGTGTATGCTGCGCGCGCGGCCGGCCGCGGCGATCCACTCGACATGGCGAACCGTGGCACGTTCGTGCTCGGGGGCTTCGTGCGGAGCTGGTTCTACTGGTTCGTCGGCCCCGTCGAGCGGCTGGCGCTTCGACTCGGGCTGTCCGCGACCGCGTTCAACCTGCTCGGCGTCGTGTTCGGTATCGCCGGCGGGATCGCGTTCGCGACCGGCAGGCTCAACCTTGGCGGGTGGGCGGTGCTGCTCGGGGGCGCGGCCGACGTGCTCGACGGCCGTATCGCGCGCGCGCAGGGCGTGGAGGGCCCGCGCGGAGCGTTCCTCGACTCCACGCTCGACCGCTTCGCGGAGGTCGCCGCGTTCGTCGGCCTGGCGGTGTATTACCAGACGTCGGCGGCGGCCCTCGCCGTCGTCACGGCGGCCTTGGGCGGCTCGCTGCTCGTGAGCTACGCGCGGGCGCGGGGCGAGAGCGTCGGCGTGGTCTGCAAGGTGGGCGTCATGCAGCGGGCCGAGCGCTTGCTTCTCCTGGGGTTCGGCGGGATTCTCGACCCGATGGTGACGGCGGCGGCGGGGTGGTCCCCCGGGAGCCTTCTGATCGCCCTGCTCACGCTGGTCGCGGTCGGGACCATCGGAACCGCCGTGTACCGAACGGTGTGGATTGCTGCGCGGCTGTAGCAGATGGGGGTCGGCCAACCGGCCCGAGGAATCGTCCAGACTCGAGGCACGAACATGAAGCAGCTCACTCGCCGTTCGCTCACGTGGGCGTTGGCCCTCATCGCCATCGGCTCGGCCCCCGGCGCGGCGCAGGCACCCGCCATCGACCAGGCGACGGTCGAGCGCGTGCTCCGGACGCTCGCGAGTGACGAGATGGAGGGCCGCGATGCCTACACGCCCGCCGGTCAGCGGGCGGCCGACTTCCTCGTGCGCGAGTTCCAGGCGGCGGGTCTGCAGAGCCCTCCGGGCGCCGAAGGATATCTGCAGCGCTTCAGCACGCGGACGCTGACCGTGGGCACGGGCCGCGTGGTCGTGAACGGCCGCCAGCTGCAGCAGGGGCAGATCGCGATGCGTCTGGGGAGCGGCTCGATCGAGTGGCGGACCGGCGACGTCCCGGTGGTGATCGTCGGGCCCGACGAGGACCCGCTCGTGACCGTGACCAGCGTGGCGAACGCGGGGTTCGACGCGCTCGTGCTGATCGACGAGAGCCATCGGGAAGGCTTCACGCCGCTCCTGCAGATCTTCCGGCGACCGGTTCGTGTCCTCGCCTCCGCCCAGGGCGCGGCGGTCGTTCTGGGCCTCGTCACCGCCGACGAGAACGCGACGTATCAGGTCTCGCACACCGCCAACGTCGTCGAGGAGCCCCTCGCGAACGTCGTGGGTATGCTCCCGGGACGGAGGACCGACGAGTTCGTCCTCTTCTCCGCGCACTACGATCACATCGGCTTCGAGCGGCCGCTCTACGGTGACTCCATCGCGAATGGAGCGAACGACAACGCGTCCGGCGTGGCGGCGATCGTCGCGCTCGCCAAGTACTACGCGTCTCGCGGGACTCCCGAGCGGACGTTGCTCTTCGCGGCGTTCACCGCCGAGGAGGCAGGCGGCTTCGGGGCTCGGTACTACTCGAGGCAGCTCGATCCCGACCAGATCGTGGCGATGTTCAACATCGAGATGATCGGCAAGCCGGCCGCCGCGGGACCCAACACCGCGTGGATCACCGGCTTCGACAAGTCCAGCTTCGGCCAGATCCTCCAGCAGGCGGTCGCCGGCACGGGCTACCAGTTCCTGGCGGACCCGTATCCTCGGATGGGGCTGTTCACGCGCTCCGACAACGCCACGCTCGCGCGGCTCGGTGTGCCCGCGCACTCGATCTCGACGACGCCCATCGACAACGATCCCGACTACCATCGCGTGACCGACGAGATCGACACGGTGGATATTCCGCATATCATGCGGACCGTGCAGGCGATCGCCCGCGGGTCCGAGACGATCGTTTCGGGTGAGGCGACGCCGACGCGGGTCGACCCGGCGACCGTGGACTAGCTTCGCGGCGTCACGCCTCGAAGAACGCGCTCACGAACTCGGTCGCAGGGGAGCTCGCGAGCGTCTCCACCGTGCCGCTCTGGGTCACGCGCCCCCGCTCGATCACGTAGACGAACGCGCCCAGCGCGCGCACGTCGCGCGCCTCGTGCGAGACGACCAGCGCCGGGCCGCGCCGCTCCGTCAGGTGTTGCGCGAGATAGGCGCGGATGGCACGTCTGGACGGCGCATCGAGCGCGGCCAGAGGTTCGTCGAGCAGGAGCATGCGTGGCTCGGCGGTGAGCGCCCGCGCGAGAGCCACGCGTTGCTGCTCGCCGCCGGAGAGCCTGGCGGGCGAGCGGTCGGCGAGGTGCGCGCAGCCCATGCGCTCCATCAACCGCAGCGCCGCCTTCCTACGCTCTTCGGGCTCGACGCCGCGCGCGATCCAGGAGAAGGCCACGTTGTCGAGCGCGCTCAAGTGCGGAAACAGCCCGTAGCCCTGGGGCACGTAGCCCACGCCCCGCCGCTCGGGCGGGAGATCGATCCCGCGCGCGGCCTCGAAGAGCGGCGTGTCCCCCACACGGATGACGCCGTCGTCGGGACGGTAGGCTCCGGCGATGGTCCTGAGCAGCGTCGTCTTGCCGGAGCCGTTCGGTCCGACGAGCGCGACCGGCGTCTCCTCGCCGGCGAGGTCCACGTCGAGGTCGAGGGACCCCAGACGCAGGCGGATGGTGACCTGCCAGCTCATGGGGCCGTGCTCCGGCCGTGGAGGTGCGCCGCGGCGCTCGGCGCGAGGCGGAGCGCGAGCAGCAGGAGGACGGAGGCCGATGCCAGCACGAGCGACAGCGCAACCGCGACACGCACATCGGACTCGAGCGCCATGTAGATCGCGAGCGGCATGGTCTGTGTCGTGCCCGGCAGGTTACCCGCGAAGAGCAGCGTCGCACCGAACTCGCCCAGCGCGCGCGCCCATGCCAGCGCGGCGCCGCCGACGAGGCCGGGGAGCGCCATCGGCATGGCCACGCGGAGGAACGCACCCCAGCGTGACTGCCCCAGCGTCCGCGCGACGATGAGCAGATCCGCGTCCACACGGCGGAACGCTGCCGCCGCCGCCTGCACGTAGAACGGCGCCGAGACGGAGACCTGGGCGAGCACGACGGCGGTGGTCGTGAACGGGATGCGGATGCCGAGCGGCGCCAGCGCCGGCCCGAGGAGACCGTTCCGACCGAAGGTCTCCAGGAGCGCGATGCCCATCACGGCAGGGGGGACGACGATGGGAAGATCCACCACCGCCTCGACCACCCGCATCAGCCGCCCCGAGCGCGCGGCGAGCCACCAAGCGAGGGGCGTGCCCCCGAGGACGACGACCGCGAGGCTGAGCACCGTCGTGCGCGCGCTGAGCCGGAGCGCGGGTCCGAAGAGCGGGCTCCGGATTCCTGCGGCGAGATCCGCAGGGGACGAAGCGAACGCCAGGGCGACGAGGGGAAGGACCAAGAGCGCGAGGATGGGGACCGCCGCGAACGACAGCAGCGGCGTGCGCTCGAGCCTCACTCGACGAGAAACCCGTGGCGCTCGAGGACCGCACGACCTTCCGGTGAGCCGACGAGCGCCACGAAGGCATCCGCCGCTTCCCGCGCTCGCGTGCCGCGCACGACGGCGATCGGGTAGTCGGCGATCACGTTGAGCGCGCGCGGGATCTCCACGATGCGCACGCGATCCGACGAGCCCGCGTCGGTGCGGTAGACGATGGACGCGTCCGCCTCCCCGAGCTCCACCTTGGCGCGCGCGAGGCGGACGTTGCTCTCCTCCGAGACGACCCGCGACATGACGATGGCCTCGAAGCCCTCCTCGTAGGTCGGTGCGGCGCGTCGCAGGATCTCCCGTGCGTACTGGCCGACGGGCACGTTCGCCGTCCCCAGCACCAGCCGCTGGGCGTGTCCCAGGTCTCCGAGCTCCGTGATTCCCGCCGGGTTGTCGGGCGGGACGATCACGACCAGGTCGTTGTGGGCGAACACGCGGCTTTCCTCCACGAGATCCGCGTCGAGGAGCGCGTCCATGTGCTCCACGTTCGCCGAGGCGAACACGTCGGCGGGGGCACCCTGCTCGATCTGGAGCCGGAGCACCTGACTGCCCGCGAACGTGATCGCCACGTCGACGCCCGGGTGCGCACGCTCGAACACCGTCTCGAGCTCGCCGAACGCGTCGGTGAGCGAAGACGCCGCGTAGACGTTGAGGACGCCCGACTCGAGCGTGCCGTCCCCGCCGCAAGCGGCGAGCGCCGCCGCGACTGCCAGAGCGATTCCTGTCCGCGTCCTCGTCGTCATGCCGCCTCCAACGTCGTCACGTGTCCGCAGAGCTGCGTATCGTAGCCGGGCAGGTTACCCGCATCGGCGCGAAATCCTGGATCATCCAGCGTCTCCAGGAGTCGGGACACGGTGGTCTCGGCCGCCAGGTCACCCGGCACCACGAGGTCGAACCGTTCCTCCACCAGCGGGACGAACCCGAGGCCCATCGCCAGCGCAACGCCTTCGATGGCGACGCCGGCGTCGGCGGCGCCGCACGCCACGAGCGTGCCCACGTCCGAGTGGCTCGCCGCGAACGGTCCCGCGAGGATCGGCTTTTCCACGCCCTCGGCCCGCATCTGGTCGGCCAGCAGCGCATGCGCGGCCGAGCCTTCCTCGCGGCGGGCGACCCGCAGACCCGGTCTCAGCAGATCCGCGCAGGAGCGAATGCCCAGCGGGTTACCCGCCGGAACGACGAGACCCTCGCGCCATCGGGTCAGGTTGGCGACGAGGAGGCGTCGTCCCGGAAAGCGCGCGCGCGCGGCGTCGACGGTGCCGCCGCCGTATGCGTCGCGCAGGTGCAGTCCCGCGACGTGAATGAGACCTCCTTCCAGCAGATCCAGCGAGCGGCCGCTCGTGGCGTGCAGCCAACACGCGCGAACGCCGACGCGAGAGAGACTGGCGTGCTCGACCAGCGCGCCGAGCAGCGGCGCACACCCCGCGATCAGCACGTTCGATCGCAGCCGCGCCGAGTCCCTGAGCGGCGTCACGACCGCGGTTCGCCGGCTCGCGTGCCGAGCCACGATGCCGTCCGCGGCCACGGTGGCGTCCAGCGGCAGCCGGTGCGCCACCCACCTTCCGTCGATCTCGGCGAGCGCCACCCTCGCGGAGCCGTCGTCCGGACGCTCCCGACCCGAGCCCGGGGGCGCCAGCCGCACAGCGAGCCCCGATTCGGTCCGCAAGCAGAAGAGGTCGTCGACCGTGCAGCGGAGGGCGCGTGCCAAGCGCAGGCCGAGCGCGGTCGAGGGTACGGTTCGTCCGCCCTCGATCGCGACGATCGCCTGTCGGCTCACGCCCACCTCGTCCGCCAAGCCCTGCTGGGACAAGGCGAGTCGTTCGCGATGCGACCTGACGTGGTTGTCGATCTTTTCGGACACGCACCCTCGGCAACGGCGAAACGATGGACGGAGTAATGCTGACATTACTCCATGTCGTGTCGATAAGACAAGCCGCGACCATCCGCGGCTTTTCGGAGGTTGCCACCATGCGCCCACTTTGGTCCTGCCTCGGCTTGTGGCTCGCCCTCGCCCTCGCGGCCCCCGGCTGGCGGGCCAGTCGGCCCCCAACAGCTGGGAGATCACCTCGGTCGACGGGCGCACCACGCGATTCGGGCCGGCCGAGCTCGCCGCCCTCCCCCAGGTCTCGGCGGAGGTGTCCGAAGGGGGCCTGGCGAGCACGTTCGCCGGGCCCGCCTTGCGGGATCTGCTCACGCTCGCCGGCGCACCGGGCGGCAGGTCGCTGCGGGGCACGGCGATGGCGTTGGTGGTGCTCGGTTCGGGAACCGCCGCGCGATCGTCGCCCCTCGTGCAGATGCCGAGCGCGGCCGCCCCCGGGCCGCATCGGTAACCTCGTTCAGCCTCCCCGCTGGATCGTGTAGATTGTCGGCCCCGCGGGCCTTCCTGCTACCGAAACCATGGCCATTCCAGCCACCAGCCTTCGCCGCGGCATGGCGATCATCTTCAACGGCCAACCCTGTCGGGTGGTCGAGTTCCACCACCACACGCCGGGCAACCTGCGCGCGATGGTGCACGCGAAGATGCGCAACCTGCACACCGGCACCACGCTCGAGCACCGCTTCCGCGCGAGCGACTCGGTCGAGCAGGCGCACCTCGAGACACACGAGCTGCAGTATCTGTATCGCGATGCCACGTCGTTCCACTTCATGAACACCGAGACCTACGACCAGTACGAGATGGACGAAGAGGCGCTCGGGGATCACGCACAGTGGATGAGCGACGGCATGAAGGTCGTGGCCGAGTACTACGACGGCCGGCCGATCAGCGTCGAGCTTCCGAACGCGCTCGTCTACGAGGTCGTGGAAACGGCGCCCGTCATGAGGTCGGCGACCAAGACCGCGTCGTTCAAGCCCGCCAAGCTCTCGAACGGCGTCACGGTGAACGTGCCCGAGTTTCTCTCCACGGGGGAGAAGATCCGCGTGAACCCGAACACCGGCGAGTACATCGACCGGGCGAAGTAGTCGATCGGGGTCGGACGGCCGCGATCCAGGCCGCGATCCACGCCGTGCTCTAGGTCGCGATCGCCGGGGTCGAGTGCGAGTGCGAGCTCGCGGACGCGGATGACGTCCCGCGCGGGAGCGTCACGGCGAACGTCGTGCCCGCCTCGGCGCTCGAGCGCACCTCGATGGTGCCGCCGTGGGCCTCGGCGATCTGCTGCACGATGAAGAGCCCGAGCCCGAGCCCTCTCGCCTTGTTGGACGTCGTCCCCGTGGCGGCCGTGCGGAAGGGATCGAAGAGCGTCGGCAGAACCTCGGTCGGCACCGCGCCCCCGTTCCACACCTCGAGCCGGATGGCGTCCGAGCGCGAGCCGTCGAGCTCCACGCGGATCGGCTGGGTCACATCCCCGTGCTCGGCCGCGTTCCCCACGAGGTTCGAGATGACCTGGCCGAGCCGGTCTCGATCCCACACCCCTCGCGTGTCGGCCACCGCGGTGAAGACCATCGGCTGCGGCGCGGCGCCCTCGAGCTCCTCCACGATCTGCGAAGTGAGGTCGCGCAGGTCGAACGGCGTCGGCTCGATCGTGATGCCCTCGCCGAGTCGCGCGCGCGTCAGATCGAGGATCTGCTCGATCATGCGGGACATCCTCTCGGCGCTGCCGTAGATGCGCTGGACAGGACGTGCGAGGCGCTCGCTCACGTCGCTCAGCAGGAGCACCTCCGCGGAGCTGACGATGGCAGCCAGCGGATTCCGTAGGTCGTGACCCAGGATCCCGACGAACCGCTCGCTGAAAGCCAGCGCACGCTCGGCCTCGGCGAGACGTGACTCGCGCTCGCGCTCCGCGGCCTTCCGCCCGGAGATGTCGACGATCGTGGCGAAGACCCGCTCCGCTCTCTCACCGCGCGGCGGGAAGGTGATCGTGATCATGAGGTCCAGCCGCTCACCGCGGAGCGTGCGTACCGCCTCCTCCGACGAGAAGAACTGTCGTCCCTCGGCGAGCGCCAGCATCTCCTCGATGAACACGCATTCCGTTTCGGGGAGGAATACCGCGTGGAGGGAGCTGAGCAGCTCGGCCTTCTCCGACGCGCCGAACAGGCGGAGGGTCGCGGGATTGACGTCGCGGATCCGTACGAGCCCGATGGCTTCCCGTACGACTTCCGGATGAGCTTCGAGGTACGCGCGCAGGCCGTCTCCGTGCCGGCGGGCGAGCTCCTCGACGAGCGTCTGGACCTCGGTGAAATCCTCCTCCCAGATCGAGATGTCCGACGTCTCGAAGATCTGACGGAAACGCTCCTCGCTCGCTCGCGTCGCCTGATGGAGGCGCGCGTTGTCGATGGCGATCGCGGCGTTCGCGGCGATGGCGACCACCATGCGCTCGTGCCGCTCGGTGAAGCGCGCGGGCTCAGGATGGCCGAAGAAGAGCCCGCCCAGAACCTCCTCCGAGCCGGAGATGACGGGCACCGCCAAGTAGCTCGTGACGGGCAGGTGCCCCTCGGGCATGCCGTGATGAGGCGGCACTTGGCCGTACCGGGCGTCTGCGGTCACGTCGTCCAGACGCAAGACGCCCTGGCCCGTGAACGTGGTCGCGAAGAGCGGCGTGTTGCGGGGCAGCCCGAACTCCGAGAACGCCTCCTTGGGTGCGCCCGAGAGCGTGTGGAGCAGATACGTCTCGCCGCGCTCGTTCACCACGTTGTAGAAGAAGGCGCCGAAGGCGGCGCCGACGAGCTCGGTCGCGTGATCGGTGGCGCTCTGCACCAGCGCCTGGAGATCGAAGTGCGCCTGCGTGAGGCTCTGCGCCACCCGATAGAGGCTCTCGGCTTCCCTGCGAGCCCCCTCCTCCATTGCGAGCAGATGCCGGACGCGGGCCTCGCTCGCGCGTAACCTGTCCTCGCTCTCCGCGTAGGCTTCGTCGGCGTATCTGCGCCGCGTGACGTCGGTCGTGACCGCCGCAATGCTCGGCGCTCGCCCGTCCGGTCCCTCGATGCGTGACAGGCTGCTCTGCGCCCAGACGATCGAGCCGTCCGGCTTGACGAAGCGATGCTCGAGAACGACCGGTGTGCCGTCGGCCACGAGCCGGTCGACACGCGCCAGAGAAGCTTCGAGGTCCTCGGGGTGGAGGATGTCGTGAATGCGCGCCTGGCGCAGCTCCTGTTCCGTGCGTCCTACGATCTGACGGAAAGCTTCGTTCGTGAGACAGAAGCGTCCCTCCAGGTCCGTCTGTGCGAGGCCGGCCTGGATCTGTGTCACGATGCGCCGGAAGGTCCCTTCGCTCTGCTCGAGCCCCCGGCGCGCGCGCACCTGATGCGTGACGTCCTGCGCGCACAGAACGACCCGCTCCACCCGTCCCCCGAAGTCGAGCGGCGCGCAGGTGAGCGTCCAATGCGCGGTCTCGGCCCCTCGCGGTCCGGCGCCGAGCGGGACCTCCTCGGCCGTGCAGGCACGACCGGACCGGACCACTTCGCCGAGCATCGCGTCGATGCCCCGCGCTCCCAGCTCGGGGAGGACGGTCGTCAGCGGCAAGCCCGCGACCTCCGTCCTGCCTGCCATCTCGAGGAAAGCGCGGTTCGCGATCTCGCACACGAGCGCGCGACCTCTGAGCACACAGACCGGAAGCGGAAGCTGGAGAAAGGCCACCTGGGGGCCGCCGGGGGGTCCCGAGGCCGGCGACCCGGAGGGCGGGCCGCCGGCGTCACGCGGCGCGCTGCCGCCGCCCTCCCCGTCATCGTCGACGTCGGTCCACCGCCGGACGGTCTCACGCAGCTTCTCGCGCGTCACCGGCTTGTAGATGATCTCTGCGGCGGAGATGTCGTTGACGTCCCGCCTCGCCGTCATGACCACCACGGGGATATCGGCGAGCGAGGGATCGCGTTTCTGCTCTCGACGGAACTGCCAGCCGTTCATCGTCGGCATCATGAGGTCGAGCAGAATCAGGTCCGGCTTGCGCCGATCCGAACGAAGATCCTCGAGCGCCGCCGCCCCGTGCGCGACGCCGACCGTTCGAAATCCCTCGTCCTCCAAGACCTCGCAGATGCTCTCGCGTAGGTCGTCGTCGTCATCGACGACCATGATCACCCCGAGGGGAGTCATGGCTGCCTCGGAAGCTCCACGACGAAGGTCGCGCCTGCACCCACACGGCTCTCGACGCGAACGTCTCCGCCCATCGCCTCGACGAGCTCGCGCACGATCCACAAACCGAGACCGAAGCCCGCGTACTCGGTGGCGGAGGCGGCTCGAACGAAGCGGCCGAAGATGCGCTCCTGGTCCTCGAGGGCGATGCCGATGCCGCGGTCCTTCACCTCGAGACGCGCCAGCTCACGGGAGCCGTCCACCGTGACGTCGATCGGTCGACCCGAGCCGAACTTGGTGGCGTTCGACACGAGGTGCACGACGATCTGCTCCAGACGGTGCCGATCCCAGATGCCGACGGACCGCTCCGTGCGGAGGTGGATCGAAGCGGGCGCCTGCTTCGAAGTGTTCCGGGCGCGGCCCACGACGGCGCGGGCCACCTCGGCGAGATCCACCTGCTCCGGTGTCAGTTGCAGGCCGTCGCGTCCGATGCTGAAGACGTCGAACATGCCCTCGATGAGCGCGCCCAGCCGGTCGGCCTGCACACGCAGGCGCTCGATCTTGGGGAGGCACCGCTCGGCCGTCTGATCGCCCGGCGTCGCTCGCTCGAGCAGCGACTTGAGGCCGTCGGCTTGGAGCCCGATCGTCGTGAGCGGCGTGCGCAGCTCGTGCGAGGCGACCGTCAGGAATTCGTCCCGGAGCGACATCGCGTGATGTCGGTCGGCGTCCGCGCGTATGCGCTCGAGGTCGGCCTCGGCCGTGCGACGACGGCTCACGACCTTATCCGTCGCGTCCGTGATCACCATCATGAGGCGGTCGTCCTCCCCTCTCGTCGACCGGATCGGCACGCATACGAAGTCGACCCAATGATCTTCCGGGTCTCCGTCGCCGTTCGCGTCGAGGCGCATGTGCACGCCCTCGGCCGCGTACGGCACGCCGCTCGATGCGACCGAGCGAAGCATCACCGCGTAGTCGAACGAGCTCGACGTCGGCTCCAGCGCGAAGTCGGTGAGAGGCCGTCCGATCATCTCTCCCCCGCCGAGCAGTCTCGCGAAAGGAGGATTGACCAACTCGAGCAAGAAATCCGCGCCACGTACCACACCGATCGGGATCGGCGCCTGCTCGAAGAGCGACCGGAGCTGCTCTTCCTGCCGACGCACCTCGTCACGGAAGCCGGCGAGCTCCAAGTGGGTTCTGACCCTCGCGACCAGCTCCCGGGCAGAAAACGGCTTCACGAGATAGTCTTCCGCCCCGGCCTCGAGGCCGTCGACGCGTGCCTCCTCTCCGGCGCGCGCCGACAGCATGATGATCGGGATCGACGCCGTTCTCTCGTCGGCGCGTAACCTGCGCAACAGCCCGAAGCCGTCGAGCACCGGCATCATGATGTCCGTGAGGACGAGGTCGGGGCGCCGAAGGCGCGCGCTCTCGAGTGCGGCCGCGCCGTCCGCCGCGGTCTCGACCGTCCAGTGTCGCTCGAGGATGCGGCGGAGATACGAACGCATGTCGGCGTTGTCGTCCACCACGAGCACGTGAGCGCGGGGGCCTGTCGAAGCCCCCGAACGCCCACCGTTCGCGCTCGGGAGAACCATCGAGCGCGCAGCCGGACTCGTCGCCACGTGGTCGCCCGTTTCCCCGTTCGGGTCGTCATCGGGCAGCCAACGCAGCGCTTCCTCCACGAAGGTGACGGCTCCGAGCCCGGCCCCCTCCGCGGATCCGGCTGCGCGCAGACGATCTTCGGGCAGATGCGCACGACCCGTCGGGATCGTCACCGTGAACGAGGTTCCCTCGCCATACGCGCTCTCTGCCTGGATGGAGCCGCCGTGGAGACGGACCAGCTCCTGGACCAGCGCGAGGCCGATGCCCGAGCCCTCGTGCGTCCGTGCGCGCGTCCCCTCCACTCGGTGGAAGCGCTCGAAGAGTCGGGGCAGCTCCTCGGCACGCACACCCACACCCGTATCCGCGACGCGCAGCTGCACGCCCTTCTCGACGGGGCTCAACGACACGTCGATCTGGCCCTCGAACGTGAACTTGAAGGCGTTGGACAGGAGATTCAGGACGATCTGCTCCCACATCCGGGAATCGACGTACGTCGGCTCGTGGACGGGCTCGCACGTGACGTTGAAGCGAAGCCCCGCGCGCTCGACCGCCGACCGGAAGGAGCCCGCGAGATCGCGGGTCAGCGCGGCGATGTCGACAGGCTCGTACGAGGCCTGCACGCGTCCCGCTTCGATACGCGAGAACTCGAGCAGCGCGTTGACGAGGCGCTGCAGCCTGAGCTCGTTGCGGCGGATGAGCTCGAGCTGCGCGCGCTGCTCCGAGCTCACGACGCCTTGCGTCCCCGCCAGCAGATCTTCGGTCGGTCCGAGCATGAGCGTGAGCGGAGTTCGAAACTCGTGGCTCACGTTGCTGAAGAACGCGGTCTTCGCCCGATCGATCTCCGCGAGGGCTTCGGCGCGCTTGCGTTCTTCTTCGTAGGCGCGCGCGTTGGCGATCGCCGTGGCGATCTGGTTGCGGGCGAGCTCGATGAAGTCGAGGTAGTAGTCGTCGAGCGCCAGGCGCGCGCTGATTCCCACGACCATCAACCCGGCGGCACGGCCGGCCTGGTTCGATGGGACGGGGATGACGACGGCCGTGTCCGGGGGGTCCGACCAGGGGCCGGGCGGGATCGCGGCGAAACGCTCGCCGAGAGGATGCACCGTCCGCGGCGCCTGGCTCCGCACGACCTCGGCGAAAGGCCAACCGTCTTCACTCGTCTCCGTCAGATCCACGACGCTCGGGCCCACGCCGTGGGCATCGCCGAGCCCGGCCGAGCCGGTGAGGCGGGCAGATCGACCGTCCTCGCTGATCAGATAGAGAAGCGCGAACGGGATGTCCTTGCCATGCGCGGCGATCGTCTCGGCGGCGGCGGCGCACGCCTGCTCGGCGGTTTTCGCCTCGCCTACGCGCGCACCGAGATCGCGAAGTGCCACGACACGACGCTCGGCGACGACCTTCTCGGTGATCTCGACCACGGTGGCGAGCACCCCGCCGATTCCACTCGGAACGGTGTCGTCCGGCACCGGGCTGTAGGCGATCGTGAAGTGCGCCTCTTCGAGGAACCCGTGGCGATTGAGCTCGAGGCCGATGTCCTCGTTCCACGTAGCGGGACCGCCGTGGAAGGGCGTGTCGATGAGCGGCTCGAGCACCGGCCACACCTCGCTCCAGCACTCCTGGACCGGCTTGCCCAACGCCCACGGGTGCTTCGCCCCGAGCACCGGCCGATAGGGGTCGTTGTACATCGAGATGTAGTCGGGACCCCACCACAGCATCATCGGAAACCGATTCGCCAGGAGGAACCGCACCATCATCCGCAGCGCGGGCGACCACGACTCGACGGGGCCGATCGGCGTCCGCGACCAGTCCATGGCGCCGATGAGCGCGCCCATCTCGCCCCCTCCCATCCAGGCTTCGCTCTCCCCCGTCCCATGCGTCATGGAGCGATGCGGACGCGCGCGACGGCGCGCTCTTTCCGCTTTCGTCATTTTGCGCGTCGTCTCCGGGGGGGCTTCGCAGTGTTGCGGGCGCGCGAAGCGCGAGGACCGGTCAGGAAGTCGCAGGATTCGTGCCGGTGGGGATCTCCGATTTCAGCCCCCATCCGCGCACACGCGCGCCGCCGCTCTGTCGCGCGCGCGCGAAAGTCGTGGCGTGCTTCTGACGCTCGGGCGCGACAGTCCGAGAAGTGCGACGCGTCGCGCGTCGCGGGTGCGCAGCTTACGGGCCGACCCCATCGCGGGAGGGCATGCTCCGTGCAAAGAGCGCAGCCATGGCGACCGGACGAGACGCGGAGGAGGACGACAACACCCTCTCGGACGTCTTTCGCCGGTTGGCTGCTTCCGCGTCCGAGCGGTTCGGGTCGCACTGGGCGTTCCTGGGAGCCGTCGGCCTCATCGTCGTCTGGGCGGTCACCGGTCCGATCTTCGGCTACAGCGAGGGGTGGCAGCTCGTCATCAACACGGGGACGACCATCGTCACTTTTCTGATGGTTTTCTTGATCCAGGCCACCCAGAACCGCGATGCGAAGGCGACCCATCTCAAGCTCGACGAGCTGATCCGGACCAGCGAGGCACGCAACGTATTCGCGGATCTCGAGGACGCGACCGAGGCCGAGCTGGCCCAGTTCCAGCGGGAGTTCGAGCAGCTCCGCAAGAGCGGCAAGCAAGTGATGACGGCGGCGACCGAAGCGCACAACCGGACGTTCGATCGGCCGGACGATGCCGAGAACGAAGAAGGCGGTCGTTGAGCTGCAGGCCGCAGCGCCGTCGGAGACCGACGCGAAACATCACGGCCTCGTCTGAGAAGCTCCGGCGACAGGACTCGAACCTGTGACCCGGCGGTTAACAGCCGCCTGCTCTACCAACTGAGCTACGCCGGAAAAGTCCCGTGCGCTCGCACGGGCGTATTCGGTGACCGAAAGAAGAAGGCGACGCCGAGGACGTGTCAACGGCCGGCCGCGCGCGCCCGGGTGGGCACGACGGACGGCGTGGATCGACCTCCCGATCGCGCCTTGGAGAGGATGCTCCAGATCGCCGGCCCGACGTCGTGCGCGCGGTCCCAGATCTCCGCATGTCGGTGAGACGCGAGCCGGGCGGCCGCGGGACCGTGCAGCGCGGCAAGCGCGGGCCCGCGATGGGGATAGGGGCGCTCGAACGAATGGAAGCCGACGAGGACCGCCGTCGGACCCCCCGTTCCCGCGAATACGCTGAAGTCGGGCGACCAACCCGCGAGCGGCGACGACCGCACTTCGAGCGTTCCCGCTTCGAGGAGCCGTCTGAGCATCTCGGCGTTCGGCGCCCGCCGGGGATCCGCCTGGACCGCCCGTGCTTCCGCGTCGAGCCGCAGCGCGTTCATCTCCGCCACCAGCACCCGAAAATGCTCGACCGAGGCGAGCTCGCGGGCCGTGAGGTCCACGGTGCTCAATCGCACCCGGGTCACTGCCACGGCGATGTCCGTCGCCTGGACGGCGAGCGCACCGAAGACGTCACGGAAGTCGGGGCGGGTCCGCTCGTCGAAGAGGGCGGCAGGCTCGGTGAGGAGGCCAGGTATCGTATCCACGATGGGAATTCTCCATCGGCGCGGGGGCGCGGGGATGGCCGGACGGGACGACGACGAGCGACCACGCGGGAGAGCCCCCGCGACGGCCAGGTCCCGTGGATGTGGCGCGGGCCCCTGGGAGCCGTGAATGTTGGCATGGACATGTCCAGCTCGATCCGAACCCTGATCGCCGTCGGCCTGCTGACGGCCGCCCCGCCGGAGCAGGCGGTCGCGCAGGCTGACGGCACGCCCACGCTGGTCGTGATGATCGTCGTGGACCAGCTCGGCGGCGGCCTCCTCGACCGCTACGAGCCGGCGCTGACCGGGGGAGGGTTCCGGCGCTTCATGGACGAGGGCCGTCGGTACACGCAGGCCTCGCATGCGCACGCCATGCCTGAGACGGCGCCCGGCCATGCCACGCTGGCTACTGGCGTCTTTCCTGCGCGCCACGGCATCGTGTCGAACAGCTGGCATCAGCGAGCCGGATTCGATTGGCCGCTCATGTACGCCGTGGGCGATAGCGCGAGTCGCATCCTCGGGCACGAGCGCGACGCGGAGCTCGAGGGTCGGTCGCCGGCGAACCTCCTGCGCGACGGGCTCGCCGATTGGGTCCTGGCTGCCGATCCGCGCGCGCGGGCCGTGTCCATCTCAAAGAAGGACCGCTCGGCGGTGGCCATGGCGGGACGCTCCGGCGCGAGCGCTTGGTGGCTGCTCGACGCGGAGGCGGTGTTCGTCACCTCGACGCACTACGCCGATCGATATCCCACCTGGCTGAGCGTCTTCAATCGAGAGGTCATGCCCGGAATCGCGGCGAGCCCCGTGTGGCTCTCCGAGGTGCCGGCCGAGCTCCGCGGCCTCGCCGAGGACGACGCCCAGTCCTACGAGGTGGGCGGTCGCGACCGATCGAGCTTCCCCCACCGCGGCGCGGACGAAGCGGGGCCCCCCGGCTCGGCGGAGTTCAACGTCTGGGCCTTCGACACGCCACGCGCCGACGACGCCGTGCTCGAGCTCGCCAAGACGGCGATCACCCAGCTCCAGCTCGGTCAGCGCGGCTCGGTGGATTTCCTCGCCGTGTCGTTCTCCGCGCTCGATCGCGTCGGACATCGTTACGGGCCGGTCAGCCAGGAGGCGCTCTCCACGCTGGTTCATCTCGATCTCGTGCTGGCGAACCTCCTCGCGGACCTGGACGAGCAGGTGGGCAGAGGGCGCTGGATCGCGGGGCTCGCCGGTGACCACGGCGTCGCGCTGCCCCCCGAAGCCGCGCGGGCCCACGGGAACGACGAGGCTGAGCGCATCATGGATGAGGAGCTGCTCGCCGACATGGGGCAATCGCTACGAAGGGCGGCCGCGAACGGGGGCCGGCCCGAGGTGATCGCCGAGCGACTCGCCGACCTCATCGAGGAGGAGGGGCTCGTCGAGGCCGCGTACACCCATCACCAGCTCACGCTGGGCGGTGAGCCCGCCGACTCCTTCTCGGTGCTCTTTCGGAACTCGTACTATCCCGGCCGCGCGTGGGGCGTGTTATCGCGCTACGGAGTCGAGGTGCGTTACGGCGAGGGGGACCTCGTGACCTCCTTCACGACCGGCACGGACCACGGCAGTCCGTACTGGTACGACCGTCACGTCGAGATGATGATGCTCGGACCGGGCGTCATGCCGGGGATCAGCGACGAGCCCGTCTATACGGTCGATTTCGCGCCCACGTTGGCCGGTCTGGCCGCCATCCGTTTCCCCGAGGATCTGGACGGCCGCCGTTTGTTTTGAATTTGCGATTTTTATACGCGGCTCGTATGATGTTCATGCGCCCCCCCAGCGTTGCCGGCGGGGCGTTTTTTGTTGCGTATAAGTGGTGATCCTGTAGCGATTTCGAGAATCGTTGACTTCACCATGACCCCATCATATAAGTACCGTCCCTCGGTAAACATATGAAATCGGTTCCCTCGCGGGTGCCTGTTCAGCCGACCCTCAGGCCGGCTCGTGGCGCCTCCCCCCGGCGATGGGTCATCGACGCGTCGCATGCGTCGGCAGCACACGAACAGATGGCCTTCGGGCGGGGAGCCATCGTCGATGTAGGCGAACGTTTGGGAGATCCCGGGACGCGATGACCGCCCCCAAGGAAGGACGCGCGAGATGGACCATCGAGGAGGCCGAGAGGCTGCTGCTCTCCCTCCCCGGGGTGGTTTCCGCGCGGGTGGTCGCCCGCCCCGGTGGTGAGGTGGACGAGGTCCATCTCCTGACGACGACCGAGGTGAAGCCCAAGCAGACCGTCCGAAACGTCGAGTCGGCCCTGCTCGCGCGACTCGACCTCCACGTCGACCACCGGAAGGTCTCGGTGGCCCAGACGCACGAGCGGCCTGCCACCGCGCCGTCGGCGCAGGACGCCGAGCGCGCCATTCGCATCCTGCCCGCTCCGAAGCCGTACGAGAGCCGCCTGCTCTTCTATGGTCACCAGAGCGAGATCGAGCGATCCAACCAGGTGAAGCACCGGGTGGAGATCGAGTGGCAGGGCAAGCATTACGTCGGATCCGCGACCGCGGCCGACGTGCCCCGGGCGAAGCTCGAGGCCGTCGCCGAGGCCACCCTCAGGGCCGTCGAGGCTGCCCTCCAGGAGAACCTCGGCGAGAACAAACGCGCACCCACCCTCTCGCTCGATGGAGTGAAGATGGTGGAGGCGTTCGACAGGAAGTTCGTGCTCGTCGCGGTGCACGCGATCGCGGGACGAGACGTCTCGCGGCTCGCCGGCACGCACGTCGCGGACGAGTCCACGGATCGCGCAGCGATCCTCGCCACGCTTCAAGCCACGGATCGTTGGGTCCGTGGAAACTTCTATTCGTGACGTGAGCCGAGCGGCTCGAGTCGACCTAGCCCCCCACTAGAGGAGAAAACGACCCCCTCGGTCTGCCGAAGCGGAGTAGAGCGGTAGAGCGGAGCGCCAGCGGCTTCCACCAGCGGAGTACCGGAAGCCGACTATCTCTCTAAAGGAGGTGGCGCATGTTCAGCTCACTGTTCGATCTCGTCGGATCAGTGTTCGCGCTTTTTGGGCGCGGCGTAGTCATGTGGTAGGGGAGACCGAGGGGGCCTGACTCAATGAACGAACGCCGCGTTCGGGCCTATGTAGTCGTCATGTGGCTCGCCGCCATCGCGTGTCTAGCGATGACGGATTGGCGCTCGCTGATCTCCTTGCCGACCGAGAGCCAAGTGGCCCTCGGTTGGCTGCTCGGCATCGCTCTGCTTTCCGAATCGTTAGCGATCGGTGTGAGTGTGGGTAAGGGCAGCAGCTCCACCTCATCCGTGGCGTTCGTCCCACTTCTGGCGAGCGTGCAGCTCTTTGGGCCGGCGGGCGGGATCCTGCTGTTTGCGATCATAGCGCCATTCGCGGAAATCTTCGTACGACGGAAGAGTCCGTTCCGCGCGTCGTTCAACTGCGCGCAAACCATAGTCGCGACCACGCTTGCTGGTGTGGCCTTTACTGTGCTGGGTGGCCATGCCTTAGAGGGGGTTCGCGACCCGAGCATGACGAGCCAGCTGTGGCCGTTTGTATCGTTCGGCCTCGTCTTCCTCGCCGTGAATCACGCTGCTGTCTCGATGGCAATCACCCTCAGCCAGGGCGTTCCATTCCGTCGCGTATGGCAGCAGCTGCTCGCGAATACCGGTGCCAGCCTCAATGACATCTTAATTAGTCCGATCGCTCTCGCGGTCGCCTTCTTATACGTACAGTTCGGTCTAGCTGGCCTGCTAATCATTCTCCTGCCGATGCTCTTCATTCGGTACTCGTACCTCACGACCTCCAAGCTGCGCGAATCCAACGCGGACCTGCTAACCGCATTGGTGAAGGCCATCGAAATCCGGGATCCCTACACGTCCGGTCACTCGTTGCGGGTCTCACAGCTGGCCCAAGCGATCGCCGAAGAGCTTGGATTGAACCGCATATCCGTTGACCGGATCGCGAATGCGGCGCTTCTGCACGACATCGGCAAGATCGAGGCAATCTATACGGAGATCCTCAGAAAACCCGCTTCACTGACTCCCGAAGAACGGTCGATCATGGAGTCACATGTAACTCGCGGCGTGCAGTTGCTCAGAGACCTGTCATCCGTTCCGGACGAGGTTGTGCAAATCGTACGTCATCACCATGAGCGGGAGGACGGTAAGGGTTATCCCGATGGGCTTTTGGGTGACGAGATTCCAATTGGTTCCAAGATCATCGTCCTTTGCGATGCAGTGGACGCAATGCTGTCCGACCGTCCCTATCGCGACGCATTGCCCCTTTCAGCTGTCCTGGAGCAACTTGAGCTCCATGCTGGACGTCAGTTCGATCATCGCGTCGTGAGAGCGGCGACCCGCACGGCGATCTTGGCTCAGTACGCGGAAACGATGCAGACAGCGAGGGTGGAAACGAGTAGGCCAAGAGTCCTGGAGCAGACATCGCCGACGCCGAAGCTTGCGGCCGTCGGAGGACCAATGGTTACGCAACCTGCGGCCTACCATTAACAACTCGTCGCAGCCAGCAGTTCACTGAACTCGTTCTTGCGATGAGTTAGGCACAGGTTACTCGCCAGCGCTTCGGCCTCGTTGGCGATTTCGCGTGCCCCCGGGATCCGTCGCTTGATCATGAGACGTACTTCCAAGGCGCGCGTCTTCAGCCACGCCAATTCTAGCCGGCCTCGCAGGTCCGCTGCGCTGGATTCCAATAACTGGAGAGCCTCATCTGTTCGGCCCCGTCGATCGAGTAGACGTACCCTGAAGGCGAGAATCGTACTCGGATCGAAATGCCATCGTGTGGGGCGCTCGTGTAGCTCCTGTTCCAGCCTGCGTGCTTCGCCCAGATCCCCCGTCTCAAACGCGCAGATTCCGAGACCCGCAGCGATCAGATCTTGGGCATAAGTCGGTGTTGTAATGCCCAGGTATTGCGACGCTTCACGGTAGCATTTCTCCGCACCCTCGAAGTCGTTTAGCGCGAGCAGGAGTTCCGCGCGGTTGTTCGCCTGATTAAAGCGGTTGAGGTCCATATCGGCAGAGCCTAAGAGACTTGTCGAATGCGTCATTTGAACCTCCGCTCGCTCCAAATCACCCGCGTCCAACAGCGCGACGGCCAAGTTGCTCTCAATGCTAAACCGCATCAGAACGTCGCCGCTGCGCTCGGCGAGTGCTCGTGTCTCCGCGAGAATCGGTCTTGAAGCGGGAAGCTCTAGCATACCCCTGTATTGCAGTACGACCATGAGTCGCAGCAACGCTCTGAGTCGATAGTGCTTTGTCCCTTTCGTTAGTTCGACGGCGCGAAATGCCGCGCGCAGCGCTTCACCTGGGTCACCGTACAACACGCCCATCGCGAGGCTCGCATACGACACAACGGATGCCGCGACTACTCCCTTCGCTGTAATGTCGCGCATGTTGCGAAACAGTCCTTGAATCCCGTCGATATCCCCGGCTCGGTGCAGCAGGTGCAGCTCTACGTCGAGCGCCAGCGCCACGGCCTCCCAATCTTCGCTGACGGTCGCTTCTTCCTTGAGCTGGATCAGCCTCTCCACCAGCGCGGCAATCGGGGCGGCGCCGACCTCGGCCAGGCCCTCCACCCGTTTGATCTCGAGTCGCAGCGCATCCGCCGCCTTTCCCGCCGCTCGCAACGCCGAGGCGGCGAGCTCGAGGATCGGGTTCGCTCGCGTGATGTCGCGCCCGAGGTGAAGCGCTCGAGCGAGACCCGCCATGGCCTCGGCGCGCCGCACCGATGCGGTGGGCTCGTTTTCGCTGACGAGCTGATAGAAGTGGGCGGCCTCGGCGACGGTCCCGGTTTCCATGGCGCGCTCGGCTGCGCTCCACCCGTACCGGGCGGCGAGCTCGCGTTCTCCCGCCCGGGCATAATGGATGGCGAGCTCGCCGGACGCCTCCTCCGAAGCCTCCGACAGAATATGCGCAGCGACCGCACGATGATTGATGGCCCGTCGCACCTCACCGAGATGCCGATAGATCGCGCTGCGGAACAGATCATGGGCGATGCGCACTCTGTCGTGCTCGGACTCGATCAGCCGGGCGCGGCGTAGCTCCTCGACGGCGTCGGTCGTGTCGTCGAGACCGAGCTCGACGAGACCCGTCAGCGCGGCCACGCGCATGGGCCGCGCCGCGACGGCGAGCAGGCCGGCGAGCTTCATGGCACGCGGGCCCAGGCTCTCCAATCGGCCACTCAGGATCTGCTCGAGCGACACGGGAATGCTGAGGGCCTCGGCCGGCTGCTCGGGGATCTTCAAACGGCCTGCGACGTAGTCGCGCGTGAGCTCCGTGAGATAGAGAGGGTGCAGACAGGCCAGCTCGCAGATCTGTCGTGAGCGTCCCTCCCCGATCCGGCCCTGTCCGAGATAGCGAACGAGCTGCATCGACTCGTCCACGGAGAGCTCGCGCAGCTCGATGCGCCGAAGGGCGAGACCGTCCTTGGCGGAGAGGTACTTGGCGACGGGATCGGTCGGAGCCACGAGCTCGGGACGAACGGCCGCGATCACCCCGAGCGGTCCGCCGGTCCACCGTCGCTGAACGAACTGGAGCGCTGCCACCGTCGTGGCGTCGGCCCACTGGAGATCATCGATGAAGAAGATCGTGGGCCGCTCCTCCGCCAGTCGCTGCAGCAGCAGAAAGAAGGCGTCGAGGAGACGTCTGGGCAGCGCGCTCTCCTGAATCGGCGGAAGCTCCCCGGGCGGCTCCTCCAAAAGACCCGCGGGCAGGACGGCTCCGATCACCGCGCTCCACGGACGCCCGAGCGCCGTCAGGTGCGCCTGGAGATCCACGCCGCGCAGCGCGTCGAGCAGGGGATTCAACGGAATCCTCGACTCGAGCTCGACGGCCTGGGCCGAGAGGCATCGGATGTCCCTCGACGATGCTTCCCGGTGGAGCTCCTGCAGCAAGCGGGTCTTGCCGATCCCCGACTCGCCGCTGACGAGCACGAACCCGAACTGTCCTTCACCGACCTGCTCGAACAGGGTACGTGCCGACTCGAGCGCATCGCGACGGCCGATGAAGGGGGCCGTCGGCTCCGCGCGATGTCCATTCTGGAGGCTGCGGGTGAGCTTCCGCGCGCGCTCGATGGCTTCGATGACGGCGTCGTCCGGGCCACCGGCGTTTGCAACCCGTTCCATATAGGCTGCGAAGGCATGCTCGGCCGCGGGGAGATCGCCCGAGCATCCTCGGGCCTCGATCGCGCGGACGAGGGCTTCCAGATCGGTAACATCGAGCGCGTAGGCTGCGTCGGCCGCGTCGCGGGCCGCGACCCAGTCGGCGCACTCCGTCGCGCGCGTCCACTTGGCGGCCGCCCGGCCTCGCACTCTCCGCATGAACCCGTCGCTCGCGGCCGCGCGCCAGTCCAGGAGCTCGTCCGTGAGGCCGCGAGCCGGAACGTCGTAGAAGCCCCTTCGCGCGAGCGAGGCGGCCGCGAGCAGCTCGTCCCGCTCGAGCGCCCGCTCGAAGTCGCTCACGTCGCAGGAGACGGCACCGACAGGCAGCAGCTCGTCGGCGCGCGCCTCGATCAACGCGGGCCCGGTCTTCGCCTTCACCTCGAGCAGAAGCTGACGCATGCGATGGCGGACGTCGGCCTCCGCGTCGTCGCGCCACAGGAGTCGGGCCGCGCTCAGACGTCCGATCCCTTGTCGCCCGTGCCCGTAGACGAGCGCGATCAGCCCGAGCTGCAGCGGCGACAACGGCACGGACGCTCCGGAGCGCACCACCCGCGGACTTCCGAACAACTGGACTCGGAAGGCCGAAGGCGCGGCCTCGGGCATCGAGGAGGCGTCAGCTCGGTGCGGAGCCATGGGTCGTCGGGTCGAAGGTGGGACGCCCGAGCAGCAATGTTCGGGGCCTTGGGCCACGTCGCAACTCGTTCAGCGGGTCGATGTCGAGGCCTCGGGCGATCGCGTCCGCCGCCGGCTCGGACGGTCCCGTTCCGAGCGCGCACCGCGCGTCGAGATGGGTGCGAGTGTTCCGAGCTCGGCCTCGCGCCTGAGCCAGGCCTCGAGAATCCACTCCCATCCCAGCCGCTCGCGAATCTCGCTGGGTCGATGACCCAGAAGTCGCTCCATCTGATTGCTGACCGAGAACCCGTCGGGATAGCCGTGGTCGATCGCGATGGACGCCACGGTCGACTCGCTGTTCTGGAGGCGCGCGGCGACCCGGAGGAGGCGGGCCATCTGCAGCCAGTGCGACGGAACCGGAAGTCCCCGGCTCATGAACCGTCTGCCCAGCGCCCGCCGGGAGAGATAGAGGCTCCGCGACATCGCGGAGACGGAGCGCAGCTCCGACGAGAGATCCACGATCCTGCGGATGATGTGGGCCGTGTCTCGGTCGACCCCGAGCCCCCGCCAGGACAGGTAGTCGGTGACCTCGCTCCCCAGGTCCGAAGGGGGCCGCCGCAACGCATTCGTCAGGTCGTTCGGGTCCGGATCGGCGTGGAACGGCAGGATGCCGTGGGGACGAGAGTACTCGACGGCCATCCGCACGTCGCGGTCGAGCGCGACCTGCAGCCCAGGCGGGAGGATCACGAGCAGCGACATTCCGCCGGGCCTGTCGGCGACCGTCTCGACCGCCGTCTGGTAACGCCCCGCAGCCATGAACCAGACGAGCGCGGTGCCGGCCTGACGGCTCGCCTCGCGCATCTCGGGCGGACCTTTCGTGATCGGTTGCAGGTGCGTGTACGGATGCGCCAGCACGCTGAGCGTCGAGATGGCCTGGGTCATCGGCGTCGGCTCCGGGAGTCGTGAGGGATGGGACGCCCACGCTATGGGACGGGCGTCAGGAAGCCGTCAGGACGGTGCAGGCGCGCCGCCCGAGAGATCGGCCCTGGCGGCGATCGCGGCCAACACCGATTATAGAATCAGAATTCTCATTTCATCGATATGGCCCGCATCTCCGTCCCCAAGCAAGCGCGCTCCCAGCGGACGCTGGAACGGCTCGTCGCCGCCGGCCTGGCCCTGCTGGACGAGGGCCGCCCTGACGCCGTCACCGTGCAAGCCGTGGTGGCCAAAGCGCGGTCGTCGGTCGGGTCCTTCTACGCGCGCTTTCGTGGCAAGGACGACCTGCTCGAGCATCTCCGCGAGCACGTGCGGCGCTCGACCGAAGCCGAATGGAGCCAGTCGCTCGAGGCCGAATCCTGGGAGGCGTCGCTCGAGGGGATGGCCTCGCGGGCGGTGGACCTCCTCCTCGATCTCCGCCCCGACCACGACGCCCGCATCCGGACGGCGGACCGGTTGGTGGCCGACGCCGAGGACGACGAGCCCACCCGCAAAGCGCTCGACGAGCTCGCGGCTCGGCTCCTC
Organism: Gemmatimonadales bacterium; assembly: GCA_050181335.1. Taxonomy (GTDB): domain Bacteria; phylum Gemmatimonadota; class Gemmatimonadetes; order Longimicrobiales; family Gaopeijiaceae; genus UBA2982. The sequence goes on along the minus strand of JBFXDG010000006.1, from coordinate 35,706 downwards.
GAGCGACGCGACGAGATCACGCACCCCGATCCCGAGACGGCGGTGCGCATCGGGCTGGCGGCGATCCTCGGGGTGAGCACGCACGCACGCGTCGCGGCTTCGGATGCGCGGGGCGAAGGCACCGACACGCTGCGCGCCGAGTGCACGCAGCTGCTTCTGGGTTATCTGGCGGGTCGCCCGCGTGACGAGTCGGGACCGGTGGACTTCTTCGACGTCTGGGGCTAGTCGACCGGATCCATGCCGAGCGCGCTCGTCTCGACATAGTAGATCGACCACGTGGAGCCGGGCGCCCCGCGGTCGCTGGCGAAGAAGAAGTAGCGTCCGTCCGGCGAGAAGCTCGGGTAGCCGTCGTTGGCCGGGGAGTTGATGGGCTCGGGTAGGAGCCGGGGGCGGCTCCAGCGCGGCCCGAGCCGCTCGGAGACGTACAGATCCTGCGCGCCGATCGCATCCAAATCGCGCAGCGATTGGAAGACGATGAACCGACCGTCCGAAGAGACGGCGGGGCTCGACTCCGCTCCGGTCGTGTTGACGCTCAGCGGGCGGGGATCGACGAACGCTCCTTCCACTTGCTGGGCGACGTAGATGTCCGACCCCCACTCGGGGTCCTCCGTGGTCGAGTAGAGGAGCTCGCCCCCAGGGAGGAGGACCGGGCCGGTCTCGCTCATCGCCGGCGCGTCGTCGTCATCGGGCCGCGGCCGGTTCACCTCCCCGGCGAGGGGCTCGGGCGCCGCCCACGCGCCCTCCGCCGACCGCTCCACGACCCACAGGTTGTTGTTCCCGCGCGCGAGCTCCTGGCCCGGGACCTCGCGCCGTGACGAGAAGAAGAGCCGTCGGCCGTCGGCCGTCAGGAAAGGCGCTTGCTCCCACCCGGTCGAGAACGGCACCGGCTCGCCCTGCGTCCACACGCCGTTCACGAATCGGGATACGAGGATCTGCGGGCGCCCCCGGCGGCCCGCCGACTGGCGCGTGAAGAACGCCTCGGTGCCGTCCGGACTGAACGTGATCCCGTACTCGCTCGCGCCGATCGCGCCGCGCTCCGGCGCGAAGCGCACCGGCTCGCGCACCGGCTCCGAGCCGAACGGAGCCGGTGGTGGTGGTCCGCACGCCGAGAGGAGCGCCAGCCCGATGAAGATCGTGAGTCGCACGAGCCGTAACCTACGCGCACCGAGTGGGACGGAGCCGTCTCCGGCGGAGACCGCCCGAGACTGGCGACGGTCCGGTCGCTCTGCAAGCCGCTCCGCGGACGCGCAGGTCTGGCCCGACCCGGTGTCCGGCACGATGCTTCGCCCGCGTGCCTCCGGCCCCCCGACACAGGAGCGTCACGACCATGTCCTTTCGCGTTCTGTCGATCGACGGAGGAGGGATCCGCGGCATCATTCCGGCGTTGATCCTGGCCGAGGTGGAGAGCCGCGCGAAGCGGCCCGTCGCGAAGCTGTTCGATCTCGTCGCCGGGACGTCCACCGGAGGCATCCTCGCCGTCGGCCTGGCGATGCCCGGCACCGGCCGAAAGCCCAAGTACGCCGCGCGCGACCTCGTCGGGCTCTACGAGGAAGAAGGCGCCGCGATCTTCCACCGCTCGCGCTGGCACCACATTCGCGCGGTGGGCAACCTCGCCGAGGAGAAGTACCCGAGCGACGGCATCGAGCGCGTGCTCGCTGAGCGGTTCGGGAAGGCGTGGCTCTCTCAGGTGCTCACCAACGTCCTGGTGACCGCCTACGACATCGAGCTCCGCCAACCGCATTTCTTCAAGAGTGACCGCGCGCGCAAGAAGCCCGAGCGCGATTTCCATTTGGCGGATATCGCGCGCGCCACGTCCGCGGCTCCCACGTACTTCGAGCCGGCGCAGATCCGCTCACGCGCGGGAGACGATCCCGTCACGCTCGTGGACGGCGGCGTGTTCGCCAACAACCCCGCCGCCTGTGCGCTCGTCGAGTCGATCTGCACGTACGAGGCGAAGCTCGCCGACATCACGTTCCTGTCGCTCGGAACGGGCGAGCTCACGCGCCCGATCCTCTACGAGGAGGCCAAGGGATGGGGGCTCGCGAAATGGGCGCAGCCCATCCTGAGCGTCGTCTTCGACGGCGTGAGCGACACCGTGGATTTCCAGGTGCAGTCGCTCCTCGGCACGGCGACGAAGAAGAGCCGCTACCTCCGGATCCAGGCGCCGCTCCACGAAGGCAACGACGACATGGATGACGCGAGCAGGACGAACATCAAAGTCCTGAAGCTGCTCGCGAAGGAGCTCATCGCCACGCACAGCGACGCCATCGACGACATGGTCGCTCGGCTGACGCGATAGCCTCAGCGACTCCGGCGCTCGGACTCCAACCGCCGACGGGCGGTCCGGAACAAGCGCGTCAGCTCCGCGTCCTCGAACTGCTCCTGCACCGACGACGGGTAACCCCGCACCTCGGCCAGAACGCCGTCCACCGCTCGGCCGTTCTGATAGAAGCGGTAGGACAGGAACGGCCGCGGTACGGGAACCTGCGCGATCGTGATCTCGAAGATCACGGTCCGGCCGTCGATGTCGAGAACGCGGCTCATCGCTCCTTCCTCCGGGTGCGCGCGAGCCCCGTGCAGGAGCCGCGCCAAGGCGGGAGCGCCGCCGCCGCCCGCACGCGGGAGCTCCGGCGTAGGGCGATTGGCCTCATTCTCGGCTGCCGATCGTGGCGGAATGCCCCACGGCCGACCCGACGGGTGGCGACTGGAAGCGCGCACGACGACCGTCCGCCACGCGGGTCGCCAGCGTAATGCGCACGCACGTGCTCCACTCGGCGCTGGACGGCTGGACCATGGCGATCGAGCCGTCGTGGTCCTCGACGATCGCGCGCGCGAGCGCGAGTCCGAGACCGGTTCCCTGTCCGCGCTCCTTGGTCGTGTAGAACGGCTCGAACACGTGATCGCGAACGGACGGTGGCACACCGACGCCGCTGTCTTCGATGTCGATCACGGCGCGCTCCATCGCGCCCTCGCCGGTGCGCCGTAGCCGCACGGCGACCATGCGCGGTGGCACGGCGCCCTCGAGCGCGTGCAGGGCGTTGAGCAACACGTTCAGGAAGACCTGATGCAGGAGGTCCGGATCCCCCTGCATCTTCAGCCGTGCGTCCAGGCCCTCGGTCACGAGGCCCACGCTCGAGCGCGACATCTCGACATCGAGGAGATCGATCACCGCGCGAAGGACGTCCACGAGGTCGAACGCGACCACCTTCGGCTCCCGCCGGCGGACGAAGCCGAGCAGGTTGCGCACGATCAGCGCGATGCGGTCGATCTCCTGCACGATCACGCCGAGGTGGCGCTCGGCCTCGTCGAACTTCGCTCCGCTCCGGCGCACGAGATCGGCTCGCCCCCGAATCACGTGCAGCGGCGCGCCGATCTCGTGCGCCAGCCCGGCGGCGAGCTGGCCGACCTCCGCGAGCTTCTCGCTCTGCAATAGGCGTCGCTCGAGCGAGAGGCGCTCCTCCGACTGCGTCATCAGCTCCTGACGCGCCTTTTCGAGCCCGTCCGCCATGCGATTCAGCTCCACGGCCACCTCCCCGAGCTCGCCGACGGCGATGCTCGGCTCGACGCGGTACGTCAGCTCGCCGCCGCCCAGCGCGCGCACGGCGTCCATGAACTCCGCGAGCGGCGTCGACAGATATCTGCGAACCGACCAGAGCACGAGAAGCGTGACCGCCACGAGCAGCGTGGCCGTGTTCAACAGGAATCGAAGGCGCGTGCGCGCGAGCTGCTCCGTGACGGGAGTCAACGGCTGCACGACCTCGAGCACACCACGCACGCGGCCTTCCTCGTCCATCAACGGTCGGAGCACGACGACCGATTCCTCGAGCACCTCGCGGCGGAGAGTGCTGACACCCCGGTCGGACAGCACGGCGCGGATGTCGTCGGCGGACGCCGCGGGTGCCGTGGTCAGCGGGGAAGACACGTACTGCGGCATGCCGAGGGAATCGTAGACGATGACGCCGTAGATGCTCGGGTCGCGGTCGATGCGATCGATCATCTCCTGGATCGCATCGGGATCGTTCTGCCCGGCCGCTCTCTCGAGCGCCAACCCTAGCGCCGTGGCATACGCGCGAGTCTCGCGCTCGGCCTCCGCCACCATGACGGCCGCACGTTGGCGCATCGACCAGACCGCGTACGGAAGCATCACGGCGGCCACCACCGCGAGGAGCGGCAGGAGCAGGCGCGTGCTGAGTCGCGCGCCGCGGCGAATCCCGGGCTCTTGACGGGTCATGGTTGCGACAGGATAACCTCCCACGGACACCGGGGCGCGACGGGCGGCCCGGAAGTTGCCAACGCAGCGGCCCGGCCCTCCCCAGCATCCAGCGTGCCCAATGACGAAGCACCTTCGATCGTCCAGTGCCTGAGCGCGTCGTCGTTGTCGAAGACGAGACGGGGGTGCGGGACCTCCTGGAGGAGGTGCTGCGCGGCGCCGGATACGAGGTCGTCGGGTTCCCGAACGGGCTGACGGCGCTGGACGCGCTGCTCTCGGGCGCCGAGGCGGACCTGGTCATCAGCGACCTGCGCATGCCCGGGATGAGCGGCGAGGAGCTCCTCACACAGCTCCGCGGGCTCCGGCCGGAGCTCAACGTCGTCGTGATCACCGCGTTCGGCAGCATCGAATCGGCCATCGAGCTCGTCAAAGCCGGAGCCTACGACTACCTGACGAAGCCGTTCGGCAGCGACGAGCTCTTGCTGACCGTGCAACGGGCCATGCAGGAAAGCCGCTTGCGCCGCGAGGTCTCGCGGTTGGCGAGGGGAGAGGGCGGCGTGCCGGGCCTCATCGGAGCCGGTCGCGCGATGCGTGAGGTGGCGGCCCGCATCTCTCGGATCGGCCCGTCACCGCTGCCCGTCCTGATCACCGGCGAGAGCGGAACGGGCAAGGAGCTCGTGGCGCGGGCCCTCCATCAGGCCTCCGGCCGCGGTCCCCTGGTGGCGGTCAACTGCGCCGCGTTACCCCTCGATCTGCTGGAGTCCGAGCTGTTCGGTCACGAGCGCGGGGCGTTCAGCGGCGCCGTGAAGGACAAGCCGGGTCTGTTCGAGGCGGCCGAGGGCGGCACGCTCTTCCTCGACGAGATCGGCGAGCTGCCGCTGACCCTACAGCCCAAGCTCCTGCGGGCTCTCGAGAGTGGTGAGATCCGCCGCCTGGGTTCGACGACCTCGCAGCTCGTCAACGCGCGGGTCCTCGCCGCGACGAACAAGGACCTGGGGGAGGAGGTACGGGCGGGGAGGTTCCGGCAGGATCTGTTCTGGCGACTGAACGTGCTGTCGATCCGCGTTCCGCCGCTCAGGGAGCGCGTCGCGGATATCCCCCTTCTCGTGGAGCACTTCGCGGCCGGGTGCCGGGTGTCGGCGGAGGCGATGGCGCGTCTGACCGCGCACCCGTGGCCGGGCAACGTACGCGAGCTGCGCAACGCGATCGAGCGCGCGTCCGCCATGCGTTCGGGGGACTCGATCGAGGCGCGCGATCTGACGGAGCTGTCCTCGGAGACGATGGGCGGGTTGCTCGCCGGAGGCCTCGAGCAGCAGGTCCCCCTCCGCGAGCTCGAGCGCTCCTACATCTTGATGGTCCTGCAGAACGTGCGCGGCAACAAGTCGCGCGCCGCCGAGATCCTCGGACTCGATCGGAAGACGCTCTACCGCAAGCTCGAGGAGTTCGCCCAGGGGAAACCGGGCGAGGGAGCCCCGGAAGCCGCGGTCGAGTCCCAGGAGGCGGCGCCCGAGATCGGCGACCGATCCACGGAGAAGTGATCGTGGCGCGTCCGGGCCTGCCGGCGGGGAGGCACGGGAAGCGGCGCGCCTAATCTGCGGCTCGGGAAGGGGAGGGCCGATGCTCTTGCCGGCTATTTGCCGAGGGTTTACATAGGCGCCGCGACCTGACATTCCGGCCCCCCTCCGGAGGCGCCCGGACGGCGCACGCCCATATGGGGGATCATGAGGCCGGCTCGCCAGGATCGGACACCCTCGGCTGACGTGCTCGCGTCGGTCCGCAACGTACACGCCACAACGCGCTCGCCGCTGCCATGACACAGCGCGTGCTCGTCGTAGACGACGACCCGTCCGTTCGTCTCGCCCACAGCCGTTTCGTCCAGCAGCTCGGCTACGAGGTCGAGAGCGCCGCGGACGGGGTCGAGGCGCTGGGCAAGCTGGCGCTCGGCATCGATCTGGTGCTGCTCGATCTCTACATGCCGAACATGGACGGCTTCGAGGTGACCACCCGCATCCGGCAGCACCCCACGCACGGGCTCGTTCCGATCATCATCGTGACGGGCTCGGACAAGGAGGCGTGGTATCCCCGGGCGCTCGAGGTCGGGGCCAACGACGTGCTGGCCAAGCCCATCAACGCCGACGAGCTCCGGCTCCGCACTCGCTGGCTCCTGGAGCTGAAGAGCTCGCACGATCACCTGGGGGAGGCCAATGCTCGGCTCACCGAGGCGGTCGAGCGCGCGACGGCGAGCCTGCGCCGAGCGCTCGAACGCGCCACCGAGTCCGAGCGCCGCATCGAGCGCGCGCACCTGGACACGATCAAGCGGCTCACCATCGCCACCGAGTACAAGGACGATTCGATCGCCGGTCATCTCCTCAGGGTGGGCGTATCCTCGGGCTTTCTCGCGACCGCCGCCGGTCTGGAGTCCAGCGAGGCGGAGATGATCCGGCACGCGGCGCCGATGCACGACGTCGGCATGATCGGCATCCCCGACGAGATCCTCTTCAAGAAAGGTCGTCTCGATGCGGTCGAGCTCGCGTTGATCCGCGAGCATTGCCGGATCGGCGCCGCGTTGCTCGCCGACTCCGACTCCCCCGTGATCCAGATGGGGGCCAGGATCGCCCTTCGGCACCACGAGCATTGGGACGGCTCCGGATACCCCGACGGGCTGGTCGGTGCGGACATCCCCCTCGAGGCCCGGATCTGTGCCGTCGTCGACTACTACGACTCCTCGACCATGGACCGGCCGTACCGCGCGGCGCTTCCTTCCGCGCGCGTGATCGCCACCATGCGGGAGGAGTCGGGCATCCGGTTCGATCCCGAGCTCCTCGACATCTTCCTGACGTCCCTGCCCGAGCTGGAGGAGCTGCAGCGAGATCTTCCTCCCGCATGGTATCCGCAAACGTAGCGAGTGTCGCGGTGGGACATTTCGTCTGGCGGTGTCTGCGGCGCCCGTGCGACATCGTGAAATCCCGCGACGCGAGGCGCGTTTCTTGCTTTCGCTCGCTCCCCATCGATCACCACGACAGATCGGCAGATGCACGCCCGCGACACTGACCTCGGCGTGATGCCGAGTCCAAGGCGGCGCGATGGACCTCACGTTTCCGGAGTCCGGCCCGCCCATCACGCTGTCGCACGCGCTCAGCTTCTGCCGGCACGGCCGTGAGATCAGGGAGCTGAGCACCGAAGAGACCTACGGTCACTGGGTCGTCTGGGGTCACTACGCTTGCTCGGAGTGCGAACGGGTCGCACTGGACGCGAGCACCCATGAGCCCACGGTGGCCCTGATCGCCGGGCGCCGGCTCCGCGTCTCCAAGCGCTGAGGCGTCGCGTCCGGGCGGCAATCCACGGGCGGTCCGTCGCGGCGTCGCGGCACCACGTGGCCGCGCTGGCCATCCCCGCTCGTCGGGGCCTAGGCGCCTCCTGCCGCGTCAATACGTGTATTGACATGCCGGACGTGGCGTCAAATCTTGGCCCCCCATGGCCGGACGCACCTCACAGCTCCAGATCCGGGTCAGCCCCGAGCAGAAGAGCGCGCTGAAGCGCCTGGCGGCCGCGGCGGGGATGAACGTGTCCGCGTATGTCCTGTCGCGCGCCCTGCCGTCGCCGGCCGGTGACCTGACCCGGGCGTTTCAAGGCCTGCGCGGTGGAGGCGATGGGTGTGAAGGACTGCTGGAGCTGGCCTCGCTGCTCGCGGGACTCGAGACCGACCAACTCCGCGCCTCCATGGAGTCGGTGGACGTCGAGGGGCTGACGCCGGTGGCACAGAACCGCATCGCCGGTCTCGTGGAAGACTTCGCGGGCTTCCGGGGGGTCGAGCCGCCCGGGTGGGCGTCCGCGGTCGAGCCCCTGCCCCGTCCCCACTTCCGCTGGCCGCTCGTGAGCCTCTGGCCCTACCAGCTCCGTGTCACCCGCGCTGCCTACAAGCGGCGCAACGTCTTCGACCCCCACATGCCCTCTCCCGCGACGGGGGAGCGGACGAACGAGGCGAACCCGCGAAACGCCTCGTCGCTGGCCAAATATCTCCTCACTCTAGAACTAGACGTCGAGTTCTATTTCGTGGCAGGCGCCGTGTTGGTGCGGGAGCTGCCTGCGCGTCCGAGGAGCGCTCGTCCGGCGCACCTGTTCGGGGCGGATCCGGCGGAGGAGGCGACGAATCGAAGAGGCGCCGTGCGTGCCTACGCGGCCACGCAGGGGTGGGAGCCCGGGTGGGAAGCAGCCCTCGTTCGGGAGATCACGGACCGCAGGGCGGCGCCCGTACCGTTCCTCGACCTTCCCCACCTGCAGATCTTCGCCCCGCCGCCCGAGTATGCGCTGGCGCTCGTGCTCGGGTCCCTGGGGCCCAACCCTGCGGCGAGCGAGCTGGACGACCTGCGCTTCCTCCTGCGCTCGCTCAACCTCGCCTCCGCGGACGCCGCGCTCGCGTCCGTCGGGCGGTACGTCGCACAGCGCCATCTTCCCGCGCACGCGAAGGAGACGCTCCGCCGCGTCGTGGCCTGAGCGGCCCGCCCGAGGCACGTCGGTTGCATTCCGGCGGGCCATGCTCCAGGTCCTGAAACGCACCTTCCAGGAGTTCGTGAAGGACGACTGTCCGACCATGGCGGCGTCCATGAGCTACTTCACGGCGTTTTCGCTCGCCCCGCTGCTCGTTCTGACCCTCCTCCTGCTCGGTGTCTTCATCGACCCGTCCGATCTGCAGGGACACCTGCACGATCAGATCGCGGCCCTGATCGGAAACGAGGGCGCACGGCAGGTGGACGCGATGGTGCTCTCCGCGGACCGCGACGCCGCGGGCGGCCCGCTGCCGACCATCCTCGGCATCGCCGCGCTCCTCTTCGGCGCCACGGGAGCGTTCGGTGCGCTCCAATCGGCGCTCAACCGAGCGTGGGAGGTGAGGCCGGATCCCCGCCACGGCGGCCTTCGGGGATTTCTGGCCAAGCGTCTCCTCTCGCTGGGCATGGTCGGAACGATGGCGTTCCTGCTCCTCGTGTCGCTGATCGTGAGCGCGGCGCTGAGCGCGTTCGGGGACAGGCTCGGGGGAATGCTCGGCGGGCTCTCCGGAGCGATCGTGCAGCTGGCGCAGGTCGTCGTCTCACTCGCCGTGGTGACGCTCCTGTTCGCGGCCATCTTCAAGATCCTGCCCGACGCGCGCGTCGCATGGCGCGACGTCTGGGCCGGGGCCCTCTTCACGACGGTCCTGTTCGTGGCGGGTAAGTTCCTGATCGGCTTCTACCTGTCGCGCGCCGATCCGGGAAGCGCGTTCGGGGCGGCGGGGGCGCTCGCGGTGATCCTCGTCTGGATCTACTACTCGGCCATGATCGTCTTCTTCGGGGCCGAGTTCACGCAGGTCTGGGCGAAGGCGAAGGGGCGCGGCATCGAGCCGGAGGAAGGCGCGGTCCACGTCGAGACGCGGACGACGCTCGAGCCCACGGGTCTACCGCGCCGTGCCGACCTCGGCGAGGCAGCGCAGCTCCGTCAGTGAGGCGGGTCCGCCGAGCGGCCCGCCCTCGGAGGTCAGGAGCACGCGCCCGTCCCGGGACAGGCTCAGGCCCTCGCCCTGGATCTCCCTCAGCGTCCGAAGGTTGACCACGCCGCCGCGTACGGCCACGAGCGAGTCTCCCGACACGCCGTAGAATCGCAGCGCTTGATAGGTACGGATCGCCACGGTGCTTCCGCTCGGTGACGCGCTCGCTCCGGTGACCTGATCGAGGAGCGGCTCGGCGCCGCCCGTCAGCCGCTGGATCTCCTCGACGACGACCGTGTCGGGCCGAAGCGTGCCCGGATAGCGATACAGGGTGATCGCGTGGCTCCGTCCCTTCGTGACGAGGTAGACGCGCTCGCCGGGAAGCACGAAGACGGCCTCGGTGTCGCGCGGGCCTTCCGGATAACGAAACGGAAAGACGTCCGCGGGCAGGGCATCGCCGCCGTCGCGCCCGGCCGGCTCCCGAACGCGCAGGATCCGCACGGCCTCCCGCCGCTCGGCATTGTCGCCGGTGTCGGCGAAGTAGAGGCATGGCGAGCCGTCGGAGCACGGCGCCGACTCCACGTCTTCGAGATCGTTCGGCTCCACGCTCAACCGGTGACGGCCGAGCACCCGTCCCGCGCGGTCGATCGCGAAGATCACGGCGCCGTCGTCGTTGTGCGTCCAGAAGATCCCGGGATCGCGACCGCTCACCGCGATGCCGCTCGTCTCCTGCAGCTCGTCGGGGAGCAGGGCGGGCGACCCCACCGGCGCGCAGCCGGGGCCCGCCGCGGCGATGGGCGCGCACGCGAGCGCGCCCAGGGCGGCGGCCAGGCGCGATCCATGCGCGAAGCGCACGCGCTAGTTGGCGGGAGGCGGCGCGGCGGTGCCCGAATCGGCGACGATCTCCTCGTAGATCGTCCCCAGAATCCCGCGGAAAGTCTCGAGGGGAAGGGCGCCCTGGACCGGCCCGAAGCCGACCAGCCAGAGCGTCGGCGTCGCGCGGATCCCGAGCTGATCGGCCACCGCGTTCGCGCCCCGCACCCGGTTCATGCGCCGGTCCTCGGCGAGGCAGCTGTCGAAGCGGGGCAGCTCGACGCCGGCCTCGCGCGCCCACTCGCGCACGAGCGCCTCGGGCTCGTCGCTCTCCTTCCACTCGCTCTGGCGCGTCCAGAGCTCGCCCCCGATCGCCTCGTACAGCGCGGGGCTCTGCTCGAGCGCGCACTCCGCCGCCTCGGTGACGGCGAGCGAGTTCTCGAAGTTGCCCGTGATGAAGGGCATGAACTTCCATTCGATCTTGCCCGTCTCGATGAACTCCTCGATGAGGGTCGGGAAGGACTCCTGGTGGAAGCGGCGGCAGAAGCCGCAGCCGAAGTCCGAGAACTCGATGATCTTGAGCGGCGCCTGGATCACCCCGCGGTTGTAGCCGAGCTCCATGACGTTCACTTCCTGCGCGCCCGCGCTCAGGCCCGGCGAGCCGCGAACGAGCGTGGACGGACCGCCTTCGACCGGTCCGCCGAGCAGCGCTCGCGTGGTGGCGCCGGTGTCGGGCATCTCGTCGCCGCCCCGGCCGCAGGCTCCCACGGCGAGCAGCGCGAGCGCGAAGGCGCACCAACGACGAAGACGAAGAGGGCTCATGAGATCTCCAGGTTGATCAGCTGTCCGAGCCCCGCCAGGAATGCCGTGAGCCGCGCGAACTGTCCGGTCACCATCGACAGTCCGATCACGAGGAGGATCACGCCCGCGATCCTCTGCAGGGGCACCATCCAGTTCCGCACGCGCGCGCTTCCCGCCAGAAACCAGCTCAGAGCCACCGACGCAGCGACGAAGGGGATACCCAGACCGATCGCGTAGGTGGCGAGCAGCAACGTCCCCTCGACCATCGTCGCGTCGAGGCTGGCGTACAATAGGACCGAGGCGAGAATGGGTCCAATGCAGGGCGTCCAGCCGGCCCCGAAGGCGATGCCGGCCACCACGGACCCCACGGCCCCGGCGGGGCGCGAGCCGCCGAGCGCCGCGAGCCCGGGCCGCCGGTCTCGGTCGAGCGCGGACCATCTCGGCAGACCGAGCAGGAGAGCGCCGAACGCCATCATCAAGATCCCACCGATGCGGTTGATCCACGGCAGGGCTCGCGCGATCGCCGTGCCCGCGGCGGTGGCGACGAGCCCGAGCGTCATGAAGACGATGCCGAAGCCTACCATGAACAGCGTCGCGTGCAGGGCGGCGCGGAGGCGGACCTGTCTCGTGGGCATCGACGCCAGCTCGCCGAGCGTGAGGCCGGAGACGAACGCGATGCAGCTCGGCACGACCGGAAGGACGCACGGCGACAGGAACGAGACGAGTCCCGCGGCGAACGCCAGGAGGAAAGAGACTTCGACGTCGACCACCGGAGCACCTACAAGCTGAAGTCCTTGAGGAGGCGCTTCTCCTCCTCGCCCACCTTGGCGTTCACCTCGAGCAGGTGCTCCAGGCCGCTCCCGTCCAGCTTGTTCCTGAGCAGTTGATCGAGCTGGAAGAGCCCCGCGGAGTTCGACAGCGACACCGTCACGGCGACGGGCTTGGTCGTACCCTTGCCGATCGCCACCGACTCGACGGCGGCGGCCGACACCGAGTGGATCGACAGCGAGCCCGAAGCGAACGGTATACGCGAGCGACCCTTCGCCATGTCCAACGCGTCGGCGATCCGCACGACGCCCGCCTCGACGGTGAGCGGCTTGCCGTCCGAACGGTGCGCGATGATCGCGTGCAGAACCTCCGCGCGGACGATCGTCTGCTCACGTGGCGTGTACAGTGCGGACAGGATCTCCCTCAGCTTCGTCTGCGCGACGAACAGGCTGAACGTCTCGTGATCCGAGCGGTGGATCGACATCCCGAGGTCGTGGAGCAGCGCGCCCAACGCCACCACGACCTCCGCGTCCTGAGGGTCCATCTGGTAGTTCGTCACGATCCCGGCCTGCACGCCGGCCTCGGTGAGGAGGCGCATCATCCTCACGGCGATGTTCATGACGATCTTCACGTGGACGGGGCCGTGGTCGGTCATGCCCAGCCGTTCCACGGCGTTCACGTTCGCCGCGGTCCAGAGCGCGTAGAGATCGTCGTCCGCGTTGACGATCTCGATGACCTTCCGGAGCCTGGCGTTGTGTCGCCCCGGCACGTTCATGACGATGCGACGCGAGAACCGGCTCTCGATGTCCTTGGCCGCCGGGGTCGGATCGAACTCGACCTCGAAGCTGTCCTTGCTATCCTGGTTGCTCACGCCGCGCTCACGTTGGGGTTCTCGCCACGGACTGCCAGTCCAAGACCTTCTGGGGCGGATCCAGCGCCACGACCGTCCCGACGATGCGATCGTGGATCATCTGCCGGTTCGCATCCCAAAATACCTGCAAGAAGCCCAGGAAGCCCGTGGCAAAGCCGGCAGCATATCCGCCGACGCGTTCGAACGCCACCCACCAGTTGATGGGCAGGCCGTCGAGCCGGACCACCCGCACGCGCAGGAGCCGCTTACCGATCGTCTGACCCTTCCACCACGTGAGCATGACGGTGAAGTAGAGCGAAGCCCACCCGAATCCGAAGCCCAGCTCGTCGAGAAGCGATCGCATGAAGGAGAAGAAGCCGCGGGACTCGAGCGCGTCGAGCTCGGCTTCCGCTGCCCGCCGGTCCTCGTCCGCTTCCCGGAGGTCGTCGGCCATCTCGTCCAGCCGTGACTCCAACGAGGCGAGCGTGTCGGCGGCGACGTCGGAGGTGAGTCGGGCCTCGAGCGCTTCCCTGCGCACCACGTCCAGGTCTCCCGTGCTTCCGGAGCGGAGGAGGGCGGCGTAGGCCTCGAGGGCCTCCTCCGTCGTGTACAGCGAGACTTCGTCACGAACGGCGACGAGGTCGCGCGGCTCGATCGCCTCGACGGAGGCGGGAACGAGGCGATCGATCATGGCCGGGGCTTCCCCCGCCCAAGCCGCGTCGCGAGGCACGCTCTCCAGCAGCACGGCACGTAGCTCCGCCGGCCCCATCCCCACCTCCTCCGCCGCCTCGACGAGCTCGCGCGTCACTTCCTCGGCGTCGCGTAGCGACTCCGCCTCCCCGAAGGCCGAACGTACGACCGCGCCGGCGAGCACGTTTCGCACGAGGCCGCCCGCGCCCGAAGGTTCCGCGCCGGTGTCGGCCCCGACCCGTGGCACCTCGTCCTCGTCGTTGGAGTCGCCGCCGGACGGGCCCACGCTCAGCCACACGATGGTCGTCACGATGCCGATGGAGATCCCGAGGCAACCGACCGATCCCCGCATCGCGCGGTCGAGCGCCGTCCCGCGCGCGGAGGTGCGCTTGGTGCCGGCCCGTACGAGGAGCACGGCAACCACGATCCCGAGGATGAGGGCGAAGCTCCGCGTCACGGCCGTGATGATGGAGATGACGAGCAGATCGACGAGGATCGCCGCCAAGCGACGTCTTCCGGACGCGAGCTTCAGTCCGAGCAGATCGGGCGCGACGTGGAATGCGTCGGGGGTGACGATGCTCCGAGGGTCGCTCCGCTCGGCCACGGGCGTCATGCGCGAGCGCGTGGCGCGCCGGTCACCTGCGGCGCATCGCCCACAACAGCACGGCCACCCCGAGGGCGGCGCCGATGGCGATGGGAACGGTGAGCCCGGGCCGGACCCGCTCGCCGCCATTTCGTGCGCCCATCCGTTTGTCGAGGAGGGCCGCGTTCAGCCGCGCGATCGGCGCGGCCTGATCCGCGTCGCCCTCCCAGCCACAGTCGAGGCAGACGATCAGGCCGCGCTCGTGCGCCGTGCGATTCGGGTGGACCGCCTCCGTCCCGCACCGCGGGCACGCCACGTCGGCCGGCAGCGGGCGGATCAGCTCGTAGAGCGCGCCCTTCGACAGGTCGAGCGCCTCGGCGATCTGGTTCACGCTGAGCTTCGAGCCCCAGTACAGCTCGTTGGCGCGATCGTCGGCGTCACGAACGTCCGGACTGCTGGCTGATGCGTCCAATACCGAGCTCCGCACGAAGTGGCTTGACCCATCGGAGACGGAGCCTGAACATAGCCACCCCTCGTCCGCCGCACAGCCAGCCTCGATGCATATCCCCGTATCCCATGGCCACTTGGAGGCGGTCCTCAAGGAGCCGGATGCGGAGCTCCGCGGCGCGGCGGTGGTGTGCCATCCGCACCCGCTGTTCGGCGGGACGATGCACACCAAGGCCGTCTACCGCGCTGCGCAGGCGCTCAACGAGGCAGGGCTCGCCGTGCTGCGATTCAACTTTCGCGGTGTGGGGGCGAGCACGGGCAGTCACGGTGGTGGGATCGCCGAGCGCGAGGACGCGCGGGCGGCGCTCGATTGGCTCGAGCGCCGATTCCCCGGCATGCCTCTCGTGGCCGGCGGGTTCTCGTTCGGGTCGATGGTCGCGCTCGCCGTGGGGGCCGGCGACCCCCGGGTCGTGGCGCTCCTCGGGCTCGGCCTGCCGATCGAGCGGGACGAAGCGTACGACTTCTCCTTCCTCGCCGAGGTCGGACGCCCCGTGTTGGTGGTGCAGGGTGAGAACGACGAGTTCGGGTCGGGGGAGGCGATCTCCGCTCACCTCGCTCCGCTCGGACCGCACGTGACGCTGGTGCGTGTGCCCGGGGCGGATCATTACTTCGGGGATCGCATCGACGAGATGAAGGACGCGGTGCGCGAGTACTTCACGCGTGGGCCGGGCGCCGTGGCCCTTCGTGCGGCGACCTAGGGAGTCGACGACTCCAGCCCGACGACTCGATCGTGGAGGTTTCGGCATGCGAAGCCGGGAGCGGGTCCTGCAGAGCCTGGAAAACGTGTACCGCGGCGCGTTCGCTGCGGCCGAGGCGGCCGGCGACGTTGCGAGTATGGCGCGACTCGATCTGGAATACCAGCGCGAGCAGCTCCATCTCGAGGTGATGCTGGACATCCGTGAGCTGCTCCTGCCGACAGACGCCGAGAAGGCGACCTCGTTCATCGAGAAGGCGCAGCAGCTCCGGCGGCTCACGCGGCTGGTGCCGTGAAGATCTACACGCGTTCCGGAGACGGTGGCCAGACCGGGCTCTTCGGGGCCGGCCGCGTACCGAAGGACCATCCCCGTGTGCGGGCGATGGGCGAGGTGGACGAGCTCAACGCCGCGATCGGTTGGGCGATCACGCAGCTCGACGTCCCCAAGACGCGCGAGCGGCTCGCCTCCTTGCAGCACGAGCTCTTCGCGATCGGGGCGGAGATCGCGACGCCACCGGCGGAGGCGGGACGCACGCGTCCGCAGACGCCGGACATCGGCCAGGACAGCATCGCGAGGCACGAGCGCTGGATCGACGAGACGAGCGCCGAGCTGCCCGAGCTCCGGGCGTTCGTCCTACCGGGAGGAACGCCGGGTGCCGCGGCGCTCCACGCCGCCCGCACGGTATGTCGCCGCGCGGAGCGTGCCGTGGTCGCTCTGGCCGGGACGGACGGGTGCAGGGAGGAGGTCGTGGCGTACCTGAACCGGCTCTCCGATCTTCTCTTCGTGTTCGCGCGCCTCGAGAATCAGCGCGCGGGCCTCGGGGACGTGGTTTGGGAGAAGCGATAGCTTGCCACGTCCCATCTCTTCTGACACCTTGTCGCCTCTGTCCAACAGCACCCTCGTGACATGACCTACATCATTGCCCAGCCATGCATCGGCGTGAAGGACGCGAGCTGCGTCGAGGTCTGCCCCGTCGATTGCATTTATGAAGGCGAAGATCAGTACTACATCCACCCGGACGAGTGTATCGACTGCGGGGCGTGCGAGCCCGAGTGTCCCGTCCAGGCGATCTTCCCGGACACCGACGTGCCCGACGATCAGAAGAGCTTCATCGCGAAGAACAAGGAGCACTTCAACACGTAGCGCGGTCCGGCTACGGCGTTCGGAAAAACGAGAGCGGCGGAGAAGCCATGGGCTCCTCCGCCGCTCTTTTGCTGCGCTGTTCGGACGTTGGATCAGGCTATAGGCCCAGCTCCCGAATCCGCTGGAGTGAGAGTTCCGCTGGCGTCGTCTCCCCTGCGGGGACCAGCCTCGCGTCCTTACCGCCTTCCACTTCCTTCTGCTGGCGCACCAGGAGGACGGTCGTTGCCACCGCCATGGCGCCGAGCAGGCCGAGCGTGAGCTTCTTCATGCTCCTCCTTGCTGGGGGCGAAGGGACATTTTTGCCGCGTGGCGTGCAGGAATCGGGCCACCGAACGGACGTCGTTCGCCGAACCCTATCTACATCGTTGCCAGTAGGTTACGCTGACCTGTTTCCGGGTCGCGGATAACCCCCTGAGGTGCGCTCGCTACGTATTTCCCGACGGGCGCGGTACATGTACAACGACTACGATCGTCACTTCGAGACGGCGCGTCTCGGCGACCCGGTGGGAATCGCCCGACTGCTCGTCGCCACCCCGTCCGTGAACCCCGCGTTGGAGCCTGACGGAGGCGGCGAGGGGCGGATCGCGGCGGTCGCGGCCGAGCTCCTCCAGGGATGGGGGTTCGAGGTCGAAACCCCTGAGGTCGCGCCCGGCCGGCCCAACGTCATGGCACGTCTGGAGGGGTCGGGCAGGAGCACCCTGCTGCTCAACGGTCACCTCGACACGGTGGGGGTCGCCGGGATGACCGTCCCTCCATTCGCCGCGCAGATCAAGGGTTCCCGGCTGGTCGGGCGCGGCGCGTGCGACATGAAGGGCGGGGTCGCGGCGCTGCTCGCCACCGCCCGGGCGCTGGCGCTCGAGGGGCCTCGTCCGAACCTCGTCGTGCTGCTCACGGCGGACGAGGAGCACGCGTCGCTCGGCATGGCCGAGGCCGTCAGGAGCGTGCGTGCGGACCTCGCCGTCGTGTGTGAGCCGACCGGCTCGGCGGTCATGCCGGCCCACAAAGGGTTCGTGTGGGTGGAGGCGATCTTCGAGGGGCGCGCGGCACACGGATCGCTGCCCGCGGAGGGGATAGACGCCATCCGTCACGCCGCGCTCTTCGTCGCGGAGCTGGATCGTTACGCGGCGTCGCTCGAGCGACGTCCCCCGCATCCTCTCCTCGGATGCGGATCGATCCACGTGGGCACGATCGCGGGGGGGACGGCGCCTTCCGTCTACCCGGACCGATGCGAAGTGCAACTGGAGTGCCGCACATTGCCAGGCGTCGGGGCCGCCGAGGTGCTCGGTGATCTGCAGGCGATCCTCGACGAGGTCCGGACGCGCGAGCCCACACTCGCGGGATCGCTCCGGGTCACGCTCGCGCGTCCCGGCACGGAGGTTTCGGCCTCGGCGCCCCTGGTCGTGAGCCTCCTGGGAGCCTGCCGGGCTCATGGTCTGCCGGCGAAGATGCTCGGGATGACGGCTTGGGTGGACGCCGCCTTCCTGAACGAGGTCGGCATACCGGCCGTGTGCTTCGGGCCCGGCTCGATCGCCCAAGCGCATACGGCCGACGAGTGGATCGAGATTTCGGAGATTCGCTCCTGTGCCGAAGTTCTGGAGACGTTCTCGCGTAGCCTGGGCTAGCCCCGGGGTAGGAGCCGACATGATCGACGAGCTCGACGAAGGCGACGTGACGCCGCTGTCCCAGACGCGGCAGGTCACGATCGACGCCCTCTGTGAGCACTTCGCCAACGACGTGATGACGGTGGAGGAGTTCGAGCGGCGTGTCGACACGGCGCACAACGCGGAGAGCGTCGACGAGCTGCGGGAGCTGCTGCGGGACCTGCCGGGAGCGGGTCTGCCCGCCGTCGCCGGCGCGGGCTCGACGGCACCCGCCGCACGCGGCTTCGCGGTGGCTCCCTCGGACCAGGTCAGGCCCACGGCCCACTCCGTGGCAATCCTCGGCGGATCGCGGCGCGTGGGTCGATGGACGCCTGCACGCGTCAACAACGCCATCGCCGTATGCGGCGGCGTCGAGCTCGATTTCCGGGAGGCGATCATGCCGCCCGGCGTGACCGAGTTGAAGATCTTCGCGATGTGGGGCGGCGTGGACGTCATCGTTCCGCCCGGCATGAACGTCGAGTGCCACGGTGTCGGCATCATGGGCGGCTTCGACCACGCGCCCGACACGATCGCCGCGCCGGACCCGATGGCGCCTACCTTGCGGGTATCCGGCGTAGCGCTCATGGGGGGCGTCCACGTGACGGTGCGGCACGCCGGCGAGTCGCGTCGCGATGCCCGCCGGCGTCGCCGTCAGGAGCGACGCGAGCGGGCGCGAGAGCTCCGGCGCGATCTACGGAGCGGGCGAGCCGAGCTCCGCAGCGAGCTCCGGGAGGGCGTCGAGGACGTCAGGGACGCGGCGCGCGACGCCGCGCAGGAGGTGAAGCGGCAGCTACGCCGTCCAGGCGGCGGGCCGGTCTGAGGCGTCCGGGCTCGGCGACGCCGAGCCTGCTCAGCCGAGGGTGCGGTCGAGGTAGGCCTTGAGCCGGTTCCAGGCGTCGAGCGCCGGCGCGGTCCGCACGGCGGGGTCCTCGTCGATGCGGAGCCAGAAGCCGTGGTTCACCTCGTCGTAGATGTGCAGATCGTTGGCGATGCCGGCGGCGCGCGCCGCGCGCTCGAACGCCTCGACCTGCTCGGGCGAGGGACCCGTGTCGAGGCGCGCGAAGGTGCCGTAGACCTCGTGGTCCATGCGGGCGAGCACCGCGGGATCGTCGACCAGCGCGCCATAGAAGATCGCCGTGGCGTCGTGCTCGGCGCCGTCGAGTCCGAACGAGAGCGCGATGCCGCCACCGAAGCACCAGCCCATCGCGCCGACGCGCCCGCTGACGTCGGGCCGCGCCTTCAGGTAGGCGACCGCGGCGTCGAGGTTGGCGATCACCTTCGGCATGTCGGATCTCGCCGACTGCACCAGCGCCGTGTTCTCCTGCGGGTTGGAGCCCGTGCGACCCGCGAACAGATCGACCGCGAGCGTCACGTAGCCCTCGGCCGCGAAGTCGTCGGCCACCTGGCGAACGCGGTCCACGAGGCCGTTCCACTCGTGGATGATGACGAGCGCCGGGAACGGTCCCGGCCCGTCGGGGACGGCGAGGTAACCCACGGTGCTCGGGTCGTCCGGAACGTACTGGACGTTTGCGCCCTGGAGCTCGCCGCCCTGGCCGATGATCGCCGGGGGAAGCTGGTCGGCCGACGTGGGCGCGAGGGCCACGCGCGCCTCGCCCGAAGAGATGGAGGGACCGCCCCCCGCGGCCCGAGCGCCGTCGTCTTCCGGTGCGCCGCAGGCGAGGGCGGCGAGGGTGACAACCAAGAGCGCGTGACGCATGAGTCCTCCCGTTCGGGTCGAGGCGACTCCGCCAACCTCGGCCGGAGGCGGGGGGGCGTCAAATCGGCCGAAGGCCCCGGTGTACCCCGGTGTAGCCGCGCGAGGACGATTCGGCGCCGAGCGGGGGACACGGCCCCGGAGGGCGGCTCGAATCGGGCGCCCTTTCGCGCGGGAACCGCCCCGGCACGTGGCTTGTATGTAGTCCCGTCCCCCACGTGGAGGCTACCGTAGCTCCACGCCGATCCCTGACCTTCCCGGAGGCTTTCGAGATGTTCGGACGTACGCGCGCAGGGCTCCTTTCCGTGGCGATTCTCCCGCTCGGCATCGGCCTGGCGGTCCAATCGCCCGAGGCGGACCGCCGGGCGCCCCAGGCGGGACCCGTGAGCTACTCGCGGCAGGTCGCGCCGATCTTCCGGGCCAAGTGCAGCGAATGCCACGGGACCGACACGCAGGAAGCGGGACTCGACCTGAGCACGTACGAGTCTGCCATGAAGGGCTCCGAATACGGGACGGTCATCGAGGCGGGCGACGCCGACGGCAGCCTGCTCATCGAGATGGTGTCGGCGGGCGAGATGCCGCAGGACGCCGATCCGCTCCCGGCCGACGAGGTCGCGCTCATCCGCTCGTGGATCGAGGCCGGCGCCACGAACAACTGACGCGGTGCGCTCCGCGGTCGGTCCGTTGGACGCCGCCCGCCCTCGCGCGTAGGATGTCAGCAGTTCACTACAGTCCCAGGGGGAGGCTGTCGACCCATGAAGCGCATCATCATGGCCGTATGCGGCGCGCTGGCAGTGGCGAGCGCCGTGGAGGCCCAAGCGACGTATCTCACGCTGCCGAACGATCAGTTGATCGCTCGCGCGCTGTTGGCCGCACCGGCCGGCGCGGCCCGCGACGGCGCGGCGGTGGTGAAGTGGAACGCCGACAACACGTACACGACGATCAAAGAAGGGACGGGAACCCTCGTCTGCTACGATCACTCCGGCGGTCCGGGCGAGCGCCCCTTCGCGGTGCAGTGCACGAACCCGGGCAATCTCCCCCGCGTTCAGCAGAACTATCAGATCGAGGCGCAGGCCGCCGGTGACCGCGACCGGCTACGCACCCTGCTCGAGACCGCCGAGACCAACGGGACCCGCGTGCAGCCGGAGTTCGGCTCCGTCTGGATCTCGTTCTCCGGAAACGATCAAGCCAGCGCCGGTCGTCACATGACGATCGCCATGCCCGGCGCCACGCAGGCCACCACGGGATTCCCGGAAAACCGGAACGCGGGTGGCGGCTGGATCATGGATGCGGGCACGAGCACCGCGCACCTCATGATTCCGGGGACCTGATCGACCGCACCGCATCACCTTCACTCGGTCTTCGAGGCGTCGGGCTCCAGATCGGGTCCGGCGCCTCGGCTTTTCGGAGAGGCATCGTCATGAAACGATCGGTCGTCGTCCTCCTCCCCTTCGCGGCGCTCCTCTCCCGCGATGCCGCCGCTCATGCGCAGGGAGTACCGGTCGGGCTGCCGATCAACATGGGCTCGGTCATCAACTCCTCGGCGCGCGACGCCGAGCCGACGTTCACCGCCGACGGCAACACGATGTACTTCAACTGCTACGATCGCGGTCGCGTGCCCGGCAGCGACATCTGCGTCTCGCACCGTAGGGGCGAGGGATGGAGCACGCCGGAGGTGGTCGAGGCGGTGAGCACCGAGGAGTACTCGGAGGTCGAGCCGCTGCTCTCACCCGACGGCCGGCAGCTCTACATCATGAGCGCCAGGCCCGACGGCGCGGGCGGCGCGGACTTCTGGGTGAGCGACCTGGTCGACGGCGAGTGGACGGAGCCGCGCAATCTAGGCGCGCCGTTCAACACGCCCTACATGGATCACTGCATCTACTTCGCGGGTGACGAGTGGCAATACGCGTACTGGACGTCGACGCGCCCGGGCGGCTACGGCGGCAACGATATCTGGATGTCGGAGCGCGTGAACGGCGTGTGGCAGCCGGCCGTGAACCTCGGTCCAAACGTGAACAGCGCCGAGACCGAGCATCACTCGCTCCCTTCGCCCGACGGCGGCGCGCTGTACGTGACGGCGTTCCGCACGGACGGGTACGGCGGGGAGGACATCTACGTCACCACGCGGGACGCGAGCGGCGTCTGGGGGCCGCTCGTGAACCTCGGGCCGATCGTCAACTCGAATCGGGACGACCGCTGCCCGGCGTTCTCGCCGGACCACTCGCTCTTCTATTTCGATTCGGAGCGCGACGGTGGGTACGGCAACAAGGACCTCTGGTTCGTCCCGTACGCTGTCGTGAGCGATACGCGCTAGCGCTGGTCATGCCCGGAAACGAACGAGGCGCCGGCCCTCCCGGACCGGCGCCTCGCTCGTTCGGTGCCGCGCGTCGGCGGGCGCCGTTACTCGTTCGCGCGCCGCGCCGTGAACGTTCCGGTGGCGAGCCCGCCGGCGAGGTCGATGGTTCCCGTCAGCGTCCCGTCCGCTCCGAGCGTGGCGACGTAGGTCACCGGGACCTCCTGACCTGCGAGGGCGGCGGTGAAGTTGATCGTGACCTTGTTGCCCTCCACCGTTCCGGTCACGTCGGCGTCGCCGAGCGTCTCCGACGTGTAGCGACCGGTCAGGTCCGTCCCGTCCTGCTGGAGCGTCATGGACGGCGTCGTGGTGCCCCCCGCATCGGTGGTGACCGACATCGTCCATTGCCCGGCGACGTTCGCGGTCTGGGCGGCCGCGGGGGAGGAAACGACCGCGAGGACGGTGGCCGCGGTGATGAGCATTCTCATGAGGCGCATCCAGTTGCCGTTCATCGACGTCTCCCGTATTACCTGTTCGGTGGATCTAAATCCACCCCCGCCGACCCTGGTTGGTTCCTTACCCACTCACACGACAACCCCAATGATTCGTAGACATTTTCAGGCTTTCGGAGGATGGTCCGTTGCGCTCATGCTGCTCGCGGCCTGCGGTGGCGAGGGAGGGGAGGAGACGCCTCCCGCCGAGACCCCCCCTCCCGCGTCCCAGCCCGCCACCGAGCCTCCGCCCGCGGCGACTCCCGAGCCCGCGGCTCCCGCCACGGCGCCCGCGATGTTCCAGGTGCGCTTCGAGACCAACGAGGGCGACTTCGTCGTGGAAATCGACCGGTCGCTCGCGCCCAACGGCGCGGACCGCTTCTATCAGCTCGTCTCGCAGGGCTTCTACACGGACGTGCGCTTCTTCCGCGTGATCCCCGGCTTCATGGCCCAGTTCGGCATCAACGGCGACCCGGCCACGACGATGCGCTGGAACGGCAACACCATCCAGGACGATCCGGTCAGAGGGAGCAACACCCGCGGAACGATCACGTTCGCGATGACCGGGCAGCCGAACTCGCGCGGCACGCAGCTGTTCATCAACCTCGTCGACAACGTGAACCTCGACGCGATGCGGTTCGCGCCGATCGGTCGCGTGGTCGAGGGGATGGACGTCGTCGACCGGCTCTACTCCGGCTACGGCGAAGGCGCGCCGCGCGGAAACGGCCCGGATCAGGCGCAGATCAGGAGCCAGGGCAACGCATATCTGACGCAGAACTTCCCGCAGCTCGACTACATCGAGCGGGCGACCATCGTGCAGTAGCATCCGGAAACAGGATCCCGAACGGAGGGTGCCGTCATGAGAGCGTCTCGTGTCGTGGTTGTGGCGGCGGCGGTCGCGGCGGTCGCCTGTGAAGGGGCGGGGGACGGGGGGTTCACGCTGACGAGCGTGCCCACCCCGGCGCCGTACGTGAGCGGTGGCCAGACGCTGGTGATGCTCGAGGCGCCCCTCGGCCTCGACCTCTCCGGGGTGTCCGTGACGGTCGGCGGGGCGCCGGCGGCGCGCGTCGAGCCGGCGCCGCCCGACCGTCTCGGCCGCGAGCGTAACGCCGTCCTGGCGCTCGTCGAGCAGCTGGCCGTCGGCGACAACGAAGTGGTGGCAGCGTTGAACGGTGAGCAGGTCGCCTCGATCACCGTGACCAACTGGCCGATCGAGGGGCCGATCTTCTCGGGCGAGCACCTCGAGCCCTACCTGTGCCTCGCGGATCTCGCGCCGTCCGCCAACGGCCGCCCCTCCGTCTTCCCGATCGGCAACGGCGAGGTCCTCGACGGGCGGGACTTCGGGCCGAGCTGCTCCATGCAGACCCGCGTCGATCACGTCTACCTCTCGGATGACGAGGGGTCGGAGTGGAAGCCTCTGAGCTCGCTCGCCGCGCTACCGGACGACGCGGCGGAGACGACGACGGCCGATGGCCGACTGGTCCCCTTCGTGGTGCGTCTCGAGACCGGGACGATCAACCGGGCGATCTATCAGACGGCGGTGCTGGTCGATCCCGCCCAGGCGGTCGTGGATCCCTGGCATCCGCCGGCCCCGTGGAACGGCCGGCTGGTCTACACCTACGGCGGCGGATGCGAGGCCGGCTTCTTCCAGGGCACGTCCACCGGCGGCGTGCTGCGCGAGGATTTGCTCGGCGCCGGATACGCGGTGGCGTCCTCGACCCTCAACGTGAACGCGCAGGGTGGCTGCAACGACCCGCTCTCCGCCGAGACGACGCTCATGGTGAAGGAGCGCTTCGCGGAGACGTACGGCCCGCCCGTCCACACGATCGGAAACGGCGGCTCGGGCGGCGCCATGCAGCAGCTCCTCATCGCGGGAGCCTACCCCGGGATCCTGGACGGCATCCTGCCGACGCTGACGTTCCCGGACGCCGTCAGCTACATGATCGACTCCTCGGACTGCGGGCTGTTGCTCAGGCCGTTCATGAACGCGCGCGGCTACGACGACGAGACGAAGCGCGTGTTCGGGGGATGGGCGACCTGGCAGACGTGCGAGGAGTCGCTCGGCCCGCGACCGAACCGGATCGGACCGGAGGACTGTCCGTCCGCGATTCCACAGAACGTCCGCTACCACGCGACCGACAACCCGACGGGCATCCGCTGCTCCATCTACGACGCGATGCGGAGCGTCTTCGGCACGCAGCGCTACACGGACCTCTCACCCGCCCCGCAGATGGACTTCGGGCGCAACCCGCACGACAACGTGGGCGTCCAGTACGGCCTGCTCGCGCTCGAGGAGGGACGGATCTCCAAGGACGTGTTCCTCGACGTGAACGAGGGCGTGGGCGCGAGGAACATCGACTCGGCTCCCATCCCCGGGCGCATGGAGGCCGACCCCGACGTCGTGCGGATCGCGTACGAGACCGGCCGTATCACGACCGGCAAGGGCGGTCTCGGGGTCACGCCGATCATCGAGGAGCGCTCCTATCTCGACCCGACGGGGAACTTCCACACGAGCTACTATTCCTTCGTGACGCGCGAGCGCCTTAGACGCGACAACGGCCACGCGGACAATTACGTGCTGCAGCGGCACGGGCAGGGCATGTCGCTCGGGATGGAGAATCTCAGCATGATGGATCGCTGGCTCTCGAACCTCGCGCTCGACGCCTCCGTCGATCCGCTCGCTGCGAAAGTCGTACGCGCGAAGCCCGCGGAGCTGGTGGAGAGCTGCTATGATGCGGACGGCGAGCAGATCGTCGAGCCGCAGACGTTCGACCGCGCGCGCGTGTTCGACAACACGGAAGGGACGTGCAACTCCCTCTATCCGCCGCACACCGGCACGCGCATGATCGCGGGCGCGCCGCTCGAGAGCGACGTCCTCAAGTGTCAGCTGAAGCCGCTCGATCGCGCCGACTACACGGTGACCTTCACCGATGCGGAGTGGGCGCGCCTCCAGCGCATCTTTCCGGCGGGTGTGTGCGACTGGACCAAGCCGGGCGTGGGACAGGACGTGACGCCGAGGACGTGGCTGTCCTACGGGCCGTCGCCGGTCAATCGCTACACGCCGCCGGCCTGACGGAAGCGTCCCTGGTACTCCCGGTCGGTGACCTTCTCGAGCCACGTCGTCGAGGCGTCCACGTTGAGCGCGACGTGGACCATCGGCGCGTCGGCGGACGCGCCGTGCCAGTGGCGCTCGCCGGGAGGAATGGAGACGATGCCGCCGGTGCCGACCTCCTGAACGGGCTCGCCGTCCGCTTGAAAGCGACACGTTCCCTCGACCACGAGCAGGAGCTGCGTGCCGCTGTGCGTATGCCACGCGGTGCGCGTTCCGGGCGCGAACGACACGCGGTAGGCGTTCACCGGCGGCGCCTCGCAGATGCCGTCCATGCGCACCAGCGTGCCTCCGCCGGTGAAGTTGTTCGGGTCGACGGGCTCGGCGGGGATGGTCGCGGGATCGTAGACTCTCATGGCGGGTCCTCCGCGGGATGGCCTGGGTCGAGACGATGAGATTCGCCTGGAAGCTAATCGCCCTGGGTTCGCTGCTGCTGATCGGCGGGAGCGCCGCGTCGTTCGCGGTGATGACCGCTGGAGGCGTCGAGGTGCGCGACGTGCGCATACCTCTGGAGGAGGGCGGGGAGCTGGCCGCGTATCTCTACGTGCCGCCCGGCGCGACGGCGGAGACACCCGCGCCCGCGGTGCTCGCCGTGCACGGCTACATCAACTCGCGGGAGACGCAGAGCGGGTTCGCGATCGAGCTCGCGCGCCGAGGCTACGTGGTGCTCGCCCCCGATCAGCCGGGACACGGCCTGAGCGACGGCACCGCGCTGAGCGCCGGCTTCGGTGGGCCGGCCTCGCTGGCCTGGCTCATCGAGCAGCCCTTCGTGGATCGGGACAACGTCGGCCTCGAGGGACACAGCATGGGCGGATGGGCGGCCGTCGCGGCGGCAGCCGCGCACCGCGGCGCGTACCGTTCGCTCGTGCTCGTGGGGTCCGCGACCGGTCCCGGGTTCGCGCCGGCCGGCAGTCCCGAGTTCCCGCGCAACGTCGGCGTCGTGTTCAGTCGCTGGGACGAGTTCTCGCAGCTGATGTGGGGGGTGCCGGCCGGCGCGGACGTCGGAACCAGCGAGAAGCTGAAGGCGCTCTTCGGCACGACCGAGACGGTGGTGCCGGGTCTCGTGTACGGTATCGCCGAGCTCGGCCGGGCGCGGTGGCTCGCGACGCCCGTCACGACGCATCCCGGCGATCACCTCTCGCGGGAGGCGATCGGCTACGCGGTCAGCTGGCTGAACGCGACGCTCGAGGGTGAGCGCGAAGACCTCCCGCCGACTCGGCAGATCTGGTTCTGGAAGGAGGGAGGCACGCTCGTCGCGCTCGTGGGCGGCATGATGCTGCTCTTCGGGATGCTCGAGCTGCTGCTCTCCCTGCCGAGCTTCGCGCACGTTCGCGAGCCGGCGGTCGGCACCCTCGAGCGTCCCACGCGCGGTTGGTGGATCACGCTGCTCGTGACCGCGGCGATTCCCGCGCTGACCTACTACCCACTCACCGCCTTGGGCGCACGGCTGAGCGCGAATGCGGTGCTCCCTCAAGGCATCACGAACCAGATCCTGGTCTGGGCCCTCGGAAACGGGCTGCTCGCCCTGCCGCTCGTCCTGCGCGGGCGTCGACGGCTCGAAGGCCACGTCGCCGCAAAGCTCGCCGTGGGCGTGCTGTCGGTGGCGACGCTGTATGCGGGCGTGCTCCTCGCGCAGTGGATCTTCCGGTCCGACCTGCGCTTCTGGGTCGTCGCGCTGAAGCCCATGGCATGGCATCACGTGCCGGCGTTCCTCGCCTATCTGGTTCCGTTCACCGCGTTCTTCTACGTCACGCAGCGGGCGCTCCACGAGACGCTCTCGCTCGAGTGGGCGAGCCCGGAGCGTCAGTACGTGGTCGGCGCGGCCGCCACCGGCGGCGGCTTCCTGGTGATGCTCGCAGTGCTCTACGGCCATCTGTTCGCGGCCGGACGGCTGCCGGGGTTCGCGGACCCGCTCTTCACCATCGTCGGCATCCAGTTCGTGGCCGTGCTCCCGCTCACCGGACTCCTCGCCGTCTTCACGTGGCGGCGCACGAACGGAGCGTGGCTCGGCGCGATCGTGTGCGGCCTGCTGGTCACGTGGTACATCGTGGCCGGCCAGGCGACGCATGTCTGAGGCGGCGCTCACCCGCCATCTGCGGCTGAGGTCCGCGACCGCGCTCGTGATCGCGAACATGATCGGCGCCGGCATCTTCACCACCACAGGCTTCCAGGCCGCCGATCTCCGTCATCCTCTCCTGATCTTCGCGCTGTGGGCCGTCGGTGGGCTCCTCGCCGTGCTCGGCGCGCTCTGCTACGGCGAGCTCGGCGCGATGATGCCCGAAGCGGGCGGAGAGTACGTGTATCTGCGGGAAACCTACGGGCCGGCCTTCGGCTTCATGAGCGCGTTCGTGTCGCTCACGGCCGGGTTCTCCGCGGCGATCGCCTCGGCGGTCGAGAGCTTCGTCGTCTACCTCGGTCAGTTCGTGCCGTTTCTCTCCGAGAATCGCATGCTCGTCGGGGGGATCGGCGTGGTGGACGTCGCCGCCGTCGCCGTCGTGTGGGCGCTGGTGTGGATCCACATGCGGCCCGTGCGTGCAGGCACGGGATTCAACGACGCGATCACGGCGCTCAAGGTCGTCGGCATCGTCGCGATCGTCCTCGCCGCCCTGACGATCGGACGCGGCGATGCCTCGAATCTCGTCACTCCGTCACCCTCGTTCGCGGAGCTGGACCGCGGCGAGACGTTCGCCGCGCTCGGCACCTCGCTGATCTTCGTCATGTTCTGCTTCGCGGGCTGGAACGCCGCGGCGTACGTCGCGGGCGAGATGGAGGATCCCCAGCGGGAGCTGCCGCGGGCGCTGCTGCTGGGGACGGGCATCGTGCTCACGCTCTACCTGTCGCTCAACGCCGTGTACTTCTACGGGGCGAGCGTGGACGAGCTCGCCGGGGAAGTGGAAGTGGGCGTCGTGGCCGCGCGCACCCTGTTCGGCGGGTGGGGGGTGGGCTTCGTCACGGCGGTGCTCTGCGCTTCGATCCTGGCGTCGGCCTCGGCAATGACGCTGGCGGGGCCCCGGGTCTACTGGGCGCTCGGCAAGGACTTCACTCCGTTCGCGGCGCTCTCGCGCACTCGGCCGGGTGGCGCGCCCGCCACCGCCCTCCTCGTCCAAGGCGCGGTCACGTCGGTCTTCGTGCTGTCCGGGAGGGTCGACCAGATCCAGCAGTACGCCGGGTTCACGCTCAGCTTGTTCGCGAGCCTGGCGGTCTCCTGCGTGATCGCTCTCCGGTGGCGCCGGCCGGAGGCGCCGCGGCCGTTTCGCGCGTGGGGGTATCCTTGGACCCCCGTGCTCTTCCTCGCCGTATCTCTGTGGATGATGTTCTGGGCGTTCCAGGGCCGCCCGCTCGAGTCCTCCCTGGCGTTGGCCACGGTTCTCGTGGGCGGGCTGCTGTTCGCGCTGCAAAAGAGGAGATGAGATGCACCGACTCGATCTGATTCGTGTCTACATGGTGGGCATGCTCACCGCGACCACGCTGCTGGGCGCGTCCGGGTCGCCCGTCGCCGCCCAGCTCGGGAGCCGGCCCGCGGCCGAGTGGGCCACCACGCTCGAGAACGGACAACGCCTCGAGGCGCTCGACATCGAGGAGGTCGTCGCCGCGGTCGGGTTCCGGCCGGGCGAGGTCGTGGCGGACATCGGCGCCGGAACCGGCATCTTCTCCATCCCGATCGCGAGAGCCGTCGGCCCCACGGGCGTGGTTCTTTCCGTCGAGGTCGACGAGGGCTTTCTGCCGATCATCGAGCAGAAGGCGCGCGAGCAGGGCGTGGCCAACGTTCGCCCGGTGCTCGGGCAGTTCACCGATCCGCGGCTCCCGCGCAGAGACGTCGACGTGGCGTTCTTCCACGACGTGCTGCACCACATCGAGCAACGCGACATGTATCTGCTGACGCTCGCGACGTACCTCGAGTCCGGGAGTCGCGTCGTGGTCGTGGACTACGACGGCAACGTGCCGGGCGTGCCGCACGCGAATCAGCCCGAGATGTTGATCCGACCGGCCGATGTCGCCGGCTGGATGGACTCCGCCGGCTTCGACCTCACACGCGAGATCGACATGTTCGACGACAAGTTCTTCGTCATCTACACGAAGCGCTGACGGCTCTTTGCACGAAGCGCCCCGCCCAGAACTTCGGGCGGGGCGCTCGTCTGCTCCCGTGGCGGAGCAGGGTGGTCGGTGTGCTCAGGGCAGGAACGTTGCCGTCCCCCCAACGGGTCCGAGCGCGTTGGCGGCGCTCTGAACGTTCCTGAGCGTCACCGTGCCGGCGCCCGCGCCGGTTTCGTCTCCGAAAACGCCGTTGCCTGCGTTGTCGTGCACGGCGGACGCGGACACCGTGGCCGTCAGATCGCCCCCGCCGCTCTCGAGCAGCTCGATGCCGTGGCCGAGGCTGAAGGGATCGAGGATCCCCGCACGGTTGTTCGTCGAGATCGCCTTTTCGATACGGACGACCGCG
Organism: Gemmatimonadales bacterium; assembly: GCA_050181335.1. Classification (GTDB taxonomy): domain Bacteria; phylum Gemmatimonadota; class Gemmatimonadetes; order Longimicrobiales; family Gaopeijiaceae; genus UBA2982. The sequence goes on along the minus strand of JBFXDG010000006.1, from coordinate 5,500 downwards.
CTGCCCGCCTGGCTCTCACGCGCGAAGATCCCGGTCCCGACGTTGTGCGTGGATAGGATGCTCGACAGGGTGACGTCGAGATTGCCGTCCTCCTTCTCTCGGATCTTGAGCGCGCCGTCCGCGGCGTCGCCATTGCCGACGGTCGTGACGCCCCGCATGACCGCCACGAGGTCGCCGCCGCCTCCGAACGGGTCGCCCGCTGCACCGAAATCGTCGTCCTCCTCCAGGTCGATGCCCTCTTCGCTGTTCCGGAGCGCCGACACGAGCGTCATGTCGATCCTCAAATCGCCGGCGTTGTTCTCGTTGAAGTCGAAGCCTTCCTCGTAGTTGTTCGAAGCCGTGCTCAGGAAGACGCGGCCGACGATGCTGCCCTCGTCGTACTCGTCGATGTCGAAACCGTCGTCGAGATCCGCGGGATCGAACTTGCCGTTGCGCGAGACGACCGTCGCGGTCATGTCCAACACCACGTCCCCCGGACCGCGCTCGTCGATCTCGATGCCGTCCGCCGCGTTGTCGTCCGCGAGCACGCGCGCGACGGTGAACCGGAGGTCGCCCGTTCCGCCTTCATTCACGCGCAGGCCGTCGCGATCGCTGACGGTATAGCCATTCCGGAGGAACTTCGAGTCGGTCACGGTGACCGCGAGCGTCGCCGCGGATCCAGCCGAGTCCGGCTGGACGTCGTCGATCGTCGAAGGGTCCCGTTGATCGTTGATGAGGATGCCGTGGCCGCCGTTCCCGACGATCTCGAGACGGCGGAGCGTGATCTCGATGGTTCCAGTAGCCGTCGGCGGCACCTCGATCGCCACGCCTTCCGCCCCGGCCCCCCGCACGCCGAGTCGGAGCAGGGCCAATGCACCGCCGCCCGTCACCTCGAAGGCTCTCCCGGCGACCTCCGACGCATCGATCATCGCACCGGCGCCGTCGATCGTCAGAGGCTGGGAGCCTGTGAACGTCACCCCGGTCTCGAGGCGGACCTTCTGGACACGCGGGAGGAAGCCGATGCTCTCGACCGAGGCGTCCACGTTGGCTCGCTGGACCGCCGCGCGGAACGAGCCGGGGCCGCCGTCGTTGCCGTTCGTGACCAACACGTCCCCGAGGTGGCCGAGAATGGAGGCGGTGGGGTCGGGCTCCGTGAGCTCGGGCGCCGTGGGGGACATGTCGTTGCACGCGGCGAGCGCGACCACGACGAGGGTACCGACGAGGGGTTTGTTCATGGACGTTTCCGGCGGAGGTGGGGGCGCCGCAGCCGGGCGCCCGGTCCAGCGCGGCTGGACCGAGGCGATTGTAGGAGCCCGAATGCTCCGCCCGGTCACGTCCGGGTCACGTCTCCACGACCGATCACGACCGATTGCGTGACGGTCGACGCCCGTCGGTCGGCCGCGGCGTCCCCCGCCCGGCGGCCGCGGTGACGGGAAGCGCCCTAGCCTCTCGCCGTCTCGATCGCCTGCGCCGTCCAGGCCGTGGAGGCGCTCTCGTCGCACCGCACGCTGACCAGGACGTGGTCGAGCGCGATGTGGTGGTCCAGCGGGCCCGGCTTCTTCCGCCACGCCGGGAGCCCGCACTCCACCAGGACGGTCGCGACGGTCGTGAGCACCGCACCGATCGCGACGCCCTCGAACGTGATGACGCCCGCCGGGGGCAGCGCGACGATGGGCTGACCACCCGTGGGCAGCGGATAAGCCTCGGAGGTCAGTTTCACCATGAGGAAGAACGCCGTGCCCCCGAGCACCGCACCCGCGAGCGAGGTCCACGGGATCTTCGAGCGCAGCGCCGAGCCCGCGGGGATCACGTCGAGCTCGAGCGGCACGGAGCTCCTGACCTCGATGTCCCGGGCGGCGATGCCGTCCTGCCCGAGCCGATTCAGCGCCACGCGTGCCTCGCTCGACGAGCGGAAGGCGGCGTGCAAGCGGTCGTTCATGCTAGGCCTCCTTCCCGGCGGGCTCGAGCGTGGGCGGATGATGCGCCGGCTCCGTGCGGTGCTTGATGTGCTCGCCTTCCCTGACTTCCCAGAGCGAGACGATCGGAGCGAGCTGGATGAACGTGAAGTAGAGGAACCCGAACAGCCCGATCGATCCGACGAGGATGCCGATCTCCACCCAGCTCGGTGTGTAGTGACCCTCGGTGTACGAGAGCCGCGGATAGGAGAGCGTTCCGACCACGATCAGGAACCGTTCGATCCACATGCCGACGAGCACGCCGAGTCCGACCAGCGCGGTGCCGAGCGGCTTGCGACCCCAGCGGAACGGCAGGATGAGGAAGGGCAGGATCGTGTTCACCACGATCATCGTCCAGAAGAACCCCGAGAACGGCCCGTCCATGCGCGCGTCGAAGACGGTCCGCTCGGCGTGCTCGTTGCCGTACCAGACGGTCAGGTGCTCGGCGAAGGTGAAGTAGCTCCACAGCATCGCGAACGCGAGGAACATCAGGCCGAGGTTGTTGAACACCTTGTCGCTCAGATACTCCTGGATGCCGAGCCCCTGCCGCAGGAGATACATCGCGACCATGAGCACCGCGACGCCGGAGTAGATCGCGCCGACGACGAAGTACGGTCCGAAGATCGTGCTGTGCCACATCGGCTGGATCGCCATGGCGAAGTCCCACGAGACGATCGTGTGCACCGACACGGCCACGGGGATGATCACCACCGCCATGGTCTTGATGCCGGCCTCGAGCGAGAACCACTGCTGCGGCGTGCCGCGCCAACCGAGCGCCGCGACGCGGAAGAAGAGCGTCTTCAAGCTCCGCGGGTTCTCGCGCATCATGCGGTCGCGGATGATGGCGAAGTCCGGGATCATCGGAAGCAGCAGGTACATCACGCTGCCGATGAGGTAGGTCGTGATCGCCATGATGTCCCACATGAGCGGCGACCTGAAGTTCGGCCAGATGCCGCGCTCGGTCGGGATCGGGACCATGTACCAGAAGATCCACGGCCGGCCGAGGTGGATGAGCGGGAAGAGCCCGCCGATCATCAGCGCGAACGTGGTGATCGCCTCCGCGCATCTCGTCACCGGTCGTCGCCACTCGGCCTGCGTGACGCGCAGGATCGCCGAGATCAGCGTGCCCGCGTGGCTGATGCCGATCCAGAAGACGAAGTTGACGATGTAGAAGCCCCAGAACACCGGACGGTTGATGCCCGCCACGCCGATGTCGTTGACGATCTGGTAGCCCCAGGAGTAGAAGAGCACACCGACGAGCAGGGCGGTGACGAGGCTTCCGATGAAGAGCTTCGGGCGGAAGCCGCTGAGGGGCCTGAGGAGAGCTTCCTCGTGTACGCTCGCTGCGGGGCCGGCCATGTCAGCGCCCTCCCGCCAGGTAGATCACCGAAGGCTCCGTCGAGAGATCCTCGAGCAGGCGGCTCGCCCGGTCGCTCCTCGCCAGCTGCGCGACCATGCTCGACTCGTCGTCGAGGTCGCCGAACGTGATCGCTCGAGCGGGGCACGACTGCGAGCACGCCGTCTGGATCTCCCCGTCGCGCACCTCGCGCTCCTCCTGGTCGGCCGTTTCCTGCGCGCCTTGAATGCGTTGGATGCAGAACGTGCACTTCTCCATGACGCCTGCCGGTCGCACGCTCACGCTCGGGTTGAGCTGCCGCTCGAGCGGTGACGGAAACTCGGGCCGGAACCAATTGAAGAAGCGCACCGTGTACGGACAGTTGTTCGCGCAGTAGCGCGTGCCGATGCAGCGGCTGTAGACCATCGCGTTCAGCCCCTCGGGCGTACGGTACGTCGCGTACACGGGGCAGACCGGCTCGCAGGGCGCGTGTCCGCACTGCTGACACATGACCGGCATGAAGCGCACCTTCACGTCCGGGAACGTGCCCTCGTAGTAGCGCTCGATGCGCATCCAATGCATCGCGCGGCCCTTGGCGGCCTCGACCTCGCCCACGGTCTGGATGTTGTTCTCGGCGTGACACGCCACCGCGCACGCGCCGCAGCCCGTGCAGCGATCGACGTCGATCGCCATTCCCCAGCGCGTCATACGCGGGCCTCCCGATCCGGCCGTGTGGTGTCCATCGGTGCCCATCCGACGGGGATGACCTCCTCCTCCCCGCCCTCGTAACGACGGCCGAAGCGAACCAGCTCGCCCTCGCCGACCCGCGTGACGCGCACGCGCGTGGCGGCCCGTGCGGGCGCCGACGTCCCTTCGACCTGGGCGGAGCCGAGGAGCGTCATCACGTTCGCGCCGCGTCCCTGCGCGTAGCGGCCGTAGTCGGTGTGGCCGTAGCCGACCGGCATCGAGACGACGCCCGGCCGGACCGCGGGATCGATCACCGCGTGTACCTCGACCGACCCCGTCGGCGACTCGACACGCAGCACGTCCGCGTCCTCGATGCCGAGCTCGCGTGCGTCCGCGGGCGAGATCTCGAGCCAGGCGTTCCACATGACGGTGGACATCGGGTCCGGGTGCTCCTGGAGCCAGGGCCGGTTGGCTCCGCGCCCGTCGAGGGTCTTCACGGACTCGAAGGGAAGGAGGACGAACGCGTACTGACCCTGGTCGCCGTCGAAGGTGGGCGCCGTCGGCTCCGGCGCGGCGCCGCGGGGATTGGACGGAGCGCTGGCCGGCAACGCGTCGCCGAAGATGCCGCCCCGGTCGATCGCCGCGGAGATGAAGGCCGTGGCGGTCGCGCCGTCGCCTCCGGGAAGCCGCGTCAGCTCCTCGCCGAGCCGCGCGCGCACGAGCGCCTCGTAGTCGGCCCAAGGGAAGCGGGAGGCCACCGGCTCGGGGAGCGCGCGCGCGACCTCGAGCAGGATATCCGCGGGGTGGAGCCCGTCACCCAATGGCGGGACGACCGGCTCGGCCACGGAGAACGTCGGCGGCCCGACGGTCGAGGCGGGCTCGCAGCCCTCGAACCGCTCGAGCTCCGTGGCCAGCGGCAGGACGATGTCGGCGTTCAGCACCGTGTCGGTGCGGAAGCTCGAGAGCGCGACGACCGTCCCGACGCGCGCGACGGCATCGCGCACACCCCAGCCGCCGGGAAGTGCGTGCACCGGATCGCAGTCCGCGACGATCAACAGATCGACCGGCTCTCCTTCCCCCCGCAGCCGCGCAGCGACGTTCGCGATCGGCGTGTCGGTCGGGCTCGCGGGCTCGATCGCGCGGCCGAGGCCGAGCGAGGCCGGCGCGAACACACCGCCGGCCCGCCCCACGGAGCCGAGCAGGATGTTCAGGCCGAGCGCCGCCGCCACGTTGGAGACACCGTTGCCGTGGGCCGCCGCGGAGCCGCCGCCGAGGACGACCGGTGCCTCGGCCGCGGCCAGCGCTTCGGCGATCTCCACGATGCGCGCTTCCGGCACGTCACACATGGCCGCCGCGTCGGCCGCGGAGGGCGCCGCACCGGGGAAGAGGATGCGGTACCGGCGCGCCGCGTCGGCGTGCGCGTCCGCGACGAGCAGCCCTGCGATCGCGCGTGCCAGCACACCTTCGGTGCCCGGCCGAATCGGTAGCCATGCGTCGGCGTTCGCCGCGGTGAGGGACATCCTCGCTTCCGCCTGGACGAGCC
>JBFXDG010000005.1:0-235135 GCA_050181335.1 Gemmatimonadales bacterium | reverse complement strand
CGCGCCCTTCGCGCCCGATGACCCCACCCGCGGCGGGTTTGGTCGAGGGGGCATAGCCCGTTCCGCAGCCGATGTAGCTCGCGCCGTCGGCCACGAGGCGACGCGCGGCGTCGGGATCGTCGGTGGACGCACCGACGAGGAAGCCGGCGGGCACCGCCCGCCGGACGGCGGCGACCGGCACGTCGTCGGGGCCCACGTGCACGCCGTCCGCGCCGAGGGCGAGCGCGACGTCGAGCCGGTCGTTCACGAAGAGCAGGGCGCGGTGGGCTCGTGCGATGGGCAGGACGGCGCGCCCCAGCTCGAGCAGCTCCCGCGCGGGCGCGCCCTTCGCGCGCACCTGCACGGCCGGCGCGCCCGCCTCGAGCGCCGCGGCGACGACGTCCACGACGGACCGAGGGCGCGCGAGATCGGGGTCGGTGACGACGATCAGGCGGAGCCGAGCCGCGAGATCGACCCCGGTCAGCTTCCCTGATCTCCCGCCGCGCGTGCGCGGCTAACGGCCGCGTTGTGCTCCGCCAGCGAGCGGGTGAAGACGTGCGTGCCGTCGGGCCAGGCCACGAAGTAGAGGTAGTCACCGGTGGGATGGAGAGCGGCGTCGATCGCCGCTTCGCCCGGCGAGCCGATCGGTCCCGGGGGCAGCCCCGGCTGCGTGTACGTGTTGTAGGGGTGATCGGCCACCGAGTCGATGGCGGCGAACAGCAGTCGCGCACGATATCCGCCGAGTGCGTAGAGGACGGTGGGATCCGCCTGCAGCAGCATGTCGCGCTCGAGCCGGTTGCGGTAGACACCCGCGATCTGGGGCATCTCGTCCAGGACCCGGGCTTCCGCCTGCACGATCGAGGCGAGCGTCACGAGCTCCGCCTCCGTCATGTCCAGCGAGTCGAGACGGGCCCGGCGCTCGGGAGTCCAAACCGCGCGGTAGCGCTCCGTCATCGCGGCGAGCACCGTTTCCGGCGACACGCCGCGCGCGAAGCGGTAGGTATCGGGGAACAGATAACCCTCGAGGCCGGGGCCGGGCACACCCAGCGCGCGGTCCTGCCCCGGCGCTTCGGCGATCGCGACGACGGTGTCCACCGGGACGCCGGACAGGTCCGCGATCCGGGGGGCGATCTGCGCGAGGGTGTAGCCCTCGGGCACCGTGAGCGGCTCGGTCAGGACCTCGCCGCGCGTGAGGCTCCGAAGGGCGGACGCCCAAGAGCTTCGCTGGCGCAGCTCGTAGGGGCCGGCCTTGATCGCCGTATCCGCGCGCAGCAGCCGTGCGAAGAGCACGAACAGCGGGCGCGCGCGGATGACGCCGCGCGCGGAGAGCGTATCCGCCACCTCGCCGAGCGAGGCGCCCTCGGGCACCGTCAACGCGATGGGTGCGCCGGGCCGCCAGCTCAACGTCGCCACCAACGCCAGCACGGCGGTCGCGACGGCCGCGACACCGATCGAGAGGCGGTAGCGACGCCCGGAGGCGACCGCGGTGACGGGCCGGGTCGGCTGCCTCGCCGACTTGGGGAGCGTCTTCGGCTTGCCCTGCGGCTTGCCGCTCTTCAGCGACTTGCTCTGCGACGAGCCCGACCGCGACTTGCCGGATTTTGGCGGCTTCGAGCGGCTCATCGTGCGATTCCCGGTGCGTCCAGCCACGCCTGCAGGATCAGCTGCGCCGCCGCCGCGTCGACCCGACCCTTATCCTCGCGCTCACCCTTCCTGAGCCCGGACCCACGTACGGCGCGCTCCGCGCGCACCGAGCTGAGGCGCTCGTCCACGAACGACACCTCCACGCCGAGGCGCTCGGCGAGCTTGGTTCCGACACCGCGCACCTCACGGCACCAGTCGGTCTCACGGCCCTGGAGGTCGAGCGGAAGCCCCACCACGACGTGCTCCACCCCGAGCGATCGGGCAATGCGCTCCATCTCGGCGATGGGTGGCCGCTTGCCGGCCCGGCGGTGAACCGTGTCGAGCGGCGTGGCGATCGTCCCCGTCGGGTCGCTCACCGCCAGGCCGACTCGCCTCTCACCGAAGTCGACGCCCAACACGCGCATGGCCTCGCGTCGGTTCAGAGCGCCGCCAGCGCGGCGTCCAGGCTGTGGTCCTCGAGCAGGCGTCCGTAGAGCTCGTGGATCGCACCCTCCGAGCCAAACGCGAACTGGCAGCTCTCGCCGCCTCGCGAGCGGCAGCCCACCTCGAGGACGGCGACCGGCCCTCCCGCGAGCTCCGTGAGCAGACCGGAGAGGAAGCCGGCGCTGAAGTGACAGCTCGCATCCGAGCCACCGTCGCCCGGGGAAGCTTCCGCCCAATCCGTGCTCGTGAGCACTCCGACCGCCCGGTGGGGACGGGCATGTCGGAGCACGCCCCACCCGCGCTTGGAGAAGAAGTCGGCGAGCCTGCTCCAGAATGCGTCCTCACCCATCGAGGCGCCGCCGCCCCCGAGGGCCGGCGCGGCCGCGGCACCGGCCGCGTACCCGGCGTGATGCAGCGCGTGCACGGTCGGAAGGGGCCCCGCCTCCTTCTCGAGATGCGCGCGGAGCGAGCCGAACGCGGTCGCGGGGATCGCGATCTCGCGCGGGGTCGTACCTCGGCCGTTCATGGGCAAATTTCGTCCCCCTCGTCTGCACGGGCGTGGAACGCTAGGCTAACTTTTCCAATATAGACATAAAGCGGGACGAGAACGGCGGGGCACCATTCGGGAGAGGGTCATGAATCAGGACTACGAGCGGGAGCAGGACAGTCAGGTATTCAGCTTCGTGTCGGGACTGCTGCTGGGCGCCGTGATCGGCGCGGGCATCGCGTTGCTGGCCGCTCCCGAGCCCGGCCGCAAGACGCGTAAGCGACTGCGCCGTGCCGCCGTCGAGCTCAAGAACTCGGCCGGTTCCCACCTCGACGATCTCGCCGACGAAGTGAAAGGCAAGGTCGACGAGGTCATGAAGGGCGCGCGGACGCGCTTCGTCAGCTAACCCACCCTCGATGATCCCGGCCCGGATCATCGAGCGGAAGCGGGACGGTCACACACTCGAGCCCGCGGCGTTGGCCGCGTTCCTCGAGGGATATCTGCACGGCGAGGTGCCCGACTACCAGGTGGCGGCCTTCCTCATGGCCGCCTATCTGCGCGGGCTCGACGACGGCGAGACGGACGTGCTCGTTCGCTGCATGCTCGAGTCCGGCACCGTGCTCGACCTCTCGCATCTGCCGGGTCCGCGCGTCGACAAGCATTCCACCGGCGGGATCGGGGACAAGGTCTCCCTGGCGCTCGCGCCGCTGGCCGCCGAGCTGGGGCTCTTCGTTCCCATGATCGCAGGACGAGGTCTGGGTCACACCGGCGGGACGCTCGACAAGCTCGAGGCGATCCCCGGATTCCGCACCGATCTCTCGGTTGCGCGCTTCAAGGAGATCGTGCGCAAGGTCGGCTGCGCGATCATGGGGCAGACCGCCGAGATCGCGCCGCTCGATCGCAGACTGTACGCCATGCGCGACGTCACCGGCACGGTGTCGTCGATTCCGTTGATCGCGGCGAGCATCATGAGCAAGAAGCTCGCCGAGGGGCTCGACGGTCTGCTGCTCGACGTGAAGACCGGCTCCGGGGCGTTCATCACCGATGACGACCGCGCGGCCGAGCTGGCGCGCAAGATGGTCGCCATCGGCCGGGCGCGCGGCCTGCGGACCGTCGCGCTGCTGACGGCGATGGACCGGCCGCTCGGCGTGGCGGTCGGCAACGGCCTCGAGACCGAAGAGGCGATCCGCTGTCTCCGCGGCGAAGGGCCCGCCGACCTCCGCGAGCTCGTGTTGGTCGAGGCCGCGGACATGCTGCGCCTCACCGATTCCGCGGTCGACGCGGCGGGAGCGCGGAGCCGGGTGGAGGCGGCGTTGGCTTCCGGGAGGCCGCTGGAGAGGTTCGCCCGGCTGATCGAGGCTCAGGGGGGCGATCCCGGCGTGGTGGATCGACCCGAGCGCCTCCGGACGGCCGCGGTACAGGTCGACGTGCGCGCGCGGCGATCGGGCACGGTCGTGGAGGTCATGCCGCGCCCGCTGGGCGAGGCGCTCGTCGAGCTCGGAGGCGGGCGAAAGATGATGCACCAGCCCGTGGACCCCGGCGTCGGCTTCGAAGTGCGGGCGCGGCCGGGCGACGGCGTGGCGAACGGCGACGTGCTCGCCACGGTCCACGCGCGAGATGCCGCGGCGGCGGAGAACGCGGCCGCAGCGCTCCAGAGTGCCGTTCGAATCGGGGAGCCGGGGGCGGCGATCGTCGCGCGCCCGCTGGTGTGCGGCCGGATCGAAGGGGCGGGTGGGTCGCCCGAAGGGCCTTAGGGAACGCTTCGGACGCGGAAGATCGACCTGCTCAGCGCGCCAGCCTCGGGATCCTGAAGCGGCGCTCCGTGCGGTCGCAGGGCTCGGTCGGCTCCGTTCCGGGGATGTAGTACTCCATGTACTGATCCTCCGCCGGACACCACGGGGACGCGAGCTGGCCGGTCAATCGGTCGACGAGCAGCGGCCGCAATCCCGGGTTGGGCGTCCACGGCTCGGGGATGGGCAGCAGGGGATCGACCGCGGCGACGCCGTTCGCCTCGTCCCCTTCCACCCCGTAGTAGACCTGGCGCATGAAGTTGCCCCACACCGGCGCGGCGAGCCCGCCGCCCGTGCCCGTCCCGCCGACGTAGATCGGCGTGGGCGTGTCGATGCCGAACCAGACCGTGGCGAGCAGGTTGGGCGTGAAGCCCGTGAACCAGAGGTCAGTGCCCTCGTTGTTCGTGCCCGTCTTGCCCGCGGACGGCACCTCGCGGGGAAGCCCCGCGTTGATCCGGATGGCGTTGTAGCCCGTGCCCTTCTCGACCACGTCCTGCAGCATCGAGACCGCGATGCTGGCCACCATGCTGTCGAGCACCTCCGTGCGCTCGGGCTGCGGCTCCCAGATCACGTTGCCCTGTGCATCCTCCACACGGAGGATCGGGAACGGCTCGATCTTCGTGCCCATCGTGGGGAACGCCGTGTACGCCTCGGCCACCTCGATCGGGATCACCTCGACCGCGCCGATGGTCGTCGAGGGGAACGGCTCGATCTCCGTGCTGATTCCCATGCGCCGCGCCAACTGGCGGACGCTCTCGATGCCGACCTCCTCCCAGCCGAGCTTGATCGCGACCATGTTGATCGAGCGGTACAGCGCTTCCCGGATCGTGAGCGGCCCCAAGAACTCGTTCGTGTAGTTGGCCGGCCGCCAATCGTCCCCGGTGAGCTGCGGAAGCACGACCGGGCCGTCCACGATGACGTGCGAGGCGGGTATGCCGCTCGCGATCGCCGACGTGTAGACGAACGGCTTGAACGACGATCCTGCCTGCCGGTGCGCTTGGCGCGCGCGATCGAACTTGGACTGCCCGAAGTCACGTCCGCCGATGAGCGCCTTCACCTGGCCCGTGAAGGGATCGAGCGCGACGAAGGCGCCCTGCAGATAGGGTGTCGACGCGCCGGGGAACGACTGCACCGTGTCGAACTCGGCGAACTTCGCGTGCGTGAAGCGAGGGTCGCGCTCGGCGTTCGCCCACCCGGAATCCATCGCTGCCTGCGCGATGCGCTGCATGTCGATATCGAGCGTCGTGTAGACACGGTAGCCACCCCGATAGACCTGATCGCCATACTTGGAGTCGAGGATCTGCCGGACCCACTCCTCGAAGTAGGGTGCCACCGACGCGATCGTGCCCTCCGGCTCCTCGGCGGGGAGGGGGAACTCCTTCCAGCCGTCCGCCTCCTCCTGCGTCAGGTAGCCCTGCTCGGCCATCCGGCTCAGCACCAGGTCGCGCCGTGCCTGCGCGCGCTCCGGATAGCGGAAGGGGTCGTAGCGCGCGGGAACGTTGAGGATCGCGGCGAGCAGCGCGGCCTCGGCGGGGTTCACATCCACGAGGTTCTTCCCGAGGTAGCTGCGCGCGGCGTTCTGGAATCCGTAGCCGCGCCCCATGTAGATCTCGTTGAGGTACGCCTCGAGGATCTGGTCCTTCGTATACGAGCGCTCGAGGTCGAGCGCGACCTGGATCTCCCGGAACTTGCGCACGTACAGCTGGAGGCCGTTCCGCGCGTTGCCGATCTGGTCGAACATGTTCCGCGCGAGCTGCTGCGTGATGGTGCTTCCGCCGCCCAGACGATTGCTCTGGAACGTCAGCACTCCGTACAGCGAGCGGAGCATCCCGCGCGGGTCGAAGCCGCCGTGGTCGTAGAAGCGCTTGTCCTCCACGGCGACCACGGCCTGCGGCACGTATTCGGGCAGGGCGTCGATCGAGATCGGCGTCCGGCGCTCGAAGCCGAACTCGGTGATCTGCCGGCCGTCGTGCGCGAGGATCTTGCTCGTCTGCTCGTGCTCGAACGTCCGCACCTGGGCGATCGAGGGACAGGCGTCGCCGGCGCACAGGTTCCGCCACGTGCCCCAGACCCCTCCGATCCCGAGGGCCAGAATGAACGCGGCGATCAGCAGGTACTGCCGGGGATACCAGTACTTGGCGAGCTTCGCCCGGAGGCCGCTCTTCGGCGGCACGTCTTCTGGCCTTGGTTCCGCGATCGCCATGGTCTACGCGCTGGGGGCTACGGACTCGAACCGTTCTCGGGCGGAGTCGCGTGAGCGCAACTGCTGCAATTGAGGTGCCAGGCGCGCCGCCCGCTGAACGTAGCGACACCCCGGGAAGCGACTCAAGGACATTCTTGACCGCGCCCAGCCGCCTGGCGAAGCTCCGCCATGATCCAACAGCCGCGGCGGGTGGAGAAGCCTTGGGGTCACGAGCTGATCTGGGCGGACACCGAGCTCTATGTAGGTAAGATCCTGCACGTGAAAGCCGGGGAGGCCCTCTCCGTTCAAATGCACGAGAAGAAGGACGAGACGCTCCATCTTTTGAGTGGGCGAATGATCCTGAGGGTTGGCCGGTCCCCCGAGGCGCTCGAGCCCGTGCCCTTCGAGCAGGGCGACTCCTACCGGGTGCGCCCGGGCACGATCCACATGATCGAGGCCGTCACCGACGTGGACGTGCTCGAGGCATCGACCGCCCATCTCGACGACGTGGTGCGGTTCACGGACAGGTACGGTCGGGCCCCGTCGGGGGCGCGGTGACCCGGAGCGGGGACCCCACGACCGCGTGGCTGCGCGTCTCGATCGGTGCGGCTTTGGGGGCCGTCCTCGGCGTCGCGGCCTGCGGAGCGCAGCAGGCCGCGGATCCGCGGGTCGTTTCATCCGATCCCGTGCTGGTGGAGATGGCCTCGGGCCTCCTGCCGGACCTCGCGGCTCGTTCGGGGCTCGAGCTGCGCGAGCCCGTGCGACTGGAGCGTAGGACCCGTGCGCAGCTGACGCGCTACCTCGAGGATAAGCTCGACCAGGAGCTGCCGCCGGCCGAAGCCCAGGCCACCGTCGACGTCTACGCCCTGCTCGGTCTGGTGCCGCCGGATCTCGACCTGAGGGCCGTCCTGCTCGGTCTCTACACGGAGCAGGTCGCGGGCTTCTACGAGCCGGACTCGACGGCGCTCTTCGTGATGGACGATCAGCCGGAGGAGGCGCTCCAGGGCCTGCTGGTGCACGAGCTCGTGCACGCGATCCAGGATCAGAACGTCGACCTGAGCGCCTTCATGGACCCGGACCTCGACAACGATCGGGCCACGGCGGCGCAGGCGGCGATCGAAGGACACGCCACGCTCGTCATGCTGGAGCACATGACCGAGCAGATGCTGGGCACGCCCATCGACATCTCCGAGGTTCCCGACTTCTCGGCGCAGATGCGGCCGCTCCTCCAGGGGTTGGGAAGCCAGTTTCCCGCGCTCGCAGGCGCGCCGCGCATCATCCAGGAGGCGCTCCTCTTCCCCTACCTGGAGGGGACGGGCTACGTGCAGGCGCTGTGGGCGAACGGCGAGCGCGTCGCCCCCTTCGGCGACTATCTGCCGGAGTCCACCGAGCAGGTGCTCGCGCACGACACGGCCGACGAGCCGGTGACGCTGGAGCTGACCGTGACGACGGGACCGAACGGTCCCCACGTGATCCGCGAGGACGGCCTCGGTCGGCTCGAGGTGGGCATCCTGCTCGAGGAGCACGGTGCGGACGGCACGGCCGCCGACGGGTGGGAGGGAGACCGCTACGCATTGGTCGAGCTGGCCGACGGGACGCGTGCGCTGGCGTGGTACGCCGTGTGGGAGGACGCGAGCACGCGCTCGCGCTTCATGCGCGCGATGCAGACCGTCCTTCCGGAGCTCGGTGCCGAGAGCTCCCTCGAGGCAGTCGACGTTTCGGGGCGTCCCGCGACGCTCCTGCGGGTGGGAAAGGTCGGCGAGGTGAGTGCCCGCTCGACGGATCGGGGTTCGTGACGACCTCGACCGTGCGCGTGCGGACGCGCGATGGCGGATACCCTGTCTTCGTCGGCGTCGGTTTGCTGGCGCAGCTTTCTCGACTGCTGGAGGAGCACGCCTCCGCGCGGCGCTACGCCGTCGTTTCCGACGACGACGTCGCTTCACTCCACGGTCATCCGGTCATGGAAGGTCTCCGCGATGCCGGGCTCGACGCCTCCCTGTTCACGTTTCCCGCGGGAGAGGCCTCGAAGACCCGCGAGAGCTGGTCGATCCTGACCGATGAGATGCTCGAGGCCGGCTTCGGCCGGGATACGTGCGTCGTGGCCGTCGGCGGTGGCGTGACGACCGATCTCGCCGGTTTCGTGGCGGCGACCTACCTGCGAGGCGTTCCGGTGGTGCAGGTCCCGACGAGCTACCTGGCGATGATCGACGCGTCCGTCGGAGGCAAGACGGGCGTCGACGTGAGCGCGGGCAAGAACCTCGTCGGCGCCTTCCATCCGCCGAGGTTCGTCGTCGCCGACACCGAGGTGCTCCGCACGCTCGCGCGCGGCGAGCGCGCCCAGGGCCTGGTGGAGGCGTTCAAGCACGGCGCCATCCTCGACGCGGAGTACTTCGGCCAGCTCGAGAGCTTCATGGGCGACCTGCTCGACGCCGACGCCGAAGCGGCGGCCGACGCTGTACTCCGCTCCGTGGAGCTCAAGGCCGGCGTGGTGAGCGAGGACGAGTTCGAGGGAGGCTTTCGGCAGGTTCTCAATTTCGGGCACACGCTGGGGCATGCCCTCGAGGCCGCGTCGCAGTACGCGCTAGGCCACGGCAGCGCCGTCGCGCTCGGCATGGTATTGGAGGCGGAGGTCGGCGAGCGGCTCGGGATCACCGAGCCGGGCACGCGCGACCGCCTCGCCTCGGTGCTGGACGCCTTGGTCGAGCCGACCGCGGGTACGCACCGGGTGGACCCGGCTGCGGCGGTCCCGTACCTCCGCACCGACAAGAAGGTGCGGGGCGGCCGCTCGCGCGTGGTGTTGCTCCGCCGCCTGGGCGAGGTCGATCCCGGCGACGGATGGAGCCACGAGGTGCCCGAGCCCCTCCTCGCGGAGGTCCTCACGAACGGCTTGGTATCACGGTGAAGCCAGGCGAGCGGTTCACGGCCTCCACGGTCGGCTCCGCGCTCGCGACACGCGCCACGACCGATCCGGGCGCCGCCTATCTGCGCTTCGGGAGCGAGGTGCTCACCTACGGCGGGGTGGAATCCGATGCCGAGGCCCTCGCCGCCGCGCTCGCCGAGCTGGGCCTCGTCGCGGGCGACCGTCTGGCGCTCGTGCTCACGCCGCGGCCCGAGTTCGCCCTGGCGACGTTCGCCGCGGCCAAGCTCGGGCTGACGATCGTTCCTCTCAGCCCGCGCCTGACGAGCAGCGAGCTCCAGTATGCGCTGAGACATTCGGGGGCCACCTGCGCGGTGACGCTCGAGAACGCCCTGGGAACGGACTACCTGCAGCTCTTCGAGAATCTGATGCCGCAGCTCCCAGAGCTGCGGCACCTCGTCACGGTGGGAGAGCAGGAGCTGTGGCACGACGACAGGATCTTCCAGTTCGAGGACCTGGTGTCGTCCGGGGCCGGCCGCGATTATGCTGCGGCCGACGTGGACGCGAGCGGCGATCGCTTCGCGCTCGTCTATACGTCCGGCACGATGGGGAAGCCGAAGGGCGTGGAGCTCAGTCACGCCAACCTGCTGGCCGCAGCTGCGGGGACCGCCGACGCGATCGGGCTCGGGCCGAGCGACCGCGTGGTCGGCGTCTCGGCGCTCGCGCACGTGTTCGGGCTCGGCCCTGGCCTCCTCGGAACGCTGCTGGCCGGGGCGTCGCTGGTCCTGCGCGAGGAGTCGCACGCGACCACGACGCTGGACGACGTCGAGCGTCACCGCGCGAGCGTGCTCTACGGCATCCCGACGCTCTTCGTCGCGGAGCTCGCGGAGCTCGAGACGCGACCGCGTGACCTCTCCTCCCTGCGGGTCGCGGTCGTCGCGGGAGCTCCCGTCAGCGACGACCTCGTACGTAGGCTCGAGGCCCGCCTGGGTACCGCGGTCACGACCGCCTACTCGGTCACCGAGACGGCTTCGACCGTCGCGGCGTCCCGGCCCGACGATCCGGCCGAGGCGCGGAGGTTCACGGTCGGCCGCCCGATCGAAGGTACCACGGTGCGGGTGCTGGAGACCGACGGCTCGGTGCTGCCGGTCGAGAGCGTCGGGGAGATCGCGGTGCGCGGCCCCGGCGTGATGCTCGGCTACTACCGGCAGCCGCGGGACAGCGCCGCCGCGCTCGATCGCGAAGGGTTCTTCCTCACCGGCGACCTGGGCCTGCTCGACGAGGCGGGTTTCCTCCATTTGGTTGGCCGTCGCAAGGACGTTATCATTCGTTCCGGCTTCAATGTGTATCCCCGGGAGGTCGAGGCTCGAATCGAGGCTCATCCGGCGGTGCAGGAGGTGGCGGTGGTCGGGGTTTCCGACCCGCTCCTCGGTGAAGCCATCTGTGCCTGCGTCGTCCCCGTCGAGGGGGCGATCGTGACGGCGCCGGAGGTCGTGGAGTGGTGCCGCGAAGTACTCGCGGCCGATAAGGTCCCCGACCTGGTGCGCTTCGTCGACGAGCTCCCTCGTACGGACACGGGGCAGGTACGTCGGGCCGATCTCGCGCGGGTTGCGTGGAGATCGACGTAGGAGGCCGCGACGCTCATGGTGAGCGCCTCCGAAAGGCTTCCCCGACTTCGTCCGCGATCCGGTGTTCGACCGGCGACGTGGTCGAGGTGGGGAGGTCTCGCGGCAGGACAATCTAGGTCTGCGAGACGATTCGAATGACGAATCCGTACACCCGGGCTCCGCATTTCAGCGGGCCCTACTCGGCTGGGTTCGACTCTCCCCATGCCGCGCTGCTCATCGACTTCGACAATGTCACGATGGGCATGCGAAGCGATCTCTCCAAGGAGCTCAAGAACCTGCTGAGCTCCGACGTCATCAAGGGCAAGGTCAGCGTCCAACGCGCCTATGCCGACTGGAGACGTTATCCGCAGTACATCGTGCCCCTGTCCGAGGCGTCGGTCGATCTGATCTTCGCGCCCGCATACGGGAGCAACAAGAAGAACGCGACCGACATCCGCATGGCGATCGACGCCCTCGAGCTCGTGTTCACTCGGCCCGAGATCGGCACGTTCATCCTGCTCACCGGCGACTCCGACTTCTCGAGCCTCGTGCTCAAGCTGAAGGAGTACGGCAAGTACGTGATCGGAGTCGGGATTCAGGAATCGAGCTCCGACATCCTCGTGCAGAACTGCGACGAGTACTACTCGTACACGAGCCTGACCGGCCTCACGAAGACGACCGACCTCCAGGCGCAGCGCGCGCGCGATCCGTGGGCGCTCGCCAAGGATGCCGTCAGCAAGATGGTCTCTCGAGGCGACGTGATGCGCTCCGACCGCCTCAAGCAGGTGATGCAGGAGCTCGATCCCAACTTCGACGAAGGCGCGATCGGCTTCAGCAAGTTCAGCAAGTTTCTCTCGGAGGCCGCTTCGCGCGGGCTCATCGAGCTCATCAAGCTGGGGAACGGCCAATACGAGGTGGGTCCGGCGAAGGGAGACAAGACCGCGCGCGGGCAGGAGCCGGAGCCGCGCTCCCGCAGGGGACGCGGCGGTCGCCGGGAGCGTCGCGACGCGCCCGCAGCCACACCGACCCTCGAGCCTCAGCCCATCGCGGCGACGGCGGGTGGGGCCGACGATCCGCTTCAAGGAGCCTACGCGCTCCTCCGTGGCGCGCTCGAGCGGCTCCGCGAGTCCGGACGTGAGCCGGCGCGCGACTCCGACGTGAAGCGCCGGATCCTCGACCTCGCACCCGACTTCGACGAGACCGAGCTGGGCTTTCCGAAGTTCAGCCGCTTCCTGTCCCAGGCCGAGGAGCACGGAATCGTTCGTCTTGGGCGCGGTGAGGGGAACGGCCTCGAGGTTTCGCTCGCGGGTGGCTCGCTGCCCGAGCAGCCTCGGCCACCGATCGGCGCCACGCCGGAGCCGGCGCACGGCGCGGGCCCCGAGGACGAGATGGACGACTTCGACGCGGGTCACGCGGAGGCGGGAGCCGCCGAGCCTGCGCTCGAGCCGCCTCCATCCCCTCCGGTGACCCGCGAGCCGGTCCTGATCGACCTCAGGCCCGAGGACGCGCCCTCCGACGGCGGCCTGCAGCTCGGACCGCGTGGCGGATCGACCCGCCGCCGGGAGCACGACGACCCGCCGCCGGTGTTCGCGGGTCAGGGTACGCCGGCGCAGAACGTGTCGACCCTCTCCGAGGGGCCTCTGCCCGCCGGAAGCCTCGAAGGGTTGGGGCTTCCGAGCGAGCCCGACGCGATCGTGCGCTACCTGACGCACCGCTACAAGGGCGTGGGCGACGTCACCGCGCAGATGCTCGTGGAACGGTACGGCTCCGGCCTGTTCGCCGCGCTGCGGGACGATGCGCAGGCCGTGGCGAGCATCATTCCCGCGGGTCGAGGCGAGCAGCTCATCGAGGCCTGGAAAGCGGACTACGAGCGGCGCACTCAGCTCCGCGACGGCGGGGGCAACGGCAACGACCGCTCCGAAACGCGCCGCCGCGGAGGGCGCGGGCGCGCGCGAGGACGGCCGCGCGACTGAGACGGGTAGCCCCCTCCTCGGCCGTGCGGACGCCCTGGAATTGGGAAGGCCGTCCCGATGTGAGCTTTCCCGAGGAGCTTCTCCTCCTCCCGGTCGTCGAGGCCGCGCGGGCGCTGTTGGGCTGCGTGCTCGTCTCGACCGTCGCCGGAGCACGCACGGCCGGAGTCATCGTGGAGACCGAGGCGTATGGCGGGCCGGACGATCCTGCCTCCCACGCGTGCACGGTGAGCGGGCCGACCCGCCGCAACCGCGTGATGTTCGGACCCCCGGGCCGCGCGTACGTCTACCGCAGCTACGGCATGCACTGGTGCATGAACGTGGTGACCGGTCTGGAAGGCACGGCCCAGGCGGTGCTCCTTCGCGGTCTCGAGCCGACCGAAGGCGAGGAGGCCATGGCGCGCCGGCGAGCCGGTGCGCAACCGCTCGCCGCGGGTCCGGGTCGTCTGTGCTCCGCGCTCGGCATCACCGACGCCTTCTACGGCCACGACCTGCGCCAACCGCCCCTCCAGCTGCAACGAGGGTGGGAGGTTCCGGATGATGCGATCGCGGTCACGCCGCGGATAGGCATCGCCGTGGCGCGCGAATGGCCGTATCGATTCCTCGTGCAGGGATCCTCCGGCGTATCGCGAGCGGGATCCCGCCGCGTCGCCGCGGGGTAGCCGCCGGCCGTGCAAATCATCGTCTGCCTCAAGCGCGTCCCCGACACGGAGACGCGCGTGCGCGTGGACCCGTCCGGCGTGCGCATCGATCCGACGGGCGTGAAGTACGCGATCAGCCCGTACGACGAATACGCGCTCGAGCTCGCGCTGCGTGCGAAGGAGTCCTCGGGAGAGGGCGAGGTCGCGCTCGTGAGCTTCGGTGAGCCGGCGGTACAGGAGGCTTTGCGCAAAGGCCTCGCGATGGGCGCCGACAGCGCGCTCCTCCTCACCGGCGAACCCACCATGGACGGTCTCGCGACCGCGAAGAAGCTCGCCGCCGAGCTGAACGACTCTCCCGCGCCGCTGGTGTTGTTCGGCGTGCGGGCAGCGGACGACGACCAACAGCAGGTGGGTCCGATGTTCGCGGTGTTGACGGGTCGCGCGTGCGTCACGGGGGTGTCGTCGTTCGAGGCCCGAGGCGAGATCGTGACCTGCGAGCGCGAGATCGAGCGCGGCAGCGAGGTCGTCGAGGTGCGGCTCCCGGCTGTGCTGACCGTGACGAAGGGCGAGCACGAGCCGCGGCTCGCGTCCCTCAAGGGCATCATGGCCGCGAAGAAGAAGCCTTTCGTGGAGAAGCCGGCGGCCGCGCATCCCTCCCGTGTGCAGCTGCGTGGGCTCGCCGAGCCGCCTCCTCGACCCCCGGGGCGAATCGTCGGGGAGGGGGCGGCCGCCGTCCCCGAGCTCGTGCGGCTGCTGCGCGAGGAAGCCAAGGCCATATGAGCGACGTCCTCGCGTTTCTGGAGCCCCGCGAGGGCCGGCTCGGCGGCAACGCCTTCGAGGTCATGTCGGTCGCCGCGCGTCTGGCCGCGGGCTCGGGAGGCGCCGCGCACGCGCTCGTGTTGGGCGAGCCCGGTGTTTCATCCGCGGCGAGCGACCTGGGCCGCTACGGTGCCGCCTCCGTGACGGTGAGCGAGCACGACGCGCTCGCCCACTACCACCCCGAGGCCTACGCCGCCGTCTTCGCCGAGCACGTGAAGGGTGGCGCATACGGTGCGGTCGTGCTGGCCGCGACGGTTCTCGGGCGCGACCTCGCGCCGCGCGTGGCCGCGCTCCTCGACGTTCCGCTCGCCACCGACGCGACCGGCGTGGAGCTCGCGGACGGAGCCGTGAGCGTCGTTCGTCCGGTCTACTCGGGGAAGGCGTTCGCCACGCTGGAGATGAGCGCCGCGCCCGCCCTCGTCACCCTGCGGCCGAATGCGTTCCCGGTGACCGAGAGCCGCGCGGCGGGGGAGGTCACCACGGTCACCCCGCAGCTCGATCCATCGCGCTGGCGCGTGCGGGTGATCGAGCGCAAGCGCGCGGCGGAGGGGGCGGTGGACGTCGCCGAGGCGAGCGTGATCGTGTCCGGCGGCCGGGGGATGAAGGATCCTTCCCATTGGAACCTGCTCGAGGCGCTGCGGGACGCGCTCGGGCCGGGCGTCGCCCTCGGCGCGTCGCGCGCGGTCGTGGACGCCGGCTGGCGGCCCCACGGCGAGCAGGTCGGGCAGACCGGAAAGACGGTGGCGCCCAAGCTGTACATCGCCGTCGGCATCTCGGGGGCGGTCCAGCATCTCGCCGGCATGCGCACGGCCAAGACCATCGTCGCGATCAACCGGGACGCCGACGCGCCGATCTTCGCCGTCGCCGATTACGGCATCGTCGGAGACCTCTTCGAGGTCCTTCCGCGGCTCTCCGAGGAAATCGCCGCGTTGAAAGCGGGGTCCTGACCGGAGCGCACGCGCGTCCTCAGGCTTTCGGTCTGCCTCCGAAGAGCGGGACCGGATCCACCTCTCGTCCGAACCGCCATACCTCGAAGTGGAGATGGGGTGCGGTCACGTCCCCGGTGGCGCCGCTCAGACCCACGATCTCGCCCCGACGCACGAGCTGACCCTCGCGCACGCGGATGACCGACAGGTGCGCGTAGACTGAGAGCAGCGCGCCGCCGTGATCGAGCCAGACCACGTTGCCGAACCCCGACATGACGCCCGCGAAGCGCACGCGGGCATCGGCCATCGCGTGGACCTCCGTGCCGGTCGGCACGCTGAAGTCCACTCCGCGGTGGATGTCCGGCGTCATCCCCCGCATGCGCAGACCGAAATCGGAGGAGAGCGGCGCGTCGACGGGCCAGCGCGGAAGGCCGCACCCGAGCATGGCCGCGATCCCCGCACCCGCGACCACCGCCCGGACCTTCAAGCGGTCGCGTTCAACATGAGATCAACATGACCTCGACCTCGCCGCCCTTCTCCACGCCCGGCGACTCCTCTCCGATCACCGCGAGGCCGCCCGCGCGCGCCAGGCCGCTCACCAACCCCGAGCCCTGCGGTCCCGTCAAGCGGGCGGTCAGCGCATGTCCGCTCCCGTCGATCTCCACGCGCAGGAAGTAGGTGAGGCGAGCCGGGGCGCGAATCGGCTCGCTCGCCCGGCAGATCACCCGCCTGCGCGTCGTGTCCTGGTGACCGGAGAGTCGACGGAGGAAGGGGCGCACGAAGACCTCGAACGTGACGAACGCCGACGTCGGGTTTCCCGGCAGGGTGAACGTGGGCTGTCGCCGCGCTCCGCGCGGGAGCCACCCGAATCCGAAGGGGCTCCCAGGTCGCATGCGTACGCGCCAGAAGTCCGGACGATAGCCCATCTGGTCGAGCACACGCTTGACCAGATCGGCCTCGCCCATCGACGCTCCGCCCACCGTGACGAGGACGTCCGCATCGCGCGCCGCATCGAGTCGGGCCCGCAGGTCCGCCTCGTCGTCGACGGCCGTGCCGAGCATCTCGGGCACCGCGCCCGCGGCCGCAGCCATCGCCGCGATCATCGGCCCGTTGGAGTTCGGCACGCCCCGGCCCGTGCGCACGTCGTCGAAGCGGTCGGGATCTCGAAGCTCGTCCCCGGTCGTGAGGACCGCGACCCCCGGTCGACGATGTACGCCCGCGCGGGCGCGGCCCGTCGCGGCCAGCACGCCGACCGTTCCGGCCGTGACGGTGTGGCCACGCGCCAGCAGCCGCTCGCCGTGACGCATGTCCTGTCCGGCGGGTCTCAGATTCTGTCCGGCGTCACGGTCGTCCACGACCCGCACGACGCCTTCCGAGGCTTCGCGGTCCGTGTCCTCGACGCGGACGACGGTGTCGGCGCCCGGAGGAACCGGGGCGCCCGTCATGATCCGCGCGGCCTCACCCGCGCCGATGACGCGGGCCGGCTGCTCGCCGGCGCGCACCCGTTCGACCACGCGGAGCGTGAGGGGCGCGCCCCGGCTCGCGCCCGCGATGTCGGCCGCGCGCACGGCGTAGCCGTCCATCGCGCTGTTGGTCCAGGGCGGAAGCGTCGCCTCGGCGACCACGTCCTCGGCGAGCGCACGGTCCAAGCATGCCGAGAGGGGAAGCTCCTCGGCCGGGAGTGGCTGGGCCGCTCCCAGCACCCGCGCGAGCGCTTCGGTGACGCCCAGCCAGTCGGCCGCGCGGGACTCGAAGTCGGTCACCAGCGGAAGAGGACCGACCCCGTCAGCGAGAGCGCGCTCACCCACTCGCTCTCGGCGACCGAGCTGAGACCGAGCGTCGGATCGCCCCACCCCGATGGCGCATCGAGCTTCCAGAGCGAGAACCCGAGATCGGTTCGCACGGCGAGATGGCGCGTAACGTGCCACTTGATGCCGGGTCCGACGGTCGCCATGAACTTGGTCCCGAGCTCGAAGACCTCGTCCCCGTCGAGCACCGCCGTCTCCGTCAACGAAGGGTCCTCCGTGTCGAAGACGACGCCGGCGCCGAACGAGAGGAAGGGGTACAGCCCGTGCCAGGTGCGCGCCCCGGTCGCGCTGAGACGCAGGCGCGCGTCGAGGGTCGTCAGGAGGACGTCCGCCTCGCCGATGACGCGGTCGCCCTCCGGGCGTGCGGGGTTCACGACGTCGCGGGTCCCTCGCACGACACCGGCGACGGCCTCGAGCGAGAGCGGTCCGGAAAGATCGATCGCGTAGCGACCGCCCACCATCAGGCCGCCCGATGGACCGTAGCCGAAACGGCCGGTCGAGGCGCTCATGTAGCCGACGTAGGGGCCGATCTCCTGACGCTCGTCGATGAAGGCGAACGGCGAAGGGATGCGCTGTGCCGCGCTCTCACGCGGACAGACGAGCGAGCCCGCTGCCACCATCGTCCACAGGGTCGTGCGCACGACGAGCTTCACGGAACTCGGCTCCTGTACGGCGTCCGAAAAGGTTTGACGCCCCTAGATGGCCCGGGCAGATTCCACCGGGTGCCTCCGACGCGGTCGGCACCGGCTTGCAAGACGCACCTGTAACACCGTCCGTTCGCGATCGTTTCCAACGAGGGATGCTCTACTCGAGAATGGTGTCCCGCGCGCAGGGAGCTCGCATCGCGGTCTCGGTGGCCCTCATGTGGGCGCCGTCCGTCCCCACCTCCGCTCAGGCCGTGTCGGTCCTGCGTGACGAGAACTTTCGCCGCGAGCCCAACGGCGTGATCCTGGGCCGCCTCACGACGGGCACGCCCCTCCAGATCGTCGGGCGTGAGGGGAACTGGGTGCAGGTGGACCTCGACGGGTGGGTCTGGCTCGCCTCTCTGCGCGCGAGCGACACCGAGCTCGATCTCACGGTGTCGGCCTCCGGGGGCGAGAATCTCCGCAGCGGGCCGTCCGGCGCGATCATCGGCCGGCTCGAAGAAGGGGCGCTGTTGGAGGAAGTCGGACGGCAGCCCCAGTGGGCGCACGTGCGGCGGAGGGGATGGATCTGGTCGGCGTCCGTCGGCACCGGCCGGGGCGGGTCGACGGCAGCCGCGTCCGCCACGTCTCCTCCCGCACGGGGCGGGGGTGCCTCGACGGCGGCCTCGGCACGTGCGGCACCCGCGGCCGCGCAGCCCACCACCTTCGCGAACGTCGGCCCGGCGGGTGCGGCGATCCTGAGCGCGCCCGACGGCGACACGCTGGCGCGGGCGGCACCCTCACGCGACCTGCAGATCGTGTCGCGAGAGGGAAACTGGGCGCGGGTGCGGTTGGACGGATGGGTGTGGATGCCCACGGCCGCGCAGGGCGGCGCCCCCGCCGAAGGGGTCCCGACGGCCCTCACGCCGCAGGATCTGACCTCGAGACCCGAGGCCCACGCCGGTCGTGTGATCGCATGGGGGCTGCAGTTCATCTCGCTCGAACGGGCCGAGACGATCCGCACCGACTTCAGGCAGGGTGAGCCTTTCCTCCTCACGCGCTACGGCGGCAGCGACGGTCCGTTCATCTATGTCGCCGTTCCACCGGAGCGGCTCGCCGACGTCCAGGGGCTCGTCCCGCTGGAGCGGATCAACGTCACGGCGCGAGTACGCACGGGCGCGTCGGCCCTCACCGGCTCTCCGATCGTCGATCTGCTGAGCTTCGAGAGGGCGCGGTAGCCCCGGCGGGGCCGCGGCGGAGCGGGGTGTTGATGCCACGGACGCGGCGCTTCGCGCGCCTGCTGCTCGCGCTGCTCGTCCTCGGCGGGTGCAACTCACCCACGACCGTCGTGACCCTCCCGGTGGAGGTGGTCGTCGGGAGCGGTGACGGGCAGTTCGGCGTGATCGGGACGCAGCTTCCGGCGCCCCTGCGGGTCGTCGTGCGCTCCCTCGTCACCGGTCAGCCACGACGGGGGGTCACCGTCCTCTGGGAGATCACATCGGGGGGCGCGACGCTCGTGGGAGCCAGCACGGCGGCGACCGACTCGACGGGCTCGGCGGAGGCGCGCGTGCGGCTCGGGCCGAACCCTGGAGAGGTGGGCGTGCGCGCCCGCGTGGCCGACCAGCAGGGCGCGGCCGAGTTCAAGCTGTTCGGGGTCGACCGCCCCACCATCACTTCGGTCACGCCGCCATCGGCGGCCGCCGGCGATACCGTCACGGTGACGGGAACGAACTTCAGCCCGGTCGCGCTGCAGGACATCGTGCTCTTCTCGGGGATGCGAGGGCGGGTCGTTTCGGCCACGGGCACCAGCCTGCGTGTGCTCGTGCCGCGGTGTCTGCCCGCGCGCGACGTCGGCGTGAACGTACAGCTCGGCGGTGTCGCCTCCGAGGACACCCTCGACTTCGCGGTGACCGGCGGCAGCACGACGACGCCCCTGCAGGTCGGTGCGGTCCTCGACGTCGCCGACGACCAGGGCTTCGAGTGTCATCTGCTTCCGGGAGGATCGGGCGTCTCCTACCTCGCGCTCGTGTACTCGGCGAGCACCGTGGGCGCCGCGCGCCACCCGTTCCAGCTCACGGCCCTGGGCTCGTTCGCGGCGCCGTCACCGGAGCGCGCACCGCCCCCGGCTCTCCAGCTCGACGGCCGGGCCCCTCCCTTCGGCTCCTTCGACCGCCAGGCCGCCTGGGACCAGCACCTGCGCGAGCTCGAACGCACCCTGATCCGAGAACGGACGCCGGGGCTGCGCGGCCCAGCGGCGACCGCGGCGCCCCCCGCGCCGGTTCCCGTGTTGGGCGAGCAGCGCTCGTTCAACGTGCTGAACGGTCACGGCGGGTTCGACCGGGTGGGCGCCGTGGCCCGATCGGTCGGCAGCCACGCGGCGATCTTCGTCGACACGCTCGCGCCCACGGGTGGCTTCTCGACGGGCGAGCTCGACGCCTTCGCGGCCCGATTCGACCAGGTGATCTATCCGCGCGACACGACGACATTCGGCCGCCCCTCGGATCTCGACGCGAACGGGCGCATCGTCATCCTCTTCACCCCGGCGGTGAACCGCCTGACACCTCCCGGCTCCTCGTCGTTCGTCGGCGGGTTCTTCTACGGCGTGGACCTGCTGCCGAGCAGCTCGGGCAGCAACGGGGGGGAGATCTTCTACTCGATCGTGCCCGACCCGGCCGGCGCGCACGGCAACGTCCGCAGCAAATCGGCGGTAGCCAACGTCGTGCCCGCGATCCTCGCGCACGAGTTCCAGCACATGATCCACTTCAACGAGCGGATCCTGGTGCGGGGTGCGGAGACACAGGAGGCGCTCTGGTTGTCGGAGGCTCTCGCGCAGATGGCCGAGGAGCTGGTATATCGCGACTATGTTGCGCTCGGCGACACCGCCAGCCAAACACTCTTCCGAAAAGGGGTGCGCGACCGATCGCGCATCTATCTGCAGCGCCCCGACACGGTCAGTGTGATCGTGACGACCGGGCAGGGCTCCCTTCCCGAGCGAGGCGCCGGCTTCCTGAACCTCCTGTACGTGGAGGATCACCTGGGCGTGGACGTGCTCTCGCGGCTCACGAAGACCACGCTCACCGGCGTGGCCAACGTCGAGACGGCGACGGGTGAGGCCTGGGCCGATCTGGTCGCCGACTGGTGGACCGCGACGTACACCGATCTGCCGACGCCGGCGCCGGGCCCGCTCCAATATCCCGACATCGATCTGAAGGGCTTCCTCGCGCCCTTCCCGCTCTCGCCGACGCTCATCGGGGCGGGCGGCGCGAACTTCTCCGGGTCGCTTTGGTCGTCCTCGGTGGGCTACTACCTCGTCACTCCGGGCCCCGGCGCCCCTCTGGCACTCCGTCTGGGGGGAGAGGCCGGTGGAGCCGTCTCGGCTCAAGCGGTGCTGCGACTGCGCTTGGTTCGGATATCGTGAACGTACGATCGCGAACCTTCCGGGGCGTGGATTCGTAAGGGTTTCATGCGCTGCTCGACCTGCGGTGAGTTGCTCCAGCCAGGGATGCTCCGCTGCCCGTCCTGCGGGGCAGCGACGCCCGTGGGTATGGCGCTCTCGCGACCGAGCGGCGTCCGCCGCTGCCCGCGTTGCTCGTATCAGGGGGAGGGGATCCCCTATTTCAGGCGCGGTGGCCACGTCGGGCTGCTGATCGGCGTCAGCATCTTCACGTACGGCTTCGGGGGCCTCGTGTATTGGCTGGCCCGTCGCAAGCACCTCATCTGCCCGCGCTGCGGGCTCGGGTGGGAGAACGCGTCGCGCGCCCTGACCGTCATGGGTCAGGAGCCCGAGCGTCGAATCGTCGAGGACGAGCCCGACGAGCGCCTTCCGGGCAACGGGACCAAGCGGCGGATTCTGGGAACCGTCATGGTGCTGATCGCGAGCCTCCTCATCCTGATCGGGTTCGTCGAGTTCGAGATGGCGGCCGTGGCCGTGGGCTCGGTGATGGGGGCAGGGGGTTCGCTGGCGTTCTACTGGGGCTGGAGCGGCCAACAGGATCGGCGCAAAGCCATCATGCAGCGCATCCAGCGGAAGGTCCTGAAGCTCGCCGCCGCGAAGGGCGGCAGCCTGACCGTGAGCGAGGTGGCTTCGGACCTCAACCTGGCCATCCCCGCAGCCGAGAAAATCCTCATCTCGATGGACGACGATCTGCGTGTGCGGTCCGTGATTTCCGAGGAGGGCGTGATCGTCTACGAGTTCCCCGAGCTGATGCACCGGAGAGAGCTGGGCTCGGGGGGCTAGGCGCTGTTTTCGGGGTCTCCGACGGCATTGTTGTGGGGGGGTCCGAGGGCACTTAAGTTCGAAATGCCCCCCCGACGTACTGGCGATCAATAGGACTCTTCATGCCCGTGGCCGACGTGCTCAGGCTGCAGGAATACCGCGACCGTCGTTCCGCTCGCCTGCGGCTGTCCCAGGCCCTCCACTCGGCCGAGGCACGGAGGCAGGAGGTCTTCGAGGGGCTGGTCGAGATCGCCGAGCTGGCCGGGGCGGACCGCGCCGCGGCCGTCTGGGTGGACGAGCACGGCAGCAACCTGATCCACCCCTGGGTGGTCGTGGATCAGCTCAGCAATCGCCCCAGGCGGGCTTTCGCCTACGAGCCGCTGGCCGAAGCCTGGCAGCTCGGGATTCCCGGAGCACGCGATCGCCCGGCGGAGCCCGCAGCGTCCGTCCCGGCGACGTTCGCCGTGGCGCTCGGGAGCGACGGGACCCGGGCCTGGTTCGTGGTCGCCGACTCGGTGGTTCCTCGTCCGATGGTTCCGGCGGACGTGCGTGATCGCATCATGTTCCTCGCCGGGGAATGTGCGTCGGTGGTCCTCCACCGGGATCTCGACGCAGTCGTCCACCCGGCCGACGGGATGAGCTCGGCTCGCTTCGCCGGGTGGGACATCCTCGCCGATCTCGAGGGACGCGAGTCGAACGAGACGGAGAGCCGGCGCATCGCCCAGCGGTTCGTGGTCGCGCGACTGGTCCGCATGCACCTCGACGACGACCTGGCCGCGCCGACCGAGAGGACGGCGGGGCAGGTGCGGCGCGCCCGCGCGGAGCTGGGCGCGCGCGACGAGATCGGCCAGGAGGCCGACCTGTGGGAGCGGACGCTATCGGCGCTGGAGGAGAGCCGGCTCGAGGACCTCAGCAAGGCTCTGGTCGAGCTCGGCGATGCGGTCGAGTCTCAAGGTCACGTGAACGGAGCGCTCGAGATCTATCGCTGCGGCTACGAGATCGCCGCGGCGATGGGTGCCGCCCGCCCCGCCGTCGATGCGGCCCGTCTGGCGGGTCGTCTCACCCGCCGACGCGCAGACTGGTCGGAGGCCGAACGGTGGTTCAGGCTCACGCAGCAGATCGCCGAAGCCGCCGGCTTCCACGACGCCGCGGCGCGAGCGCTGGTCGGCTTGGGCGGCGTGAAGAAGGAGCTGGGAAATCTTCCGGCGGCACGCGCGCGATTCTTGGACGCGCTCGTGGAGGCCGAGGCCTCTGGCGACCGTGAGACGATCGCGCTGGTGCACCACGGTTTGCTCGGCATCGAGCAGGCGGCCGGAAACTTCCTCGAGAGCCTGAGCCACGGATGGATCGCGATCTCGAAGTACGAGAGCGACTCTGGCCGTGCGCGCTGCGTGGCGAGCCTCGCCGGGGCCCTCATGGAGATGGGCGATCACGACGCCGCCGAGGACGCGTGGAGCTACGTCGCGCTCGCCACCGAAGAACACTATTACCTCGTGTACGCGCGGGAATCACTCGCGCACATTCGCGCGCTGCGAGGTGACCGCGAGGGATTCCTGCGCTATGCGCGGGAGTCCGATGCGCTCGGCTGGGAGCAAGGGGCTAGCTCGGCAACCGCCGACGCACTGTACACCCGCGGACTGAGCCACGAGTCGCTCGGCGAGCTCGACCTGGCCAGGTCGTGGCTGAAGCGAGCCGTGAAGTTCGCCGAGGAGCACAGGTACAACCGCATCCTGTTCGATGCGGAAAGCGCCTTGCGGCGCCTGGATGAGCCGATCGAGTCCATCGACTTCCAGGAAGCGCATTCCGCCGCACCGCTCGAAGTCCGCGAGGGGCTTCGAGCGATGCGGCAGCGAGCGGCGGGCGTCGCGGTTTGAGTCGACCGGTGCGATTCGCCCGCTGAGCGTTTACTGACCCGGGTCGGGGTTGCCCTGACCGGGATCAGGATTGCCCTGGCCGGGATCGGGGTTGCCCTGGCCGGGGTCAGGGTTGCCCTGGCCGGGATCAGGGTTGCCCTGGCCGGGATCAGGGTTGCCCTGGCCGGGATCAGGGTTGCCTTGGCCGGGGTCAGGGTTGCCCGTGGGGCCCATGACGTTCGTGCCACAGGCGGTCAGGTTGACCGACAGGAGCAGCACCAAGAAAGCACGGCTCAAGGTCTTCATGTAAGCAGTCCCTCGTTCTTTGGGGGATCGGATCGCAGGCTGAACTTTCCAGACCCCTGGCGGACGCGTAGTATCACTTTCCTCCGCGCGTATACCTTTTTCGAAGATCCATGCCACTGGTCACTCTGCTGACGAGTGATCCGAGCGTCCAACGGGCGATCCGCGAACCGGCGGATGCGTCACGCGGCGTCACGTTGGCCGCGGTGAGGTCGTGGGATGGGCTGCTGCGGCTGATCCGAGAAAGGCCGGTGACCGCCGTCGTGATCGACTCCGGGGCCATCGACGCGCGCCTACCCGGTGATGTGGCGGTGGGAGAGGTGCGCAGGCGCTATCCCAGCCTCGCGATCGTCTTCATCGCGAGACCGCACCTCGACCCGGTGACGCTCTTCCGGTTGGGCAGGGCGGGGATCGGCAGCCTGGTGCTGCTGCCGGCGGACATCCTGACGTGGGACGAGCTCGGGCCAGCCCTGTGGCGGGCGCTCGGCTCCGGCACCGACGCGATCGTCACGAGGGCGGTGAGCCCTTACGTGCCGCCGCGGGAGATCATGGCGGTGCGACTGGCGTTGGAAGGCGTGCAGCGCGGGTGGAGCGCCGAGGAGCTCGCCGGCATGGTGGGGCTCACGCGAGCCCACATCAGCATGCGTCTGAGGTCGTGCGGCTTGCCGTCGGCGGGGCACATGCTCACGTGGGCCAAGCTGCTCCACGGTGCGCGCTGGCTCTCCGATCCCGGTCGGAGCGCCCAGAGCATTTCCCGCCAGCTCGAGTACTCGAGCGGGGCGGCGTTCCGCCGGGCGTTGCGGACCTATGTGGGCCTCACGCCCACGCAGATCCGCGACCGAGGCGGGCTCGGGCCCGTGCTGGACCGCTTCCTTGACGCCTGCGGGCTGCCTGATAGCCTTGAGCGCGGTCGTTCCGTCGCCTGAGGCGACGCGTCACCCCGGAACATTCGGTCAGTCGATGAAGGAATTCACGGACGCAGAGGGCCGGCGCTGGCAGGCATCCGCTCGGGAAGAGCCGAGCGTGGACTACAAGGGCCGATACTACCTGGTGCTCTCGCCGGCGGAGGGGTCGGGCGAGCTCCTCGAGCTGCCCGAGGTTCGTTGGAACAGCGAGCGAACGGCGGCCAGGACCATCGCCACGATGTCGACGTTCGAGCTGCGGCGACGCCTGCGCTCGGCGCTCGGCAGGAAGCTGGAAGCTCCCGCGAGCTGACGGCTGGACGGCCGCGTTACTGCGTGGCAGTACGCGCCGGAATGCGGAGCCACTGCCCGGCCACGACCCTCTCGCGCTGGAGGTCGGGGTTGGCCTCGAGCAGCGTCGTCAGGTCGATGCCGTGACGGTCGGCGATGAGCGCCAGGTTCTCGCCGCGCCCGACGAGATACCGTCGCGGACCGACATCGCTCGGCTCCAGCTCTTCGACGAAGCGCACGTCGGGATCGGCGGAGAGGGTGCGATCGAATGCGGCGAGCAAGACACCTGCCTGGTTCTCGGTCGCTTTGGCCCTGGAGTTCGAGCGCGTTCCGTTCACGAGCAGGGAGAAGGCGAGGCGCTCCCCCGTGCGTGACCTGACCATGCCGGACAACGCAGACACGCCCTGGATCGTCCCGGTTTTGGCGCGTAGGTTGCCCGCGGCCAAGGTTCCGTACATGCGGCCGAGCTCGCCTCTGCGGCCCGCCTCCGGCAGGGAGCCCCAGTACTCGCTCCAGACGGGGCTCGCCGCCATGCGGGTGATGATATCCACGAAGGTGGACGCGCTCACGCGGCTTCCGGAGGACAGGCCGGATCCGTCGAGCTGCACGACCCGAGTCATGTCCACGCCGAGCTCCCCGAGCGCCGTACGTACCGCCGCCGAGCCCGCCTCGGGCGATCCGACGCCGCTCGCCGTGCGTCCCAGCAGACGGAAGACCAGCTCCGCGAACAGGTTGTTGCTCTCCTTGTTCACGACCGCCAGATAGGCACTCAGCGGGTCGGAGACATGGCGGGCGAGCACTCTCGCTCCCCGGCGGCCCAGCGCCGGCGCGGAGATCGCTCCCACGACCGACCGCTCGCGCGCGTCGACCGTGCGAATCTCGCCGAACACCGTGATCCCCTTCTCCTCGAGCGCGGAGCGGAAGACGGATGCGGCGAAATGCGCGGGCACCGGGACCGTCATCTCGCGCCACACGTCCCGCGAGGTCGAGAGCAGCCGGCCCTCGACCCGGACGGGCTCGAGCGGGTCGTCGCGCAGGATCGCGAGCCGCGGCCGAGCGTCGGAGGCCACGGTCTGAGCCGTGTTGACGATCTCGAGGCCAGCGTGATCGGGGACCGTGTAGACCGTCGGCGTCGTCCCCACGGCACCCGGCACGACGCGGAACGACACCACGTTCTCGTTGAAGGACAGCGCCGACACCGCGCCCGTGAACCCGTCGTTCAGATCGCTGGGATGCCAGCCCGGCGGGCGGAGCGGCCCCGGGAGGAACGAGGCGTCTCCCACCAGGTCGCCGGTGACGGTGTGCACGCCGAGGGCGAGCAGCTGGTCGATGAGGAGATCGAAGACCTCGTTCTTCGTGCGGTAGAAGCGATCGGAGATCCCCGGGTCTCCCGTGCCGTAGAGGACCAGGTCCCCGTGGAGCACGCCGTTCCGGATGGTGCCCTGCGTGAGCAGATAGGTGCGGAAACGGTAGTCCGGCCCCAGCATCCGCAGCGCAGCGGCCGTCGTGAGCAGCTTGAGGTTCGACGCCGGCGCCAGTGGCTCACCCGCCTCGATCGCGTACAGGGTATCGCCCGTGTCGAGCGAGCGGACCATCACGCCCCACGTCGCGCCCCGCCACGTGGTGTTTCCGAAGAGCGCGTCCAGCCGTTCCCGGAGCGACTCGATCTCCTGGGCGTCGGCCTGCCGTGGTGCGCCCAACAACGCTCCGACGAGCGCCGCCGTGGCGAGCCCTGCGGCGACCCACGCCGATCGGATCGTCAAGCGCGTGCTCGGGGCGTCACGCGCGGGCGCTCCGCGTGCGGCCCTGCGTGGGCAGGCACGTGGAGCAGTAGCCCGAAAACTCGAATCGGTAACCCGTGATCGTGAAGCCTTCGGCGCTCCGACTCAGCGCGTCGACCTCCGTCTCGGGGATCATTCCAGGAACGTCGACCACGCGGTCGCAGGCGAGGCAGCGCGCATGGTGATGGGGCTCGGTGCGCCCGTCGTATCGCGCCGAGTTGTCCGCGAACGTCAGCTTGACCGCCAACCCGCACCCGACGAGGGTCTCCAGGGTCTTGTACACGGTCGCGAGCGAGATCCCGGGAAGCCTCCGGCGCACCTCGAAGAAGACCTCGTCCGCGGTGGGGTGCGCGTCGGTCGCGGCGAGGTACCGGTACACGGTCGCCCGCTGCTCCGTGAAGCGCTGCCCACCGGCCTGCAGCGCGGCGCGCAGCCTGAGATCGCTCGAATCGGGATTCATCCCCATTTTCTGACGTTACACGGCCGCGAGATTCAGTGTCAACAACACCGCCGAGACCCATGGACGAGATCCTGACCCTGGAGCCGCTCGTGGAGGCGGTTCGCGAGGGAATCGCGGGCGCGGGCTGGGAGCTTTCCGGCCTCCAGAAGACCACCAGCCTCGAGTTCGAGGGCAGGTGGGAGGGGGAGTCGACCCGGAGCGCCTACCTCTTCTTCCATGCGCCGGGGCGCGCGGACGCGGTGAGCATCGACGTGTACCTGGACGAGACGTCCCAGGGGCTCAGCGGGAACCTCGCGCTGGTGGTGGATGCGCTGCCTCTCGCGCACCTGGGTGACCCGGAGGTGGTGCTCGGGGAGCTGGGGGCCGTCGCCAAGGAGGAGCTGCCGCGGGGTCACCTCACGCCGCTCACCCTGCGCCTCCGCCTCGCGGACGGCGCACGGGAGCCGGGCCGTGCGGAAACGGAAGTGAGGTTCAAGCTCGTGCTGCCGGAGCGGACCATCGCCGCCGGTCGTGCCGCGGTACGGAGCCTGGCGAACGAGACCGTCGCGTCCTTCGAGCGCATCCTGGGATCGGACGCGCTCGCCCGCCACGTGCCGAGCGACTAGGGCCGGTGAGGGCCGCGGGTCTTGTCCGACCGACCGCAGCGCGCACATTGGGCGACCCACCCGCGGGTGCCGCGCGATCCCGTTCCGTGAATCCCTCTGCGACCCCTTCCAGGATCGTCCCATGAGCCGTCATTCGAGGATGCCCGACCAGGGCGCGCTCGACGCCTTGCTGATCGAGGATCGCCGCTTCGCGCCTCCCGCGGCGTTCCGGGCCGGTGCCATCATGAACGATCCCGACGTCTACCGGCGCGCGGCGGAGAATCGCGAGGCGTACTGGGCGGGATGGGCGACCCGGCTCTCCTGGTTCGAGCCCTGGAAGGAAGTCCTCCGCTGGAAGCCGCCGCACGCCGAGTGGTTCGTGGGGGGGAAGCTGAACGTCTCGTTCAACTGCCTCGACCGGCACGTGAACGACGGACACGGAGACCGCGTCGCGATCTCCTGGGAGGGTGAGCCGGGGGACACACGCCGCTACACGTATGCGGATCTGCTCGAGGAGGTCTGCCGCTTCGCGAACGTGCTGAAGGGCCTCGGCGTGGAGAAGGGCGACCGCGTCACCATCTACCTTCCGATGATTCCCGAGGTGGTCGTGGCGATGCTCGCCTGCACGCGCATCGGCGCGATCCACTCGGTCGTGTTCGGCGGGTTCAGCCCCGAGTCGCTCTCGGATCGCAACAACGACGCCGCGGCCAAGGTGCTGATCACCGCCGACGGTGGATGGCGGCGTGGAACGGTCGTCCCCCTCAAGGCCAATGCCGACGAGGCGCTCGAGAAATCACCGACGATCGAGAAGGTCGTCGTGGTGGCGCGCGGCGGCGATCTCAGCGAGCAGGTCGACGCCGCGCTCACACCGGGAAGGGATCACTGGTATCACGAGCTGATGGCATCGGCGTCGGCGGATTGCCCGCCCGCGCATCAGGACGCCGAGGACACGCTGTTCATCCTCTACACCTCGGGCACGACCGGGAAGCCGAAGGGCGTGGTCCACACCACCGGCGGCTACCTGACGCAGGTCAGCGCGACCACGCGCGCGGTCTTCGACCTGCACGACGACGACGTCTACTGGTGCACCGCCGACGTGGGATGGATCACGGGACACAGCTACGTGGTCTACGGTCCGCTCGCCAACCGGGCGCAGGTGCTGATCTACGAGGGTGCTCCGGACTGGCCCGACCGTGGCCGGCTCTGGCAGCTCTGTGAGCGCTACGGCGTGACCATCTTCTACACGGCGCCCACGGCGATCCGGTCGTTCATGCGCTGGGGCGAGGAGTGGCCCGCGAAGTCGGACCTCTCGAAGCTGCGCGTGCTCGGAACGGTCGGCGAGCCGATCAACCCGGAGGCGTGGATCTGGTACCACGAGACGATCGGAGGCTCGCGCTGTCCGATCGTCGACACGTGGTGGCAGACGGAGACCGGCGCGATCATGATCACCCCGCTGCCGGGGCTCACGGAGACCAAGCCCGGCACGGCGACGCTTCCGTTCCCCGGCATCGACGTGGCCATCCGGAACGACGCGGGCGAGGAGACCACGGCGGGCTATCTCGCGGTCACGTCGCCCTGGCCCTCGATGCTCCGCACGGTATGGGGCGACGACGAGCGCTACAGGAAGACGTACTGGTCGAAATGGAAGGACGTCTACTTCCCGGGGGACGGAGCCAAGCGGGACGAAGACGGCTACTACTGGATTCTCGGGCGGGTGGACGACGTGCTCAACGTCGCGGGTCACCGCATCGGCACGATGGAGGTCGAGAGCGCGCTCGTCGATCACTCCGCGGTGGCCGAGGCCGCCGTGGTGGGGAAGAAGCACGACATCAAGGGCGAGGCGCTGGCCGCGTTCGTCACGCTCAAGGAGAAGCATGCCGGGTCGGACGAGCTCCTGCGTGAGCTCCGGGACCACGTGGCGAAGAAGATCGGCGCGATCGCCAAGCCCGACATGATCGTGTTCACCGCCGACCTGCCGAAGACTCGGTCGGGGAAGATCATGCGGCGCCTCTTACGCGATATCGCGGAAGGTCGGACGGTCGGCGACACGACGACGCTCGCCGACCCGGCCGTGGTGAGACGCCTGCAAACGCTCTACAGCGAGGAGGAGTAGCCGGACGTCCCGGCTCTCTGCGTCTAGCCCGCGAACGGATCGGGTGTGGGCGGGCGCTTGTTGGCGCGGTCCTCGGCCGACTTCTCCTTCACCTTGCGGGCCGGAACGCCCACGTAGACCCAGTGCGGCTCGGTGCTCTTCGTCACGATGGAGCCCGTTCCGATCATGGAGTCGTCGGCGATGGTCGTACCGGCGAGGATCGTGGCGTGGTACGTGATCCGCACCCCTTTCCCGATCACGGTCTTGGGCGTGTAGACGATGCGGCCGTCCACGATGTTGTGCGAGTGCGAGTAGACGTTGGCGAAGTCGGACACCGAGGCGCCGTCACCCAGCTCGATCCCGCCGCGGTCGTCGAGCAGGACGTGCCGGTGGACCACGACGCCGTCACCGACGTGCATGTTGTAGCCGAACGAGAAGCGCACGAACGTGAATGCCTTGAAGTTCTTGCCACAGCTCGCGAAGATGTGCTTGGCGAGTAGCCTGCGGAACCGTATGCCCAGCTCCACATTCTCGCCGAGCGGGCTGCGGTCGAACATCTCCCAGAGCCAGAGCAGCGGCTTGCGGGGCGCGTAGCGCGCGAGGTCGATCTCGTAGTAGTACTCGGGCTCCAGCGTCACGCTGCGCGGATCCATGTGCAGCAGCGCGAGGCGCGTCGACGGAGGCAGGTCGGCCGGATCGCGATCCTTCAATCCTGGATAGTAGAGATCCGTCAGGATGCTCCGGCAGAGCTCGTTGCGATCGCATTCGGGATCGTCGAGCGACGCCCCGATCCACTCGAGCCACTCCCCGTAGGCCGAAGCCGCCAACGGAGAGACCGGGACCGCCCTCAGAGGATAGAAGGACATGGCGAGGACTTTACCGGGATTCCGGGGCCCGGCCAAGGTGCCTCGTTCGTGCTACCTTCCGAGGCATGCACGACGTGCTCCGCCAGCGCCTTCTGCGCAAGATCGAGAGTCTTCCCGACGAGCAGATCTATCAGGTCCTCGACTACATCGAGTTCCTCGAATCGAAGTACGCGTCCGCGCGGCCCGTCGAGGCATCGGGCCTGCAGAAGTTCGCGGAGGGTCTCGAGGACAAGCTCAGGCGCAGGGCGGTGAGCCCGAGCACGATACGCGAGGCCTTCCAGCTCATCTCGGCGGCCGATCGCGTGCTCTCCGGGGTGTCCTCCGCGGGGCGGCAGATCCTGGCCGACCTCGGACAGGCGCTCGAGCCCGCGGACGAAGACGCGAGCGGGGAGCGCGTGCCATCGGCACCGAACGAGGTTCGCCGGACACCGGCCAGCGAGGGCGGCGAGTAAGGAGAGGCACGGGGCGAAGCGTAGGCGAGAGGCGGGAAATACCGGACGTTGACGCTTCTGGATGGCCGCTCTATCCTCCCCCATGCCACCCTCATCCGCCGCCCGCGTCGTCAAGGAAGCGCTCACCTTCGACGATGTGCTGCTCGTTCCCGGGCACTCGCTCGTCCACCCGAAGGACACGGACGTCTCGACTCTGCTGACGCGGAGCATCGGGCTCCGCATCCCGCTCCTGTCCGCGGCCATGGACACGGTCACCGAGTCCGCCATGGCCATCCAGATCGCGCGCGAAGGCGGGATCGGGATCGTGCACAAGAACCTTCCGCCCGAAGTCCAGGCGGGCGAGGTCGATCGGGTGAAGCGATCGGAGAGCGGGATGATCATGAATCCGATCACGCTCACGCCCGAGGCGTCGCTGCGCGACGCGCACGACCTGATGGCGCGCTTCCACATCAGCGGCGTGCCGATCGTGGAGGAAGGAGACCGACTCGTCGGCATCGTCACGAATCGCGACCTCCAGTTCGAGACCGATCTGTCGTTGCGCGTCCGGGACGTCATGACGTCCGAGGATCTCGTCACCACGCCGGTCGGCACGACGCTCGAGGAAGCCCAGGCGATCCTGCACAGGCACCGCATCGAGAAGCTGCCGGTGGTCGACGATCGTGGGCGCCTCAAGGGCCTCATCACGGTCAAGGACATCTTCAAGCGCCGCAACTACCCGAATGCGTGCAAGGACGAGCACGGCCGGCTGCGCGTCGGTGCGGCGATCGGCGCGTCGAACGCGGACGTCGAGCGCGCCACGCTCCTGGTGGACGCGGGCGTGGACGTGCTGGTGGTCGATACGGCGCACGGTCACTCCGAGGGCGTGCTCGAGGCGGTCAGCCGGGTGCGCGAGAAATTCCCCGACGTGCAGTTGATCGGCGGGAACGTCGGCACCCGCGAGGGGGCCGCCGCGCTGGTGGAGCGGGGGGTGGACGCCGTGAAGGTGGGCGTCGGACCCGGATCGATCTGCACGACGCGCATCGTCACCGGTGTGGGTTTGCCGCAGCTCACGGCGATCATGGATGCGGCCGACGGCGTGGACGGCCGCGTGCCCGTGATCGCCGACGGAGGCATCCGCTACTCGGGCGACATCGTCAAGGCGCTGGCGGCCGGCGCCCACAGCGTCATGATGGGGTCGATGCTGGGAGGCACGGACGAAGCCCCTGGCGAGAGCTTCCTCCTCGAGGGAAGGCGGTTCAAGACCGTGCGGGGCATGGGCTCGCTCTCGGCCATGGAGGAGGGCTCCGCCGACCGGTACTTCCAGGAGGGAGAGCTCGCCAAGAACAAGCTGGTTCCGGAAGGCATAGAAGCGCGTGTACCGTACAAGGGGCCCGTGTCCGACACGATCTTCCAGCTGGTGGGGGGTCTGCGGAGCGGTATGGGCTACTGCGGATGCGCCGACATCGAGGCGCTGCGGACGGCGACGAAGTTCATCAGAGTGACCACGGGTGGGCTGCGCGAGTCGCACCCGCACGACGTGACCATCACCCGGGAAGCGCCGAACTACCGGATGTGAGCGCCAGGATGGATCCGATGCAACGCCGAAGCCGATGCATGGCGGTCGTAGGGGTGTTCGCGGTTCTGTCCGCGAGCGGCTGCGCGCTGCTGGGCGGCGGCGGGGCCGGTCCCGAGCTCGTCCCGCACGATGCCGTGCTCCCACAGCCGAGGGTCCAGCCTCTCGAGTCCCGGATCGAGATTCCCCGCCGCGCGCACCCCACGATCGAAGTGACGATCGACGAGATCCTGGCGAGCCCCGTCGGGCGCGATCCCGACTTCCAGGCTTCCGTGGCGGCTTGGGTCGAGTACTGGAGCGGGACCGCCGGCGAGGCCGTGCCGGACTACCTCGGGCGCATGGCGAGCTACGGGATGCTCGTGGACTCGTCGCTGCTCGCCGCGAAGCTGCCGGCATCCCTCCGATACCTGCCGTTCATCGAGAGCGGATACAATCCCCGGGCGGCGAGCCGGGCCAGCGCGGTAGGCATGTGGCAGTTCATGTCCGCGACGGCGGGTGGGCTGGGACTGCAGGTGTCGGCGCTCCTCGACGAGCGACGCGATCCGGAGAGGTCGACGGCCGCGGCGGTGGCGTTCCTCTCCGATCTCCGCGAGGAGTTCGGCTCCTGGTTCATCGCGCTGGCGGCGTACAACGGCGGGCCGAACCGCATGCGCCGCGTGCTCGCGACCTACGCGCCGGGCGTCGCCGGTTCGGACAGCCTGTTCTGGGCGCTGCGCAGCCACTTCCCGCGTGAGACGCGCGACTTCGTCCCCAAGCTCTTCGGTGCGGTGGTGGTCGGCTCGAACGCCGGCCAACACGAGCCCAAGGAGCATCCGCCGTTCCGCTTCGATGCGGTGACCGTGCCGGACGCGACGTCGCTCGACGTCATCGCGCGGGCGGCTTCGGTCGAGCAGGAGGAGATCGAGCGGCTGAACCCGCAGTTCGTGCGCGGGATGACGCCGCCGGGGCGGGTGAGCGCCGTGCGCGTGCCGGAGGGAAAGGGGCCCGAATTCATCGCGGCCTATGCGCTCATCCCCGTGAACGAGCGGGTCAGCTTCGTGGAGCACCGCGTCGCGAGCGGCGAGACGCTCTCGCACATCGCGCTGCGCTACGGCGTGCGCGTCGCGGACATCCAGGCGGCCAACCCCAGCGTGCGGCCGCGATACCTGCGGGTCGGAACGCTGCTCACGGTTCCGGTCGCGCCGAGCGCTCGCACGACGGTCCGCGGTAGCTGACGGGCCGGTCCCGGCCGACGAAGCGTCGCCCGGCGCTCAGTCCTCCGCTTTCCAGCTTCCCGAGCGCCCACCCTCTTTCTCGAGCAGACGCACGCCCTCGATCCGCATGCCGCGGTCGACCGCCTTCGCCATGTCGTAGACCGTCAGCAGCGCCACCGACACGGCGGTGAGCGCTTCCATCTCGACGCCGGTCCGCTCGACGACCCGGGCTTCCGCACGGGCGCGAAGCCCGGGCAGCCGCTCGTCGGGCACGATCGAGACTTTCACCGTCGTTCCCGGAAGGGCATGACAGAGCGGGATGAGATCGGCGGTCCGCTTGCCGCCCATCACTCCGGCGAGCTCGGCGACCTGGATCACGTCGCCCTTGGGCGTCTGGCCGGCCACGATCAGGCGCAGGGTATCAGCACTCATCACGATGTGCCCTTCGGCCACCGCCCGCCGGGCCGTCGCCTCTTTCGCCGTCACATCGACCATGCGGGGACGGCCCTCCTCGTCGAGGTGCGTGAGCTCGGCCCGTGTGCTCATGTGGTCACCTCCGCGGCGACGGAGAGAGACGCGCGCAGCTCCCGGATGAGCGTGCCCACCACGAGCTGCGGGTTGACGTTGGCGATCGCGAGCTCGCGGGCGCGCTCGACCCGCGAGAACGCATCCGCGATCTGGTAGGAAGTGAGGCTGCGCTGAGCGACCAGTCGGTCCAGCGCCGAGAGCGTGTCCTGGTGCCAAGCGGCGTGACGCATACCCGACGCCACGGCGGCCAGGTCGCGCAACCATTCCTCGACGAAGGTGAACAGCTCCGCCAGGGTCCGCGCGCCTGCGGGCGGAAAGCGCAGCGCCACGGCATGTGCCTCGGACGCGCGTGCGCTCGCGGCGGCCGCGACGATCTCGAAGGCGCGCCGGCGCAGTCCCTCGAGCGGGCCCTCGTCCTCGTCGCCGGGCACGAAGCCGAGCGCACGCCCGATGGAGCCCTGGCTGAGGGTGGCGGCGCGCGTCGCGGCCTTGGCGTCGAGACCCGCCTGCGCCCGCAGGAACGCATCGACCTCCTCCGTCGGGAGCGGCGCGAGGTGCAGAGGCACCGTTCGCGACGGGATGGTGGGAGGGAGCAGGCCCGCCTCGCTCGTCGTGAGGATGAAGCGCGTCGCCCCCGGCGGCTCCTCCAGGAGCTTCAGCAACGCGTTGGCGGCCTCGGGGCTCGCCTCCTGGGGAACGAGCGCCTCGGCTTCGCCGACGATGAACACGGGCCCCTTCGCCATCACCGGCCGCATGTACGCCTTCGCGCGTATGCTCCTCACCGTGCCGACGTAGAGCCCGCGGACCTCGTCCGTGTGGCTCGCATGCAGCGGCTGCTCACGAATCGCCGCGATCTCCTCCAGCCGAGCCTGCTCGAGCGCGTCCACCAGCCGGTCGCCCGTAGCGCTCTTGGGACGCGGAAGGGGGAAGAACCAGTGCACGTCCGGATGCTCGAGCGAAGCCGCCATGCGGCAGGGCGCGCAGGCGCCACATGGCTCCATGGTGGGTCGCTCGCAGACGGTCAGCTGCGCGAGCCAGAGCGCCAACCGCTGCTTGCCGATGCCTCGCGGGCCGTGGAACAGCAGCGCCGCCGGGAGCACGCCCCGCTGGTACGCGTGGGCGAGGGAGGCCCGGGCGGCTTCGTGTCCTCGGAGCGGGTGCAGGGCCATCAGCTCTGGGGCTTCAGCCACTGGAGCGGATCCTGCGCCAGCGGCGAGTTGCCCCCCATGGGCGCCCGGATCTGGAACTCCAGGTGCGGCCCTTCCGGGGTGTCGGCCCCGCCCACCGTCCCCACCACCTGGCCGGCCTCGACGTCGCGACCCTCCACGACGCCGATGTCCTCCAAGTAGAGATAGAGGGTATAGAACCCGTCGCCGTGGCTCAGCACCACGGACGGACCGTAGCCCTCGAACGGGCCGGCCAGCGCGACGCGCCCTGCCTTCACGGCGCGCACCGGCGTTCCGGTGGGCGCGGCGAGCCCGATCCCGTTCCAGGGCAGCACCATCCCGTTCGGGCGCCGCTCGCGTCCGAAGCGGTAGATGAGCCGCCCCTCGAGAGGCCAATCGAGCGAGCCGGCATCGGCGGAGGTGATCGCTGCCCCTCCGGTGCGGGCGCGTGCCGCCTCGAGGGCCCGCCTGCGCTCCTCGAGCTCGTCGATCAACGCCGTCATGCGGGTCTCGTCGCCTTCGAGCTCGTCCAGCCTCGACGTCGCCCGGGCCTCCCTCGACCTGAAGTCGCGGAGGGCCTCCTCGCGCTCGCCCTCGACCGCCCGCAGCTCGGCGACTTCCGAGACGCGGTCGCGGCGCAGGAGCCCGAGCTGGGCCATGCGCTGCTGCAGATCGGCGTTCTGCGCCTCGAGCCGCGCCTCGAGCGCCGTCACGCGCTCCACGAGCTGTCGGTCCGAGTCGGCGATCTGCTGCAGGTAGCGGTAGCGATTCAGGAGGTCGGCGAAGGACCGCGCGCCGAGGAGGACCTGGACGGTCTGCAACGGCCCCATCTTGTAGATGTCGCGTAGTCGTCGACTCAGGACGGCCTGGCTCTCCGCGAGACGATCCTGCGAGTAGAGCAGGTCGCGCGTGGTCGCCTGCACCTCCGACGCCGTCGCCTCCGACTGGAACTCCACCTCGGCGAGCACGGCCATGCTCGCGGACAGCCTGCGCTCGACGTTGGCGAGCTCCTGCGCCGCGTCGCGCACGCGGTTGCGGACGTCGCCGATCTCGCTCTCGAGCCGCTCGCGCTCCGCCCGGATCTGCTCGAGCCTGCGCTGGCTCTCGAGGATCTCGGCTCTCAGGTCGCCCTGCTGCGCTGCCGCGGGCGAGGGGACCTGTGGCCCGAGGAGGCAGAGGAGCGCGACGAGCGCGGGTGGCGAGGCTCGATCGCGCCGGCGGGTCCTCGCGGGAGTCACTAGATCTCCCGCAGATGCCGTCGGATCGCGAGCGCGCTGGACACGGCGCCGAAGGAGCCTCCGGCCAGCAGCCCGAGGGCGATCCAGGCCGGCGGCATCCACGCCACCTCGAAGAGGTAGCTGTAGACCCCGCGATAGGTCGCGTACGTGAGCCCCCACGCGAGGAGCCCGCCGAGCACACCGGCGATCGCACCTTCGAGCAGGAACGGCCGCCGGATGAACGAGCTCTTCGCACCGACGAGGCGCATCACGTAGATCTCGTCGCGCCGGGCGAATACGGCGATGCGGAGCGCGGTGCCGATGATGAGCGCCGCGACCACCGCGAATGCCGAGCCCAGCACCGCCGTCGTCGCTGCGCCGATCTGCCGCAGCGTGAACAGCTTGTCCACCCATTCGCGGCCGTACCGGACGTCCTCGACGAACGGATAGGCGGACGCGACGGCCGACACGCGCTCCACGACGTCCGGGTTCCGCTCGCCCGGGCGGAGCTCCACCTCGAGCGACTGGGGCAGAGGATTGACCTCGAGGTCCGAGAAGAGCTCCCCGAACTCCGGGAGGTCGGTGCGCGCGCGCTCGAGCGCGTCGCGCTTCGACACGAAGCTGACCGAGCGCACCTCCGGAATCGACGCCAGCTCGGTGAGGGCCAGGTCGATCTCGGTCTGCCTCGCATCGTCGCGCAGGTAGACCGCGACCTCGACGCGCTCCTCCACCGACGTGAGCGCCAGCTGGAGGTTGTAGGTCGCCAGCCCGAAGAGCCCGACGACGTAGAGCGCGAGGCCCACCATCGCGGACGAGAGGCCGGTGAGAACCGGGGCGCGCCGGAACGCGGCGATCGTTTCGCGAAGCGCGTACACCGGCTAGTCCGGTGCCGAGTCGAACACGAGACGGCCCTGATCGAGCTCGAACAGCCGGGCGTGGGG
Organism: Gemmatimonadales bacterium; assembly: GCA_050181335.1. Taxonomy (GTDB): domain Bacteria; phylum Gemmatimonadota; class Gemmatimonadetes; order Longimicrobiales; family Gaopeijiaceae; genus UBA2982. The sequence goes on along the minus strand of JBFXDG010000005.1, from coordinate 196,982 downwards.
GTAGCGCCGCACGAGATCGAGGTTGTGCGTCGCCATCAGCACCGCCATCCCCTTGGCGTTGATGTCCCAGAAGAGATCCATGATGCCGCGGGTCGCTCGGTCGTCGAGGTTGCCCGTGGGCTCGTCGGCGAGCAGGACGAAGGGGTCGTTCGCGAGGGCGCGCGCGATCGAGACGCGCTGTTGCTCTCCCCCCGAGAGCTCGTGCACGAGCGCGCCCGCCTTCGGCGCCAGGCCGACTTGGGCGAGCAGCCGCTGAGCCGCCGGCCCGATCGCTTTCCGCGGCGTGCCGGTGACCTCGAGCACGAAGGCCACGTTCTCGAGCGCGGTCCTTCCGGGGAGGAGACGGAAATCCTGGAAGACGTAGCCGACCCTCCGACGCACGCGCCAGAGGTTGCGCTCCGTGAGCGAGTCGGAGGAGTACCCCGTGACGCGGACCTCGCCCTTGGTGGGCCGCTCGGACATGTGGGCGAGCCGCATGGTGGTCGTCTTGCCCGATCCGGAGTGGCCCGTGAGGAAGGCGAACTGACCCTTCTTGAGGTGGAAGGACACGTCCTGCAGCGCGTGTCCGCGCCGCGGGTACTCCTTCGACACATTGGTCAGCTTGATCACCGGACTCGGCTGGTGGAAGACACGGCTCGACTCCGGAAAGGAAGGTTAGACATGGCCCCCACCCATGTCAAAGCGCGCGTGCGCGAGCCGTGCCGCGAGTTGGATCGCCTCGAGCATCGAGGCCTCGTCGGCGCGACCTGTTCCCGCGATGTCGAACGCGGTGCCGTGGTCGGGCGAGGTGCGCACGAACGGCAGTCCCAGCGTGACGTTGACCCCGGACCCGAACGACGCGGTTTTGAAGGCGGCCATCCCCACGTCGTGATAGGGCGCGACCACCGCGTCGAACTCGCCGTCGACCGCGCGCCCGAACACCGTGTCCGCCGGCAGGGGCCCAGTCACCACCACCCCCATCGCCCGCAGCGCCGACACCGCCGGCTGGAAGACACGGGCCTCCTCATCACCGAAGAGACCTCCGTCCGACGCGTGTGGGTTCAGCGCGCAGAGCGCGATCCGGGGTGCCGCGAGACGCCAGTCGGCCCTCAAGGCTTCATCGAGCAGGTGCGTCTGGGTGACGAGCAGGTCGTTGGTCACGGCGTCCGGCACGGCGCGCAGGGCCAAGTGGGTCGTCGCGAGCAGGATGCGCAGCGGACCGCCGAGCCGCGTCGATTCGGCGGCCATGAGCATCCCCACCGTCTCGGCTCCCGCGAGCTGGCCCAGCATCTCCGTCTGGCCGGGGACGTCCCATCCGGCGGCGTGCAGCGAAGGCTTGTGGAGCGGCGCCGTCACGATGCCGTGGACGTCACCGCGCAGCGCGGCCTCGACGGCCAGCTCGATCGACCGGGCCGCCGCGCGCCCGGCGTCGGCGTCGGAGGTCGAGCGATCGCCGGTGCGCGCGTAGTGCTCGATGGCCTCCGGGATGCGGTCCGCCGAGACCGAGCCGGACGGCAGCACGACGGACACCTCGGGTGCATCGGTCCCCGCGGGCAGTCGGCGGATCGCGCGGAGCGCGACCTCGGGTCCGATCCCGCGAGGATCTCCCAGCGTGACGGCGAGTCGGGGGCGGTTCGCGGCGTTACATCCTGATCTCGATGAACGTCTGCGCGCGCAGGTCTTCGAGGATCCGTTCTCGTTGTCGCTCTTGGCGGATCTGGTTGGACAGCTGCGTCCGCAGATCCTCGAAGGTATACGCGCCCGCCTCACGCACGTCGATCACCTTCAGCACCGCCAGGCGGATGTCACCCGTCGCTCCGGAGCCCGCCTGATACTCCAGGGGCCCGATGATCTCGCCCCCTCTCGTGCCCGTGAGCGCGGAGCCGTAGGCGGGGGGGAGCTGGCCGAGCTGGTCGAAAGCCACGGTCATCGAGTCCTCGGCGAGCGGGTCCGAGTACTCGTCGTAGAGCGTCGTCATGGACTCGCCGGCCTGTGCCCGTCGCGCGATATCGGCCGCGAGGTCGCGGGCCCGCTCGACGTCCGCGGGGGTGATCTCCGGCATCTTCAGGATATGGCGCGCCTGGATCTCGCTGCGTCCGCGGATGCGCTCGACCTTGATGATATGGAAGCCGAACACGGTCTCGACGACCCGGCTCACACGACCGGCGGGCACGCCGAACGCGACGTCCTCGAACTCCCTCACCATCTGGCCGCGACGGAACCATCCCAGGTCGCCCCCCACCGACGCCGTGCCGATGTCGTCGGAATACTTGGTCGCGAGCTCGGCGAAATCGCGTCCCGCGACGATGCTGTCCACCAACGCTTCCGCCTCGGCTCGGGCCTCGGCCTTCGCGCTGTCGCTCGCCGTGGGCGCGACGACGACCTGCCGGAAGGTGATCAGCCGGGGGCGCTGCTGCAGCTGCGGTCTCAGCTCGTCGAAGCGTCGTCGAAGCTCCTCCTCGGTGACCTCGACCGGTCGGGCGCCGGCCAGATGTCTCTGGAAGAACAGCTGGAAGATCTGGAGCTGACGCACGTCGTTGCGGAGGAACTCGCGGTACTCGCCGAGCGTCCATCCATCGCGCTGTAGGGCGATCTGGAGCGCAGGCTGCCCGCCGAACTGGAGGGCGAGCTGGTCCAGACGGTCCTGCACCTGCCGATCGATCGCCGCTTCGTCGGGCTGGATGAGCGAATCCTTCGCCGCGGCTTGGAGGACCAGATAGCGGTCTACCCACGACTGCAGGATCTCGTCGAAGAACGCCGCGTACTCCGGATCGCCGTCCTGGGGGATCAACGAGTCCGAGATCTGGAGCCGCCGCACCTCCTCGAGCACCTGCGTCTGCAGGATCATCGAGTCTCCGACCACCGCGAGCACGCGGTCGACGACGTCCGCGTCGGCATCGGGAAACTGCTGGGCGGCGGCCGAAGCGGCCGGGGCGGCCAGCAGCGCGAGCCAGAGAACGGCGCGCCGGAGCGTGGTGGGTTCTAGCATCGCGGTTGCTAAACCCCCTCGGGACGAGGGTTCCTGGACGGGCGGCGGGGCATCAACGGGCGCTGTCCGCGGCTTCTCCGGCGGTGGTGTCCGGCACCTGCTCCAGCGGCGACGGGCTCCGCCCCGCTCGGATCTGGCCGATGCTGAGGAGCGCCTGGCCGACCCCCGTGGGGAAGACGGCGATGTCGACGCCCTCCCGCAGCTGGAATCCGACGAGACCGAGCGGGATGATCCGGGTCGTGCCCGCCAGGTTGTCCGCGAGCGCCGCGAGGACCGCGCGCTCGACGGCGGCCTGGAGGCTCTCCCCCGGCGCCCGATCGAGCTCCCTCAGGCCCAGCGCGCTCGTCGCGGCGAGCAACTGACCGCGCACGTCGTTCGTCAGCGAGTCCACGCGCGCACGCGAGGCCTCGAGGCCGGAGTTGCGCGCCTCCGTGACGAGCAGGTCGCGACGTCCGAGGTCGCGCAGGAAGTCGTCGATCTCCGCGTCCGTGGCCATGGCGACGTTCTCGCGAAGCGAAGGCTGCTCGAAGCGCAGGAGCTCGAGCAGCTCGCCGGCGGAGTACTCACCGCCGTCCCACGAGACGAGCGCACGACGGGCGGCGCGGCCGGAGAGGGAGGTGTTGGGGTTCCGCGCGAGCTCGCGCGTGACGTCCAGCGCGCCTTCCGCCACCTCGACGCCGGCCGTTCCCTCCAGCCCCGCGACGAAGGTCGACTCCGCCGCGCTCACGCGCCGGTCGAGCACGCTCGCACGGAACTGCGGCGCGATCTCCTCGAAGTCCTGCACGCGGCGCTCCTCGACACGAATGAGGTGCAGGCCCATGGGCGTTTCGACCACACCGCTCACCTCGCCGGGCTCGAGCGCCATGACGGCGTCCTCGAACGGCTGCACCATGTCGCCGCGCGCGAAGAACCCGAGATCGCCGCCGTTGCGCGCGCTTCCGGGGTCCTGGCTGAACTCGGCGGCCATCTGCTCGAACGACGCGCCCCCGACGATGCGTGCGCGTACCCGCTCCAGTGCGGCGCGTACGCTGTCCCTCTGCGCCGGGGTCGCCTCGAGCGGAGGCGTCATCATGATGTGACGCGCGTGGATCTGCACGGCGGGCGCTTCGGCGGCGTACAGCGTCCTCAGCTCGTCCGCGGTGATGGAGGTGTCCACCTGGATCACCGAGTCGCGGAGCTGGAGGACCATCTCCTGCTCGATGCGCTGGCGGACCAGGGCCTCGAGGTCGAGCTGTCGGTAGGTGGAATCTTCCGCGGTCGCTTCCGCGAGCAGCGTGTAGTCGATCCACAGCTCCGCGAGCGACTCGACCATGGTCGCTTCCACCGGAATCTGCTCCTCGTCCACGACCAGCCTCACGACGTCGTCCACCGTGAGCTCGTAGTCGCCCGCCCGCGCGACCACGTTCGGGCTCGCCTCTTCGTCTCCGCAGCCCGCGGCGGCCAGCCCGAGGCAGGCGACGAAAAGCGTCCGGCTCATGCGGCCCATCGAAGTCCACGACGTCGTCACTCGACTCTCCTGTCTTTTCCGTACATCTCCTCGTACACCTCGTCCTACCCGGGCATCCCTACGCGGCTGCGCTCGCGGTGCGAAGGGCGGCGAGCGCGATGGTGAGCGTCTCCATGATCGGCTCCGCCCCTTCCTGCTCGAAGCGGACGGACAGGGGCCGGACCCGTCGGACTTCGATGCTCGCCCTGCGTTGGCGCAGCGGCCCCTCCAGGGCCGCCATCTTCGGAACGACCTCTTCGCGGAAGCTGAGTCGTGCCGAGCGCCCGCGCACGAAGATCTTCTCGACCCCGACCGCCCGACCGAGCACCCGCAGCGCCGCGCCTGCCAGCAGTCGCTCGACCTCGGGGGGAGGAGGCCCGAACCGATCCGTGAGCTCCGCCCTGAGCGCCTCGACCTCGCCGAGCGCGCCCAGCTTGGACAAGCGCCGGTAAAGATGCAGCTTTTGCCCCGAATCTGAAACGTAGGGGTCCGGCAGGTACGCCGAGCCCCCGAGCGACACCTCGGGATCCGGCCAATCCGCGGCTTCCTCGCCCTTCTCGATGCGCTCCACGGTCCGCTTGAGCAGCCGCATGTAGGCGTCGAGGCCGATCTGTTGAGCGAAGCCCGACTGGTCGGCACCGAGGAGGTTGCCCGCGCCACGCAGCTCGAGATCGCGGAGCGCCACGGAGTACCCCGAGCCCAGCTCGGTGTAATGCTCGAGCACGCGGAGGCGCCGCTCGGCGTCGTCACCGACTTCGTCCGGGACGAGCAGATAGCAGTATGCCCGGCGGTCCGAGCGACCGACCCGCCCGCGGATCTGGTAGAGCTGCGCGAGGCCGAACCGGTCCGCCCGGTCCACGATGAGCGTGTTCGCGTTGGGGACGTCGAGGCCGTTCTCGATGATCGACGAGCACACGAGCACGTCCACCTCTCCGTCCACGAACGCGCGCATGACCTCGTCGAGGTCGCCCACCTTCATCTGCCCGTGCGCGACCGCGACGCGCGCTTCCGGCACGAGCGCGCGCACCTCCTCCGCCACGTTGTAGATCGTGTCCACGCGGTTGTGCAGGAAGAACGACTGACCGCCGCGGTCCAGCTCGCGATGCAGCGCGTCGGCGAGCAGCTGATCCGACCACGGCATGACGTTCGTGAAGATCGGCATGCGATCACGCGGCGGCGTGCGGATGATCGAGATGTCCCGGATGCCCGAGAGGGAGAGGTAGAGCGTGCGCGGGATCGGGGTCGCCGTGAGCGAGAGCACGTCGAGCGAGGCGCGCATGCGCTTGAGGCGCTCCTTGTGCTTCACGCCGAACCGCTGCTCCTCGTCGACGACGAGCAGTCCGAGCGATCGGAACACCACGTCCTCCGACAGGAGCCGGTGCGTACCGATGACGATGTCGATCCGTCCTTCGGCGAGCGCGGCCAGGAGCTCGGACTGCTCCCGGGGCGTGCGGAAGCGGCTGAGCGCGCCGATGCGCACCGGATAATCGGCCAGGCGCTCGGCGAAGGTGTGACGGTGCTGCTCCACGAGGATGGTCGTCGGGGCGAGGACGGCGACCTGCTTCCCGTCCTGCACGGCCTTGAACGCGGCGCGGATCGCGACCTCCGTCTTCCCGTAGCCGACGTCGCCGCAGAGGAGCCGGTCCATCGGCCGGGAGGACTCCATGTCGCGCTTCACGTCGATGGCCGCCTGGCGTTGATCGGGCGTATCGTCGTAGAGGAAGGAGGACTCCATCTCCATCTGCCACTTCGTGTCGGCCGAGAACGAGAAGCCGTCCGCCGCCTGCCGGCGGGCGTAGAGCTCCAGCAGCTCGACCGTCATCTCCTCGATCGCGCGCTCCGTCTTGGCGCGCAGCTTCTTCCACCGCTTACCGCCGATGCGGTGCAGCTTCGGCGGCTTGGCGTCGTCGGACTCGCCCACCCAGCGCTCGACGATGTCGAGGCGGTAGACCGGAACGCGCAGGATCTCCGCGCCCTCGTACTCGATCGCGAGCGCTTCGATCTCCTCGCCCCCGACCTCGATGCGCTCCAGCCCCACGAAGCGTCCCACGCCGTGATCCATGTGGACGACGTAGTCGCCCGGAGACAGCTGGGAGAGGCTCTCGAGCGCGACGGAGCCACGGAAGTGCCGGCTGCGGCGTATCCTGCGGGACCGACGAAAGATCTCGTGGTCGTTGAGCACGCGGAGCGGGGGAGTGCTCGAGCGGAGCTCGAAGCCGCTCGCCAGCGTGCCGAGAGCGAGCTGCGTGCCCGGGGGAATGCGGCCAGGCCCGCCGAGAATCTCCTCGAGACGCAGGAGCTGCCCGTCGTTGTCGCACAGGAGGACCGTCTGCCAGCCGGTGGCCGAGCCTTCGCGCAGGTAGGCGTCGAGCAGCTCCATGTCGCGATCGATGGCCGGGGGCGGTGTCGTCTCGAGCTTCGGCTCGGAGCCGTCCCCGGCGCCATCGCCCACGAGGTCGAGCCGCGGTCTCTGCGCGAGGAGCGCCCGCAGCTCGTCGGGCGGCACGAAGAGGGCGGCGGGCTCGGGTACCGCCGCTCCGGACTCGACCAGGCTCCGGTAGAGCTCGGTGGCGCGGGTCCACGTACGCTCGATCTCGGCGTCGAGGTCACCGTCGCCGATGCGCGCGACGATCGCGTCACCGGGCAGCAGCTCGGCCAGGGAGTGGCTGACGGTGCTCTCGTCCGCCGCGGCATCGTCGCCGAGATCGCGGCGGAAGTCGGTGGGCAGGACGTGCGTCTCCCTCACCTCCGCCGTGGAGCGCTGGTCGAGCACGTCGAAGAGGCGAATGGAGACGATCTCGTCGCCCCAGAACTCGATGCGCACCGGATCGCCGGCCGCCACGGAGAAGACATCCAAGATGCCGCCCCTCACCGCGAACTGTCCGACCTCCTCGACGATGGGCACCCGCTCGAACCCGCGCGCCTCCAGCGCCCGCGGCAGCGCCGCGAAGCTCGTCGAGTCGCCCACGCGGAACGTCCGGCGGAGCTCGGCGAGGCGCGCGGGCACCGGCACGCGCTCCTGGAGCGCGCGCGGCGTGGTGACGATCAGGCGCACCCGGCCGGAGAGGAGCGCCTCGACGGCCTCGACCCTCAACCCGCCGATCTCGAGGTGTGGCTCCGACTCCTCGTACGGGAGCGCCTCCTTCTGCGGGTAGAGGTGGGATTCGCCCTCCTGCTCGAGGAGCGTCTCGAGGTCCGCCTGCGTGGCCGCGGCGGCTTGGGGGCTCGGCGCCACGCAGATGAACACGCGATCGGGCCGCGAGCGGTGCAGGGAGGCCACGATGGCCGGCGCGAGCGACCCGATCGCGCCCCCCAGCGAGGCACGCTGTCCCGGAGCCGGCAGCTTACCCGCTAGCTCTCGCACCGCGGGGCACGAGGCCACCGCGTCGAGTACGATGCTACGGAGCGGCACCGGACGTCTCGGCCGGTGCAGGCGACGCTACACCCTGAGCCCGCGGTGCGCCGCGGCGAAGTCGGTTCCCCGATGTGGCGAGCAGCGACTCCGCGAGGAGCAACAGCGCCGCCGCGAGCAGGAACGGCCACCAGGCCTCTCCGCCCACACGGGTCCGATAGAGCGACCTGGCCCACGCGTCGGGGTCGGACACCACGTCCGTCTCCGGCCCGATCGCGGCCTCGAAGTCCCGACGGGCGAGCACGTCGAGACGTGACTCGCCGGGCGGCGTGTTGAGCGCGGCCAGCGCGACGACGGTGTCTTGCGCCACGAACGCGTAGGTTCCCGCTTCGCTCGTGCCGCGGACCGTCCGGGTGGCGTCGATCTCGACGAGCTGCCCCGACGGGAAGCGTACGTGCGTCGCCTCGGGCGGTGCCGGGATGTACGCGCCCGCTTCGTACCCTTGGGTCGACCCGGTCCCCGTCCAGTCGCTGGCGATCCAGTCGATGAACCTGACCATGCCCGTCGAGACCGGCAGCGTGGTGGCGGCGGGGGTGACGGGCGAGGCGATCAGCATGTAGCGGCGTCCGTCCGCGGCGGTGCCTTCGACGGCCCATGGTCGTCCCGCCAGCTCGGCGCGCACGCGTGACGGAGACGCCGCGTCGCCGGCGCCGACCAGCTCGTAAGCTCCGCTCGCACGCACGCCGCGCAGCGGCTCCGGCAGCCCCTCTCCGGCGGCCGTGCCCGCGGGCGCGCCTCCGGAGGCCGGGCTCGTCGGGCTGGCGAGCTCCGCCTCGCCCGACGCCGAGCGCGTCTCGTAACGCCACGGGATGCCCGCGTCGGCGAGCCGCCGGTTGACGGCAGGCAGGAGGGCGGGATCCTCGGGCGGGATCACGAGGGCCGCGGTGGCCGGTCCGCGCGCGTCGAGCCCCTCCCCGTCCTGGGCGATCACCACCTCGGCCTCGCGAGGGGCGACGGCGCGTAGCCTACGCGATCCCAGGAGGACGCTCACGGCTTCCGAGACGAAGACGCCCGGCGCGCCGCCGACGGCGACCGCCGGTGCCCTGCGCGCGCGGAAGGCGAAGTAGCGCCGGTCGTCGGAGCGCAGGTCGTCCGGGTCGGCTTCGACGTATCCCTCGACCCACCCGAGCGCGGTCGCCGGCAGATCGACGGTCGTCTGCGCGCCCGCCGACAGCGTGCCCGCTCCCCGCACGCGTCCGTCCACCACCAACCTCACGGTCCACCGCGCCGTATCCCCGGGGGCGTCGAGCGCCGATACCGTGACCTCGGTACGCTGCCCTTCGAGCGGCGGTAGCCCGCCGCCGACGAGGACTTCGGTGAGCGCGTGGTTGGCCGCGGGCTCCTCACCGCTCGCCCACACGATCACCGGGATGTCGCCCGCGGGACCTTCGCCGGGGAGCTCGAACGCGGTGCGCTGGAGATCGGAGAGCAGGTGGATCTCGCGATCCGCGACGTCGGCGGTGCGGAGCAGCTCCGCCGCGCGCTGGATCGCGCCCGTGAGATCGCCGGCTCCGGCGCTGGCTTCCGTCGCTTCGATCGCCGCCCTCGCCTCGGGAACACCGCCGGCGATCGCCGGCAGCCACGGCTCTCCCGCGCGAATGACCCAGAAGCGGTCCTCGTCCGAGGCGGCGGCGAGCGTCTCCGCGGCCCGTGCCTTCAGGTCGTCCAGCACACGTCGCTCGCCGAGGACGAGCCCGCTGCTCATCGAGTTGTCGATGACGATGGCCACGGCCGTCGGGGGATGGGCCGTGCCGAGCCCCGCGAAGATGAGACGGGCGCCCGCGCCGACGAGGAGCAGGAGGATGGCGACGCGCGTCAGGAGGAGGAGCAGCTGCCTGAGTCTGATCTCGCGGGCGTGCTCGCGCTCCGTGCGCTCGAGATAACGCAGGGCCGGGAAGCTGAACCTGCGCGTCTCGTGGCGGTGGAAGAGATGGAGGATGATCGGCACGGCCACCGCGACGCCGGCCACCAGAAAGAAAGGATTCAACGCGCCCATGGATCGACCGCTCTTCCTCCGCTCAGCCGAGCCGCTCGCGCTTGCGCAGATAGGCGCGCAGCGCGAGCGACAACGAGCGACCGGTGTCCACCACCTCGTAGTCGATCCCCTGCGGACGCAGGTCGCGCTGCCATTCCGCGAGCGCTTCGCGCACGGCGCGTCGATACTCCGAACGGATGTCGGGCACGCTCACCAGAAGCTCCTCCTCCGTCTCCGGATCGAAAAAGCGCGCCTCGGCGGCTTGCGGCAGCTCGCGCTCGCCCGGATCCAGCAAGTGGAACACGAGGACCTCGTGTCCGCGATGCCGCAGGAACTTGAGCGCGGTGAGCGTCTCCTGGCGCGCGACCAGGAGATCGGAGAGCAGCACGACGAGCCCGCGCCGGCGCAGGCGCACCGCGAGCTCCCGAAGGGCGCTCTCGGCCGACGTTCCGCCGCCGGCCTCCAGCGGATCGATGCGGCGCACGAGCTCGTGCCACTGACGGCGACCTCCCCGCGCGCGAAGGCGGTCCACGATGCGGTTGTGGAACGCGGCCATCCCGACGGAGTCGCCCTGGCGGAGGAGCACCAACGCGAGCGCCGCCGCCAGATGCTTCGCGTACCAGAGCTTCGTCGGGAGCGTGCCCGGATTCGACGACCATCCCATCGACTCGCTCATGTCGAGGAGGAGGTAGGCCCGGAGGTTCGTCTCCTCCTCGAACTGCTTGACGTAGTAGCGATCGGAGCGCCCGTACATCCGCCAGTCGATGTAGCGCAGGTCGTCGCCCGCGCGGTAGGCGCGCAGCTCGGCGAACTCCGCCGAGAACCCGCGATGCGGCGAGCGGTGGAGACCCATGAGGAAGCCTTCGACGACCTCTCGGGCGATGAACTCCATCCCGCCCAGCTGGGACAACGTGACCGGATCGAGGAGGTCCGGGCGGCCGCGGGACGCGCTCCGCCTCGGCTCGTATCTCAGATCGCTCACGTCTGTTCGCTCACCCTTCGCTCGAGGTGTCCGGCGGTTGCGTTCGCCGGCATGGGTCGCCGGAAGCTACCCGGGCACTTTCGGCCGCTCAACGGCGAGCGACCGGGAACGTACACCCGGCCGCGGTGGACCGCGATCGACCTGCCTCGGCGCCATGGTCCGATCCCGCACGATTCCGCGCATGATTTCGCCTGGTGTCCGTGTGTCCCCTTCGTATGACCCCTCCGGCGCCCCACGTCCCCTCTCGTGGACGGCCACCCGAGCGTCTCCTCTGAAATCCCGCTCACCGCGGGCATTCCGGGGATGGCATGCCTGTTGCGAACTGTGGGGCCGCCATGCCTACGTTCGCGGAGCTGGATCGCCGCCGGCTGGAAGAGACCTCCCCATGAACATGCGCGCACTCGTCCCCTTCGGGGCTCCGGTCCTCCTCATGGGCCTCGCCGTGCCCGTGCGCGCGCAGGAGACGGCAGGCGCCCTCGAGGCCCGCGTATGGCTCGACCGGGGCGACGAGCCCGTGCTCCACGAGGGAGAGAACGTGCGCGTCTACTACAGGACGAGCGAGGACGCGTTCGCGGCGATCTTCCGCATCGACACGGACGGCCGCGTCCATCTGGTCTATCCGCAGCACCCCGAGGCGATCGACGTCGTTCGCGCGCGCAGGGACTACCGACTGCTCTTCCCGCACGCGCCGACCTGGCAGGTGCGCGAGGATCCGGGCGTCGGGTACTTCTTCATCGTGGCCTCTCCGGAGCCGCTCGACTTCTCCACGTTCCCTTACGACGAGGTTCACGGCTGGGACCTGAGCTTCGTGGGCGACGTCGTCTACAGCGATCCCTACGTGGCCATCGACGACTACGTCGCCCGCGTGGTGCCGGACTGGGAGCAGGTCCCCTACGCGCTCGACTTCGTGACGTATTCGGTCGGCGCGACGTACTCCTACCCGCGCTTCCTCTGCTACGACTGCCATACCTACCAGAGGTACACGGCGTGGAACCCGTACGACTACACGTGCTCCACCTTCCGCGTCGTGATCTGGGACGATCCTTACTTCTATCCCCGCTATCGCTATTCCGGCGTGAACGTGGTCGTGGCGCCGCGGCCCGTGCGGGCAGCGTTGCCCCGCTACGAGGTGACGAGGCGGGCCCTCGGCGACGCCGTCGCCCCGGTGGTGCGCACGCGAGCCCCCACGGCGAGGCAGGCGGTGGAGTACAAGGAGCCGGGGAAGGCCGTCCCCGCTTCGGTGATCTCGGGCACCGCGCGTCCGCGCTCGGCGGTCCTGTCCGCGCCGGCGTCCGTGGCGGTCCCCACGCAGGAGAAGCCGGGCGGCACTCCGCAGGAGGCCTCGGATACGGCGCGAGCCCGACCGACGCTCCAGCGCCGGCCGAGCTCGAGGCTTCCCGTACGCACGCCGCCCTCGCGCGAGCCCGAGCAGCCCGAGCCTGCGCCGACGCCGGCGCGCGCCGCGCCGTCGCGACTGCCCGTGCGCGCACCGGCGACCCGCCCCAACTCGGCACCGGCCGAGCCGAACGAGCGGCCGGCCACTTCGAGACCGACCGCGCCTTCCTCGTCGACACGGCAGCCACGGAGCGCGCCGTCCGCGCCGGCGAGAACACCGTCGGTGCGAGCCGCGCCCGGATCCACGGGGCGGAGCGCCTCGCCGCCACCCTCACGACCGCCGGCGCGAGCCGTCCCGGCACCCGGATCGTCGTCGGGAGGAGCTTCCCGGCCGCAGGCGGCGCCGCGCGCCAACGGAGGCACCAGCGGCGGAGCGGCTCGCCCCAGCACGAGCCCCCCGGCGCGCGCCGCGGCGCCCCCGAGGTCGGCCGAGCCTCGTCCCACCGTACGGCCGCGGCCGGCGGACGCCCGCTAGGCTGCGGTCGGGCGGCTCGCCTCGCGCCGCCTCCGTTCCCGCGAGGGCCTCGTGGCTCGACGCGGCGCGCGGTTAGCTTTTCCGCTCTTCAACAGCCTGGCGCCTGTCGCCGGTGACCACGTCCTCGGTACGCGCCGGTCACCCGCCGGAAGGGCGAAGCCAAACTCGTGCAGACCGACCACATCCGAAACTTCTGCATCGTCGCGCACATCGATCACGGCAAGTCCACGCTAGCGGATAGGCTGCTCGAATCGACGCGCACGCTCGACGAGCGACAGATGCGGGAGCAGGTTCTCGACTCGAACGAGCTCGAGCGCGAGCGTGGCATCACGATCAAGCTGCACGCGGTCCGCATGGGCTATCGTGCCCGCGACGGCGAGGAGTACCAGCTCAACCTGATCGACACGCCGGGTCACGTGGACTTCACGTACGAGGTCTCGCGCTCGCTCGCCGCCTGCGAGGGGGCCATCCTGGTCGTGGACGCGACGCAGGGCGTGCAGGCGCAGACGCTCTCGAACCTGTTCCTCGCGCTCGACTCCGATCTCGAGATCGTGCCCGTCATCAACAAGATCGACATGATGGGCGCCGAGCCCGAGCGTCGTCAGCAGGAGCTCGCCGAGCTGCTCGGCGTCGAGCTCGAGACGGTTCTGCTGGCGAGCGCCAAGGTCGGCACCGGCATCGAGGCGATCCTCGAGGCCGTCGTCGAACGCGTGCCGCCGCCCACCGGGAAGGCCACCGACCCCCTGCGCGCGCTGATCTTCGATTCGTACTACGACCAGTATCAGGGCGCCGTGCCCTCGGTACGCGTGGTCGACGGGGCGATCGAGCCCGGCATGCACATCACGTTCGGCAACGTGAGCGCGGAGTACGAAGTCACCGAGGTCGGCTGCATGCGGCTCGGGCGCGTCCCCTTGCCGAGGCTCGGTCCGGGAGAGGTGGGCTACGTCGTGGCGGCCATCAAGGAGGTGTCCCATACGCGGGTCGGCGACACGATCCTCGACGCGACGAACCGCGCGACCGAGCTGCTTCCCGGCTACCAGGAAGCGCGGCCGATGGTGTTCGCGGGGCTGTACCCCACGAACACGGAGGACTACGAGGATCTGCGCGACGCACTCGAGAAGCTGAAGCTGAACGACGCGAGCCTGCACTACGAGCCCGAGACGTCGGTGGCGCTCGGATTCGGGTTCCGGTGCGGGTTCCTCGGCCTGCTCCACATGGAGATCGTGCAGGAGCGCCTCGACCGCGAGTTCGGCGTGGACCTCATCACCACGGTGCCGAACGTGGAGTACCACGTCACGCTCACGGACGGCACCGAGCTCAGGATCGAGAGCCCCACCACCCTGCCGCCGGCGCAGAAGATCGCGAAGATCGCCGAGCCGATCGTGCGGGCGAGGATCCTCTGCCCGAGCGAGTACATCGGCAACGTGCAGAAGCTCTGCCACGAGCGCCGCGGGGTCTTCAAGCACATGAGCTACCTCGATCCCCAGCGCGTGGAGCTGGACTTCGAGCTGCCGCTCTCCGAGATCGTGCTCGACTTCTACGACAAGCTGAAGGGAAGCACGCGCGGATATGCCGCGCTGGACTACGAGTTCCTGGAGTACCGTCCCGACGACCTGGTCCGACTCGACATCCTCGTGAACGGCGATCCCGTGGACGCGTTCAGCGTCGTCATCCACGAGGAGAAGGCCTACCTCTACGGGCGCGACCTCGTCCGCAAGCTGAAGGAGCTGATTCCGCGCCAGCAGTTCGCGATCGCGCTGCAGGCATCGATCGGCAACGACGTGATCGCGCGCACGAACGTGTCCGCGCTCAGGAAGAACGTGACCGCCAAGTGCTACGGGGGCGACATCACCCGCAAGCGCAAGCTCCTCGAGAAGCAGAAGGAAGGGAAGAAGCGGATGAAGCAGGTCGGCACCGTCGACATCCCGCAGGAAGCCTTCCTGGCCGTCTTGAACCTCAGTGAGGACTGAGGGAGCCCCTCCCTCCTCGTACCGGCGTGCTCCACGCCGGCGGATCGTTCGCGCGCCGAACCATCTGGGAGACGTGGTGGCGGCGCTTCCGGCGATCGTCGCCGACGGATCCGACGTGTTGGTCCTCGACTGGCTGGCGCCGATCGTCGAGATGTCGGGCGCGCCGGGCGAGGTGATTCCGTTTCGCCGAGGCGGCCAGGGCTTCGTGCGCGCGGTCCGCGAGCTGCGCCGGCGCGCCTACCGGGAAGGCGTGCTGCTCACGCCGGCGTTCTCGGCCGCGTGGCTGTTCCGATGCGGGGGTGTCAGCCGACTGAGGGGGACGGCGACGGACGGCCGCGGCGTGCTGCTGGCGGACCGCGTCGCCCCCGAGACGCTTCGTCCCTTCCATCGCGTCGACGCCTACAGGCGACTGCTCGAGCAGGATCTCACGGGCGAGCTCCGCCCGGTCCGGTTGACGCCGCCGGCTTCGGACAGGGAGCGCTGGCGCGTGCGCCTGCCGGTTGGCGACGGCCCGGTGGTCGGCATGGTCCCGGGGTCGAACGCGCCCGCGAGGCGCTGGCCCGCGGAGCGCTTCGGCGAGGTGGCGAGCTGGCTGGGAGCGCGCGGCGCGCGTGTCGTCGTGACGGGCTCGCCCAGGGAGGCGGATCTGACCGCCGGCATCGCGAGGCGTGCCCCCGGCTCCCTGGACACCGGCGGGCGCACGGCCGTGACGGACCTCGCGGCGCTCCTCTCGCTCTGCGACCTTGTGATCACGAACGACACGGGAGCCATGCACCTGGCCGGCGCCGTGGGCACGCCGACGGTCAGCCTGTGGGGCTCGTCGGACCCTACGGAGGTGCGGCAGGTCGGCGCACCGGACCGGCGTGTGACCGGTCCCGATCTGCCGTGCAGACCGTGTCGGCGAAACCACTGCGCGAGGCGCGGGGCGGGGACGATCCTGGCCGACGCTCACGAGGAGTGCATGCGACTGATCGAGGTCGGGGCGGTGCTCGAAGCGCTCGACGCGGCGCTGCCCGAGGGGGGACCAGGCGCCGGAAGGGGAAGCGCTCGCTCCCGTGGATGATCGCTGGGTCGTGGGCGTCGACATCGGCGGCACGAACGTCGTCGTGGGCCTCGTGCCCTTCGACGGGGGCCCGTCGCTCGCGATGCGGTCGCGTCGCACGGAGGGCGAGCGTGGTGGCGACGCGGTGGTGGAGGACATCGGAGAGATGGTCGAGGTGGTGGTGCGCGAAGCGCTCGCCGAGCACGGAGGCGAACGTCGGCGCATCGTCGGCGTGGGGATCGGCTGCCCCGGCCCGCTCGACCTGGTGACGGGACGCGTGATCGCGACGCCCAACCTCGGATGGGCGGGCTATCCCATCCGCGACCGCATCGCGTCCCGGCTGGGACTGCCCGCGACGCTCGACAACGACGCCAACTGCGCGACGTTCGGGGAGTGGTGGCAGGGCGCCGCCCGGGGCACGCGCCACGCCGCGGGGGTGACGCTCGGGACGGGGATCGGCGGCGGGCTGATCTGCGACGGCCGGCTCCTGCGGGGTGCGAGCGACACGGCGGGGGAGTTCGGCCACACGACCATCGACCTGAACGGGCGCCGCTGCGCGTGCGGGAACTACGGCTGCCTCGAGGCCTACGCGTCCGGGCCCAACATCGCCTTGCGCGCGCGCGAGGGGATCGAGGCGGGATACGAGTCCGCGATCACGACGATGGTCGACGGTGACCTGTCGCGCATCACCGCGCTCACCGTCTATGATGCGCTCGTCGCCGGCGACGCCTACGCGCGCGAGGTCATCGTCGAGACCGCCCGGCTGCTCGGCGCGGGTGTGGCCAACACGGTGAACATGTTCAACCCCGAGGTCGTCGTGCTCATGGGCGGCGTCGCGCACGCGGGCGAGCCGTTGTTCGCGCCGCTCAGGGCCGAGGTGAAGCGCCGCGCGTTCGCGGTGGCGGTCAACGCCTGCCGCATCGTTCCCGGTGAGCTCCCTGCGCCGGGGGTCGTGGGTGCAGCCGGCGTGTTCGTCGCCGAGGGTGCGCCGGCCGCGTGAGCGCGACTCGGACGCTGGGCGTGCTCGGCACGCTCGTCTGGGACCGCATCCACGCGCGGGACGGCCGCCAGGCGCCCGTCGAGGAATGGGGCGGGATCGCCTACGCGTTGGCCGCCGCGAGCGCCGCGCTGCCCGAGGGATGGCGCCTGCTGCCGATCGTCAAGCTGGGGCGCGACCTCGCCGAGGAGGGGCGACGGTTCCTCCGGGAGCTTCCGGGCCTGGACGACAACGGCATCGTCGTCGTGCCGGAGCCCAACAACCGAGTGGAGCTTCGCTACGAGAGCGCCTCACGCCGGTGCGAGCGCCTCACGGGCGGGGTTCCTCCCTGGACCTGGCCCGAGCTCGCGCCCCTGGTCGCCCTCTGCGACGCGCTCTACGTGAACTTCATCTCGGGCTTCGAGATGACGCTGGACACCGCGCGCACGCTGCGCGTCGGCTACGAGGGGCCGATCTACGCCGACCTCCATTCGCTGTTCCTCGGCATCAACCCGCAGGGTGTGCGCATCCCCCGCTCGCTCGAGGCCTGGGCGGCGTGGCTCGCCTGCTTCGACGCGGTGCAGATGAACGAGGACGAGTTCGATCTGCTGGGCGCCACGGGGGATCCGTGGAAGCTCGCGGCCGGCATGCTCGGACACGGTCTCGAGCTCATCACGGTGACGCTCGGTGCCCGCGGCGCCGCGTACGTGGTGGCCAACGGGTTCGATCCCGATCCTTCCCGATGGGCGGCGAAACGACGCGGCATGGTCGTGGCGGAGCGCGCCCGCAGCGGCCGCGTCGGCCTGCCGGACGGTGCGCGCGCCGGCGATCCGACCGGATGCGGGGACGTTTGGGGCGCGACGCTCTTCTGCCGGCTGCTCGCGGAGCGCGACCTGGAAGCCGCCATGCAGCAGGCGAATCGCTTCGCGGCCCGCAACGTCGAGCACAGAGGCGCGACCGGCCTCTATCGACATCTGGCGGGTAAGCTGTCTCACGCGGGGCGTATCGACGAGGGCTCGACGTGAACGTTCTGCCCGTGCCGGCGTCGCTCGACTATCAGACGGTGGACGCGTTCTTCGACCAGGTCGTCACGGCGAAGGAGGGACGCACGCTGTTCGACGCGCGACACCTGCGGTGGGTGGACCCGAACGGCATGGTGGGGCTGCTCGTGGCCGGTACGGTCGCGGCCAGGAAGCTCGGCGCGCTGCCGCGCCTCGAGCTTCCGGAGAGCACCGAGGTGCTCGGGTATCTGTCGCGCATGGCGTTCTTCGAGGCCGCGCAGGGCGTGTTCGACGTGGACCAGGCTCCGCGGCGCGGCGCCGGCAGAGGATCCTCCGACGTCCTCCTCGAGATCACGCCGGTCACGGCCAACGCGGACGTGCACCAGGTGGTGGACCGGGTGCAGAGCAAGGCCGGCGCGATCCTTTCGTCGCGGCTCGGATATCCCGCGACGGCCGTCGTGCAGTTCTCGGTGATCCTGTCGGAGATCTGTCAGAACATCGTCGAGCACGCCGAGGCGCCCGGCTGGGTCGCGGCCCAGGCGTACAACTGGGCGAAGAGGCTCGGGCGGTACGTCGTCGTGATCTCGGTGATGGACGTCGGGCGGGGGTTTCGGGGATCGCTGCACGACGAGCACTCCGCCCGCTACGGCGACCGCTGGGGCGATACGACGGCGCTGGAGGCGGCTTTCCTGCACGGCATCACGCGCTTTCCGGACTCGGGACGGGGGCAGGGCATCCAGCAGATCCGGAAGCAGGTACGCCGGTGGGACGGCGCGATCACGATCCGGAGCGGCACGGCTCGCATCGGTCAGGTTCCGGAATGGGACGACACGCCGCCGCTCACCGACGGCATGCAGCCGTTCCCCGGCGCGCAGATCTCGATCATCCTCCCGGCCAAGGTCGAGCCGTGATCGAGTCGGGGCCGGATCCCAACCTGCAGCCCATCTGGATCGACGTGGGTCAGGTGCTCCAGCGCACGGTGACGTCGCTGTACTCGCACCTCGTGACGAGGCCGACCGGACGCGCGGTCCGACTCGCCATCGAGACGCAGCTCCAGAGCGCCGGCGAGCGCTCCCTGTCGCTGATCGACTTGTCCGAGGTCGTGGTCATCGACTTCTCCTGCGCCGACGAGGTGGTCGCCAAGCTGCTCGAGTCCGCTCACGCCAGCCCTCGGCACGAGGCATACTTCGTGTTCGGCGGTGTGCACGAGCCGCATCGCGATCAGATCGAGACGGTGCTCGAGCGGCGCGGCCTCGCCGCGGTCGCCGAGACCGACCAGCACACGTTCGCGCTGCTCGGTCGCGTGACGGAGGCAGAGGAGCGCATGTGGCGGGAGCTGGAGCGCCGGGGCGTCGTGAGCGAGGACGAGCTCGGGGCCGTGCTGCCCGACGGCAACGCCGTCCAGCTGCTCATCGAGCGGCGGCTCGCGCTGAGGAGCCCGCGCTCGGGCAGGCTGCACGCGCTCAGTCGGCTGGTGCGGAGTCCTCAGTAGCCGCCGCCGACCCGCATCCCCGGTTCGATGCTGTTTGCACGGCCACGGCCTGTGCACGCATAATGCGCCAAGAAGGCCGTCGGACAACTTGGAGGTCGTAGCGCGTGCTCCGATACAAGGCCGACCTCCGGACCCTGGCGTGGATGTTGGTCACGCCCCTGGCGCTCGTCGTTCTGTGGCGGTCGGCCGAGCTCTCGTGGTGGCTCTATGGCGCGTTCCTCTACCTGTCGATCACGGCGGCGATCGTCGCGCACAACCACAACCACGTGCGCACGTGGAAGAACAGGTTCCTCAACCACGTCACGGACATTTGGATCAGCCTGTTCTACGGGCTGCCGATCTTCGTGTGGATTCCGACCCACAACAAGAATCACCACCGGTACAACAACACCGAGCCGGACGACACGCACACCTGGAGGTTCTGGGAGTCGAACAGCCTGTTCACCCTGCTGGTCTATCCCGCCATCAGCGGCTTCTGCCAACAGCCGTCGATCGTCAGGTACTTCAAGGGTCTGTACGCGACCGATCGCCGCCAGTTCTGGGCATGCGTGTCGCAGATGGTCTGCTTGGTGGCGTGGGTCGCCGGCGCCTTCGTCCTCGACTGGCGGAAGGCGTTGCTCCTCGTCGTGATTCCGCAGCAGGTCTCGCTCGCCTCCGTGCTGATCTTCAACTACCTGCAGCACGTTCACGCGGACGAGGAAGACGAGTGGAACCACTCCCGCAACATGACCGGGTGGCTCCTGAACGCGATGTTCTTCAACAACGGTTACCACACCGTGCACCATCATCAGCCGGGGCTGCATTGGAGCTTGACCCCGGCGGCGCACCGGAGGATCGAGCACCAGATCGATCCCTCGCTGAACGAGCCGTCCCTCCCTGCCTATCTCGTGCGCACGTACGTCCTGGCGCCGTTCATTCCGTCTCTGCGCCGACGCTCCATGCGGCTCGCCCGACAGGCCGCTCAGGCCGGCTCTTGATGGAGCCGTGACGGCCGGAGTCTACTCCTCGGCCATGAACGGATAGCGGTAGTCGGTCGGCGGCACGAAGGTCTCCTTGATCGCGCGCGCGCTGACCCACCGCAGCAGGTTGAGCACCGAGCCCGCCTTGTCGTTCGTGCCGGAGGCTCTCGCGCCGCCGAACGGCTGCTGACCCACGACGGCACCGGTCGGCTTGTCGTTGACGTAGAAGTTGCCCGCCGCGTCGCGCAGCACGGCGATCGCCTCCTGGATGGCGACGCGGTCACGCGCGAACACCGAGCCGGTGAGGGCATAGGGCGACGTGGTGTCGACGATCTCGAGCGTCTTCGGCCAGTCCGCATCGTCGTAGACGTAGATCGTCATCACCGGCCCGAAGATCTCCTCGCACATCGTCACGTAGTCGGGCCGCTCGGCTTGGATGATGGCAGGACGAATGAACCAGCCCTCGCGGTCGTCGGCCTCGCCGCCGACCAACACCTTCGCGTCCCCCGCGGAACGTGCCCGCTCGAGGTAGCCGGAGATCTTCTCGAACGCGCGGTCGTCGATCACGGCGCCCATGAAGTTCCTGAAGTCGCGCGGGTCGCCCACGGCGAGCGCGGCGGTGCGCTCGAGCAGCGGGCCTTTCAATTCGGCCCATACGCTGCGGGGGATGTACGCGCGCGACGCCGCGCTGCATTTCTGTCCCTGGTACTCGAACGCGCCGCGGATGATGGCCGCCCGGAGCGCGCTCACCTCGGCGCTCGGATGCGCGATGATGAAGTCCTTGCCGCCGGTCTCGCCCACGATGCGGGGGTAGCTCCGGTAGGAGCCGATGTTGGCGCCGATCGTCTTCCACATGCTCTGGAAGACCTTGGTGGAGCCAGTGAAGTGCACGCCCGCCAGCGTCGGACGCGCGAGCAGGTCGGCCGTGATGGTGGCCGGATCGCCGGCGATGAAGTTCACAACGCCCGGAGGCAGGCCCGCCGCCTCGAAGAGCCGCATGACGTAGTAGCCGGACAGGATCGCCGTGTGCGCCGGCTTCCACACCACCGTGTTGCCCATGATGGCGGGCGCACCGGAGAGGTTGGCGCCGATCGCGGTGAAGTTGAACGGGCTGATCGCGTAGACGAACCCCTCGAGAGGGCGGTAGTCCGCGTGGTTCCACACGCCGCGGTCGGAGACCGGCTGCATGCCGTCGATGATCTCGGAGAAGTGCGAGTTGAAGCGGAAGAAGTCGGCGGTCTCGCACGCCGCGTCGATCTCCGATTGAAATGCCGTCTTGCTCTGCCCGAGCATCGTGGCCGCGTTCAGCGTCTGGCGGTGCGGTCCGGCCAGGATATCCGCGGCGCGCATGAAGACGGCGGCGCGCTCCTCCCAAGGCGTGCGCGACCAATCGTGCCGGGCCTCGAGCGCAGCGCGCACGGCCGCGTCGATCTCCTCGGGGCCCGCGCGATGCGCCCTCGCGATCACGTGACCGTGCGCGTGCGGCATGACGACGTCGAACGTATCGCCGGTCCTGACCTCGCGACCGCCGATCAACAGCGGGATGTCGACGACCTGGGCGGCCTGCGCCTCGAGCTCTCGCTTCAGCTTCTCGCGCTCGGGCGTCCCGGGCGCGTAGCTGAGCACCGGCTCGTTGGTCGGCCGGGGTACGACGGGATTGCTGCCGTTCATGGTGGCCAGAGTCCTTTCGGACAAGTCTCTACCCAGCCCGGAACCCCGGCAACCGGTGGGGGCTGACGCATTCGGTCGACACCGGCGCACCGCGTTGATCGAGGGGGTATCTGCGGGTAGCTTCCGGCCCCTCCAACTGGCAGAACATGAACGACGATCTGCGCCGCTCCGTGATGGCGGCCCTCGCCAAGATCACCCACCCCGGAACCGGGCTCGATCTCGTCGCCGGCGGCCACGTGCAGAACGTCGAGGTCGACGACAGCGGCGTCGCGCGCTTCCAGTTCCTGATGAGGCCCGAGGATCCCAACGATCTGGTGAAGGAGGCGCGCACGGCGGCGGAGGCCGTGTCGGGCATCACCGGCGTCAAGATCAACGTGCAGCTTCCGCAGATGCAGCCCCCCGGTGGGGGCGGCCGGCGCGGTGGTCTGAAGCCGGGGTCGGTGCCTGCGCCCACGCCCAAGCCGGGTCTGCTGAAGAACGTCCGCCACGTCGTGGCCGTGAGCTCGGGGAAGGGCGGCGTGGGCAAATCGATGGTCGCCGCGAACCTGGCTGCCGCGATCGCGAAGTCCGGGCAGCGCGTCGGTCTCCTCGACGCGGACATCTACGGCCCGAACATCCCGCTGATGTTCGGCGTGAGCCGGCGTCCGAGCGTCGTCGGGGAGAAGGGGAAAGAGATGATCGAGCCGCTCGAGGCGCACGGCGTGCGCCTCATGAGCCTCGGCTTCCTGCTCGACAAGGAGCAGCCCGCCATCATGCGTGGGCCGCTCATCTCCGGCGTGCTGAAGCAGTTCCTCGAGCAGGTCGCCTGGGGGGCGCTCGACGTGATGGTCGTCGACATGCCGCCCGGAACCGGCGACGCGCAGCTCTCACTCGTCCAGACGATCGACCTGGACGGGGCCGTCATGGTGACGACGCCTCAGGACGTCAGCACCGGAGACGTGCGCCGCGGGATCAAGATGTTCGAGCGGGTGAACACGCGCGTGCTCGGCATCGTGGAGAACATGAGCGGCTTCGCGTGCCCTCACTGCGGCGAGCCGATCGACGTGTTCGGCTCGGGCGGTGGTCAGGCGCTCGCCGAAGAAACGAGCGTGCCGTTCCTCGGACGCGTTCCGCTGGATCCGGCCGTGCGGGAGGCGGGAGACCGCGGCGTGCCGACCGTGATAGGATCGCCCGCGTCGGGCGCGGGCGCCGCGCTGGCGGATATCGCGGACAAGGTGCTCGACACCCTGGCCGCGCTCGTGGGCTAGGCTACTCGCCCTCCAGCCACTTCCGGTCGGCCTCCGACAGCGCTCCTGCGCCGGTCGACTTCTGGATCAGCTTCACGACGACCCAGCCGACCAGCAGGATCGGCGCGACCTTGAAGAGCAGGAACGACGCCAAGCCGAGCGTGAGCGAGAAGACCACTCCGACCACGGAGAGCACCACCCCCGCCACGATCAGCGTGATCAGCCCCACGGCGAAGAACGTCAGTAATGAGCCTAGCATGTCGTTTCCTCCTCAGCGGATCCACACAACCTTCACGCTACCGAAGGCCGCGTCCAGATCGACCGTCACTCGGCGTGTCGCGTCGTTCCAGTCGAGTGACTGATACACGTCCCCGCGCTTGACGAGCCCCTCGGTGTCGATCGACGTGAAGAAGCTGTCCTTGCGCAGCTCGAGCCCGAGGCCCTCGGGCACACGCAGCTCGAGCGATCCGAGACCCATGTCGATCGCGACGCGCGCGTCGCGGCTCCAGTCGCCGTCCAACCACAGCGTCAACGAGCCGACCCCGGCGTCCACCTCGACGCGTGACGCCCGCAGGTTGCCGAGGCCGCGCGCGGTGAACTCGGCCGCGCCCACCTCGAAGCGTGCGGTTTCCATGACGGCGCTGTTCGGCTCGGACACGTCGATCGTCGACTCCGAGGCGCCCGTGCTCAGGTCGAGCCCCGTGAGGGCGAGGCCACCCAGGTCGACGTCCGCCTGCACGGCGCCGAACTCGAGGTCGAGATCCATCGGCACCCCGCGCGCGAGCTCGAGGTCGAGACGGCCACCATCCCAGTGGCGGCGCCCGATCGTGCGGATCGATTCGATGCCCACCTCGAGCGTGTGGTCTTCGTACTCCGCCACGGGCTCGTAGCGGTCCTCGTCGTACTCGAGGCTCATGCGGTAGAGCAGGCCCGTGTCCATCGAGCGGACGCTGAATTGGCCGGCGCCGTACTCGACGGATACGCGCACCTCGTCTTCGTCCTCGAGCTGTCGGGACATCGAGACGGTGCGCATCTGCGCCGTGGATGCCGTCGGCAGCAGAGCCGCCATCGCGAGCGTCGCGACGATCGTGTCACGCATCGCCCGTCTCCTTCTCGTTGGACTCGTGGGAGGTCGAGTCCTGTACGACGTCGTCGACCTCCACCTTCATCGCCGCCTCCCACGCCTCGTCCGCCGAGTACCTGGCGTAGTCGCGACGGCGTCCGCCGCGCGTGATGATCACGGCGCCGAGGCCGATCTGGAGCGCGGCGATCGTGACCACGACACCCGCCACCGCGAGCAGGCCGCGCAGGAAACCGAGGAACGGAGCGGCCGAGACGACGTTGGCGGCGACGAAGAGGGCCATGAGGCCGAGCACGCCACCGACCATCGTGATCAACGAGTTCGACTTGCGAATCCACTGCGTCCAGGGCAGGTCGCTCTCGGCCAGCCATTCTCCGGCGTTGCGCGCGACCGACAGGTAGCCGACGAGCGCGGCCACGCAGGCCGTGATCGGGAAGAGCGGAAGCCACGCGATGGCCACCGGGATTCCGACGATGGAAACCAGCAGCGCCACGAAGCCGAGCACCCAGACCGGGATCAGGAGGATCGTGCCGGCCGCGCCGACGGCCGCGGAACGACCCGGGGCCCTGCGCGCGGTCTCCGCGATCACGTCGATCTTCTCGCCGCCGAACGCGATCGCCGCGGCACCGATCAAGCCGAGGATGAGGATGGTGACGAGGTTCTCGAGCAACCCGCCGACGGCCGACGCGATCGAGCGGAAGGGCCCCGCCACCGAGCGTCCGTTCCTCTGCCGCATCTCCTGGCGAACTTCTCCCCTCACCTCGTCGATGACCTCTTCGCGGATGCTGGCCCGGAGCTCCTCGAATACCGGCTCCTCGTTCCGCACCTCGACCACGTCGTCCTCGATCTCGCCTTGGTTGCGGAGCAGGCGCGCGTCCGCCAAGCGGACGGAGCCCTCGACGACGCTCCCCTCGAGGAGCTCGAGCGTGCCGCCCACCAGCACGACGTTCCCCTGCACCTCGCCCTCGATGCGCGCGTTGCCCTCGATGACCACCAGGTCACCGCTCACCGTTTCGTCCGCCCGGATCACGACGTCGGTGCCGACCTCGACGCGAGCGTCGTCGCCCACGCCCGCGAGCGCGTCGTCGAGGAGCTCCAGCCGGCCGTCGCGCCCGAGCAGGAGGCGGACGAGCGCGCCCGCGTCCCCGATCGAGACCGAGGGCTCGCCGGCGCCCGCCCGCGCGGGAGCTCCCGAGAGCACACCTTCGAGCGCCTCGTCGATCGCGCGAGCGACCGCGGCGGCGTCTCCCGAGAGCGCGGCCGGAGGCGTCCAATCCACGAGGGCTGCGGCCAGCGGCCCGTCGTCGAGCGCGACGGCCTGAGCGAGCAGCTCCCGCCACGCGACCTCCAGCTCTCCGCCGGCGGCGAAGGTGCCGACGCGCTCGTCGTTCACCAGGACGGATCCGCCCTCGAAGCCGATCGCCAGCGCGTCGCCTCCGTCGAGCTCGATCCGCAGCGAGGACGCCGAGCGACCGACCGACACTTCCTTCGAGACGATCGATCGCACCTGGGCGTGCGCCCCGAGGGGGAGCACGAGCGCGAGCAGCGCGACGCGCGCGGTGAGATCAGCGAGACGGGATACGAGCATGGGTACCTGCATAGGCGCGGCGCCCGATGAGGTTCTTGTAGAGGACACGGAGCGCGACGATCGCGACCGCGGCGTACGCGAGCGCACCGCCGGCGAGGACGAGCGGCGAACGAGTCAGCGTGGTGACGGTCTGCAGCACCGACTCGTACCTGGCTGTCGAGACGAGCTCGAGACCGCCCGTGAGCAGCCCGTTCCAACCGACGGCCAGCAGGTCGGAGATCTGCCAGAGCGCGAAGGACGCGAGCGCCTGCGGCGTCAGCGTCGGATGCGAGAAGACGACCCAGAGCACGAGGCCGAAGATGGCGGCGGGCGTGACGGCCACGCCCGACAGGGCGGCCCAGGCGCGCCGGCTGCGCGGAATCATGCGACCGGCGATGCGCCGTCCGTGCACGAGCGCACGGTCCCACATCGGACGGGCGCTCGCCTCGATCGGCGCGCGTCCGACGACCGCGGCGGTCTGGCGAGCGGGCAACGCCGCCATGACCCTGTCCGCGAACGTCTCCCCAGGCGCGAAGTGCTGCGCCCTGGCGAGCGCGCCCATGAGGCCGCGCCAGCTGTCCAGCTCGCCGCCGCAGGTGGCGCACGCGGCGAGGTGTGCCCGAGCGCGGGCCGCCTGGGCCTCGGGCAAGAGCCCGTCCGCCAGGTCCTGCAGGACGTCGCCGGCGAGATGCTCGATGCGCACGCCGGCCATCACGCGATCGGCGAAGCTCGGGCGGGACGGCGGGACCGGTTGGGCCGCCAGCTCCGACAGGTCCGCGAAGAGGCTCCGCCAGGCGTCGAGCTCCGCCGTGCACCGCGGGCAGACGGCCAGATGCCCCTCGACGCGGCGCCGCTCCCGCCCACCGATGGGCAGGTCGCCTTCGAGGAACGCCTGGATCTGCTCGGCGCTCAGGTGGATGTCGTTGCCTGTGCTCATCTCGGGCTCTTCATGGCCGTCATGCCGGGGGCCGGACGCTCGTCGGCCTTCCCACGGCCGTCCCTACGTCGGCCCCAGGGGGCCGGTTTCACGGGGAAGCGGGGCTTCATGGGCCTGGGGAGCACGTCAGGAGGTCATGTGCGCCAGGCTCTCCCTCAGCTCGGCGCGCGCCCGGTGGAGGTAGGTCTTCACCGTGCCCAGCGGCACGTCCATGATCTCGGCGATCTCGTCGTAGGCGTACCCCTCGACATGGCGGAGGATGACGGCCGTGCGGTACTCGGTGCGCAGACCGCCGATCGCGCGCTCGATCTGCCCCCCCAGCTCCTTGTGCTCGAGGTACTCGTGCGGGTTCTCGTCCGTCGACGCGACGACCAGCTCCGTGTGGCTCGCCTCCTCGGCGGTCTTGGCGTGTGGCGAGCCATCGATCGATACGGTGTCCAGGCGGCGCTTGCGCAGATGATCGATCGTGTGGTTGTTGGCGATCTTGAGGATCCAGTTGCTGAACTTGTAGCTGGTCTTGTAGGTGCCGATGGCATTGAAGGCGCGGACGAATGCTTCCTGGGCGAGGTCCTCTGCCTGCGTCCGGTCGCGCACCATCCGGTAGATCAGCGAGAAGACGGGGCGCTCGTAACGTGCGAGCAGCTCACGGAACGCGGCCTCCCGGCCCTGCGCCGCCAGCGTCGCGAGCTCACGATCGTCGAGGGCGGCGTAGTCGGGAGCGGCCAGAGATCTCTCGTCCTGCCGTGGGTGTTCCTGCCACCGGGCCGTGCCACCGGCCACGGCTCGGGCCGTGCGACGGGGTGGAGAAGCCAGGTCGATGCCCATTCCGGCGGACCCTACGGGGGCCGGCGGACCCGGGTTTCGCCGGGCCGTTGAGGCCCCCTGTGCGTTCGCCTACCTTCGGCCTTCTCGTAGCTTCGCCTTCCCGCTGCCCGCGCCACGCGCGACGAATCGCCGCGGCACGACCAGTGCGCTCGAAAGCTACCCACCCACGGAATCCGTGTCATGCAATCGGGCCCGCAGGCGAGCACAGACGCGATGCATAGCACCCCCAAGGCGGGGTCTGAGCGCGCCGCGCAGGTGCGCACGATCTTCTCCGAGATCGCGCCGCGTTACGACCTGCTCAATCACGTCCTCAGCCTGAACATCGATCGCTCTTGGCGACGGGCGGCCGTGAAGGAGCTGCTCTGGGAGCGCGCCCCCACGGGCATCTATTTGGACGCGTGCTGCGGCACGTTCGATCTGTCGCTGGAGCTCGCGGGACGGAGCACGTTCGCCGGTCGGGTCGTCGCGACCGACTTCGCCGGTCCCATGCTGGTGGAAGGGCTGCCGAAGATCGCCGGGCGGCCGGTCTCGCCGGCGTGCGCGGACTCGCTCGTGCTCCCCTTCGACGACGGGACGTTCGACGGTGCGACGGTCGCGTTCGGGCTGCGTAACCTCGCCGACGTGCGCGCGGGCCTGGCGGAGCTGCGCCGGGTGCTCCGGCCCGGTGCCCGCGCGGTCGTGCTCGAGTTCACCACGCCGCCCAATCGCATGGTGCGCGCGGGGTACCACTTCTACTTCCACCGCGTCCTGCCGTGGGTCGGACGGCTCGTGTCCGGTCATCCATGGGCGTATACCTACCTGCCCGAATCCGTCGGACGGTTCCCCGGCCCGGAGGAGCTCGGCCGCCTCTTCGGGGAGGTGGGCTTCCGAGCGGTGGGCTGGAGGCTGCTCACCGCCGGTATCGCCGCGCTCCACTGGGGGCGAGGCTTGAGCGCGTGACCGTCCGGATCGCGCTCGTCGGCGACTACGATGCGGGCGCCGTCGCCCATCGCGCGATCCCCGTGGCTCTCGATCGGGCGGCCGCGTCCGTCGGCACGCGGGTCGTCCATGAATGGGTGGGCACGGAGACCGTCGATCCCGTGTCTCCCCGCCTCGCCGGCTTCGACGGCGTGTGGTGTGTGCCGGTGAGCCCGTACCGGAGCGCCGAGGGGGCGCTCGCGGCGATTCGCTTCGCACGAGAGCGCCGCGTGCCGTTCCTCGGGAGCTGCGCCGGCTTCCAGCACGCGGTGCTCGAGTCGGCGGAAGCGCTCTGGGGCGTTGCCCGGCCGTCACACGCGGAGCTGGAGCCGAGCGCGGACGATCCGATCGTCGCGCCCCTGGTGTGCGCGCTCGTGGAGAAGGGGGGTCGGGTCCGGTTCGCCGAGGGGTCACGACTCGCGAGCGCGTACGGCCGCGCGACCGCGGACGAGGAGTATCACTGCTCCTACGGGCTCGCCGCGCGGTGCCGCCCGCACCTCGAGGCGGGTCCGCTACGCGCCACGGCATGGGACGATGACGGCGACGTGCGCGCCGTCGAGCTCGATGGCCATCCGTTCTTCGTCGCCACGCTCTTCCAGTCGGAGCGGCGCGCGCTCAGGGACGAGGTGCCGCCGATCGTGCTGGCGTTCGTGCGGGCCGCGGCGGAGCGAGCGCGTACGCAGCCCGGGGCGCCGCGCGGCGCGCCGGTCGTGAGGCGCCTCGACGCCGTGGACGGTGCGATGCTGGCCCAGCTCACCGACCTCCTCATCGACTGCGTGGAAGGTGGCGCGTCGGTGAGCTTCATGGCCCCGCTCACGCGCGAGCGCGCGACGGCGTTCTGGCAGCGCGTCGGCGATGGCGTCGCCGCCGGCCAGCGAGCCCTGCTGGTGGCGGAGGACGAGCTCGGCGTATGCGGAAGCGTCCAGCTCGTGCTCGACCTGCCGGAGAACCAGCCGCACCGCGCGGATCTCGCCAAGCTCCTGGTGCACCGACGCGCCCGGCGCCGCGGGCTCGGCAGCGCCCTCACGCGTGCCGCTGAGGAGACGGCCCGCGCGCTCGGGCGGACGCTCCTCGTGCTCGACGCCGTCACGGACGGGGACGCCGCGCGGCTGTATGCCCGACTCGGCTGGCGGCGCGTGGGCGACGTTCCGGACTTCGCCCTCTTCCCGGAGGGCGGCTTCTGCAGCACGACGTTCTTCTATCGAGACCTGCGTGGCTGACGCGTCACGGGGCGTCACCGCCGTCCACGATCCCGAAGAGGTGGTCGACGTGCTCTTCGAGGCGTTCCACGACTATCCGGTGATGCGCTTCGTCCTCGGTCCCGGGCGGGCCGACTACGGGCGGGACCTGCGTACGCTCATCGGCTTCTTCGTGATGTCCCGCGCCCTGAGGAGCGAGCATCTGCTCGGCGTGAGAGGGGCGGGCGGGGGGCTCGAGGCCGCCGCCATCGTATCGCGGCCGGGCGCGCCCGCGCCTCCTGCGTTGTCGGCGCTGCGCGAGGCGGTCTGGAGCGGCCTCGGCGACGGCGCGCGCCGCCGTTACGAGGCGTTCACCGCGGCTTGTACGCCATTTCTGCCCGAGGGGCCGCACCTGCACCTGAACATGATCGGCGTGCGGCAGGCGGTGAAGGGAAGGGGTCGCGGCCGGATGCTCCTCGACCACGTGCACGCGCTCTCGCGGGACGATTCGGAGTCGGACGGGGTCTCGCTGTCGACGGAGAACCCGGCCAACGTGCGCATCTACGAGCACGTGGGCTACGTCGTCACCGGCCACGCGGTGGTGTCGCCGGATCTCGAGACCTGGGCGCTCTACCGACCCGACTGAGGCTCGTCGATCGCCAGGACGGTCACGGGCCCGAGTGCCGCGAGGGCCTCGCGGCCGATCCGTCCCGGGTCGCCGACGACCAGGATGGTCATCTCGTCCGGTCGCACCTGTTCGGCGAAGACCTCGCGGATGTCCGATGGCTCGACCTCCTGGATGCCGTCCGCGTAGCGCTCGAGCCAGTCCTCCGGCCAATCCTCGGCGACGTAGAACATCATGCGCGACACGATCTGGGCCGGCGTCTCGAAGTTGAACGCGAACCCATTCACCACGACGTCCACCGCGGTGCGCAGCTCCTCGCTCGTCGGCGGCGATTGCGTCATCTCCCGCATCACGTCGAGGATGTCGCGGATCGCGGGCACGACCATCTCCGGTCGTGTGCTCGTGGTGGCGCCGACGACGCCGTCGTAGCGACGGGGCATCGTCCAGATGGAGGAAGCGGCGTAGGTGAGCCCCTGCCGCGTGCGCAGGCTGGAGAGCAGCCGGCTGTTGAAGCCTCCACCGCCCAGGATCGAGTTCCCGATCGTCGCCGCGTAGTACCGGCGCTCGTCGGCGAGGTGGACCGACGTCGGATGCGCCATCACGATGAACGCCTGCTCGAGGTCGCGCTCGAGGAGGAAGACGCCGCCGCCTCTGCGGATGTCGGGCGCAGGCGCGGGCGGGATGCGCTCCGGGCACGGCGCCAGATCGTCCACCAGGCGCTTGAGAAGCGGTCGAATGCCCTCCCAGGAGACGTCCCCCGTCACGCCGAGGATCAGGTTGTCCCGGCAGACGATGCGGCGGTGCATCTCGCGGAAGCGGTCGGGCGCGACCAGGCGCGGGTCGAGGTCCGACGGCTCGATGCTCCATCCCACGGGATGGTCCCCGTACATGAGCCGGTTGAATCTGGCGTAGGCCAGATTGCCGGGATCGTCCTGCAGCCGACGCGCGCTCTCCAGCTCCCGGCCGCGCCACAGCTCGATCGCGCGCGGCTCGAATCGCGGCTTGGCGATGAGATCGCTCCAGATCCCGAAGGCCGTGTCGAGGTGCTCCGTCAGCGTGTTCAATGCGATCGAGATGCTGCCGCCGCCGGTCCCGAACGAGGATTGCACGGCGTAGTACTCGAGCAGCTCGTCCACGGAGTCCGGCGGAAGGTCGACGGTGCCGCCGGAGCGCAGGAGCGCCGGCAGTCCCATCGCCGAGGCGTACCACTCCCGCGGATAGAGCCCGTAGCCGCCCCGGAAGCGCGCGAGCACGTCCACGAGGGGAAGCGTGTGATCCTCGAGCAGCAGCACCCGGACCCCGCCGATCTCGTGGCGCTCCGGCGTGGGCGGCTCGAACTCGAGCGGGCCGACCTCCAGCGACTCGACCAGCTCACGACCGGTGGGCGTCTGGGCGCTCACGGCACGCCCGTCCACGCCCCACGCCGTGAGAACCGCGGCGACGAGCGCGAGCGCGCGGAGACGTCTCGTCGGCGTCGCGTTCATCGGCTGCTCACCCGCCGGCGAACGAGCGTGGCGACCGTGCGGTTGGCCTCGGTCAGATACGTGGACGCCACCCGCTGCACGTCCTCCGCGCTGACGGCCGACAGCCGCTCGGCCTCCCGGAACGTCCACCGCCAGTCGTCCCCGAGCGACTCCGAGGCGGAGAGCTGGAACGCCAGGCCGAGGTTCGAGCCGATCCTGCGGACGTTGCCCGCCGCGATCTGGTTGCGCACGCGCTCGAGCTCGTCGGCCGTCGGCCCTTCGGCCGCCAGCCGCGCGATCTCCTCGTAGATCGCCCGCTCGACCTCCTCGGTAGTGTGCGGGCTCCGGGGCAACGCGTCGATGATGAACAGCCGAGGCTGACGATCTCCGGGACCCGTGAACGCGGACGTCCCCGTCGCGATGCGCTCGTCCATGACGAGCCGGCGTTGGAGACGCGACGTCCTGCCGCCGGTCAGCAGCGCGCCGAGGACCGCGATCGGGGGGTCGTCCGCGTGGTGGATCGAGGGAATGTGCCAACCGATGCGCACGCGCGGCTCGGCGTCCCACTCGACGGTGACGCGCCGTTCGGCGCGCTGCACCGGCTCCTCCGCGACCACCGCCGGCGGGTCGTCGCCCCGCGGGATATCCGCGAAGTAGCGCCGGGCCCACGCCTCCGCCTGCAGGGGATCGATATCTCCCACGATCGCGACCACGACGTTGTTCGGGCCGTAGTAGCGCCTGTAGTACGCCTCGACCTCCCGCCGCGTGAGGGCGCGGAGATCGTCGAGGAGGCCCGCGACGGGTTGGCCGTACGGGTGCACCGTGAACGCCGCCGCGCCGTGCGCCTCCGCGAGCGAGCCGGCCGGGCTCGCGTCGATCCGCAGGCGGCGCTCCTCGATCACGACGTCCCGCTCCGCATAGAACTCGCGGAACACCGGATCGCGCATCCGGTCCGACTCGAGCGCGAACCAGAGCTCGGCCCGGTTCGCGGGCAGCTCCACGAAGTACGTCGTCGCGTCATGCGTGGTGGTGGCATTCAGACCCCGCGCGCCCGCCTCGGTGAGGATGCGATCGAACTCGTTGGGCACGACGTAGGCCGCCGCGGAGTCCTCGAGGGTCTCGATGCGTCCTTCCAGCTCGGAGGTGGGATCTCCGCGCCCGCGCGCCAGGAGAAGGCTGTCGTAGACGGCGTCCATGCGCGCGAAGAGCACACGCTCCGCCGCGACGTCCCGTGTGCCGATCGTCGACGTCCCCTTGAACAGGAGGTGCTCGAGGAGGTGCGCGATTCCGGTCGTGCCCGGTCGCTCGTTGATGCCCCCGACCGCGACCTGTGCGACGAAGGAGACGGTCGGCGCGCCGCTCCGGTGGAGCACGAGGAAGCGCATACCGTTGTCGAGCGCAATCTCGTGAACGGGGAGGCGCTCCCCCGGCGTTTCCTGCGCCAGGATCTCCGGGGCGGACGAGGCGGCCAGCACGACGGCCGTCATCAGGCGAAGCCAGCGCACCCCCCACGTCTTCATGCCGATCGCTCGGACGCTACGCCCCGCGCTCCGGCTGGCACGTGGGGCAGTAGAAGGCCGAGCGCCCTCCGAACACGATGCGTTCGATCGTGGTCCCGCACCGCGCGCACGGGCTTCCGTCGCGCCCGTAGACGAGCAAGCGCCGCGCGTAGCGGCCGCGCTCACCCGAAGCGGTTCGGTAATCACGTATGGTGGTGCCTCCCGCGCCGATCGCTCGGTTCAGCACGCGCCGGATGCTTCGGTGCAGCGCGCCCGCGCGGGCTCGGTCGATCCCACGAGCCTGCCTCATCGGATGGATCCCTGCAAGGTGAAGCGCCTCATTGGCGTAGATGTTCCCGACGCCCGCGATCTTCCGCTGGTCCAACAGCCAGGAACGGACCGGAGCCCGCGAGCCGGACAGCGCGGCGTGGAGCGCGCGCGCGGTGAACCCGGCATCGAGCGGCTCGGGACCCATGCGGGCCGACCGATCCAGCCATTCCCCTCGCGACAGACACTCCACCGTGCCGAAGCGGCGCGTGTCGTCGAACACGAGCGAGGCCCCGCCGCGGAAGCGAAACCGGACCGCCGGGTGCGTCCACTCGCTTTCCGGCCCGCGGTACCCGTCCGCTGCGATCGGGACGAGTCGGCCGGTCATGCCGAGGTTCACCGCGATCACGCGATCCCGGTCGAGCTCGATCAGGACGTTCTTGCCGCGGCGGCCCACGGCTTCGATGGTCGCGCCGCCCACCGCTTTCGTGAACCGGCGGACCGGCTGCCTCAGCACGTCGGCGTGGATCACCTCGACGCCACGGATCGTCCGGCCGATGATCGCCGGTCTGAGGCCGCGCACGATGGTCTCGGCTTCTGGCAGCTCCGGCACCTGGCGTGTGTCCTCCGGTGCGTCTAGCGCGCCAGGCGGGCGCGCTCTCGCCAGCCGATGTCCGAGCGGTGGAATGCGCCGTCGAAGTCGATCCGCCCGGCCGCCCGTCGGCTCTCGTCCGCGGCTTCGGGGAGCGACGGCGCCAGGGCGGTCACGGCGAGGACGCGTCCGCCGGACGTGAGCAGCTCGTCGCCGCGACGTTCGGTCCCGGCGTGGAAGATCAGGAGGCGATCCGATTCCATTCCTGCGGGGATGTGGATCGTCCTCCCCTTCTCGTACGAGCCGGGATAGCCGCCCGCGGCCACGACCGTGGTGACGGCCGCGCCGGCGCGCTGTCGGGCGCGCTTGCCGGCGAGGGAGCCGCCCTCCGCCACCGTCGCGATCAGCTCGAGGAGCGAGGAGTCGAGGAGAGGCAGCACCACCTGCGTCTCCGGATCGCCGAAGCGGCAGTTGAACTCGATGACCCGGACGCCGCTCGAAGTCAGCATCAGGCCAGCGTACAGGAGACCCGTGAACGGGGTGCCGTCTCTCGCCATCGCGGCGAGCGTCGGCCGGAAGACGGTGTCGCGCACGCGCTCGACCAGATCGGGCGTCGCGAGCGAGACCGGAGCATACGCGCCCATGCCGCCGGTGTTCGGTCCGGTGTCGCCCTCGCCGACGCGTTTGTGGTCCTGCGCCGGAACGAGGATGACGCAGCGCTCGCCGTCCGTGACGGCGAACACGGAGAGCTCCTCGCCCTCCATGTGCTCCTCGATCACGACCTCGCGGCCCGCTTCGCCGAACTCCAGCGTGCCGAGCATCGAGCGGACCGTCGCGAGCGCATCCTCCACCGTCGGGCATACCACGGCGCCCTTGCCGGCCGCGAGGCCGGAGGCCTTCACCACGATCGGCGCCCCGCGCTCCCGCACGTGGGCTTCGGCGCCGGCCAGATCCGTGAAGGTGCGATGCTCCGCGGTGGGCACGCCCGCGGTGCGCATCAACTCCTTGGCGTACGCCTTGCTCGCCTCGATCCGCGCGGCCGCTTTCGTGGGGCCGAACACGGGCAGTCCCTTGGCCTGGAAGCGATCCACGATGCCGGCGGCGAGGGGTGCCTCCGGCCCGATCACCGTCAGGTCGATGTGGTGGGCGGCGGCCCACCCCGAGAGCGCCTCGACGTCCGTCGGCGCGAGCGCGACCGGTTGGCAGAGAGGGGCCATGCCGCCGTTCGGCCGCGTGACGAAGATCTCGGCCGTGGGCGCGTCGCGTCGGAGCTTCCACAGGAGCGCATGCTCGCGGCCGCCGTTGCCCACGATGAGAATGCGCATGCGGCGGGGAGTCGGCTCCGGTGGATCGGACGGAACGGGCGCCGTAGGATAGTCGGGCGCGCCGCCGCGGCGTAGGGCTCACCGGTCGATGAGAGGACGGTATGTCGATGCGCAACGAGTCGATGCCGAACGTGAATCGTCCGAGCTTCCCCGAGCTCTACGAGCGCGAGCTGGTGAAGCCGCTCTTCCGGCCGTGGGTCGATCCACTGCTGGACGCCGCGCGGCTCGAGCGCGGCGATGATCTGCTGGATGTCGCCTGCGGGACGGGGATCGTCGCGCGCGTCGCGCGCGAGCGCCTGGGCCTCGGCAGCCGCGTGGTCGGCGTGGACCTCAGCCCGGTGATGATCGCACACGGTCGCGTCGTCGCTCCCGGCGTCGACTTGAGGGAGGGGAGCGCGGACCGGCTGCCCGTCGAGCCGGACGAGACGTTCGACGTCGTCACCTGCCAGCAGGGCCTGCAGTTCTTTCCCGACAAGCCCGGGGCCGTGTCCGAGATGCTTCGGGTCCTGAGGCCGAACGGACGCGTGGCGATCGCCACCTGGCGCTCCATCGAGGAATCACCGTTCATCCTCGAGCTCCAGCGCGTCGCCGAGCGGCGGGTGGGCCGCATCGACGACCGCCGTCACGGCTTCGGGGACGCGGCCGCGCTCGCGTCGCTCCTCGAGACCGCCGGGTTCGCCGACGTGACGGTGGAGCGGCTCGAGCGGACCATTCGCTTCGCGGACGGCGAGGTGTTCGCGCGCCTGAACGCGATGGCGGTCATCGGAATGAGCGAGAACGGTAAAGCCATGGCCGACGAGGAGCGCTCGCGCACCGCCGAGCAGATCCTCACGGACAGCGAGGACGTGCTGCGGCGTTACGCGGACGGCTCGGGGATCGCGTTCACGCTCGCCGTGAACCTCGCGACCGCGCGGGTCTGAGCCTCCCTACCGCTTCGCCCGCAGCCCTCCGAGGAAGTCGGACCCCATCCGCTTGGCGGCCTCGGACAAGTCGTCGAGGAAGTCCTTGGCGCCCTCGGCGTACGCCGAGGCCGCGGCGCGCAGATCTTCCTGCAGCGCCTGATCCGGCTCGCCGCGCCGCGCGTACTCGCCTCGAATGATCCGGTCGTAGTCGCCGCTCTCGATCCACGCGCGCAGCTCGCTCACGCGGAGCACGTAGAACGGATGCGTCGTGGCCATCAGGTTGAGCACCTTGAAGACCTGGTCGGCGACGTCGCCGCTCTGCTTGTACTGCTCCGCCTGCACGATGAACTCCTGCAGGCTCGTCTCCTCCGCCGGACCGCCGCCCGCCATCTTGAGCATGGTGCGCATGACGATCTCGGGGTCCTGCACGGTCAGCAGGCCGGCGCGGTCGCACGACAGCTCGGACTTCCGGTACCACTCGAGCAGACCGACGAGCACGGCGCGGGCGGCGAGACCGACGATCGGGAACCCCATGTTCGCGAGGTTGATGAGGAACACCATCATCGTCTTGTAGAGGACGTGGCCGCTGAGGATGTGGCCGATCTCGTGTCCGATGATGTACTCGAGCTCGTCGCGGTCCACGAGCGCGACCGTTCCGGAGTTCAGGATGATGAACGGCTGGTCCATGCCGTACGCACCCGCGTTCACCATCGGCGTCTGGGTGATGTAGAGCGGATACTCTTCGGGCGCGTCCAGCGTCTTGAGCGCCTGCTTGTAGACCTTGTAGACGTCGCCGAACTGGTTCGGGCTCACGCGCACGGCGTTCGCCTGGAACGCGAGCCGGACGGGCTTCTCACCGAAGAAGCCGAAGAGCTTGCGGAGAACCATGTCGAAGACCGGGATCCGGCGGAGCGCTTGGAGCGCCGCCTTGTCGGCCGGGTGCTCCCATGCGCGGGACGCGATGTCGGTCAGCACGCGCCGCGCGCGCGCGTTTCCCTGGGCGTTGCCCTGGTTGGTCCCGTTCTGTTGGTCCGACATGTCACGTCCTCCGAGTTGGTGCTCCGGCTCGCCGGCCCCTACGCCGAGCGACCCGGCCGGGTTTCAGCGCCATCCATATCTACCATCAGCTACCTGCGAGCGCCCGGGCCAGATCCTCGAGCAGGTCCGCCGTGTCCTCGATCCCCACGGAGAACCGCACGATCCCGGGCGTCAGCCCCATCGCCCGCCGGCGCTCCTCGGGCACGGACGCGTGCGTCATGAGCGCGGGCACGCTCACGAGCGACTCCACGCCTCCGAGGCTCTCGGCCAGCGCGAACACCCTGAGCGCCTCCGTGATCTCCTTCGCGCGCGCGAGCGTGCCCACGTCCACGGTGACCATCCCGGAGAACCCGGACATCTGGCTCGCGGCGAGCGCGTGCTGCTCGTGCGACGCGAGGCCCGGATAGATGACGCGGCTCACGCGTCCGTCGTCCTCGAGCCAGCGCGCGACCGCGAGACCGTTCTCGTTGTGGCGCGCCATGCGCAGCGCGAGCGTCTTGATGCCGCGCAGCGTGAGGAAGCAGTCCATCGGGCCGGGCACGGCGCCGCTCGCGTTCTGCAGGAAGCGCAGCTCCTCGGCGAGCGCGTCGTCCTTCACGACCACCAGCCCACCGATCACGTCGGAGTGTCCGTTCACGTACTTCGTGGAGGAGTGGATGACGATGTCCGCACCCAGCGCGAGAGGCCGCTGGTTGAACGGCGACGCGTACGTGTTGTCCACCGAGAGCAGCGCGCCGGCGGCGTGCGCCGCCGCGGCGGCCGCGCGCAGGTCGCAGATGCGCATCATCGGGTTCGTCGGCGTCTCGACGTGCACGAGCTTCGTGCCGGGGCGCACCGCGGCCGCGATCGCGTCGGCGCTGCGCGTATCCACGAACGTGAACTCGATGCCGAAGCGCGCGAGCACCCGGTTGAACAGCCGCGACGTGCCACCGTACGTGTTCTCCTCGCTCACCACGTGATCGCCGGCCGACAGGCGCTTGAGCACGGTCTCGATCGCGGATAAGCCGGAGGCGAAGGCCAAGCCGTGGCTTCCGCCTTCGAGCGCGGCGATGCTCGCTTCGAGGGCGTCCCGTGTCGGGTTGGCGCTCCGCCCGTAGTCGAAGCGGCCGGCGAGCGGCTCGGCCACCGCGGGCTGCACGTAGGTCGACGTCTGGAAGATCGGCGTCATGACCGCGCCGGTCGTGGGCTCGGGCGTCACGCCCGCGTGGACGGCGAGCGTGGCGAAGCGGGATGCGTGCGCGAGGTCTGCCATGCGGGCGATTCTCCGGGCCGGCGTGCCGAGAGCCTTCGAGGAGCCGAGACCCCCCCAATGTAGGAGCACCGGTGCGTTTGCGGGCACGGGATCCGCCAGCGATTTTTCGGCTCCCCGTTCGGTGGAGGCGCCATGCGTCGTCGGATCTCGATCCTGG
Organism: Gemmatimonadales bacterium; assembly: GCA_050181335.1. GTDB lineage: Bacteria > Gemmatimonadota > Gemmatimonadetes > Longimicrobiales > Gaopeijiaceae > UBA2982. The sequence goes on along the minus strand of JBFXDG010000005.1, from coordinate 158,287 downwards.
TCACGGCTCTCGCGTTGCTCGCTCCCGGCGCGGCCCTCGCGCAGGACCACGACCACGCGGGCGAGCTCGGCTCCGTCGCGTTCCCCGTCACGTGCAGCGCCGAGGCCCAGGCGCACATGCACCGTGCGGTGGCGATGCTGCACTCGTTCTGGTTCCCGGAGGCGCGCACCACGTTCGAAGCGGCGGCGGCGGCCGACCCCGGGTGCGGAATCGCCTATTGGGGCGTGGCGATGACGCACTTCGGCAACCCCATGGCCGGGGGGAGCGGGGCGCCGGGGCAGGCGGCCGGGTGGGAGGCCGCGCAGCGGGGCGCGACGGCAGGGGCCCGCAGCGCGCGCGACCAGGCCTACGTCGACGCGGCGGTCACGCTCTTCCGCGACCACGCGACGCGCCCGAACCGTGACCGCATGCAGGCGTACACGGCCGCGCTCGGGGAGATCGTCGAGCGATTCCCGGAGGACACCGAGGCCAAGATCTTCCACGGCATCTTCCTGGTGGCCACATCCTCGCCGACGGACCTCACCTTCGCGCAGCAGCGCCGCGCCGCCCAGGGGCTCATCGCGCTCTTCCGCGAGCAGCCGCAGCACCCCGGCCTCGCGCACTACATCATCCACGCGTTCGACTCGCCGCCGCTGGCGGGGAATGCGCTCGAAGCGGCCCGGCAGTACCTGGACATCGCACCCGCGGCGCCGCACGCGCTGCACATGCCGTCCCACATCTTCACCCGCTTGGGCTACTGGGACGAATCGATCTCCAGCAACCGGCGCTCCGCGGATCTCGAGCCGACGCCGGGGGCCAAGTCGCATCCGCTCGACTACCTCGTCTACGCGTATCTGCAGCAGGGGCGCGACGCGTTGGCGGCGGAGGCGATGCAGGAGATCGGCGGCGCCACGGACGGCGAGTACATTGCGGGGACGCTCGGAGGCTACAACGCGCTCGCGATGTCGGCGCGCTACGCCCTCGAGCGCGACGACTGGGCGGGGGCCGCGCGTCTCCGCGTCCTGCCGACCGCGCCTCCCGCCGAAGCGGTCACGCACTTCGCGCGCGGGCTGGGTGCCGCGCGCTCGGGGGACGTGACGGCCGCGCGCGCCGAGGTCTCCGAGCTGGAGCGGCTGGTGGCGGCGCTCACGGCGCAGGACGATCCGTACTGGCCCGTCGTCGTGGACGCCCAGCGGATGGCGGTTCTCGCGTGGATCGCGCACGCGGAGGGCGACCACGCGGAGGCGCTCTACCAGGCGCGCATGGCGGCGGAGAAGGAGGAGACCGTGGAGAAGCACCCGGTGACGCCGGGACCGCTCATCCCGGCCCGCGAGCTCTTCGGCGATCTCCTCGCCGAGCACGGCGATCCGGGCGGGGCGCTCGCGGCGTACGAGGCGACGCTCGCACGCGAGCCCAACCGCGCCCGCACGCTGGTGGGCGCGGCCCGGGCGGCACGCGCAGCGGGCCGCCCCGAGCTTGCGCGTCGCTACTACGGCGCCCTCGTGGAGATCATGGATCCCGGCTCGGATCGCCCCGAGCTACGGGAAGCAAACCGGTACCTGGCCGGTTGAGTGAGGAGCCGCCGCCGGTGCGCGTCACGTTCTCATCGGTCGCTCGTTCTTTCGATCGGGCAGGCCGTCAGACCCTAGGAGGATGACCATGCGGCACACTTTCGTCCGGGCCTTGGTCGGGGCGCTCGCCTCGACCCTTCCGCTGATGACCGCGGCCTGTGCCGGCGACGGCGGTCTCGCGCCCAACCAGGGGCGCGTGCGCATCGTGCTGGGCGCGGCCGAGTCACCCGTGGCGCTCATGGCACCCGCGTCCGGACAGGGGGAGTCCCGTCCGGACAGCGCCGTCTCCTCCGACGACATGGGGTCGGACTCCGCGTTCGCCGAGCCTGGACACCCGGGCTATCCGGACCATCGCCCGATTCCGATGTACCGGTCGGTCGAGGTGACCTTCTCGAGCATCCTCGCCCGCAACCTCGACGGTGTGCTCGTCGACGTCGCCATGGACCTGCCGGTCACGGTGGACGCCTCGCTGCTGGAGACGGGCCGGCAGATCGAGCTCCCGGAGGGTGAGCTGCCCGCCGGGACCTACGACGAGGTCGTCTTCGTCGTCCGCAAGGTCGAGGTGGTCCTCTGGAACGAGACGAAGGTCACGATCGAGCCGCCGGGCGGAGGTTGGACGGCCCACGTGCCCCTCTGCCCGCGCGTCGAGGTCGAGGAGGGCGGGACGTCGGTGGTGTCGCTGAGGCTGCAGGTCTGGAACGCCATTTTCTGGTCCGGCGACCGGCTGCACTTCGAGCCGCAGCCCTTGTTCTTCTGGCCGGGCTCCTGCTGGACGGACGTGCCGCCCGTCCCGATGCCCCTGTAAGTCGAAGTCTCCGGCCGGGCCCCCCGCCTTTTCGAGGGCGGGGGTCCCCGGGGCCGTCGCCTTCCTCGCATCGCGAGGGTGTGCAGGCGTTCGTTGACGGTCGGGCCCGCCGCTCGCGACTTTCGAAGCTGCGGCCCGCCACCGGCGCCGCCAGCCACCCCCCCGGAGGTCGCCCTGCCGATTCGAATCCCCGACGACGTCATGGCGAGCGTGTCGGGCATCCGCGGGCGCGTGGGCCGCTCGTTCACCCCCGAGCTGGTGTCCGGGATCGCGGCCGCGTTCGGAGCCTTCATGGCCGGCGGATCCCGTGGGCCGGTGTGCGTGGGGCGTGACTCCCGCACCTCCGGGCCGATGTTCTCGAGGGCCGTCTTCGCGGGGCTGGAGTCCGTCGGCGTGGACGTCGTCGACCTGGGTGTCGTCCCGACGCCGACCTTGCTCCTCTCGGTGCGCCACCACGGTGCGGTCGGCGCGATCGGGGTGACCGCGAGCCACAATCCGGCCGAGTGGAACGCGCTCAAGCTCGTGTCCGAGGAAGGGATCTTCCTCGACGACCAGCGCTCCAAGGACTTTCGCGCTTACCTCGCGGACGAGGATCCTCCGCGCGCGGCTTGGAACGCGCTCGGAGCCGTCCGAGCGGACGGAGACGCGTGGGATCGCCACCTCGCCAAGATCCTCGCGCTGCCGCAGCTCGACGTGGCGCGCGTGCGCTCCCGGAAGCTGCACGTCGCGGTGGACTGCGTGCACGGCGCGGGTGGCCCGGTGATCGCGGAGCTGCTCGAACGGCTCGGGTGCAAGGTATCCGCCATCGGCATGGAGCCGGACGGCCGTTTCCCCCGCGATCCCGAGCCGACGGCGAAGAATCTCGCCGATCTCGGCGCGCTCGTGCGCGAGAGCGGCGCCGAGATCGGGCTCGCCATCGATCCCGACGCGGACCGGCTGTCGCTGGTCGACGAGACGGGCGCGCCCCTCGGCGAGGACCTCACGCTGGCGCTCGCTTCGGCGGCCGTGCTCGCACGCACCCCCGGCCCGGTCGTCACCAATCTGTCCACCAGTCAGGTGGTCGAGGACGTCGCACGCGCGCACGGCGCGACCGTTCACAGGGCGCCCGTGGGTGAGGTCAACGTGGCACGTCGGATGCAACGCGAGCGTGCCGTCGTGGGCGGAGAGGGCAACGGCGGCGTGATCCTCCCCGCGCTCCACTACACGCGGGACGCTCCGTTGGCTGTAGCTTTGATTCTGCAGCACCTGGCCGACGAAGGCACGACGGTGTCGGCCGCCGCCCGGAAGTGGCCATCCTACCGGATCGTCAAAGAAAAGGTGTCGTTCCCGAGGCAGTCCCTCCCGGCCGGCTACGCCGCCCTGGAGGGCGATCTGGGGGCCGAGTCGAAGGACGAGTCGGACGGGCTCCGACTGGCGTGGCCGACCCGGAAGGCCTGGCTGCACGTCCGACCTTCCGGGACGGAGCCGGTCGTGCGGCTCATCGCCGAGTCGGCGGACGAGGGAGACGCGAAGGAGCTGGTGTCACGCGCGGCGCGCTTGCTCGAAGGCGTCGGCTCGAGGTCCTGAAGAGGGAGGCATTTCGCGATGTGCGGCATCGTCGGGTACGTCGGATCGAAGAAGGCGACCCCCATCCTGATCGAGGGGCTGAAGCGCCTCGAGTACCGCGGGTACGACTCGGCGGGGGTCGCGCTCCTCAACGGAGGCGGCCTGCACGTCACCAAGCGGCCCGGCAAGATCCGTGAGCTCGAGCAGGCGCTCGCCAAGTCGCCTTCGTCGTCGACCTGCGGCATCGCGCACACGCGGTGGGCCACCCACGGCGCGCCCAACGAGCCGAACGCGCACCCGCACACGACCTCCGACGGCGAGATCGCGCTCGTCCACAACGGCATCATCGAGAACGCCGACGCGCTGCGCTCCTTCCTCAGGAAGGAGGGCTACGAGTTCACCTCCGAGACGGACACCGAGACGGTCGTCCATCTGATCGATCACCTCTGGAAGGACGGCCAGCCGCTCGAGGAAGCGGTGGCGGCCGCGCTGCGCGAGGTCGACGGCGCGTACGGCATCGCGGTGATCTCCTCGCGCGATCCGGGCAAGATCGTGGTCGCGCGGAACGGCAGCCCGCTCCTGATCGGCGTGGGTCAGAACGGCGAGATGCTCGCGGGATCGGACGCGGCCGCCGTCGTCGCGCACACGCGCGAGGTCGTCTACCTGGACGACGGCGACTATGCCGTCATCGAGGCGGACGGCTACCGGACCTACCAGCTGGCCGGCACCGAGGTCACGCGGGCCGTCCAGGCGGTCACGTGGGACCTCGCCGCCATCGAGAAGGGCGGCTTCGACCACTTCATGCTCAAGGAGATCTACGATCAGCCCAACAGCCTGCGCGACGTCATGCGCGGGCGGCTGCTCGAGGAGGAGGGCGACGCGCGGCTCGGCGGCATCCGCGACCACGCGGCGGAGCTTTCCAAGATCAAGCGCATCGTGATCAGCGCGTGCGGCACCAGCTGGCATGCCGGTCTCGTCGGCGAGTACATGCTCGAGGAGTACGCCCGCATTCCGGTGACGGTCGAGTACGCTTCCGAGTTCCGCTACCGCAATCCGGTGATCGAGGACGGTACGTTGGCGCTGGCCATCAGTCAGTCGGGCGAGACCGCCGACACGCTGGCGGCCATGCAGGAGGCTTCACGCAACGGCGCGCCCACCATGGGCATCGTCAACGCGGTGGGCTCCACGATCGCGAGGCAGACCGACTACGGCATCTACCTGCACGCCGGCCCCGAGATCGGCGTGGCTTCCACGAAGGCGTTCACGAGCCAGCTCGTCGCGCTCGTGCTCTTCACGCTCTTCATGGGTCGCCGTCGCAATCTGTCGGTGCTGCAGGGTCGAGAGATCGTCGCCTCTCTGCAGGAGCTGCCCTTCCTCGTCGAGGAGGTGCTCAAGGTCAACGAGGAAGTGCGCGACGTGGCGAAGCGGTACATGGACTGCCGCAACTTCCTCTATCTGGGCAGGGGATATCAGTTCCCGGTGGCGCTCGAGGGCGCGCTCAAGCTGAAGGAAGTGAGCTATATCCACGCCGAGGGTTATCCCGCCGCCGAGATGAAGCACGGGCCGATCGCGCTCATCGACGACGACATGCCCGTCGTGGTGCTCGCGCCGCGCGACGCCGTCTACAAGAAGGTGGTGTCGAACATCGAGGAAGTGAAAGCGCGCCACGGACGCATCATCGCGGTGGTGAGCGACGACGCGCCCGAGCTGCAGGACAAGGTCGACTACATGATCAAGGTGCCGCAGACGATCCCCTGTCTGCTCCCGGTGCTCACGACCATCCCGCTCCAGCTCCTCGCGTACCACATGGCGGTGCTCCGCGGCTGCGACGTCGATCAGCCGCGCAACCTGGCGAAGTCGGTCACCGTCGAGTGAGGGTCGTCCTCCAGCGCGTGTCCCGCGCGGAGGTTCGGATAGGTGGGCAGGTGGCGGGCCGCATCGGTCGCGGCCACGTGCTGCTCGTGGGGTTCGCGGCGGGTGACGGAACCGCGCAGATCGACTGGATGGCGGACAAGGTGCTCGGTCTACGCGTGTTCGCCGACGCGGAGGGGAAGATGAACCTCGGCCTCGAGGAGGTGGGCGGCGATCTCCTCGTCGTGAGTCAGTTCACGCTCTACGGCGACGCGTCGAAAGGAAGGCGGCCGAGCTTCGTGGCCGCGGCTCCGCCCGAGGTCGCCGAGGCGCTCTACGACGAGCTCGTCCGCACGTTGAGGTCGAAGACGGACCGGTCGGTCGAGACCGGCGAGTTCGGCGCGATGATGGAGGTGGATCTCGTGAACGATGGGCCCGTGACGCTCGTACTCGAGAGGAGCTGATGACCCAGACGCCTCGCCTCGTGCTGGCGTCCGGCTCGCCGCGTCGGCGCGACGTGCTCGCGCAGCTCGGCCTGCACCCCGACGTGCGGCCGTCGTCGGTCGACGAGACCTACCCGCACGGCGAGTCGCCGGCCGCGCACGTCGAACGACTGGCGCGGGCCAAGGCCGCGGCCGAGGGCGCGCTCCAACCGGACGCGCTCGTCCTCGCGGGTGACACCATCGTGGTCCTCGACGGGCGCGTGCTCGGCAAGCCGAAGGACGCGCACGACGCCGTGGCGACGCTGATGTCGCTGGCCGGTCGCACGCACGAGGTGATGAGCGCGCTCGCGCTCGCCGGCAAGCACGGCATGGTCAGCCAGGTGAGCCGGGCATCCGTGCGCTTCCGCGACTTCGACGCGGCCACGGCGCGCGCGTATGCCGAGACGGGCGAGCCGCTCGACAAGGCGGGCGCCTACGGCATCCAAGGGCTGGGCGCCGCGTTGATCGACTCGATCGCCGGGGACTACTATTGCGTGGTCGGGCTCCCGGTGGGCGCGCTCCTCGATCTGCTGGCGCGCGCCGGCTGGCGATACGAGTTCGGTCGACTCATTCCCGCTTCCTAGCCGCGCATGGGCATCCCCTCCGTACTCGCCATCGACCAGGGCACCACCGGCACGACGTGCCTCGTGATCGCGGCGGACGGGCGCATTCTCGGACGCGCGTATTCCGAGTTCACACAGCACTTCCCCCAGCCGGGTTGGGTCGAGCACGACGCGAGCGAGATCTGGGAGGTCAGCCGCCGCGTCGCGCGTGAGGCGCTCGCGGCGGCGCGTGCCGGCGACCGCGCCGGAGCGGACGTGCGCGGCGTGGGGATCACGAACCAGCGCGAGACGGTGGTGCTCTGGGACAGGGAGACGCTCGAGCCGGTCGCGCGCGCGATCGTCTGGCAGGACAGGCGCACGGCGCCGCTCTGTCGGGCGCTGAAGGACGCCGGTCACGAGGAGGAGGTGAGGCGACGGACCGGGCTCGTGCTCGATCCTTACTTCTCCGGCACCAAGATCTCCTGGCTGCTCACCGAGCATCCGGAGCTCCGCTCGAGGGCGGAGTCGGGGGAGCTGGCCGTCGGCACGATCGATTCCTGGCTCATCGCGAGGCTGACGAGCGGTGCCGTGCACGCCACGGATCCGACGAACGCCTCGCGCACCCTCCTCTACAATCTCCGCGACCGCGACTGGGACGAGCGGATGCTCGACCTCCTCGGGGTGCCTCGCGCGCTCCTTCCGGAGCCGAGGAGCAGCTCGGGCGACTTCGGTACGGTGGCCGGCGAGCACCTGGGGCTCGACGCGCCGATCGCCGGGGTCGCGGGCGACCAGCAGTCCGCCCTCTTCGGGCAGGGATGCACCGAGCCCGGGCTCGCGAAGAACACCTATGGTACCGGCGCCTTCCTGCTGCTCCATACGGGCGAGGAGCCGGTCCCGTCGCGGCATGGGCTGCTCACGACGGTCGCGTGCGACGCCCGCGGCGGGGTGGCGTACGCGCTGGAAGGCTCGGTCTTCATCGCCGGCGCCGCGGTGCAATGGCTACGGGACGGGCTGGGCCTGCTCGCGCACGCGGAGGACTCCGAGGCGATGGCGCGGTCGGTCTCCGACAACCAGGGCGTCTATCTCGTCCCCGCCTTCGTCGGATTGGGTGCGCCGCACTGGGAGCCGGACGCGCGCGGCATGATCGTCGGCCTCACCCGCGGCACCACCCGGGCGCACGTCGTGCGCGCCGCGCTCGAGTCGATGGCCTACGCCACGGCGGATGTCCTCACCGCGATGGAGGCGGACTCGGGTGTGAAGACGACGGAGCTCCGGGTGGACGGCGGAGCCGCGTCGAACGACTGGCTCATGGAGTTCCAGGCGGGGCTGGTCGGGCTGCCGGTGCGCCGCCCCGCCGTGGTGGAGACGACGGCGCTGGGCGCCGCGGGTCTCGCCGGCATCGCGACCGGCGTGTGGAAGGGATCGGAGGACTTCCTGGCGGCGCAGGGCGAGCCGCGCATCTTCGCCCCGACGACGTCGCGCGCCGAAGCCGCCCGCCTGCAGGAGGGGTGGGCGCGGGCCGTCCGCGCGGCGGTGGGGTGGGCCCACGACCAGCCGCCCGCCCGGGGCACCGCCGGGGCACGCGCTGGGTAGGAATGACCGCGTGGCGCCGAGGTTTCCGGGGTGCCGCCGAGGCTCCGGTACGGACTTTTCCGGACTGGTCGTCGTCGAGCGCGGCCGACTAGATTGGGCCACGCATCGCGGCGGGAGCGCCCACAGAGGAGACCAGATATGAAGAAGAACGGCCGATTCATGGTGGGTCTGGTGGGCGTGGCCGCCGTCGTGACGTATCTGATCTGGACGGGCGTGAGCGAGACGATGGTCTACTACCTCACGCCGGTCGAGCTCATGGCGAAGGTCGAGGCGGATCCGTCCTTCCGCGACGTGGGCGTGAAGGTCTCCGGCCAGGTCGTGAAGGGAAGCTGGGTGCAGGGGCGGGACGGGGAGGCGGGCAGCCTGCTCCATACGTTCGTCGTGCACGACCTCGCCGATCCCTCGGTGACCTTCCCGGTCGAGTTCCGTGACGCGCTCCCGGACACGTTCACCGACGAGGTCGAGGTCGTGATGGAGGGACGTCTTCGCGACGACGGCGTCTTCGAGGCGACCACGCTGCTGACGAAGTGCGGTAGCCGTTACGAGGCCGCGCCCGAGGAACTGGCCGGGTGACCCTTCTCGGGGAGTTTGCCCTCTGGGCATCTCTGCCGGTCGCGCTGTGGGGGATGGTCCTCGGATACGCCGGGGGCCGCACGCAACGTGGTGACCTCGTTCTCAGCGCCGAGCGCAGCGTCTACGCGATCTTCGGGTTGCTCTCGCTGGCGGCGGCCGGGATCGTGGCGGCTTTCGTCGGCGACCACTTCGAGTACTGGTACGTAGCCAACTACGCCAACCGCGACCTGGAGCTCTTCTACAAGGTCACGGGCCTCTGGGCCGGCCAGAGGGGCTCGCTCCTCTTCTGGGCGCTGATCCTCTCGTTCTTCTCGTCGCTGTGCGTGTTCCTGAACCGCCGGAAGAACCGCGAGTTCATGCCGTACGTGGCGGGCGTCCTCCAGACGATCCTCGCGTTCTTCATCATCGTCCTCCTCTTCGCCGACGTGAGCCCGTTCGAGCGGCTCGGCTTCACGCTCGCGGACGGCCGCGGGCTGAACCCGCAGCTGCAGAACTATTGGATGACGATCCATCCGCCCACGCTCTACCTGGGCTTCACGTCGTTCACGATCCCGTTCGCGTTCGCGGTCGCGGCGCTCCTCTCGGGGCGCCTCGACGCGCGCTGGATCCAGCTCACGAGGCGGTGGATCCTCGTCAGCTGGCTGTTCCTGTCGGTCGGGATCGTGATGGGGATGCGCTGGGCCTACGAGGAGCTCGGGTGGGGCGGCTACTGGTTCTGGGATCCCGTCGAGAACGCGTCGCTGCTGCCGTGGCTCACGGCGACCGCGTTCCTGCACTCGATCCAGATCCAGGAGAACCGCGGCATGCTGAAGGTCTGGAACATGTCGCTCGTGCTCCTGACCTTCCTGCTCACGATCTTCGCGACGTTCCTCACGCGCTCGGGCCTGATCGAGTCGGTGCATTCGTTCGCGCAGGAGATCAAGATCGCGCTGATCTTCCTCGCGTTCATGGCCGGCATCACCGCGGCATCGATCGTCCTGATCCTCTACAGGCTGCCGCATCTGCGCACCGAGAACCAAATCGAGTCGTTCGTCTCGCGAGAATCGGCGTTCCTGTTCAACAACCTCATGCTCCTCGGCGCGGCGTTCACCGTGTTGTGGGGCACGCTGTTCCCGCTCATCTCGGAAGGCGTCACCGGCCAGCAGATCAGCGTGGGACCGCCGTTCTTCCAGCGCGTGAACTTCCCGATCGGGCTGGTGCTCCTCGCGCTCACCGGCATCGGGCCGGTCGTCGCGTGGCGACGCGCCACGAAGAAGAACCTGCAGCGCAACTTCGCCGTGCCCGTCGTCGTGGGGGGCGTCGTCGCGGCGGCGATCTGGATCTCGGGAGCCCGTCACGCCCTCGCGCTCACCACCTGGGGCATCAGCGCGTTCGTGCTCACGATCATCGTGACCGAGTTCTGGAAGGGCACGCGCGCCCGCGCGCGCATCGAGAACGAGGGTTACGCGCTGGCGCTGTTCAACCTGGTCTCGCGCAACCGTCGCCGCTGGGGCGGCTACATCGTGCACGTCGGCATCGTGCTGATCTTCATGGCGTTCGCCGGCGCCGCGTACAACGTGGATCAGCGGTATCACGTGCAGCCTGGCGACGTGGTGGAGGTCGCCTCGCCGATGGGACATACCTATCAGCTCACGTACGAAGGGCTGTCGATGTCCATCGGCAACGGGCAGCGGAACCTCGTCTGGCAGGCGATCGCGACCGTGTCCGTCGCCAAGGACGGCGACCCGCAGGGTCTGCTCACGACCGAGAAGCGACGCTACACGACCCAGGAGGCCAACGCCCCGCCGATGACCGAGGTGGGGATCAAGTCGTATCCGCTCGAGGACCTCTACCTGATCCTCTCGGCGCTCGATGACGCGGAGGGTGCCCTGGCAGCCGACTCCGGGGCGCAGGGTCTCGACCTGCAGGTGCTGGTGAAGCCGCTCGTGAGCTGGATCTGGATCGGCTGCCTCGTGCTCGTGGCCGGCACGCTCGTCGCGCTCTGGCCGAGCGTGGACCGGCGCCGCGGCGCGTCCGTCGTCGCGCCGGTGGGCGAACCCGCCATCGCCGGGGCCGCGGACTGACGTTTCACTCAGCGACCGTTAGGGAGATCCCGTGACGCTCTACCTGGGCGTGGCGCTCGTCGTCGCGGCGATCCTTCTCTTCATCATGCAGCCGGTGGTGAAGGGGCTCCACGCTTCGCTGGAACGCGAGGACCACGAGCTCACCGAGACGGAGGCGCGCAAACGGGTCGCGCTCCTCGCGCTCCGCGACGTCGAGTACGACTTCCTCGCGGGTAAGCTCGACGAGGACGACTACCGTCAGCTCAAGAGCCAGCTGACCGCGGAGGCGCTCGCGGCGCTCGAGGCGGACGAGTCGGCCCGAGGGGTCGGCGCCGCCGCCTCGCCGAGCACCGCCGACGCGGACCTCGAGGCCGAGATCGCGCGTGTGCGTGCGGGCCTGCGTGCCGGGATCATCTGCCCCGGGTGCGGCTTCTCGAACGAGAAGGGCGCCCGGTTCTGCTCGGCCTGCGGCCACGAGCTGACGGGCCGTCCCGCCGGCCAGGTGGCACGACGTTGATCTTGGCGACCGAGCCGAAGCGACCCCCCGCCGCGGTGGAGAGCGTTCTCGAAGCACGCGGGCTCGTCCGGGAGTACGGGCCCGTGGTCGCCGTGGACGGGATCGACCTCACGCTCGCCAGAGGTGAGTTCCTCACGATCTTCGGCCCGAACGGGGCCGGGAAGTCGTCGCTGCTCCGCATGCTCGGCGGCGCCATGCGACCTACGCGCGGAACCGTCGCGATCGGCGGCACGCCGCTCGATTTCTCCGACGGCGAGTGGCGGCGCCGCGTCGGCATGCTGTCGCACCAGGGGTTCCTCTACCCGCAGCTGACTGCCGAGGAGAACCTGCGCTTCTACGGTCGGCTCTTCGCGCTCGACGACGTGAACACTCGCGTGAAGAGACGCCTCGAGCGCGTCGGCCTCGCCGACCGCGCGAGCTTCGCCGTGCACAAGCTCTCGCACGGCATGCGGCAGCGGCTCGCGCTGGCGCGCGCGCTCCTGCACGATCCCGACCTCGTGCTGCTCGACGAGCCGTTCACCGGGCTCGACCCCGCCGCGGCGGGGGTCCTGCGCGGCGTGCTCCAGGAGCTCAGGAGCGAACGCCGCACGGTCGTCATGGTCACGCACAACCTCACCGAGGGGCTCGCGCTCTCGACGCGCCTGGCGATCCAGGTTCGGGGACGCCTGGCCTGGGAAGGCTCCCGAGCCCAGGTCGAGGCGTCGGGCTTCGAGCGCTTCTATCACTCGGTCGTGGACGGCGGGGCATGAACGTCTACGTGCGTCAGGTCGGCACGATCGTCTGGAAGGATCTCCTGCTCGAGCTGCGAACGCGGGAGCGCATCGCGGCGATGGGTGCGTTCGCGGTCCTCGCCGGCGTGCTCTTCAACTTCTCCACCGACACGAGCCTCGTCCGACCGCAGGACATCGCCGCCGGTCTGATCTGGATGACGCTGGTCTTCGACGGCCTGCTGGGCATCGGGCGGACGTTCCACCTCGAGAGCGAGGACGGCGCGCTGCAGGGCGTCTTGATGTCGCCGGCCCCCAAGGACGCCATCTTCATCGGCAAGACCATCTCGAACTTCGCGCTCCTCTACTTCGTCGCCCTCCTCGTGTTGGGGGTCTTCATGCTGTTCTTCGGGCTCGAGATCGGCTCGAGCCCGCTCGCGCTCCTGCTGGCGCTCGCGCTCGGATCCCTCGGCTTCGTCGCCATCGGCACCCTGTTCGCCGCCGTCTCCTCGGGAACGCGGCTGGGCGAGACCGTGTTGCCCATCTTGGTCTTTCCGCTCCTCGTGCCGATGGTAGTCTACGGAGCGGGCGCCACGGGCAGGTTGCTCGCGGGCAGGCCGGTCGCCGAGGTGGCGGGCAACCTGCGCATGCTCGGGGCGTTCGCGCTCGTGGCGCTCGGAGCGGGCGCCGTTCTGTTTCGCTTCGTCGTGGAGGACTGAGGAGGCTCATGTCGATCGCTGGAATCCGCCGAACGGGAATTCTCTTCGCCGCGCTGGGGTGCCTCGGCCTGGTCCTCGTCTACTGGCTGTCCTTCTTCTGGGTGTCCACGGAGGCGGCGCAGGGCATCGCGCAGAGGATCTTCTACGTGCATCCGCCCGCCGCGTGGACGACGTTCCTCGCGTTCGGCATCTCCGCGCTCACGAGCGCGATGTATCTGTGGCTGCGCGACGAGCGGCTCGACTGGGCCGCGCACTCGGCCGCCGAGGGCGGGATGGTGTTCGGCACGATCATGCTCACGACCGGTCCCCTCTGGGGGAAGATCGCGTGGGGCACCTACTGGACCTGGGAGCCTCGCCTGACGCTCACGCTCCTTCTGTGGTTCGTCTTCCTCGGCTACTTCATGGTGCGCAGGTCGACCGACAACCCGGATCGGGGCAAGCGCTACAGCGCCGTGGTCGCGATCGTCGGCGCCCTGCTGATCCCGTTCATCCATCTGAGCGTGGTGTGGTTTCGCTCGCTCCATCCGCAGCCCGTCGTGGTGAAGCCGGAGGGACCCACGCTCCCGGGCGACATGCTCACGCTGCTCCTCACCAGCGTGGCCGTGTTCACCACGCTGTTCCTCGGGCTCTTCATGCTACGCTACGCTCTCGAGGGGCTCCGTCACGAACTCCACGTGCGCGCACGACGCGCCGCAGCCTGAACCCATCGAACCATGTCTCGAATCACATCTCCACTCCCGAGGTCGCACCGGTGGCTCCTCACCACCGCCGCACTGACCGTTCTCCTGGCGATGGGCGTCGCGGCCGTCGAGGCGCAGACGGGCGGCAGAGCCGCCGCCGGCGTCGGCGGCATGCGAGCCTATTGGCACGTGTTCATCGCGTACGCGATCGTGATCCTCATGGTGCTCGGGTGGGTCATCTCGATCGGACGCAGGCTCAAGGACATCCAGCAGAGACTCGGCGGCGAGTAGGCTCCTGAAGCCCCGATGACGGTGAGCCGACCGACGTGACGCGACGCACCGCCGGAGCGGCGCTCCTCCTCGTCGCCGTGTTGGCCCGTCCGGGGGGCGCCGCGGCGCAGGCGACGCCGCCGCCGTCGAGCACGCCGACGATGCCGAGCACGCTGCGGTACGGCTCGGGTCTGCTCGACATTCCCGTCTCGAGCGTGCTCCCCCACATGGCGGGCACGGCCACGTACTCGGGATTCTGGGTCGGCGTCGACCGCACGGTGCTGGTGGACGCCTCCGGCGATGCGGTGGGGTTCGGCCCCGCGGCGAGCGCGTACCATTGGGACACGTCGGTCGCGTTCGGGTTGTTCGACCGCGCCGAGGGCGGCGTGTCGCTCCAGTCGCTCAAGGGCGCGAGCGGCGGCGGCGACGTGTGGGGCGTCTTCGGTCGCGTGCGGCTCTGGGAGCCGATCGATCAGGGGCTCGGGCTGGCGGTCGGCGCGCGCTATCTGACGAGCCCCGACTTCGGCGACGGCGCCCGCTACGCGCCCAACCGACTCGGCTTTCCGGACCCGCGGCTCGATCGCGCGTATACGGGACGCACCAACGTCACCGCGTACGGGGTGGCGACAGCATATCTGCGGGGATTCGATGGCGGACCGATCCCCGAGAACGACCTCACCTTCTCGCTCGGGTGGGGGAGCGGCATGTTCCGTCAGGGCGGCTCCCTCGGGTTCTACGGCGATGGCAACGCCAACGGTTGGTTCTACGGGACCTCGCTCCACGTGCGCACGACGCGCGCCTCGCTGCTCACGCTGATGGCCGAGCACAACGGCTTCGACGTGAACGTCGGCGCGCAGCTCGACTACGACGGGATCCGGGCGGGGCTCCACTGGCTGGCCTCGAACCACGCCGCGCCGGCCGGCGGTCATTCCTCGGAGTACCAGAAGGGCAAGCTCGGCTTCCTGCTCTCCGTGGCGATCTGCCCGAACGAGCGGACGCTCCGCTGCCGCCCGCGTACCATGCGCCGCGTCGAGCCGGATACGGTGGTGATCCCCGCGCCGCCGCCGGACACGGTGATGGTCGCCGCCGCGATCGACGCGGGGCCTCCGGCGGGCGAGGACGTCGAGATCTGCCTCGCCACCGGCCAGAACATCCCCCTTCGCATCACCGAGGCGGGCGACACGCTCGTCGCGCCGACGTACGCCCCCCTCGGCTCGCTCAGGCCGGCCATGACGTTCGCCGGCAGCTATGCCGGTGGGGCGTTCTGGTTCGAGGGCAACGCCGTCGTCACCTTCGAGGGTGCGGACTTCGGGCAGCGGCCGGAGCGCTTCCCGATCGACTGCGAGCAGATCGCCCGCGTGGGGGTGCACCAGGGCGTGCCCGTGTTCGCGGATCGCGCGGCCGAGCGTCCGTTCGTGATCCTCTTCATCCCCGTGCGGCCCGGAGTCTGGGCGAGGTACGAGCGCGGGATTCGGTAGGATCGACCCCGCAGCGTTCGGTCAGCCCGTGAGCGACCGAACCACCCCCCGCCACGAGAACACCTCGGCCGGGTCCACCGTCTCCGCCACGATACCCCGCACGGCATCACGCAGGTAACCCGCCCTCCGGATGCGCCAGGCCACGAGGTCGTTCAGCCAGGGACGCGCGAGCCACCTCTGCGCGACGGCGTAGCCGCGGAACCGCGGGCGGAGCTCCTCGTCGATGCGCCGCGCGTACTCGTCGAGGTGGCGCGCGTCCCCGGTCTCGAGCGTGAGGGCCACCTGCTCGGCCGCCATGTCACCCGATTCCATGGCCTTGCCGATGCCTTCGCCCGTGAACGGATACGTGGTGGCGATCTGCTCCCCCGCGGCCACGATGTTGCCCGGCCCGCGCGCGCGGGATCCCTCGAGACCGCAACGTAGGCGCGCACCACGCAGCGGCTCCGTCGCGACCGCGGCGGCGAGCAGCGCCCGCGCCTCGGGCACGGCATCCGTGAACGTCCGGAACAACGCGCGCAGATCGGGCGCCTCGGCGCGCCCGTCGTTCACGACGCCCACGCCGACGTTGTACACGTCGCCCGGCAGCGGGAAGATCCATGCGTAGCCGGGCACGATCTTCCGGTCGAACGACAGCAGGAGCGGCTCGAGGCGATGGCGCGACGTGACGTACGCCCGCACCGCGAAGGCGGTGGGGGAGCGACGCTCGACCATGCCGAGCGTCTCGCCGAGGGCGACGTCCGCGCCGGCCGCGAGGATGGCCGACCGGGCGCGGAGCGCGCGTGGTCGGCCGGACACCGAGACTTCGACCGACCCGTCGGGCCGGGGCTCGAGGGCCGTGACGCGGCCGCGGGCGACGACGGCACCCCGGGCGGATGCCTCGCGCGCGAGCATGCCGTCGAATGTCCGACGGGGGAGCACGAGATACCGTCCGGGGATCGACCACCGAAGACGTGAGGGGCTCTCGACGACCGCGTCGTCCACCGAGCGCGCGCGGGCCGCCACGGCCTCCAGCAGCCCCAACCGCCCGAGCACGCGCTGGGCGTCCGGAATCAGCAGATCGCCGCAGGCCTTGTCGCGCGGAAAGGCGTGTCGCTCGAGGACGAGAACCCGGCGCCCGCGGCTCGCGAGGTGAATCGCCGCCGTCGATCCCGCGGGGCCCCCGCCGACCACGATCGCATCCCAGCGCTCGTCTTCCAGCTCGCGGGCGTGCCGCTGCCACGGCACGCTCGTCGCGTCGCCCCGGGTTTCGCTGATCTCGCTCGTCGGTTGCACGGGAATGCAGACGGCAATCTAGATGCCCCGCGGCGCGGGGCACACCCTGCCCGGGCGGAGGCCGACTACCGCGCGGCGGGGTTCTCCATCACGCGGTTGCTCGCGTTGAGCACGGCCTTGACCGCGGCGCCGGGCAGATCTTCCTCCGTTTCGCACGGCGCCGCGCCCAGGAGCCGCATCCGCTCCGTGCCGCGTGTGCCGAGGAGGCGCGTGACCACCACCCAACCGTCGAAGGCGCGGAATGCCTTCACGCCCACGACCTCGAGGCTCAACCGGTGCATGTCGCCGTTCTGCGGCCTCGACGCGAGCGTCGCGCGCAGGGTGGCCTGTGCAACCGCGTTGAGCAGGCTCTGCTGCGTCTCGAGGCACGGGACCGTCCTCTCGAAGATCTCGCCGCCCCACTCGAGCCTCACCGAAACCCGACCGGATCCGTCGGGAGTCATGGTGCGATCCAGCCGGTCGAATCGGAGGCGGGAGCGAACGTGACTCGATGGTTCCATTCGTTCCGACGTTGAGCCTGGGGGGGTATCCAAACGTGCGACGAGCCGGTCCGTCAGATCAAGGTCGGCGTCCCGTCTCTGCATTCCCACGCCCCGGAGTCGCGCGTAGCCTGTTTCACGTCGCCGCGCGAACGGGACACTTTCGCTTTATCTTCGGGTCGTGTACCATAGGGCCCGGGAGAGCGGACAGAGCCGTCGAGGCACGGAAGGCTCGCAGGGCACCTGCAGGCAACACAGCCGTACAACACGCCGAACGGAGGGGAGATGGCGACCGCCACAGCACCCGACCAGAAGTTGGAGAAGTCGGAGAAGTTGGAGAAGTCGGATCGGAAGTCCAGCGACCGGATGTCGAGAGAGGACATGAGCGACGCGAAGAAGTCCGACCAGAAGAAGAAGGCCCTCGACACGGCGCTCTCGCAGATCGAGCGGTCCTACGGCAAGGGCGCCATCATGCGCATGGGGCAGGACGGCGCGCCCGCCGCGATCGAGGCGATCTCGACCGGGGCCATGAACCTCGACGCGGCCATCGGAATCGGCGGGATCCCGCGCGGTCGCATCAGCGAGATCTACGGCCCCGAGTCCTCCGGAAAGACCACGGTCTGCCTGCACGTGATCGCGAACGCCCAACGTGGCGGAGGCATCGCGGCGTTCATCGACGCCGAGCACGCGCTCGACGTCAACTACGCGCGCAAGCTGGGCGTGGATGTCGACAACCTCCTCGTGTCGCAGCCCGATACCGGTGAGCAGGCGCTGGAGATCGCCGAGGTGCTGATCCGCTCCAACGCCATCGACGTCGTGGTGATCGACTCCGTCGCGGCGCTCGTTCCCCGCGCCGAGATCGAGGGCGAGATGGGCGACGCGCACGTCGGGCTCCAGGCGCGCCTCATGAGCCAGGCGCTCCGCAAGCTCACCGGCGCCGTGAACCGCTCGAACACCTGCGTGATCTTCACCAACCAGATCCGCGAGAAGGTCGGCGTCATGTTCGGCAGCCCCGAGACCACCTCGGGAGGACGCGCGCTCAAGTTCTACGCGTCCGTCCGGCTCGATATCCGCAGGATCGGGGCGATCAAGGACGGCCAGGACGTGATCGGCAACCGTACGCGCGTGAAGGTCGTGAAGAACAAGTGCGCGCCTCCCTTCAGGCAGGCGGAGTTCGACATCCAGTACAACGAGGGGATCAGCCACTCGAGCCTCCTCGTCGATCTGGGCGTCGAGCACCGCATCCTGGACAAGTCGGGCTCCTGGTTCTCCTACGGCGACATGCGTCTGGGGCAGGGGAAGGAGAACACGAGGGCCTTCTTGGGCGAGAACCCGGACATTGCGGCCGAGGTGGAAGCGAAGGTGCGGGCGGCCCTCGGTGCCGCCGCCGTGCCGGGTGCCGCCCGGCGCGATGGACGCGCCGTCGAGTTCGAGAGCGTCGAGGAGTAGCCCGCGTCGCTGCGCACGCGACGAGGCCGCGGGCTCCCGCCTGCGGCCTCGTCGGCATTCATGGGCCTCACCGTAGCGCGATCCCGACGATTATTGTTACGGTTCGCTGAAACCCGCCCCAGCTCCGCCCTTGAAGACCGCCGAGATCCGCAGCCAGTTCCTGGAGTACTTCCGCGCGCACGGCCATTCCGTGCTCGCGAGCTCATCGCTGGTACCCGCGAACGACCCTACGCTGCTCTTCACGAACGCGGGCATGGTGCAGTTCAAGCGCGTGTTCCTGGGTGAGGATTGGATCGGCGTGCGACGCGCCGCCACGGCGCAGAAATGCGTGCGGGCCGGCGGCAAGCACAACGACCTCGAGGAGGTCGGGCGCACCGCGCGGCACCTCACCTTCTTCGAGATGCTGGGCAACTTCTCCTTCGGCGACTACTTCAAGAAGGACGCGATCGGCTTCGCCTGGGAGCTCATGACGAAGAGCTATGGGCTCGACCCGGACCGCTTCTTCGCCACCGTGCACCATACGGACGACGAGGCCGCCGATCTCTGGGCGAACGAGGTCGGCCTGCCGCCGAGCCGCATCTTCCGGCTCGGTGACAAAGACAACTTCTGGCAGATGGCCGACGTCGGTCCCTGCGGACCCTGCTCGGAGCTCCACTACGACCTGCGACGCGACCGCTCGAAGATGCCGAGCCAGGACGAGTTCGTCCGGCTGAACAGCGACGGGACGATCGTCGAGCTATGGAACCTCGTCTTCATGCAGTACGACCGGGATCCGCAGGGTGTGCTCCACCCGCTTCCGGCGCCGTGCGTGGACACGGGCGCGGGTCTGGAGCGGCTGGCGGCGGTCCTACAAGAAAAGGAGTCGGTCTTCCACGCGGACGTGTTCGCGCCGCTCCTGGAGCGCGTCGGCGAGCTCGTCGGCCGACCGTACGATGCCTCGTCCGGCCACGCGGTCGGATATCGGGTTCTGGCGGACCATGCGCGCGCAGTCGCTTTCCTGCTCGCCGACGGCGTCTTTCCGTCCAGCGAGGGCCGGGGCTACGTGCTCCGGCGGATCCTCCGCCGGGCCGTGCGGCATGCGTGGCTCCTCGGTCGCCGCGAGCCGACGCTCGTCGGGGTCGTGGACGCGGTGGTCGCGTCGATGCGCGAGGCGTATCCCGAGCTCGAGGCGCAGCACGGTCACGTGCTCGCCGCCACGCGAGCCGAGGAGGAGCGCTTCCTCGCCACGATCGAGGGCGGCATGGAGCGCTTCGAGCAGCTCGCCTCCGGCACAGGCGGCACCATCGCCGGAGAAGAGGCGTTCAAGCTCTACGACACGTTCGGCTTCCCGCTCGACCTCACGGAGCTGATGGCCGCCGAGCGCGGATATGCGGTGGACGTCGCGGGCTTCGAGCGTGCGCTCGCCGGACAGCGCTCGCGCTCGCGGGCCGACCGCGCCGCGAGCCAGGCCGCGCTCGCCGCCGGCGGCGGCGAGGACGGCTGGACGACGCTGTCCGACGAGGCGCAGTCGTTCGTCGGGTACGACACGCTCTCGAGCGAAACCGACGTCCTCGCATGGCGCGTGGACGGTGATCGTCTGGGGCTGATCCTCCACCGGAACCCGTTCTACGTCGAGAGCGGGGGACAGGTCTCCGACGTGGGTGAGATACGCGGCGACGGATGGACGCTCCGCGTGACCGACGTCGCCAAGGTCGCCGGCAAGACGGCCGTCTTCGGAACGGTGCCCAGCAAGCTTCCGCCGCCGCTCGGGGACGACGCGAGGGTGATCGCACAGGTCGATGCGACGGTCCGTCGCGACACGGTGCGCAACCATACGGCGACGCATCTCCTCCACGCGGCCCTGCGCGCCGTGCTCGGCAAGCACGTGGTCCAGCGCGGCTCCCTGGTCGCGCCGGACCGCCTCCGCTTCGACTTCGCGCACAACGCGCCGATGACGGCCGACGAGCGGAAGCGCGTCGAGGACATCGTCAACGAGGGCGTGTGGGCGAACCACCCGGTCGAGATCGATCAGCGCGCCTACGCGGATGCCGTGAAGGCGGGCGCCATGGCGCTGTTCGGCGAGAAGTACGGTGACCAGGTGCGCGTGGTGAGTATCCCGGGCGTGAGCATGGAGCTCTGCGGCGGCACGCACGCCGCGTCCACCGGTGAGATCGGCCTCTTTCGTCTGACCGGGGAATCGGGTGTCGCAGCGGGGGTTCGCCGCGTGGAGGCGTTGACCGGCAGAGGCGCGTTCAGGCACCTGACCGCCAAGGAACAGCTGCTGGCCGAGACGGCGGCTACGCTGAAGACGGCGCCGGACAACCTACTTCAACGTGCGGAGCAGATCCTCGCGGAGAAGGCCGGCCTCGAGGCGATGATCGACGAGATGAGGGCGGGCGGCGGCGCCGGCGAGATCGACGTCGCGACCGAGACGCTCGACCTCGGCGGATCCACGGCGCGGTACCGTGGGCTACGGCTGAAGGCGCGCGGCCCGGACGATGCACGTAAGTGGGGGGACGCCTTCCTCGCGGGCGGCGAGCCGGGCGTGGTCGTGATCGCGGCCGAGCTGCCCGGCGAGAAGCAGGCGCTCTTCGCGTTCGTGACCGACGACCTCATCCGCCGCGGGGTGCGTGCGGACGCGGTCGTTCGTGGGGTGGCCAAGGTGGTCGGCGGACGCGGGGGTGGGAAGCCGCACATGGCACAGGCGGGCGTCGAGGACGCGAGCCGCGTCGACGAGGCGCTCTCGGCAGGCGCCGCGACCGTGCGCGAGCTGCTGGCGGGGAGCGCACGATGAGCGACCCGTCCGCCTGGCTGGCGGGCCGGCGGCCCGAGCCACCCGAGGATCTCGCCCGCGCGCTCGCCTTCCAGCCGCGCGCGGCGGTGTCGGGCTCGGCGGTCGAAGCCCTCGCCGCCGAAGGCCGTGCGCGTCTGGCCCGCGCGCGCGCCGAGCTCGGGCGCGTCCGCGAGAGCGCGTTCCGGCTGCTCGAGGCGGACGCTCTCGTCACCTACGCGTGCGAGGCCGCGCTGGAGCAGGACGATCCCGAGAGCGCCCTTCGGCGAATCTTCCTCTCCACGAGCGCCAGCTAGGAACGCTCCGGTCATGCACCGGGATCCCACCGCGCTGGTCGACGTCCACAATCATCTGGTGCCGGGCGTGGACGACGGCGCGCGCGATCTCTCCGCGGTTCTCGAGTCCGTGGAGCGCCTGACGCGTCAGAGCATCCGCCGCATCGTCACCACGCCGCACATCGACGCCAGCCTCACGCTCGATCCCGCACGCCTCGCGAGCAGGCTCTCGCAGGTGACGAGCGCCTGGGAGCGGGCGGCGGCGGCGATTCACGACGCGTTCCCCGAGGTCGAGTTCCACCGCGGCCACGAGATCTGCCTCGACGTTCCAGACACGGATTTCTCCGATCCGCGGATCCGCATGGCGGGCACGTCGTTCGTTCTCGTCGAATGGCCGCGCCTCCAGCTTCCGCCCGGGACGGTGGCGGTGCTCGCGCGCATCCGTGAGAAGGGCTTTCGGCCCATCGTGGCGCATCCGGAGCGCTACGCCGGCATGAGCGCCGCCCTCGGCGTCGCGGGTCAGTGGCGCGACGCGGGCGCCGCGCTGCAGGTGAACTACGGGTCGCTCGTGGGACGCTACGGCCCCGACGCGCAGGCCAACGCGATCAGGTTGCTGCGACGGGGATGGGTCGACTACCTCGCCTCCGACTTCCACGGCCATGCGAGCCTGAAGGTCTACAAGGACGAGGCGTGGGCGATGCTGGTCGAGTTCGGCGCCGAGGAGGTCCTCCATTACCTCTGCCGTACCAATCCGAGCCGGCTGATCGCGGATCAACCGCCGCTGCCCGTGCCGATCCTGCCGCCGGAGCGCCGCTTCTGGGCACGGTTTCGCAGGATGCTGCGCAGGTCGACGGCGTGAGCACGGCCGACGTGCGCGCGGAGCTCGCCGAGCACGCGGCCGTGACGGCACGTGTCTCGGAGGAGATGTCCGACGGGATCGCCGAGCTCGCGCGCCTCGTGGCCGGCACGCTCCGCGACGGCGGCAAGCTGATGTTCTGCGGGAACGGCGGGTCGGCCGCGGACTCGCAGCATCTCGCGGCGGAGTACGTCGTCCGATTCGCGCGCGACCGTGCGCCGCTCCCGGCGCTCGCGCTCACGACCGACGGCTCGTCGCTGACCGCGGCGGGGAACGATCTCGGCTTCGAGACGGTGTTCGAGCGCCAGGTGCGCGCGCTCGGACGGACGGGAGATCTGCTCGTCCTGCACTCGACCACCGGGGCGTCCCCGAACCTGCTGCGAGCCGCCGACGCGGCTCGGGAGGTCGGTGTGAAGACCGCGGCGTTGCTGGCGCGGGACGGCGGCGCGCTGCGCGACCGCGTCGACCTGGCGCTCGTCGTGCCGACGTCATCGACCGCGCGCGCCCAGGAGATGCACATCACGATCGGCCACGTGGTTCGCGAGCTCGTGGATCGTTCGCTCTCGGCGTGAGCATCCGAGGTGGCCCCGTCGAGACCGACGCACGGAGGCGCGACGACGGTGGGGTGAAGAAGCCCCGCGCGCCGGACGCGGTCCGGTGGATCGCGCGAAAGCTCGAGGATGCCGGGCACGAGACGTGGGCCGTGGGGGGCGCGGTTCGCGACGCGCTCCTCGGCGCGCCCTCGGGCGATTGGGACCTGACGACGCGCGCCCGCCCCCAGGACGTGCGGGCGATCTTCCGGCGCACGGTTCCGATCGGCATCGAGCACGGCACCGTGGGGGTCATGAAGGACGGCACGCTCTACGAGGTCACCACCTTCCGGCGCGATGTCGAGACGGATGGACGCCACGCGGTCGTGGCGTTCGCGGATACGCTCGAGGAAGATCTGTCTCGCCGCGACTTCACGATCAACGCGGTGGCCTGGCACCCTCTGCGCGAGGTCCTGGCCGATCCGTTCGGCGGCGTGGCGGACATGGAGCGACGCGTCCTGCGGACGGTCGGCGAGCCCGGCGAGCGCTTCCGCGAGGACTACCTGAGGATCCTGCGTGCGCTCCGCTTCGCGGGGATCTTCGCGCTCGCGATCGATCCTCCCACGTGGGAGGCGCTGCGGGCGATGACACCGCACCTGCGCAAGCTATCCGCTGAGCGCATCCGCGACGAGCTCGTGAAGGTGCTCGACGCCGATCCGGCACCCGGCCGCGCACTCGGTCTCTACGCGGAGTCGGGAGCGCTCGACGTCCTCTACCCGGAGCTCGCCGCGCTTCGGGATCGGCGCACGCCGAGCGGGGCCGACCTGTGGACGCTCGCGGTGGCGACCGTCGTCGAGCTGCCGGCGGGACGACCGCTCATGCGGCTCGCGGCGCTGCTCAAGGACGTTCCGCGCGCCGACGCCGCCGCGCTCCTCCTCCGGTCACGCTTCTCGAACGCCCAGGTCGACGAGACTGCGTACCGGGCGGCCGCACCGCCGCTTCCGGAGCCCGGCGCGGAGGCGAGTCGCTACCGGCGTTGGCTGAGCCGGGCCGGACCGCACCGGCTCTCCGCGGTCGCGCGCCTGGACCTCGCTCGAGCGCTGGCGGAGCGGCGCCTGGGACACGTCGATCGCGTGGATTCGGTCGTGGCGTCGTGGCGGGAAGCGAAGAAGGCGCGCGCCGGCTCACCACCGCTATCGGTCGGGGATCTCGCGCTCGACGGGCGTGGGCTGATCGCGCTCGGCCTCTCGCCCGGACCGCACTTCGGCAGGATCTTCGAGGAGCTCCTCGACTGGGTGCTCGAGGATCCCTCGCGCAACGAGCGGCAGCGCCTCGAGCAGCGCGCGCTCGAGATCGGAGCTACCGCGAGCGACCGTGCGGGGGGCGACCGTGCCTGACCTCGACCTCTTCGGCAAGCCCGCGCGCGGGGGCCCGACCGGCGACGAGGGCGCGCCGCGCGGCCCGCGCGAGGCCGAGGCCGATCCCCCGTCCGAGCGCGGCGCGCCGCTCGCCGCACGGATGCGCCCCCGTTCGCTCGCCGAGTTCAGGGGACAGCAGCACCTGCTCGGTCCGGGAAAGGCGATCCGGGCGATGCTCGACGCGGGCCGCCCCTCGAGCATGATCCTCTGGGGACCCCCGGGCAGCGGCAAGACGACGCTCGCGCGTCTGATCGCCGCCGAGAGCGGGACCACCTTCGTGGCGTTCAGCGCCGTCACCGAGGGCATCGCGCGCGTGAGGGAGATCATCGCGGAAGCGGACGAGCGGCTTCGAGCCACCGGAAGGCGGACGATCCTCTTCTGCGACGAGATCCACCGGTTCAACAAGGCCCAGCAGGACGCGTTCCTCCCCCACGTGGAGCGGGGGACGGTGATCCTGATCGGAGCCACGACGGAGAACCCCTCGTTCGAGGTCGTGCGGCCACTGCTCTCGCGCGCACCGGTCTACGTGCTGAACCCCCTCTCGCCCGAGGATCTGCGCGCCATCCTCCTCGAGGCCCTCGGGGATGCGGAGCGGGGGCTCGGTGCGGAGTCGCTCACCCTCGACTCCGAGGCGCTCGACTTCGTCGCGACGGCGGCGGACGGCGATGCGCGTAGGGCGCTCGGTGTGCTCGAGGCCGCCGCTGCGCTCGTGGGCCCGGGCGGCCGCATCGACGCGGCGGCCGCGAGGGAGGCGCTCCAGCACCGCTTCGCCACGTACGACAAGGGCGGAGAGGAGCACTACAATCTGATCTCGGCGCTGCACAAGGCGGTCCGGGGCAGCGATCCCGACGCCGCGCTCTACTGGCTCGCGCGCATGATCGACGGCGGCGAGGACCCGCTCTACCTCGCGCGCCGTCTCGTCCGCATGGCGGTCGAGGACATCGGGCTCGCCGACCCGGCGGCGCTCCAGGTCGCGGTGGCCGCGAGGGACGCCTTCCACTTCCTCGGCGCTCCGGAAGGCGAGCTCGCGCTCGCGGAGGCGGCCATCTACCTCGCCACGGCTCCGAAGTCGAACCGCGCCTACGAGGCGTGGGGCGCCGCGCTCGCGAAGGCCAGGGAGACGCCGGGCGCACCCGTCCCCCTGCACATCCGCAATGCACCCACGGGCCTGATGAAGGATCTCGGCTACGGGAAGGGCTACCGCTACGATCCGGCCGAGCCGGAGGGCATCGCCCAGCAGGAGTATCTGCCCGACGAGCTACGCGGCGAGGTCTTCTACCGTCCGGGAAGCGCGGGCGCCGAGGTCGCGATCGCCGAGCGGCTCGCCTGGTGGGCGAAGCAGCGGAAGGGTGGCGACACGGGCTCGGCGTGATGCAACCGTGACCCGCCACACGGAACGCGCACCCGCCGTCGTGCGTAGCAGGCACGAAGGCTTCCACGTCGGAGCGGAGATACCGGAATCCCTACCCAGCTGATCGATCTACGCACACCGATGGAGCGCGCGGTGCTCGTAGGCGCCCCCGAGCGCGAGCTCCCCAAGCGGCTCGCGGACGAGCATCTCGAGGAGCTGGCCCGGCTCACCGACACCGCCGGCTGTGACGTCGTCGGTTCCGTGGTGCAGCGCGTGGCGCAGCGCCACCCCCGCTACTACATCGGCGAAGGCAAGGCGCACGAGGTCGCGGCGCTGGTCCGAGAGAGCGGCGCCGATCTGGTCATCTTCGACGAGGAGCTCTCGCCCGCGCAGGGAAAGAGCCTGGAGGACCTCTTCCACGTGCGCGTCATGGATCGCTCGGAGCTGATCCTCGACATCTTCGCGACGCGCGCCCGCTCCAAGGAAGCGAAGATGCAGGTCGAGCTCGCCCAGCTCGAGTATCTGCTGCCACGCCTGAAGCGCATGTGGACCCACCTCTCGCGCGAGCGCGGCGGCATCGGGCTCAGGGGCCCGGGCGAGACGCAGCTCGAGACGGACCGTCGCCTGATCGGCCGCCGCATCAGCGAGCTTCGCCGCAAGCTCGGCGACGTATCGAAGGCGCGCGCCGTCCAGCGTCAGGGAAGGGGGAGCAGCTTTCGCGCCTCGCTGGTCGGCTACACGAACGCCGGCAAGTCCTCGCTCCTCCAGGCGCTTTCGGGCTCGGAGCAGTTCGTGGAGGACCGGCTCTTCGCGACGCTCGACTCGGCGACGCGCGCCGTCCCCCTGGGGTCCGGGCACGAGGCCCTCGTCACCGACACGGTGGGCTTCATCCGCAAGCTGCCTCACGACCTCGTGGCGTCGTTCAGGTCGACGCTCGAAGAAGCACGCGAGGCCGACGTGCTGCTGCACGTCATCGACGCGGCGCACTCCGATTGGGAGGAGCAGTACGAGGTCGTGAACGGCGTGCTCGAGGATCTCGGGCTCGACCAGCAGGACACGATCCTCGTATTCAACAAGATCGATCGTCTCACGCACGCCGAGGAGGAGGCGCTTCGGGAGCGCATCCGCGGAATCGCCTCGGACCCGGCGGTGTTCGTGTCGGCGCACGACGAGCGCACGCTCGGTGCGCTGCGCGAGACCCTGCGCGCGCGGGTGATGGCCCGGCTCGCGCACGTCGTGGTGAACCTGCCGTCCACGGACGGGGAAGGGATCGCCGCGCTGTATCGGGAAGGCGAGGTGGTCGGCCGCGCGGAAGAGGACTCGCGGGTCATGCTCACCGCCTGGGTTCCGCGCGCGGTGCTCGGACGCATCGCCGCCCGCTCCGGGGTGAGGGTCGAGAGCGTAGCCTGACGTTATCTTCCGCCCTTCGTGCTCCGACGTGGCTCGCGAAAGGGCGGACCGACGGTCTGCGGATGACATGCGGCTCTATGTGAACATCGATCACGTGGCCACGGTCCGGCAGGCGCGCCGCACCGACGAGCCCGATCCGGTACGCGCCGCCGTGCTCGCCGAGCTGGGCGGTGCGGACGGGATCACCGTGCATCTGCGCGAGGACCGCCGTCACATCCAGGACCGCGACCTGCGGTTGCTCATGGAGACCGTGCGAACCGGCGTGAACCTCGAGCTCGCCGCCGCCTCCGAGGTGGTCGAGATCGCGTGCGAGCTACGCCCCCTGCAGGCGACGCTGGTGCCCGAGAAGCGCGAGGAGGTCACCACCGAGGGCGGCCTCGCGCTCGGGGACACGCGCCATCTCGAGTCGACGAGACGAGCCCTGGCGCGGCTGTCCGAGGCCGGCATCCGGACGTCGCTCTTCATCGACCCCGACGAGAGGGCGATCCAGGCGTCGGTGGATCTCGGCGCCGACGCGGTCGAGCTGCACACGGGCGAATACGCCAACGCGCGCGGCGCGGCACGCCGCCAGCAGCTCGAGCGCCTCGACCGCGCCGCGTCGGTGGCGGCCAAGCTGAGCCTCGCCGTCCATGCCGGCCACGGTCTCACGTACGAGAACGTCCATCCGGTGGCGGCGATTCCCGACATCGAGGAGCTCAACATCGGCCACAGCATCGTCTCACGGGCGGTCCTCACGGGGATGGAGGCCGCCGTGCGCGACATGGCCGAGATCGTCCGCCGGGCTCGTTCGCGCTCGTGAAAAAGCATTGGGGGAAGCTGGTCGCGGGGCTGGTCATCACGATCGTCCTCCTCTGGTTCGCGCTGAACGACGTCGATTTCGGCGAGCTCTGGGCCAACATCCGCGGCGGAAACCCATGGCTGCTCTTGGCCGCCGTCGCGGTGGCGACGTTCGGCTTCTTCATCCGCGCGCTCCGCTGGAACGTCCTGCTCGCGCCCGTGAAGCCCGACACCCGGCTCCGCTCACGATTCGCGGGCGTGTCGATCGGGTTCATGGCGAACAACGTCCTGCCGGCGCGCGTCGGCGAGTTCGCGCGCGCCTACGCGTTCAGCCGCATGGAGCCGGTCACCGCGAGCGCCGCGTTCGGCACGCTCGTGGTCGAACGGTTCATGGACGGCGTGGTGCTCCTGCTCTTCCTCATCCTGCCGATCTTCTCGGCGGGGTTCCCCGAGGGCGGCGCGCTGTCGGGTGGTGCGGGAGGAACGGTGCTCAGAGCCGGCGTCATCGCGGTCGTGATCGTGCTCCTCGTGCTGATCGTGCTCGCGGCCTGGCCGCGAGCCTTCGCGCGCGCGGCCCATGCGGTCGCAGGCTACATGCCCAAGTCGCTCTCGGCGCCCATGCTCGCGGGTCTCGATGCCTTCCTCGGCTCGATCACCATCATGCGGAACCCGAAGCTGCTCGCGCTCGGGTTCCTGTGGACGCTCGGCTTCTGGGCGTGGCACGGCGTGTCGTTCTGGCTGGCGATGCTGGCGTTCGACATCCACACGGGCTTCATGTCGGCGATCTTCACCGAGGCGCTCGTGGGCTTCGGAGTCGCGCTTCCCGCTGCTCCCGGCTTCTTCGGCACGTTCCACTTCTCCGCCAACGTCGCGTTGAGCGATGTCTACGGGGTTCCGGAGGCCCAATCGCTCGCGTTCGCGTTCGGCTATCACTTCGGCGGATGGGTTCCCATCACCGCCATCGGTTTGTGGTATGCCGGCAAGCTCGGGCTCTCGCTCGGCGACGTCGGTGCCGCGGAGGAGCGCGTCGAACGTGAGGTCGGGCACGACACCGACGAATCGGTGAGGCCCGCCGCTCGCCCCGTCGAGACGTGAGCACGCGTGCGCGCGTGTCTGCCCCGGCGAAGGTGAACCTCCGCCTCCACGTGCTCGGCCGACGGGCCGACGGCTATCACGATCTCGAGACGCTCTTCCAGGCCATCGATCTGTCCGACGAGGTCGTCGTCGAGCTGCGCGAGTCCGGCGGCGTGGAGCTCTCCATATGCGGGGACGTCTCCGGTCTCGGGCCCATCGCCGATAACCTGGCCTTTCGTGCCGCCTCGCGATTGGCGGAGCGGGTCGGCTTCGGCGGCGGCGTCGCGGTGGAGCTGACGAAGCGGATCCCGGTCGGCGCCGGGCTCGGCGGTGGCTCGTCCGACGCGGCGGCCGTGCTGCGCGGCCTCGCGCGGTTGCTCGACGTCGCGGACGACGATCTCCGCCTGCGCGCGTGCGCGGAGGAGCTCGGCTCCGACGTCCCTTTCTTCCTGTCGGGAAGCGTGCTGGCGCGCGGAGGCGGCAGGGGCGAGATCCTCGACCCGATCGACGCCCTTCCGGCGGCGGCTCTCGTGCTGGTCGCGCCGCCGGTGCACGTCTCGACGGCGCAGGCCTACGCCGCGCTGGCCGGGTCGCGGGCGGCGACCGCCGCGCCGAGCGTCCCGGTGGCGCGGGCGCCGCGCTCGTGGAGCGACGTGGCGGCCGGTGCCTCCAACGACTTCGAGCCTGTCGTGATGCGCATGTTCCCGGAGATCCGGCGCGCGCTCGACGCGCTCACGGCCCACGGACCGCGATTCGCCCTCATGTCGGGTAGCGGCGCCAGCGTCTTCGCCATGTTCTCGTCGGAGGAGGAATCGCGACGGGTCGCCGCTGCCCTGTCGGATGAGCTGGGGTGGCCGTGCCACGTCGTTCACACGCTCGTGACCATGCCGAAGCCGCGGATAGCCTGATGCCACGCGAAGAACCGCCGCCCGAGATGGGCCGCTCGCTCCTCACCCGCACGTTCAAGGCGTTCATCGAATCCGAGAAGGCGGGGGGATTCGTGCTGCTGGGTTGCACGGTCCTGTCGCTACTGCTCGCGAACTCACCCTGGGGCGAAGGGTGGATCGAGCTCTGGCACGTCGAGGTCGCGGGCCGGAGCATCGAGCACTGGATCAACGATGGGCTCATGGCGGTCTTCTTCCTCCTCATCGGCCTCGAGCTCGAGCGGGAGCTGTACGTCGGCGAGCTGTCGGACGCCAAGCGCGCGCTCCTTCCGGTGCTCGCCGCCGTGGGTGGCGTCGCGCTCCCCGCGCTCATCCACCTGTCGCTGAACGTCGGGACACCCACCCAAGCGGGGATGGGCATCCCGATGGCGACGGACATCGCCTTCGCGCTCGGCGTCCTCGCGCTCCTCGGCGACCGGATTCCATCGTCGCTCAAGGTGTTCCTCGTCGCGCTCGCGGTCATCGACGACCTCGTCGCCATCATCGTCATCGCCGTCTTCTACGCGACCGACATCTCCTTCGGATATCTAGCGGGCGCGCTAGGCGTGTTCTCGGTGCTCGGCATCCTGAATCGCGTGCGGGTGACCGCCATGCCGCCGTACCTGGTGGGGGGCGTGGCGATGTGGCTCCTGATGGCGAGCTCGGGAGTGCACGCGACCATCACGGGCGTGCTCCTCGCCTTCGCGGTCCCGTTTCCCGCGGGCGGCGACGGCAAGGAGTCCCCCTCGCATCGACTCGAGCTGGCCCTCCACCGGCCGGTCGCATTCCTCATTCTGCCGGCGTTCGCCCTCGCGAACACCGCCATCGTGCTCGACGCCGACTCGCTCGCCGGGCTCACGACGACGAACGGGGTCGGCATCGTGGCGGGGCTGCTCCTCGGCAAGCCGCTGGGAATCGTGCTGGCGAGCGTCGTGGCGGTTCGATCGGGCCTGTGCCGGCTGCCCGGTGACATCGGATGGCGCCACGTGGCCGGCGCGGGCATGCTCGGCGGGATCGGCTTCACGATGTCGATCTTCATCACGAACCTCGCGTTCGCGGACAACGCGGATCTGGTGACCGCGTCGAAGCTCTCGATCCTGCTCGCGTCGCTCACCGCGGGGGTGGTAGGCTACACGTGGCTGCTGTTGTGTCGCGACGGTGGCGAGCCCGAGGGATCCGGCGAGAGCTGAGGGGCGGCGCGGGACCGTCGAGCGACCGGGCCGGCCGGTTGTGCCCGCTCGGGCGTTGGCCGACCTTCGTGTCGCCGGCGCGACCGCCGCGCTGGCCTCGCTGCCCCGTCGTCTAATGGCAGGACACCGGTCTTTGGAACCGGCGGTGGTGGTTCGAATCCACCCGGGGCAATCATGCGTAGCGGGTTCTCGCGAAGGGTCGGCCCGACGCGCCTCGTGATGGGCGCGGCGGCTCTGCTCGCGGCCTTCGAACCGGTCGGCGGGCAAGTCGCGAGGGGCAGTCTCGACACCACCGTCGTGGTCGCCGATCCGGGCGATGCGCTGGGTGCCGCGCGCGAAGCGCAGGCCTCGTTCGAACGCGCTCGTGAGCGTTACCTGCCGGTCCGACTCGGGTCGAGCGGCGGCGAATGCGACGAGGTGGTGGGCCGGTTCTGCACCTGGTACGACGAGGGCGAATGGGTGCCGGTCGAGGAGCCGGAGCCGCTCCGTATCTTACGCGCCGAGCTCGTCTCCACGCTCGACTCGATCCAGGCGCTCGTGCCCTCGGATGCCTGGGTCCTGGGACAGCGCGTCTGGTATCGCGCCGACGGGGGCGACTGGGAGGCGGCGCTCGCCGTGGCGAGGGACTGCCTCGACGTGTCGACGTGGTGGTGCTCGGCGCTCGAGGGCCTCGCGCTGCACGGGCTCCGGCGCTTCGTGGAGGCGAAGCTCGCGTTCGACGTGGCACTCGCGCGGATGGACCCGGAGCTCGCGCTGGAATGGCGGGTGCCCGAGCGCGCGGTCGACCGCGACGGCCGCGAGGTGCTCGCGGCGGTCGTGACCGCCGCGGACGCGTCGCTCGACGTAGTGCTCGAGCGGCTGTGGCTGCTGGCCGATCCACTCTATCTCGTCGACGGGAACGACCGGGAAACGGCGCACTATGCGCGCTGGACCGTCGCGAAGCTCCGCGAGGATGCTCGCAATCCCTACCGGATCCGGTGGGGAAGGGATCTCGAGGAGCTCACGGTCCGACACGGTTGGGAGATCGGGTGGGAGCGCGTGAGGGGCGGTCAGATCGGGCGGCCGGACGACGTGGTCGGGCACAAGGAGCCGGAGGGCCGGGACTACCTGCCGCGTGGGCGCACGCTCGCCGACCCGACGACCGCGAGCGCGAGCGACCTCGTGGCGGGCCGCGGGCGACCGCGCAGCCTGTACGCTCCCCCCTATGCGCCGGTGCTGCTGCCGATGGAAGGACAGCTCGCACGTTTCCCACGCGGTGACCGTCTCGTGGTCGTGGCGAGCCAGTTCCTCCCCGAGGACACGACGTTCCACGCCCATCACGAGCATCCGCGCCCGTGGATGGAGGCGGGTGACCAGTCGGGCATGCCGGATCGGGTCGGGCTCTTCGCCGTCCCGGTGGACGGCGGCGCGCGCGTGGCGACGACGCGCGTCGGGTCGGCGGCGGGGGCGCTCGCCGTCGAGGTCGGCGCGGGTGCGTGGCTGCTCTCCTCGGAGAGCTGGAGCCCCGAGCGGCGTCGCGCGGGAAGGCATCGCGCCGTGGTCGACCACGTGCCGACCCAGCCCGGTGCAGCGGTCCTCTCGGACCTCCTCCTGCTGGCTCCAGCCGTGCCCTCGCCGGTGTCGCTGGAAGCGGCCGTGCCCCACGCGCTCGCCGTCCGCGAGATCGCGCCCGGCGACAGCGTGGCGATCGTCTGGGAGGTCTCCGGCCTCGGCTACCGTCCGGAGATCCTCGACTTCGAGGTCACCGTGGAGCGGACGGACCGGAACGTCCTCCGCCGGCTCGGCGAGATCCTTCGCCTGGCACCGCCGCCCACGGCCGTGGCGATCTCCTGGGAGGAGGCCGCTCCCGACCGGCCGGCGGTCGCCTTCCGCTACCTCGACATCGCACTGCCGGCCCTGGAGGAAGGGCGCTACGAGGTCACGCTGAGGCTTCGCACCCAGGGGCGCTCCGACGCCGTGGCCCGCACGGAGCTCCGCGTCCGCCGGCCCGGGTCCTGAGCGCGCGGATCGCGGGGACCGGGGAGGGGGATCAGGGCAGCGGCCTGAGCGCGCGCGCAGCCTGGTAGCCGAGGGCGAGCGCGGCGAAGCCGATGAGGACGCTGAGGGCGGCGTAGAGCGCCGCACGACCGATCTCGCCGCGCTCCACCATGGTGAGCATGTCCAGCGTGAACGTCGAGAACGTGGTGTAGCCACCGCAGAGACCCACGGTCAGGGCGAGGAAGAGGGCCTCCGATCCGTGGGCACCGTAGGGGGGCCCGAAGTACCTGGCGAGAAAACCGAGCGCCAGCGATCCCGTGACGTTCACGGCGAACGTGCCCCAGGGCAGGCCGGAGAGACCGGGACGGAGCAGGGCGGCCCCGACCCCGTAGCGGAGCACCGACCCCAGGGCGCCTCCGAGCGCGACCGCGAGCAATGCCCCCAAAGAATGTCCCCCATCCCCGATCGGTGAGCTTCGGCGCGCGCGGGCGGCACGGCCCCGCCGACGGCCGCCGCAGAATGGGTCGGGTGGTGGCAAAGGTAAAGGGCCTGCAAAACATGGCCTCGCACCCGACCTTCGGCGCGGTTCTCCGTCGGCCCTCGCGTTGACCCCCCACCGCGTGGTTTCTAGCTTTGCGGGCTCCCGTATTCTTGCCCGTTCGCCCGGGCGCGGCATCCGACCTCGGACACATGGACGACACCTTCGGGAGGGGCCCCCTCCTCCTCCTGGCCGGACGTGCCAACCCCCCGCTCGCGCAGGAGATCGGGGAGAAGATCGGCAAATCGCCCGACGCGGCGACGATCAAGCAGTTCGCCGACGGAGAGATCTTCGTGCGCATCGACCGAAATGCGCGCGGCCGAGACGTGTTCATCATCCAGCCCACGCCGGCTCCGTCGGACACCATCATGGAGCTGCTCCTGCTGCTGGATGCGGCGCACCGCGCCTCGGCTGCGCGCGTGACGGCGGTGATCCCCTACTTCGGATACGGGCGGCAGGACCGCAAGGACCAGCCCCGCGTCTCCATCGGCGCCAAGCTCGTCGCCAACCTGATCGTCGCGGCGGGGGCCGACCGCGTGATCTCGATCGACTTCCACCAGCATCAGATCCAGGGGTTCTTCGACATCCCCGTGGACCATCTCTACGCCGCACCCGTCCTCACGCGGTATTTCCGCCACCTGGGGCTCGAGGACCTGGTCGTCGTCGCGCCCGACGTGGGCTCGGCCAAGATGGCGCGCGGCTTCGCCCGGCGGCTCGACGCGAGCTTCGCGATCATCGACAAGCGGCGGCCCAAGGCGAACATGTCCGAGGTGCTGAACGTCGTCGGTGAGGTCGAGGGAATGAACTGCCTCGTGGTGGACGACATGGTGGACACCGCCGGGACCCTCGCGAACGCGGTGCACGCCCTCAAGGATCGCGGAGCCAAGGCGGTCTACGCGGCCGCGACGCACGCGCTCTTCAGCGGGGAGGCCGTGTCCCGCCTGAGGGACGCGCCGCTGGAGGAGATGGTGGTCACCAACACCGTCCACGTGCCCGAACACAAGAGGTTCGATAACCTACGGGTGCTGTCGGTGGCGGACTTGCTGTCCAAGGCCATCGATCACGTGCACTCGAACGAGTCGGTGACCGAGCTGTTCGAGACGATCCCGGACGATTGACACGCCCCGCGCGATCGGGGCATGACGTGATTCGAGTTCCAGAGAACGGAGTGACGAGACGATGGCGAAAGCGACACTGACAGCGAAGAAGCGGGAAAGCTCGGGCAAGGGAGTTGCGCGCACGCTGCGGCGTGAGGGTCGGGTCCCGGCTGTCCTGTACGGACGCGAGCTCGAGGCGATCCACCTGTCGGTGGACGCGCACGAGGCCGAGCGGCTCTTCCACTCGATCTCGGTCGACAACACCATCGTCGACCTGGCCGTCGAGGGGGAGAAGAAGCCGTACCAGACGCTCGTGCGCGAGATCCAGACGCACCCGTGGCGGCCTGCGCTCCTGCACGTGGATTTCCTCCGCATTCAGGAGGGCGTCGCCGTGGACCTCGAAGTTCCGGTCCGGTTGCTCGGCGTTCCCGCCGGCGTGCGCCTCGGGGGCGGCGTGCTCGAGCAGATGATCCACGATCTGCCGATTCGCTGCGAGCCGTCGAAGATTCCGGAAGTGATCGAGCTCGACGTGACCGGTCTCGAAGTGAACGCTTCGCTGCGTGTGGCCGACCTCGCGCTCCCCGAAGGTGTCGAGGCGCGCATCCCGGGAGACCGGACGGTCTGCTCCGTCGCGATTCCGAAGATCGTCGAGGAGGTCGTCACCGCGGTTCCGTCGCTCGAGGGTGCGGCGGCCGCCGAGGGCGCTGCGCCGGCTGCCGAGGGCGCGGCCGCCGAGGGCGAAGGTGGCGACAAGGCGGACAAGGGCGAGAAGAAGGAAAAGTAGGATTCGCGCGCGGATCCTCCTCGCGGCATGAAGGTCGTCCTTGGGCTCGGGAATCCGGGCCCCGAGTACGACGCGACGCGTCACAACGTCGGATGGTGGGTGGTCGACCGGCTCGCCTACGACTGGGATTTCGGCGCCTTCCGGCGTGACGGTCGGGCGCTGGTGACGGAAGGGAGCGTGGGCGGCACCGAGGTGGTGTTGGTGAAGCCCACGACGTACATGAACCGCAGCGGTCTCGCGGTGGGGCCGATCGTGAAGATCGACGGCTTCGATCCTGCGAAGGATCTGCTCGTCGTGGTCGACGATGCGGCGCTCGAGGTGGGGCGGGTGCGCTTCCGCCCCGAAGGCAGTGCGGGGGGCCACAACGGGCTCAAGTCCGTGGCCGGAGCCCTCCAGTCGAATGCGTTCGCGCGGTTGCGGATCGGGGTGGGGACGAAGCCGGAGGGCGTCGACCTGTCCGACTGGGTTCTCGCGCCGATGCCCGAAGCGGACGAAGAAGTGGTGGTGGGATTGCTTCCCGATCTCACCAAGGCGGTCGAGGTGTGGATCGGGGATGGCACCGAAGCGGCGATGAACCGCTTCAATCGATAGGGCAGTCGTCAGTTCGCACGCAGAGAACCTCCACGAAGGGTTGATCCGATGACCGATTTCGTTGCGCTGACCGAGTGGGCCTGGGTGTTCGGCGTTCTCGGCCTCGTGGCTTCCGCCGGTGCCTACGGCTACGTGATGAAGCAGCCGCAGGGCACCGACACCATGATCGAGCTCGGCGAGCGCATCCACGCGGGGGCGATGGCGTTCTTGCGGCGCGAGTATACGGTCCTCAGCGTCTTCGTCGTCGTGGTGGCGATTCTCCTCTCGCTGGTCATCGGCGGGCAGGCCGCGATCGCCTACGTCTTCGGCGCGATCGCCTCGGTCTCCGCCGGGTTCATCGGCATGAAGGGGGCCACGCGCGCGAACACGCGCACGTCCGCCGCCGCCAACACGGAAGGTCAGGGCAAAGCGCTCCGCATCGCGTTCTTCGGCGGCGCCGTCATGGGTCTCGCCGTCGCGGCGCTCGGGCTCCTCGGCCTCGGCATCTACTACGTCATCTACGCCGCCGACGCGCTGCCCGGCACGAC
Organism: Gemmatimonadales bacterium; assembly: GCA_050181335.1. Lineage (GTDB taxonomy): Bacteria > Gemmatimonadota > Gemmatimonadetes > Longimicrobiales > Gaopeijiaceae > UBA2982. Next base: position 121,645 of record JBFXDG010000005.1, on the reverse strand, counting down.
CGATTTCGCCGACTTCGCGGCGATCATCTCGGGCTTCTCGATGGGCGCGAGCTCGATCGCCCTGTTCGCGCGTGTGGGCGGCGGCATCTACACGAAGGCCGCCGACGTGGGCGCGGACCTGGTGGGCAAGGTGGAGGCGGGCATCCCCGAGGACGACCCGCGCAACCCCGCCACCATCGCGGACAACGTGGGCGACAACGTGGGCGACGTCGCCGGCATGGGCGCCGACATCTTCGAGTCGTACGTCGGCGCGATGGTGGCGACCATCGTGATCGCCGCGCTCGAGCCGGCGCTCGCCGCGCATCGCGCGGCCGCCGTCGCGCTCCCGATCCTCACGGTGATGGTGGGTCTCCTCGCCTCGCTCGTGGGCATCGCGACCATGAAGGTGCTCGAGAAGCGCGATCCGGCGATCGCCATCCAGGGCACCACGCTCGTGGGCGGCGTGGTCTTCCTGATCGCGAGCTACTTCGTGGTCCAGGCCCTGGGAATCAACTTCACGGACCCGAGCACCGGTCGCGTGTATCCCGCGATCGGTCCATGGATCGCGATCCTCTCGGGCACCGTGGCCGGCATCCTGATCGGGTGGGTCACGCAGTACTACACGTCGGCCAAGCCGGTCCGCAGGATCGCCGAGGCGAGCGAGACCGGCGCCGCCACGAACATCATCGCGGGCCTCGCGGTGGGGATGGAATCCACCGCGATCCCGATCATCCTCCTCTGCTCGGCGATCGGCGTGTCCTACGTCTACGCCGGCCTCTACGGGATCGCGATGGCCGCCGTGGGCATGCTCTCCACGGTGGGCGTGACGATGACCGTGGACGCATACGGGCCGATCGCCGACAACGCGGGCGGCATCAGCGAGATGAGCCACCTCGGTCCCAAGACGCGCGAGATCACGGACTCGCTCGACGCGCTGGGCAACACCACCGCGGCGATCGGCAAGGGTTTCGCGATCGGATCGGCGGCGCTCACGGCCCTCGCGCTGTTCTCGGCGTACACGTCGGCGGTCGGCCTCCAGGCCACCGGCCTCGACATCGTCGAGCCGCTCGTCGTGATCGGCATGCTCATCGGCGGCGTGCTGCCCTTCTACTCGTCCGCGCTCACGATGACGGCGGTGGGGCGCGCCGCGCAGGGCATGGTCGAGGAGGTGCGTCGTCAGTTCCGTGAGATTCCCGGGCTGATGGAGGGCACCGGCAAGCCGGACTCCGCTCGCTGCGTGGACATCTCCACGAAGGCGGCGCTGCGGGAGATGATCCTCCCCGGCGTGACGGCCGTACTCGCGCCGGTCATCGTCGGCTACTTCCTCGGCGTCGAAGCGTTGGGTGGGATGCTCGCCGGCGCCACGATCACCGGTGTGCTGATGGCGCTCTTCATGGCCAACGCCGGCGGCGCCTGGGACAACGCCAAGAAGTACATCGAAGGAGGCGCGCACGGCGGGAAGGGCTCGGCCCCCCACAAGGCCGCCGTCGTCGGCGACACCGTCGGCGACCCCTTCAAGGACACGTCCGGCCCGTCGCTGAACATCCTCATCAAGCTGATGAGCGTGGTCTCGCTCGTGCTCGCCCCTTGGCTCGTCCGCGTGCACGACCTGGACGTTACGACGCAGGCCTCGACCTGGCTCGGCGATCTCGTGAGGGCGTTCTTCGGCTGAGCTGGAGATGAGGAAAGCCGCGTCGTTCGAGGAGGCCCTCTCGTTCGCCGCGGATCTGATCCGCATTCCGGGCCTCTCGGGTCAGGAGGCCGCCGTCGCCGCGCGCGTCCGTGAGGAGATGGAGGCGCTCGGGCTCTCGGACGTGCGCGTGGACGCCGCCGGCAACGTGATCGGCGTCGCACGCGGGCGCGGGGCCGCGCCGGCCGTCATGCTGGCCTCGCATCTCGACGTCGTCGCCGAGGGTGACGCCGCGGAATGGGAGGTCCCGCCGTTCTCGGGCGAGACGAGGGACGGCTTCCTCCACGGGCGGGGCGCCATGGACATCAAGGGTCCGCTCGCGCTCCAGACGCACGTGGCCGCGTCTCTCATCGGGCGCGCACCGGGCGACGTCATCGTGGCGCATACGGTGCTCGAGGAGCGCGCCGGTCTCGGCATGCGGCATCTGCTCGAGTCGGGCACGGTCGACCCGGCGGCGGTCATCCTCGGTGAGGCCACGCACGGGGACGTCTGCAGCGGTCACCGCGGCCGTGCCGAGCTCGAGATCGTCATCGAAGGCGTGGCGGGCCACGCGAGCGTGCCGGACCGGGCCCGCAACGCGCTCGATCTGCTCGGCGAAGCGCTCGCGGCGGTGCACGACCTGGCCGCCGGACGCGCGACGGATCCGCTGCTCGGGGAGGAGACGCTGGTCGCCACCATGGTGGACGTCCGGCCCGAGACGCGAAACGTCATTCCCGACCTGGCGGTCGTGGCGATCGACTGGCGCATCCTTCCGGGCGCCGACGAGTCGTCGCTCGTGGCGCGGCTCGGCGAGGCGCTCGAGGCCCGCATCGGCGAGCCGCCCGAGGGGCTGCGCTACGGGGCGCGCTTCGCACGTGAGCTCCAGCGCACGTACACGGGCCTGGAGGAGGTCGTGAGCTTCCTGTCGCCCGGCTTCTCGATGGCGGCGGACCATCCGGTCGTGCGGGCCGCCGCCGCCGCGGCGGGCACGAGGGGCGGATCGGGCCCCGCGGGCGTTCGTCCTTGGCGCTTCGCCACCGACGGCGGCTGGACGTGCGGCGTCCACGGGATCCCGACCGTGGGCTTCGCGCCGGGGGAGGAGCGCTACGCCCACACCAACCGCGAGCGGCTCGACCTCGGCGAGGCCCGGTGGGCGTACGAGCGCTACGCCGGCGTGATCGGCGCCGTCCAGGAAGCCGTTCGCGCCGTCCCCGGAGCGTAGCCGGGGGGACGCCGCCCCGGGAGGGGCGAAGCTCGAGGGATAGGCACCTCCCGCGCTCGGGGTTAGCTTCCCCGGCGCGTTCGATTCGGACGCGACAATCATCCCGCTTCGTTGCGCGTCCCCCGCCGCTGGGGGGCTCCCGACGGGGCCCGTTGCCAACCACGGACCGAGGGAACGGCACATGCGGCTCTACGAAGTCGTCTACATTCTGGATCCCGCGCTCGATCAGGGCGCGGTGAACGCGAAGCTCGAGAAGTTCCACGCGCTCGCGACCTCGAAGGGCGGCGAAGTCGTCGCCGTCGACCACTGGGGGACGAGGCAGCTCGCCTACCCCATCAAGAAGCTCCAGAGCGGGTACTACGTCGTCGCTCAGTTCAACGCCGACGGCGACGCCCTTCCCGAGTTCGAGCGCCTCCTGCGGCTCGACGGCGAGGTGATCCGCTACCTGCTCGTCCTGAACGAGGGCGAGCCCACGACCGGACACTCGATCGTCGCCGAGATCCCCGCGCACGTGCAGGCCCGCGAGCGCGACCCCGACGGCGAGGACGACGACGAGGAGGAGGCCGACGAGGACGATCCCGCACAGCAGCCGCCCGAGTTCCAGGGCGCGCGCGGCCGGCGTCGTCGGATGGATGGCCCGCGGATCACGCTCCTGAACTTCAAGGACGTGTCCACGTTGTCGCGCTTCGTGACGGAGCAGGGAAAGATCCTGCCGAAGCGGACCACGAAGGTCACGGCGGCCTTCCAGCGGCAGCTCGGACGCGCGGTGAAGCGCGCGCGCTATCTCTCGCTCCTGCCTTACACGGGCGGACGCGAGTCGTAGGCGGAGCATGGAGGAAGCGGTCTCGATGGAAGCGAGGCCCGGCCGGGGATGGCCGCGGGCTGCCGCGCTGCTCGGGGTGGTGCTCGCCACCTCGACGTCGGTCGTGCAGCCAGGCGTCCTGATCGCGGTGCCGTTGCTGGTGCTGCTCATCGCCCACGGGCCCCGGCGCGTCGGTCCGATCGCCGGGGTGGTGCTCGCCGGCGTGGTCGTGGCGATCGGGTCGCGGGACGGGCTCTGGTATGCCGAGCGCGCCTGGGCCGTGCTGATCGGGGGAGGGTTCCTCGCGCTGAGCATGGCGCTGCCCGCCTGGTCGTTGTCGGCGCGCGCGATCGGCGCCGTGGCGGGCGCGACGGGGATCGCCGCGGCGATCCTCTCGGTCAGGACCGACGCGTGGGCGGCGCTCGACAGCGCCATCACGGTCGGCGTGCGCGCGTCGAGCGATCAGGCGCTCCTCACGCTCCAGGCGCTGGGCGGCGAGAGCGCGTCGCCGCAGGTGCGGGACGCGATGGAGCGCCTCGCCGCGACGCAGGCGGCCGTCTTCCCGGCCATGATCGCCATCGCTTCCATGGCCGCGCTCGGCGTCGCCTGGTGGATCCGCACGCGGCTCGTGGGCGAAGGCGATCAGGGGCTCGCGCCGCTGCGCGACTTCCGCTTCAACGATCACCTCGTTTGGCTGCTGATCGGCGGGCTCCTGCTCCTGTTCGTGCAGTGGGGCGACGCGTTCGCCCGGCTGGGATCGAACGCGATCGTGTTCATGGCGGCGCTCTACATGCTGAGGGGCGCCGCGGTCTTCGTATTCCTGAGCGGCGGGCTCTCGATGCTGGGCTACGCCCTCATGCTGGTGGGTCTTCTCGTCGCGGCTCCGGTGTTCATGAGCATGGCCGTGCTCATCGGCGTCGGCGATACGTGGCTCGATCTCCGTTCGCGCGTGCGCGGTCTCAGTGCGTAGCGCGGCTCCCGAACCGATGGAGGCAACATGAAGGTGATCCTCAAGAAAGCGGTGGCGAACCTCGGTGACGCCGGGGAAGTGGTCTCGGTCAAGCCGGGCTTCGGCCGCAACTATCTCATCCCCCAGGGGCTGGCGTACGTGGCGAGCGAGTCGAACGTGGCGCGCCTCGAGCAGGAGCGGGCCGTCCTGGCCGAACGCTCCAAGCGCGACTTCCTGGAGGCTCGGCGCCGCGCGTCGCAGCTCCAGGACGTGTCGCTCGTCTTCAAGGCTCGGGCGGGTGACGACGGCAAGCTGTTCGGATCGGTCACGCGCGCCGACGTCGCCGAGCAGATCCAGGAGCGCGGTCTCGACTTCCAGCTCGACCGGCGCATCGTGATGCTCGAGGAGCCGATCAAGGCACTCGGAGTCACCACCGTCCCGGTGCACCTGCACGCCGACGTTCGCGTCGACGTCGAGGTCCGGGTGGAGCGCGACGAGAGCTGAGCCCGCGGAAGAAGGCGGCCGCCGAGGCGCCCGTCTCGTTCGGCTCGCACCTGCCCCACGACGTCCGCCGGGCCGTGGAGCTCGCGCTCGATCGCAAGGCGAACGACGTCGTGGTGCTCGACCTGCGGGGGATCTCCTCGGCCACGGACTGGTTCGTCGTGATGAGCGGCACCTCGGACGTGCACGTGAAGGCGATCGCCGACGCGATCACGGAAGGGTTGGACGCCGAGGGCGTGGCGGCCGGGCACGTCGAGGGCCTCACGGGACGGCGCTGGGTCCTGCTCGACTACATCGACTTCGTCGTGCACGTCTTCCATCCCCAGGCGCGCGTCTTCTACCAGCTCGAGAATCTCTGGGGAGATGCGAAACGATGGGAGGCACCGGAAGCTTGATCGCGCGCTTTGCAGGTCGGGGACGTCGGGCCTAAGTTGTGGCCGCCGCGCGAGCCTCCGCATCCTCATTCCCTTCGTTGATGCCCCAACTTCCCACCTGGCAACCGCTGGACGGCGGGGTCGCGGTCCCCGACGGTCGAGGGTCGGGTCGCGTGATCGCGCTGGTCGCGTCCGAGAAGGCGGTGTCCTCGGGATGGGCGGGGCTGGCCGCGCTCGATCTCGCGCGCGCCTGGAGCAAGGGAGGCGAGAAGGTCATCCTCGCCGACGGCGCGCTGAACTACCCGACGCTGCACCAGCTCGCGGAGCTCGAGAACGCCGAAGGGCTCAGCGACGCCGCGCTCTACGGGGCCTCCGTCCGCCGTGTGGCGAGGCAGGTCGCCGGGGAGTCGTTCTTCCTCATCACGGCGGGGACCGCCGTGGCCAACGCCAACACCGTGCCGGGTAGCCCGCGCTGGGGAAAGCTCGTGGACGGGTTCAAGGAGGCGGGCGTGAAGCTCGTCCTCTTCGTGCGCGACGGGGACAGCGGCTGTGCGGCCTTCCTCGACTCGGCCTCCGACATCGTCGTGCTCGCCGATCGCGGGGAGCACGCACCGGGAGCCGTGCGTGACCGGGAGGATCTCGTGCGCGCCGTGACCGGTCCCGGCGTCGCAGGCGGCTCGGAGGCCCGGCCGCCCGTCGAGTGGACGGCCGAGGAGCCCGAGGGCAAGAAGCGCGTGACGATGATCGTGGTCGTCGCCGTCGTGCTCATCGTGTTGCTCGTGGTGGCGTTCCTCTCCATCGACTTCGGAGCGACCAGCGGCGGATGAAGCTGCGCACGTTGAAGGTCCACGGCTTCAAGTCCTTCGCCGATTCCACCTCCATCGAGTTCCACGACGGCATCACCGCCGTCGTCGGTCCGAACGGCTGCGGCAAGTCGAACATCGGCGACGCCATCCGCTGGGTGCTCGGCGAGCAGCGGCCCTCCGCCATCCGCGGCGGGAAGATGGAGGAAGCGATCTTCCAGGGGACCACCGGTCGCCGTCCCGTCAACCGCGGCGCCGTATCGCTCACGGTGACGAACGCGGAGGGCGTGCTGCCGGTTCCCTTCGAGGAAGTGGAGATCGGCCGACAGGTCTTCCGTGACGGCGGCAGCGAGTACACGATCAACCGCGCCGCGTGCAGGCTGCGGGATGTCGTCGACCTCTGCCGCGACACGGGGCTCGGGGCGAACGCCTACGCGATCATCGAGAACCGGATGATCGACGCCATCCTCTCCGACCGCGCCGAGGAGCGCCGGGGGCTGTTCGAGGAGGCGGCCGGCATCGGCAAGTACAAGGACCGCCGCAAGGCGGCCACGCGCCGCCTCGAGCGAGCGGAGATGGATCTCCAGCGCCTCGAGGACGTGATCGCCGAGGTGCAGACGAAGGTCCGCTCGCTGGCGCGCCAGAAGGGCAAGGCCGAGCGATACCACGAGTTCCGGAGCCGCCGCCTGAGCGTGGAGGTCGCGGTGGTCGGCCGCCAGCTCGACACGCTGAAGGAGCGCCTCGCGGGCGTGGAGCGCGACCTCCAGGGAGACCTCGTCTCGGCCGAGGGGATGGTGGCGGAGCTCCGCACCGCCGAGGCGGAGTTCGAGACGCTGCGCATCGAGGAGGTCGAGGCCGAGAAGAGCCGCAGCGCGGCCGCCGGTGCCCTCCAGACGATTCGCGAGCAGCTCGTGACGTGGGAGCGCGACCTGGCCGTGGCGGACGAGCGCGCCGCGTATGCCGAGAGGCGGCTGGCGCAGATCGATCGCGAGCGCGGCGACGCGCGCGAGCAGGTCGCCTCGCTCACGTCGGAGGAGCGCGACCTCGTCGTCGCGAAGGAGGGTGCGGGGGCTGAGCTCGAGCGCGTGCGTGCGCTCTCCGCGGCGCACGCCGTCGAGGTGAGCGAGGTGCGCGGCAGGCTGCAGGAGGTGCGCGACCGGCTCGACGGCATCGAGTTGCGGAGTCGGGAGCTCGCCCGCCGCGGCGCGCAGCTCGAGGGAGACGCGGAAGCATCCGGCGCCCAGGCAGTCGAGCTCGAGCGCCGCATCGCGCACGTGGCCGAGGATCTCGCGTCCACGTCGGCCGAGCTCACGGAGCTCGTGGCGCAGGGGGATCTCTTCTCGAGCCGCGTCGAGGATCTCAGCGAGGCGCTGAGCGCCGCGAGCGCCCGCTTCGAGCTCCGCGTGAAGGAGCTGCAGGATGCACGCGCGGAGTTCGACGCCGCCCGTGCGGCGGAGCGGCAGGCGGCGGACCTCGAAGCGCAGCTCGCGGCGCGCAAGGCGGCGCTGGAGGGCCTCGAGAAGGAGCGCGAGGGTCTGGAGCCGGTGGTGCGCGCCGTGCTCGCGCGCGGTGACGACGGCGTCCTCGGCACGTTGTCCGACTTCATCGACGCGCCCTCCGAGGTCACCGAGGCGGCCGAAGCCTATCTCGGCTCGCTCGCCGACGCGATCGTCCTGCGCGACAGGGCGGCGGTCGAGCGCACGTTGCGTTGGTTCGGCTCGGAGTGGGGCGGGGGTGGTGGGCTCGTGCTCCTGCCGCTCGACCGCGTCCCAGCCCATGCGGCGAGCGCCTCCGGAGGGCTGCTCGCCAGGGTACGCACGACGGGCGAAGGCGGCGCCTGGGTGCGGGCGCTGCTCGACGGCGTCGAGCTGGCGGAGGTCTCGTTCCACGGTCGTCCCGTCACCGAGAGTCGCGGCATCGTGCGCGTCGGGGATCCCGCGCGCGGCTCCGGCGTCCTCGAGCGCCGTGAGGCCCTCCGCGCCGTGACCGCCGAGCACGGCAGCGCCTCCGCGAAGCACCGTGAAGCGGCGGCCCGACTCGCGGCGGCCGAGCGCGCGCTGCACGCGGCCGAAGGCAACGTCGAAGCGGCGCGACTGGAGCGGCGCGGGACCGAGGATGAGCACCGCGAGGTCACCGGTGAGCTGCAGGCGCGGGTGGATCTACGCGGTCGCATGCACCGCGTGCGCGACGACCTCGCCCGACAGGTCGAAGGCGCGAAGGCGTCACGCACACGCGCGCTCGAGCGCGAGAAGGAAGCGCGCGAGTTCCGGGCGGCGCTGCTCGAGCAGGAAGCTGCGCTCGACGGGGAGCGTCGGGGCGCGCGCGCGGAGCTCGACGCCGTCCAGGAGGAGTGGGAAGCGACGCGCGCCCAGGAGGCGCGTCTCGCCGTGGAGGTCGCGCGGCTCGAGGGCGACGCGGCGCGGCTCGCCGAGCGGCTCGAGGTGGTGAGCGCCGGGCGCGCCCGCGCCGAGGAGCGCGTCGCCGGCCTCGAGCGGGAAGAGCACGAGCTGCGAGACGAGCTCGCCAAGGCGCGTGAGGTGCGCACCGAGGGCGACGCCGCGACCGAACGGTTGTTCGGTGAGCGGACGCTGGCCGAGGAGACGCTCCGCGAGCGCGACGAGGCCCTGCAGACCGTGGCCACCGCGCTGGCGGCGTCCGAGCGCAGGGTGCGGGAGGCGCGCACCGAGGAGCGCGCCGCGTCGGACCGCCGGCACTCGCTCGAGCTGGAGCGTCAGGAGCTCGGCGGTCGCATCGATCGGCTGCGTGAGCGCCTCGAAGGGGAGTGGGGCCGCCCGTGGGAGTCGCTGCTCGCGGAGGCGGTCCCGATCGAGGGCGATCTGGACGCCCTGCAGCGCGAGCTCGAGGAGCTCGTGCAGGCCCTCAACGCGCTCGGGCCGGTGAACATGCTCGCCGTCGAGGAGCACCAGGAGGAGCAGACGCGACTCGACTTCCTCTCCAAGCAGCGGCAGGACCTCGTCCAGGCGCGGGACGACCTGCGCGCCGCGATCCGCGAGATCAACAAGACGGCGACGGATCTCTTCGTCAGCACGTTCGAGGCGATCCGCGACAACTTCCGCAAGACGTTCCTGCGGCTCTTCGAGGGCGGCGAGGCCGACATCTGGCTGCAGCAGCCCGAGGACCCGCTCGAGTCCCCGATCGAGATCCACGCTTCGCCTCGGGGCAAGCGGACCCAGCGCATCGACCTGCTGTCCGGCGGTGAGCGCGCGCTGACCGCGCTTTCGCTGCTGTTCGGAATCTACCTCGTGAAGCCGAGCCCGTTCTGCGTGCTCGACGAGGTGGATGCGCCGCTCGACGAGAACAACATCGGGCGGTTCATCAAGCTGCTCCAGGACTTCAAGGCCGACACGCAGTTCGTCGTGATCACGCACAATCCCCGCACCATCGAGGCCGCCGATTGGATCTACGGCGTCACGATGGAGGAGCCGGGCGTGAGCACGATCGTCGGCGTGAAGCTCCAGGAGGCGCTCGAGGCGGCCGGAGCGGCCTAGGAAGCGGAGGACACACCATGCTCGTCGTGATGAAGCACAATGCTTCCGCCGAGCAGATCGAGGCCGTCGTCTCCACCATCAAGGAGATGGGCTACGGCGCCCGGCCGATACCCGGCGAGCAGCGCACGGCCGTCGGCCTGATCGGCAACGACGGCGCGGTGGACTCGGGACGGCTGCTCGGGCTCGACGGCGTGCTCGAGGTCATTCCAGTCACGCATCCGTACAAGCAGGTATCCCGCGAATGGCGCGAGCAGGACACCGTCGTCACGCTGGCGAACGGGACACGGATCGGCGGCCGGGAGATCGTCGTCATGGCGGGCCCCTGCGCGGTGGAGGGCGAGGCGGCGATCGTCGACATCGCGCACCGACTACGGGATCTCGGCGCGACGGTCCTGCGCGGCGGCGCGTTCAAGCCGCGCACGTCCCCTTATGCGTTCCAGGGCCTGGGCAGAAAGGGGCTCGAGCACCTCGCCAGGGCGAGGGAGGAGACCGGGCTGGCGATCGTCACGGAGGCGCTCGACCCGGACGGGGCGGACCTCGTGGCCGAGTACGCCGACATCATCCAGATCGGCGCGCGCAACATGCAGAACTACCCGCTGCTCAGACGGGCCGGGAAGACCGGCAAGCCCGTGCTGCTCAAGCGCGGGCTCGCCGCCACCATCGACGAGCTGCTCCTGGCCGCCGAATACATCCTCGCGGAGGGGAACGACGATGTGATCCTCTGCGAGCGCGGCATCCGCAGCTTCGACACGCACACGCGCAATCTCCTCGACCTCGCGGCGATCCCCGTCGTGAAGGCGCTGTCGCACCTGCCGATCGTCGCTGATCCCAGCCACGGCACTGGCTTACGCGCCAAAGTGATCCCGATGGGTCGGGCGGCGATCGCGGCGGGTGCCGACGGGCTGATCGTCGAGGTGCACCCGGACCCGCCTCACGCGATGTCCGACGGCGCCCAGTCGCTCTTCCCCGAGCAGTTCGGCGATCTCATGGAGCAGATCGGCGTCATCGCGAGAGCGATCGGCAGGGACGTGACGCCGCCGCTCTGAGCGACGTCCCATCGGGCCATCGGGGCGCCCCGCGCGCGGTCCGATCGTCCGTGCATGACGACGTCCGGGAAGCGCTCGCCGCGCATCCATCCACCCCATGCGCTGGGCCGCCTCGGCGAGGCGCGTGCGCGCGACTACCTCGTCGCGCGGGGCTGGGTGATCGAGGCGCAGAACTATCGCTTCGGCCGGCGCGAGGTGGACATCGTCGCCCGCAAAGGCAACCTGGTGGCCTTCGTGGAGGTGAAGACGCGAGCCGGCGACGGCTTCGGCGCTCCCGAGGAGGCGGTGACCGCGCTCAAGCGCCGCGAGATCGAGATCGTGGCGGGTTGGTATCTCCGCACCCACCATCTCGTGGACGTCGACGTACGCTTCGACGTCGTGTCGGTCACGGTCGGCCCGCACGCTCGGCTCGAGCATCTGGAGGACGCGTGGAGGCCCGAGAGGCCGCGTTGACCCCCTAGTCCTGCCGGGGTAGCTTCGGTTGCCCCAGGTCCGCAGGGCGAAAGCTCACGAATCCCGTCAGGACCCCGCAGGTAGCAGCGGTAAGTGCGGTGATCGTCGCTGCGGGTCGCCTGGGGCATTTTTCTTTGCCTCCACCCACTCGAGTCGAACGCCGTACTCCTTTGGCGCACATCGCCTTGGCCACGAAGTACCGCCCGCGCTCGTTCGCGGACGTGGCGACGCAGGAGCACGTGTCGGAGACGCTCCGGAGCGCGGTGGCGAGCGGCCGGGTGGGCCACGCGTACCTCTTCTGCGGCCCCCGCGGGGTGGGAAAGACCACGCTCGCGCGCGTGCTCGCGATGGCCCTGAACTGTCCGAACCGGTCGCCCGAGGGCGAGCCGTGCGGGGAGTGCGAGAGCTGCGCCCGCATCTGGGGAGGACACACGGCGCTCGACGTCGTCGAGATCGACGCCGCGTCGAACCGCGGCGTGGACGACGCCCGCGACCTGCGCGAGCGGGCCATGTACGCCCCTTCGGCCGAGGGGCGCCACAAGGTCTACATCGTGGACGAGGCGCACATGCTCACGCGCGAGGCATGGAACGCGCTGCTCAAGATCCTGGAGGAGCCGCCTCCGCGCGTGATCTTCGTGTTCGCGACCACCGAGCCGCAGAAGATCCAGCAGTCGGCCGCGCCTATCCTGTCGCGTTGCCAGCGCTTCGACTTCCGCCGCATCGGGGTCTCCGACATCGTGACGCGGCTGGAGGGCGTGCTGGAGAAGGAGGGCGTCGAAGCGCCCGAGGACGCGCTGCGCATCGTCGCCCGGAAGGCCGACGGGGGCATGCGGGACGCGCTCTCGCTGCTCGACCAGGTGATGTCGCTGACGGGCGGCGAGGTCGACACGGACGCCGTCCGGCGCGTGCTGGGACTGGTGGAGGAGGAGCGCTACCTGGAGCTGCTCGATATCCTGCGCGAGGGCCGCCACGGAGACGTCTTCGACCTCGTGGACCGACTCGTGGACGACGGCTACGACCTCGTCGAGTTCTACCACGGTCTACTGGATATCCTGCGGATCGTCCTTCGTCTGCGCCTCTCGCCGGATGCCCCGGTGGATTTGAAGGAAGGCCTCCGCGCCGATCTGCTGGAGCGGGCCGCTTCGTTCGAGCCCACCGACCTCGTGCGTATGCTCGCGTCGGCGGCGGAGCTCGAGAGCCTCGGGAGCCTCAGACGCAGCCCGAACCCCAGGGTCCCGATCGAGATGCTGCTCCTGCGCATGAGCTACATGGACCGGACGATCTCCTTCGAGGAGCTCCTCGGGGCGCTCGGCGGCGGCGGCGAGCCCGGCAGCCCGGCCGGCTCCAGTGGTTCGGGGAGGGCATCGGGAGCGGCGCCCACGCCTCCCTCCACCTCCACGCCCCGGCGACCGGCCAAGCCGAGCCCGACGCCTCCCAAGTCGAGTGCCCAGCCCACCGCGGGGCCGACCGAGGCGTCGCGGCCCGGTGACGCGCCCGGGGCGGCCCCCGGGGGATCGGCGCCGACGACGGCGGCGGGCGACGGTGCGACCGGCGCGAACGGTCATACCGGTGGGCCTGGATCGGCGGCCGAGGCCTGGCAGGCCTGGCTCGACGGCGGCCCCGGGGTCCCCAAGGGCCTCGGGTCGTTCCTGCGCGGGGCGACCGTGACGGACGGCCCGGACGGGCGGGTGCACATCGGAGGGGTGGCCTCCCCGGCCAACGAGCGGCTCGCCGAGCCGGCGATCCGACACGCCATCCGGGAGGGTCTCGCGAGCCGCCTCGGGCGGGTCCCCGAGGTGGTCTTCGACGTGCCGTCGGCGGAGCCCGCCAAGAGCGCGCGGGTGACCGAGGCCGAGGTGCGCGACCACGCGCTCAAGGCCCTTTATCGCCAGGAACCCCGCCTACGTAAGGCTGTAGAAGAACTCGATCTCGAGCTGATGGAATAGCCAGGTCCTGGCCCACTGATCGCCGACCTCGATCGGCCCCCGCCGCAATCGCCCACGCCGATGACCGACTTTCAGCAGTTGATGCGGCTCTCCCAGCAGCTCCAGACCAAGATGACCGAGCTCCAGCAGTCGCTGGAGTCGGCACAGCTCACGGCGTCCTCGGGCGGTGGCATGGTGACCGTCACCGTGGACGGCAAGGGCCAGGTCAAGCGGATCCAGATCGATCCTACCTGTGTCGATCCCCGCGACGTGGAGATGCTCGAGGACCTCGTCCTCGCGGCCGTCACCGAGGCGCAGGGCAAGGCCCAGAGCGCATACGAGCAGGAGATGAAACGGGCCACCGGCGGGCTCCCGTTGAACATCCCCGGCCTGCCGAAGTTGTTCTGATCCGTCCCCGTCGCACGCACACATGTCGGTGATCGAACGCCTCACGGGCGAATTGTCGCGCCTGCCGGGGATCGGGCAGAAGACCGCGCTCCGGCTCGTGCATCATCTATTGAAGAGCTCCCGGGACGACACGCATCGGCTGGCGCGAGCCCTCGTCGAGGTCGCCGAGAAGATCCGGCCCTGCAGGGAATGCGGAAACTTCTCGGAGGAGGAGCTCTGCGAGGTGTGCGCGAACCCCAGACGCGATCGCTCGCTGTTGTGCGTGGTCGAGGAGGCGTACGAGGTGGGTGCGATCGAGCGCACCGGTCAGTTCCGCGGAATCTTCCACGTGCTCGGGGGTAGGCTCTCGCCGCTGGACGGCATCGGCCCCGAGGAGCTCAGCATCGCGCCGCTGCTCCGGAGGGTCCACGACTCGGGCGGAGAGATCCGGGAGGTGATCGTGGCCACGAACGCGAGCGTCGAGGGTGAGGCGACGGCCGTGTACCTGGAGGGGCAGATTCGCGCGCTCGGCCCTCGCGTAACCAGATTGGCGCGCGGCATTCCGGTCGGAAGCGACCTCGAGTACGTCGATGGATCGACGATCGCGCAGGCGCTCGCCGGCCGGCGCGAGATGTGATCGGACGCGGAACGGCGCGAGCAGGGAGAACAATGAGATGAAGAAATCCGTTCGAATCGTGGGGATCACCTTCCTCGCCGCGACGGCCGCGGGGTTGTTGGCGATGTGGTACGTCCAGCGGCAGATCCGCATCCACCGGCGCGATCTGTTCAGCCCGCGTCCCTTCCGTCGGCTCGCGGCGCTCGGCCATATCGGCCGCGAGCCCGCCTCCGTGGATGCCATCCGGCTGCTGAGGGATTTCATCGCGTGGGAGCCCCGGGGCCATCTCCGGGCGCGTGCGCAGGCGATCATGGACCGCATGACGAACGAAGTCGGCGCCCTGGCGATCGCCCCCACGCACGAGACAGCCTGAATGCGTGAACCTTGCCCCTCGACCCGGCCGGGCCGAGTTTAGGGCGCCATTACAATATCCGCGGGCGCGCGGCGGGGTGCGGTGTGCCCTAACCGTATGCCCCCTTGGGAGATCAATTGACTCGAATCGGCCCCTGCGGGAGGTGAGCATCGACCTATGTCGATGATCAACTACGCCTCCCGTGAGATCAACTGTAAGATCGTCTATTACGGGACCGGTCTCGGCGGAAAGACGACCAATCTGGAATACATCTATTCCAGGGTGAATCCGGATACCAAGGGGAAGATGATCTCTCTGGCGACGGAGTCGGAGCGCACGCTCTTCTTCGACTTCCTGCCGATCGATCTGGGTGAGGTGCGTGGGTTCAAGACGCGCTTCCACCTCTACACCGTGCCCGGCCAGGTGTACTACAACGCGAGCCGGCGCCTCATCCTGAAGGGCGTCGACGGTCTCGTGTTCGTCGCCGATTCGCAGGCTTCGCGCGCCGAGGCCAACATCGAGGCGATGCACAACCTGTACGAGAACCTCGAAACCTACGGGTACGAGCTCGAGAAGATCCCGTTCGCGATTCAGTACAACAAGCGGGACATGCCGAACATCCTGCCGGTGACGGAGCTGAGGGCCCAGATCAATCCGATGGGCGTTCCGGACTTCGAGGGGACGGCTGTCCAGGGGAAGGGCGTATTCGAGACCCTCTCCTGTGTGAGTAAGCTGGTCGTCCAGTCCCTATCCTAGGTTCCGGTGTGGGGAGCCGTATCACCCTCCCGAACGTCATCACCGTCGCGCGCATCGCGGCGTGCCCCGTCATCTTCTTCCTGGCGATCTCGAGCGGGATGGGCGGACGCCTTTGGGCATTCGTCCTCTTCGTCGCGGCCGGGTTGTCGGACGTATGGGACGGGTATCTCGCGCGTCGCTACGACCTGATCACGGACACGGGAAAGCTGCTGGACCCGATCGCGGACAAGCTGCTTCTCGTCGCCACGTTCGTTCCGTTCTACATCGTCTCGCACAGCGGCCGCGACGTGGACCTCATGCCGTTCTTCTTCTGGTACGTCCAGATGCCGCTGTGGGTGATCGTGGTGATCTTCGGCCGGGAGCTGTTCATGACCGTCTTCCGCGGCTACGCGGCGCGACGGGGCGTGGTCATTCCGGCGGGAAGATCCGGTAAGCGGAAAGCGCTCTTCCAGGCTCTGTTCGTGGGCGGGCTGCTGCTCTGGTATCCCCTGCGGATGTACGCGGAGTCACGGGGATGGGCGGGCGGCTTCTGGACCTTCTGGTCCCACTTCCACGGAAGCTGGGTCGGGATCATGCTCGCGCTGGCGATCGTGCTGACCGTCTACTCCATGATCGACTACCTGTGGTCCTACCGCGCGGTCGTCGGCATCCGCAGCTGATGCGCGGATGAGCTCCGCAGAGGCGACCGCCGGGCCGGTCGCCGCGCTCGTCACGGTCGGGAACGAGCTCCTCTACGGGGAGACGGTCGATACGAACGCGGCCTGGATGGCGCGCTCGCTCACGGGGCTCGGGATCCCCGTCGTCCGCAAGGTGACCGTGGGCGACGTCGTGGCGGACATCCAGATCGCCGTGCGCTCGGCGATGGAGGTGGCCGACCTGGTCGTCGTGAGCGGAGGGCTCGGTCCCACGGCCGACGACGTCACGAAGGCCGCCGTCGCGAGGATGATGGGCCTCGAGCTCGAGATCCGCCCGGACCTGCTCGAGCGCCTGGAGGCGTACTTCCGCTCCCGCGGTTACGCGTCGATGCCCGCGCTCAACCGCACGCAGGCGGAGGTCCCGGCGGGCGCGACCGTCCTCCACAACCCCGCCGGCACCGCGCCCGGTCTCGCGCTCGAGAGCGGCGGCGTTTGGGTCGTGCTGCTTCCCGGCGTTCCCCGCGAGCTCCGCGCGATCTTCGCCGCGGATCTGCGGACCTTCGTCCTGGAGCGTTTCGGGGCGCGCGCACGGCAGATCCATCACCGCACGCTGCACACGACCGGCATCGCCGAATCGAAGCTCGCCGAGCTCGTCGAGTCCGTGCGACCGGTGAACATGGGGCCGGTCACCCTCGCGTATCTGCCGGACGTGCGCGGCGTGGATATCAGGCTCTCCGCGCGAGGCGTGCCCGCGGACGAAGCCGAGTCCTGGCTCGCGAGGATCGAAAGCCAGCTCGCACCCGTCGTGGCGCCGTGGCGATTCGAGGCGGAGAGCGGCGACATCGTCGAGGCGCTCGCCTCGGCGCTGCGCCGGGCAGGGAAGCACGTCGCCGTGGCCGAGAGCTGCACGGGCGGGCTCATCGCGAAGCGGATCACCGACCAGGCCGGCGCCTCGGACGTCTTCGTGGGCGGCATCGTCGCCTACGCCAACGAGGTGAAGATCGCCCAGCTCGGTGTCTCGCCTCAGGACCTCGCCCGGCATGGCGCGGTATCCGAGCCTGTCGCTCGGCAGATGGCGCGTGGTGTGGCCGATCGCTTCGGCGCCGCGGCGGGCATCGGCATCACGGGCATCGCCGGTCCGGGCGGGGGCACGCCGGACAAGCCCGTCGGCACGGTGTGGCGGGCCATCTCCCTCGACGGCGAGGTCGAGGCACGCCTTTTGACGTTCGTGGGGGATCGCGAGGCGGTCCGGGAGCGGGCGGCGCAAGAAGCGTTGGCCGCACTCCACCGTAGGGTAGTCGGAGCCCAGGCCTAGGCCGTGGTATAATTAGCCTCCGAAACGAACGGAACCCACGAACGGAAAACACAGCGATGCCGGATTCCGTAAGGGATGACGAGGACCTCGAGGGTGAAGTCGCCACCGAGGCCGGAGCCGGAGAAGGCTCACCGGAGGCCGGGGACGTCGTCGCAGACCGCGAGGTCGACGAAGCGCGGCGCCGCCTCGAGGAGTTGAACGACAAGCACCTCAGGCTGGTCGCCGAGTTCAGCAACTACCGCCGGCGCACCGAGCAGGAGCGCCTGAGCGCGTGGGGACGGGCTCAGGCTGAGGTGATCTCGAAGTTCCTCGACGTGCTGGACGACCTGCACAGGGTGGCCCAGCTCGATCTCGAGAACGCGACCGTCGACAACATCATGGAGGGCATCGACCTGGTGGAGAGGAAGTTCAGCAGGATGCTCGAAGATGCGGGTGTCGAAACGATCGACCCGCTCGGGATGCCGTTCGATCCGCAGGAGATGGAAGCGATCACGCGCGTGCCCGCCGAGAAGCCCGAGCAGGACGACACCGTCGCCCAGGTCATGCAGAAAGGTTACGCGCTGAAGGGCACGCTGATGCGCCCGGCCCGCGTGGCCGTCTACAAGCACGGCTAGCGCGGATCGTCCATGGCCTCAGGACCCAAGGACTACTACCAGACGCTCGGCGTGCCCGAAAAGGCGAGCGCCGACGAGATCAAGAAGGCGTACCGCAAGCTCGCCAAGACGCATCATCCCGACGCGAACCGCGGGGATGCCAAGGCCGCGGAGCGCTTCAAGGAGATCGGCGAGGCGTACTCCGTCCTGAGCGATCCGGAGAAGCGCAAACAGTACGATCAGATGAAGAGGCTCGGGGGCCTCGGCGGGCTCGGCGGCTTCGGCGGTGCGCGTCCGCGCCCGGGTGCGCAGCCGGGCGCGGGAGCGGGCCCGTCGTTCGAGGATCTCGGCGGCGGGTTCGGAAGCATCTCCGATCTCTTCAGCTCGCTCTTCGATCTCGGCCGGAGGCAGGGTCCGCAGCAGCAGGCGGCGGGTAGGCAGCGCGGCGGCGACGTCGAGTACGTCGTCGAGATCCCGTTCCTCACCGCCGTGTCCGGCGGCAAGATCTCCCTCAACGTCGCGGTGACGGAGGAGTGCGCGGTCTGTAGCGGGAGCGGCGCGAAGCCCGGCACCTCGCTCAAGACCTGCAACGAGTGCGGCGGCACCGGCACCGTCTCGTTCGGTCAGGGCGGCTTCGCGGTGAAGCGTCCGTGCCCCGCGTGTCTCGGGCGCGGGAAGATCCCCGAGAGCCCCTGCGACGTGTGTCAGGGGAAGGGCAGCGTCCGCCAGCAGCGTCGCATCGACGTCAACGTGCCGGCGGGCGTCGACACCGGCTCGCGGATGCGCCTGGCGGGTCAGGGCGAGCGGGGCAGCCAGGGTGGTCAGCCGGGCGACCTGATCCTCTCGTTCAAGGTGCAGCCGCACCGGTTCTTCCGGCGCGACGGGCTCGATATCCACGTGACCGTGCCGATCAACATCGTCCAGGCGACGCTCGGCTCGAAGATCCGGGTGAACACCGTGAGCGACAAGAAGGTCGTGCTCAAGATCCCCAAAGGCACGCAGTCGGGAACCAAGTTCCGCATCCGCGGGCAGGGGATCCAGAAGGAGGGGAGGATCGGCGACCAATACGTGGAGGTCGTCGTGCAGGTGCCCGAGGAGCTCACCGACGCCGAGCGCAAAGCGATGGAGGAGTTCGCGGACGCGAGCGGGTTGAAGCACTAGCCGAGGCGCCGCGGATTCTCGTTGACTCTCCGGTCGCGCGCGCTCTATCGTCGAGTGCCCCCAACGGAGACGTCCATGAGGCGGTTCGCGCTGTCGTTCGCAGTCGTCGCGGTCTTGTTCGCACGGGGAACGGATCAGGCGAGCGCGCAGGACGAGTGGGTCCAGCAGGTGCGGACCTACCTGGAGGCCGCTGCCGAGATCTTCGAGGATCGCGGCTATCGGTCCACCCACGAGCTCTTCACCGGGTCGCTCGATGACGACGCCAGTGAGCCCGTCCGCTTCGACCTGAAGGCGGGCATCGAGTACTACATCCTCGGGGCGTGCGACAACGACTGCTCCGACCTGGATCTCGTCCTCTTCGATCCGAGCGGCACCGAGGTCGACAGCGATCTCCTCGAGGACGACGCTCCGGTGGTCAGCGTCACACCGTCATCCACGGCCGGCTACCGCGTCGAGGTGAGGATGGTCACGTGCTCGGCCGAGCCTTGTCGTTACGGGATCGGCATCTGGGGCCAGTGAGCCGCTAGCCGAGGTCGGCTCCGCGCTCGGCGAGGAGCTCCCGCAGGATCGAGCGATGACATCGCGCCTCGTCGTCGCAGTAGCATCCGACGGAGAGGTTCGTTCGCTGCGACATGGCGGCGAGCAGATCGAGCAGCCGCGCCTTCTCCGGAGCCTTCATCTCCGCGCGGTACTTCCGCGCGAACGCGTTCCACGCCCGGTCCGAGCGAGCTTCCTGGGCCGACTTCACCAACTCCGCGCTCGGGGCCAGGTCCGGCAGCCAGACGTCGTACCAGTCCTGGGCGGCGTATTCGCTCTTGGGCACGCCTCGAGGGGGACGGCGCACCGTGCCCAGCCGCAGGCCCTCGTCGTCCGCGCGAGGAGTGCCTAGCCGGACGACGCGAAGCACGGGTCGTGGCGCGCGAAGACCGACCTCAGAGACCGGCCTCCAATCGCAAGACGGTGAGGATCCCGGCCGCGGATAGCCTGAACTCGATGGCGTCGCCGTTCACGACGTCGATGGGCGGGCTGACCATGTAGGGAGAGCTGGGATCCGCGTCGCCGCCGCCGCCCGGGCCGAAACGTTGCGGCCCGGCGCTCGTCCCTGGCGGAGGAGCGCCGATGGCTTCGAGGCCGATCGAGACCCGCGTGGCTCGCAGCGGGGTCATGAACAATCGCGTACGGCCCGGCGGAACGTCCCCGAGCCTCACGCGGCTCGTCTCCCAGACGGCGTAGGCCGTGACCGTGCCGACGTACTGATTGATGACGGTCAGCTGGACCGTGCGCTCCGGGCCGTCGCTACCGCTCGAGCCCGAGCTGGCGCACGCTCCTGCGGCAAGCGCTGCGAGGACGATGAGAGCGAGGCGCATGGGTCCTCCCGCGAGAAGGGCTGCCACGGATGGGAGAGTGGAGGACGAACGAACCCTCGGCAAGCGGAGGCCCCGCCCCGGGGCGTCTCAGCCCGGGGTCGCGCTTCCCCAATACGTGAAGCTCGCCGGGCGCCACCCCGCCACGTATGCCGTTTCGAGGCGCTCGACGCGGAAGCCGCCGTCCTTCAGGAGGGCCGGAATGTCACGGTCGAGGTTGCACCCGCCGCCGATCCGGCCCCACCACGTGTTGGCCCTGTGCTGCCAGCGGCGCACGCTCGCGTCCGGGGCGAGACCGTGCTCACAGAAGAGCAGACGGCCGCCAGGCTTCAGAACGCGGGCCGTCTCACGGAGCGCGCGGACCGCGTCCGGGATCGTGCACAGCGTGTACGTCGTCACCACGGTGTCGACACTCTCGTCGTCGAGGGCGATTTCCTCGCTCGACGTCGAAACGAAGTCGACGTCGAACGCGGCCCGCGCGGCCGCCTTGGCGGCCATCCGTCGCATCTGGGGTGAAGGATCCAGACCCAGCAGGCGCTCCACGCGCGCCGCATCGTAGAAGGGGAGGTTGAGCCCGGATCCGATGCCGATCTCGAGCACGCGACCCCGCGCGAAGGGGATGACCTTCGCGCGCTGCTTCGCGATCGGCCGCGCGCTGCACGCGAGATGGATCACCCACGGAAGCACACGGCGCTCGTAGAATCCCATCGTTCGCTGCTCTGGGCTCGAGGTTCGGTCGATCTCAGCCCGACGCGAGGTCGCTCGCGGCCGGCCGACGCGGCGCGCGGTTCTTGTCGATGATCGCCAGGATGATCAGGAGATAGGCGAGAAAGCGAATCCAGTAGTGCAGAGGGTTGCCTTCGTTGGGGCTCGGCGACAGCGACAGCGCCACGCGGTTGATCGCCTGCACGAGGAAGGAGAGCGAAAAGAAGAGGAAGAAGCGATCTCGACTGTCGCGCCATAGCCGCAGGAAGATCAGGCCGACCACGAGGGTGGCCATCGCGAGGGCTCCGAGGAGCAGGTGGTGCAGGGGCATCATCGCCGCACCTCCCAGATCAACCCGAACAGGAGGGCGCCGACTCCGGCGAGCGCGGCCGCCGTGCGGAGCAGGAAGAGGTCGATGTTCGGGAAGAAGACCAGATCGACCATCACCAGGAGGTTGTTCAGCGTGAGGCAAGCGAAGCACGCGGTGCTCCAGAGGAGGAGACGCGTGCCGGTCTCGTAATAGGCCCGCAGCAGCAGCCCGGTGCAGAGGAGCGCGGCGCCGCCGCACAGCGCGTAGACGATGATCCCGACCATCAGCGCTCCTTACGGAACCGGAAGGCTCGGGCGAAGTCCTGCACGCTCGAGCTCGGCTTCGAGTGGATGAGGTGGGTGACCGCGATCAAGCTGGCCGAGTAGGCGTGCGCCAGGGTCGTCACGTCTTCCGCCAAGTCGGGAGAGGCGGGTGCGTAGCTGAACCCTTCCTGCGTCTGTCGGAGGAACCCCCGCCGTGCCAGCGCGTCGAGGGCTTCGGCGGCGACCGAGGAGTTCACGTACAGCCGCTCGCTCGCGGCCTCCACCGTCCATCGCTGGCCGGAGGTCTCCCGCAATAGAAGAAGCGCTTCCAGCTCGGCGACCGAATCGATGGCCTCGAGGATGAGGCGTTGGGCTTGTTCGGGTACTTCGTGGGGTGACATGGCTCCCCAGGCTGGGAAACAAGGCAAGGTAGGCCGTCGAGCGGCAAACGAAACCCCTCCGGTCCTCACCTGAGACTTTGCGTCCCATGGGACCTTGACCCTTCCTCGAGGGGAGATAAGTTACCGACCGGTCATTTACTTGCTGCCAGGCCATCCGTGACATCTCCCGCCACCACGAACGAGCCGCGCTGGCGCCGTCGCCCCAGTGAGCGGCCGACGGAGATCCTCGAGGCCGCGCTCGACGCATTCGCCGAACGGGGGCTCGCGGGCACGCGCGTCGACGACATCGCGGCGCGGGCGGGGGTGTCGAAGGGCACCCTCTACCTCTACTTCGACAGCAAAGAGGAGCTCTTCCGCGAGGCCATCCGTGACAAGGTCGCGCGCACGCTGGAGGGCCTCGCGTCCGCGGTCGAGGGCGCGAGCCCCACGGAGCGGCTGAGCCGCTTCATCGAAGCGTATTGGGCGCATCTGCGCCGGCCGCACTTCGCGAGCATGTACCGCCTGATCATGGCCGAGCTCCACCAGTTTCCCGAGCTCACCCGCTTCTATGCGGAGGAGGTCTCGGGGAAGGTGATCGACTTCCTCGCCCAGCTCGTGCGCTCGGGCGTGGACGCGGGCGACTTCCGCGAGTTGGATGCGCGCGTGACGTCACGCATGATCGTGAGCCTGCTGGTTCAGCACGCAGTGTGGATCAGCCGCCGCGAGCTCTTCCCCCACTTGGACGACCGAACGGACGAGATGCTCGTGGCCGAGATCGAAGAGTTCATCTGGAGCGCGCTGCTCGCACCGGGCGCCGCTCGCCCCGCCGGGCACCTGCCCACCGCTCACCTCGAGGGAACGTCGTGAGGGCCGCCGCGCATTTCGTGGTCGTCGCGCTGGTCGTGCCGTCGCTGATCTCGGCGCAGGAGTCGCAGCGTCTGACGCTCGGCGATGCCGCGCGCATGGCCGCGGACAACAGCACGCCCGTGCTCGAGGCCCAGGCCAGGGCCGAGGCGGCGGAGGCTCGCGTCGGTGTCACCACGGCCGGCCTCCTCCCGAGCGTGGATGCGGACCTCATGCAGACCGGTCGCACCTTCAACACCGCGTCGTTCGGTCTGGACTTTCCCACACCGCCCGGCCAGCCCCCCCTGTTCGATCCGGACGGCGAGGTGGTCGGGCCCGTGCGGGGCGTGGATCTGCGCGCGCGAGCCGATATCCCCTTGGTCGACCTCGGCGCTTGGCGCCGGCGGCGCACCGCGCGGTCGAACGTCGCCGCGGCCCGGCAGGACGTCGAGGCCGCGTCCGAAGCGGCCGCCCTCACGGCTGCGCGCGCGTACCTCGCGAACCTCCGCGCGCAGGCGGACATCGCGGCGCGCCAGGAGGACCTGGCGCTCGCCGAGGAGCTGCTCGTGGTGGCGCGCGGGCTGGTCGAGAGCGGCGTCGGCGTCGCGATCGACCAGACGCGAGCCGAGGCGCAGGTGGCGACCATCCGAGCCCAGCTGGTGTCCGTGGAGCATCGAGCGGCCGCGGCGGAGCTCGCGCTCCGGAGGGCGCTGGAGATCGACGACGGGACGACGATCGACTTCGCCGACGACCTGACGAGCATGCCGACGAGCACCGATCTCACGCAGGACGAGGCCATCGCGCTCGCGCTCGAGCGTCGTCGCGATCTGTCCGCCGCGCTCGCACGCGAGACGGCGGCCGAAGACGCGGTGTCGGCCACGCGCGCGGGGAGGCTGCCGCGGCTGACGGCCGCGATCGACGAAGGCTTCTACGGCAGGCGCTACGGCAATCTGCTGAACACCTACTCGTGGAGCGTGCGCCTCACGGTTCCGCTCTTCGATGGGCTCGAGCGGTCGTCGCTGCTGCGCGAGGAAGAGTCGCGCGTGCGGGAGATCGGCTACCGTCTCGAAGACCTGCGCGAGGACATCGTATTCCAGGTGCGCCGTTCCTTGCTGGACCTGGAGGCCGCCCAGGAGCTCGCGGCCGCAGCGGAGGAGCGTCAGCGCCTCGCCGAGCTCGAGGTCGAGCAGGAGAACGAGCGTGTCCGAGCGGGCGTGGCCGGCACGGCCGATGCTGTGAGGGCCGCCATGCGTCTCAACGAGGCGCGCACGGCGCGGCTCGACGCACTGTCGGCGCTCCAGGAGTCCCGCGTCGGGCTGGCGGCGGCCACCGGGACGGTGGTCGAGCTACCGTGAGCGGCGCGCGCAGGTGGGTCGTCGGAGTAGAGGCGTCAACGTTCGGACACACGAGGTGCTCGTGAGCGAGAAGATGGAGGAAGCCGCGGAGTCGGGGGGTGCACGCCGGATGATGTGGCTGATCGTGCTCGGCGTCGCGGTCGTCGGGGGAGGCGTCTGGGGCGTCCGAGCCTGGCGGTTCGGCCAAACGCACGTGTCGACCGACAACGCGCAGGTGGATGCGCACGTCGTGCCCGTGCTCGCCAAGGTCGGCGGGTATGTCGAGAGCGTCGAGTTCGACGACAACGAGCGCGTGCAGCGCGGGGAGCTGGTCGTGGTCCTCGACGACGCAGACTTGCAGGTCCGGCTCCATGAGGCGGAGGCCGATCTCG
Source organism: Gemmatimonadales bacterium (assembly GCA_050181335.1). Taxonomy (GTDB): domain Bacteria; phylum Gemmatimonadota; class Gemmatimonadetes; order Longimicrobiales; family Gaopeijiaceae; genus UBA2982. Next base: position 97,007 of record JBFXDG010000005.1, on the reverse strand, counting down.
CCGCCGCGCTCGCGGCGACGGGCGAGGAAGGTGTCGTCGGCCAGGTCGATGCCGAGGCTTCGGCCACCAGGGCACGGCGCGAGGCGCTCGAGGCCAGGTTGACCGCCGCGAATGCGCACAAGGAGCGGACGGCGAGGGATCTCGAGCGGATCCGCGACCTCGCCGACAAGCGCATCGCCTCGAGCCAACAGCTCGACGCGGCCGAGGCCTCGGCTGCGGCAGCGGAGGCCGACGTCGCTGCGCTCGAGCGTGACGTCGCAGCCGCGCGCGCCGCGGAGACCTCGGCTTCGGCGGCCACGCGAGCCGCCGACGCGCGACTGCAGAGAGCCAAGGTGCTCGTCGCAGCCGCTCGTAGGAGCGTCGAATACGCCCAGGTCAGCGCGCCGATCTCGGGGATCGTGTCGCGCACCCAGGTCGAGGTCGGTCAGCTGGTGCAGCCGGGCCAACCGCTCGCCGTGGTGGTCGCCGACTCGGCGCTCTGGATCACCGCCAACCTGAAGGAGACGGAGACGTCCGGTGTTCGGCCCGGTCAGGGTGTCGTCATCGAGGTGGACGCCTATCCCGGCTGCGAGGCGCGCGGCTCGGTGGAGAGCGTGAGCCCGGCGACCGGCTCGAAGTTCGCGTTGCTGCCGCCCGACAACGCGACCGGCAACTTCACGAAGGTCGTGCAGCGCGTCCCGGTTCGGATCGATGTCGTGGAGGGCTGTGGGGCGGACCGCCCGCTGCGCGCGGGCATGTCGGTCGTCGCGCACATCGAGATCGGCTGAACGGTTCGGCGAGCATGAGCACCGCGCACGAGACCCGCGAGGAGAGGGTCTACCGGCACCGCTACCTGATCGCGTTCGCGGTCGCGCTGGCGTCCATGCTGCAGGTCATCGACACGTCGATCGTGAACGTGGCCATCCCCCACATGATGGGGAACCTGGGCGCCACGGTCGAAGAGGTGTCGTGGGTGTCGACCGGGTACATCATCGCGGCGGCGATCGTCATTCCGCTGACGGGGTGGTTCGCGGGCTTCTTCGGCAGGAAGCGCTATTTCGTCGGATCGATCATCCTCTTCACCATCGCGTCGCTGCTCTGCGGTACCGCCCAGACGCTCCCGCAGCTGGTCATCTGGCGGATCATCCAGGGCATCGGCGGCGGCGCGCTGATCGCGACCTCGCAGGCGATCCTCTGGGAGTCGTTCCCGCCCGAGGAAGTGGGCACCGGAATGGCGTTCTTCGGTATCGCCGTCATGGTCGGACCGACGCTCGGCCCCACGCTCGGCGGCTGGCTGACCGACAACTACTCGTGGCCGTGGATCTTCTACGTGAACGTTCCCGTGGGGGCGCTCGCGGTCGCGATGGTCATGGCCTACGTGCACGACCACCCCGAGCACCACCGCACCCGTCGTGTGGACGGGATGGGCATCGCGCTCCTCGCGCTCGCCGTCGGCGGCGTGCAGCTCATGCTCGAGCGCGGCGAGCGCCTCGACTGGTTCGACTCGGGCCTCGTGATCGCGCTCGCCGTGCTGTCGGCGGTGTCAGCGATCCTGCTCGTCGTGCACGAGCTCCGCGTCGAGGAGCCGGCGGTCAACCTGCGTCTCCTCGAGAAGCCGCAGTTCCTGGCCGGCTCGCTCATGGGCATCGTGCTCGGCGCCGGCCTCTTCGGATCGGTCTTCATCCTCCCGATCTTCCTCCAGGGGATGCTGCACATGACGGCGTGGCAGACCGGCATGATCATCCTGCCCGGTGCCGTCGCGACGGCCGTCTCCATGGGCTTCGTCGGACGCGTGAGCAACACGGTGGACAACCGACTGCTCATCCTGATCGGCTCGGCGCTGTTCGCCGTCGGGATGTGGGACCTCTCGACGATCACCGCCCAGACCGGAGCCGGCGATCTGTTCTGGCCGCTGATCTGGAGAGGGCTCGGGCTCGGCTTGATCTTCGTGCCGCTCACGAACCTGACCCTGCTGCAGATCGCGCCGCGCGACCTCGCGCAGGCCACCGGTCTCAACAACTTCTTCCGGCAGCTCGGTGGCTCGTTCAGCATCGCCGCGATGGCGTCTCTGCTCACGCGCTTCGTGAGCGAGGAGCACAACATCCTGGCGTCGAACGTGTCGGCCTACTCGCCGATCGCGCAGGGAAGGTTGTCCATGATGACGCAGGGGATGATCGCCCGCGGCATGGATCCCCAATCGGCGACGATGGCGGCACGCCGCGCGCTCGACGGGCAGATCGTCCTCCAGGCGAACGTGCTCGCGTTCGAGAAGATCTATCTGGTGAGCGGGCTGTTGCTCCTGGCCGCGCTACCTCTGTTGCTGCTGTTCAAGCAGGGCAAGCCGGCGCCTCGCGGCGGACCGGGCAGCGGAGCGGTGCACGCCGACTGAGGCACCGGTGCGCCAACGGTAGAGGACCGCGAGGCTGACCGTGGGCATGTCAGCAGCCGTTGCTGTTGTCGAAGTAGAGCGTGTTCCCCTTGCTCGCCACGCTGAGCAGGTATCGCGCGGTATACACGCGAATCGCGCCGCCCCGCCGCCCTCCGAAGATCTCCACGAGTGCCACCGAGCGTATGTCCATGCTCGAGAGCTCGCTGATGGCCGCCCAGGAGTCCCATCCGTCGATGCAGACGAGGACCGCCCCTCCACCGGGGCCGCAGAGCCCGCTTCGCGCGCGCCACCACTCCTGCAGCGTCTGACCGCCGTTCCCGAAGCGGGTCCGCGGGAACGCGTCACACTCCCGCATCCTGGACCGGGTGCTCACGAAGTCCCACACCGAGCCGGCCGGTGCGAGCTCGTCGAGACGTGCGCGGTCGAACGCCTGGACTGGAGTGGGGGAGGCGTTGCGTCTGCTGCGGAGACTGTTGAGCAGGCGGTCGACCGACGACTCGGCCACGACATCGATGCCTTCGAGCTCGATCGCATCCGGCTCCAGGAGGAGGACGGAGAGGCGCGAGGGCGCTTCCGGGGGGAGGTCGAAGCGCTGGAAGATGTAGCCGTATTGCGCCACCCGGACGAACAGCGAGTCGCCTTCAGGGACGACGATCGAGAAGACGCCCAGGGAGTCGGTGAAGACCGCGGTGCTGTCCGGCGCGACGACCCGCGCGCCCGCGATGGGCGTCCGTGCGGAGGCGTCCTCGACCCGGCCTCGCAGCACGAGCTGCCCACGAACCGAGAGGGGAGCCGCGAACAGGGCCAGGCCGACGACGCACCAGGAGATTCCGGCAGCCCGCATGGCCACTCCGACCCGGTCGTGTGGGGTAGCGCTCCTCGACTGCGATCTAGCCTACGTCAGTCCCGAACGCCAGCCGTACCCGCGCGAGGATCAGCCCGGATCGCGGGACGGGGGTGGGGAATCGCACGACCGACACTGCAGGACCGCGCCCAGGCGGCTCTCGCGGCCTCCTTCCGAAAGAACCCACTCCCGGATCTGCCACGGTGGGCGGTGCCGGACATGCTGGGAATGCCCGCAGTCGAGGTCCGCGATCCAGTCGCCCAGATCGTCTCTTCGGAACCCGATGATCTTTCGCTCCATCACCGTTGGGCGCCGGGGGACGGGATCGCAACGACGGCTCGATGGCGCTCGGCCCAGGCACCCCACGGGGGGATGAGCCAGAGCGCGAGCCCCACCCACGCCACGGCGGCGGCGCTCGGTGGGGGAGGGCTCCAGGGCTGGGCGAGCCAGATCGCCCCGCACAGCGCGACGAGGCCGAGGAAGATCAGCGTTCCAGCCCGATCGCGCGGAGTCGTCATCCTCAGGTAGAGCGCCACGGCCGTCACCAGCAACGTGCCCTCGACCAAGAGGGTGGCAGGGACGGAGTTCCAGAGGCCGGCCCCGAGCTGGGGGCCGCCCGGCCAGAGCGGAAGGTCGGGCCGGTGCGTGACGACATCGAGAAACCAGTGACTCGCGACGAGCATGCCGAGCAGAATGCTCACGCGCGGCGTGAGGGACCGCCGTGCAAAGAGCGCGAAGAGGACGGACCACAGCACGGCCATGAGGAGGCTGTGACTCCACGGATAGGACTCGAAGTGGAGCGCGGTGAAAGCCGTGTCCTCCGGACTCACGCGCACCGTCTCCACGCCGAGCAGAAGCAGGAGTGGCCACAGCAGGTCGAGCCCGAACGCGGCCGCGAGCGCGTGACCCAGCGGAACGGTAGGCTCGAGCTTCTTCGACGCGATCGCAACCGCGAGATGGCCGACGAACATGGGTCACATCCGGTGAGGTGTGAGGTTCGAGCCGCCCTCAGTCGCCCACGGCCGCTGGATAGGCGAAATCCGTGGCGGGACGCCCTGGGGGCCGACCGGCTCGCACGATCCGTCCGCCGCCGAGCAGCCGCTCGCCGTCGAACAGCACGGCCGACTGCCCCGGGGTGATCGCCGCGCGCGGCTCGTCGAGCGCGAGCACGACGACGTCGCCGACCGCCTCGACGCTCGCCCCGACGGGCGGGGATCGATGGCGGAGCTGCGCCAGCACATGGTCGCCGACGCGGGGGGCGACGCCGTGCCAGTTGGGCTCTCCGACCACCACCCCGTCCCGGAGCAGCTCGTCCCGCGTACCGACGACGACCTCGCGGGTCGCGGGGCGGACCTCGAGCACGAACATGGGCTCGCCGTGCCCTCCGCCGAGCCCCTTCCGCTGGCCGACGGTGAAGCCGGCGTACCCGCCGTGCTCGCCCACGACCTCGCCGGTCCGTCGCACGATCGGGCCGGGCTCCAGCGCTGGGTGCGTCCCGAGTCGTCGCTGGAGGAGATCGCGGTAGTCCCCGGTGGGCACGAAGCAGATCTCCTGGGACTCGGGCTTGTCCGCGGTGACGAGACCGAGCTCGCGGGCCTTGGCCCGCACTTCGGGCTTGGTGAGCTCGCCGACGGGGAAGAGGAGCCGCGGCAGGAGCTCGGCGGGCAGGCCCCACAGGAAATACGCCTGGTCCTTTCCGGCGTCGCGACCGCGGAGGATCGACGAGCCAGTGCCGGCGTGCTCGATGCGCACGTAGTGACCCGACGCGATCCGGTCGCAGCCGAGCGCGCGCCCGCGGGCCATGAGGTCCCTGAACTTGGTGTTGCCGTTGCACCGGACGCAGGGGTTGGGCGTGCGGCCCTCGGCATATTCGCTCACGAAGTCGTCGATGACGTCGCGGGTGAAGTCCTCCTCGACGTCGAACACGAAGTGCGGGATGCCGAGCCTGTCGGCCACCCGCCTGGCGTCCGTGATCCCGTCGAGCCCGCAGCAGGTCTTGCCGTGGCCCGGCGTCTCCGAGTAACAGAACGTCTTCATGGTGACGCCGACGACTTCGTGTCCCTCCGCCACCAGGAGCGCGGCGGCGACGGACGAGTCCACGCCTCCGGACATGGCCACGAGCACGCGGCTCATGCCGCCCGCATCCTCTCGACCACGCGACTGGTCGCGTCGGCGGCGCGGCGGACGTCCGCCTCGGTGGTCGAGCGTCCGAACGAGAAGCGGATCGTCGCGTGACCGTCGCTCTCCCCGTAGAGCGCCCCCATCACGTGGCTTCGCTTCGCGGCGCCCGAGAGACAGGCGGACCCGCCGGACACGCCGATCCCTTCGAGGTCGAGCGCCATGATCAACGCCGCGCCGTCGGCGATCCCCGCGATCCCGATGCTCAGCACGTGCGGGGCGCGCTGGGCGACCCCAGCATTGATCCTCGATCCGGGGATCCGCGCGAGCAGGTCACACCCCAGCTGCTCACGCAGCCGCGTGAGACGCGCCGCCTCCTTCTCGCGCTCGGACACCGCGAGTCGGACGGCGAGCGCGAAGCCCACGGCTCCGGCGACGTCCTCCGTTCCCGGCCGCAGCCGACGCTCCTGACCTCCGCCGTGGAGGAGCGGGGCCAACGTCGTCCCTTCGCGCACGAACAGGATGCCGACGCCCTTGGGTCCCTGCAGCTTGTGGCCGGTGGCCGACAGCATCGCGACCGGAACCTCGCGCAGGTTCACGGCCACCTTGCCGAGCGCCTGGGCCGCGTCCGTGTGCATCGTCGCGCCGGCCTCGACCGTGGCCTGCGCGATCTCACGGATCGGCAGGACCATGCCCGTCTCGTTGTTGACCCACATCACGGAGACGAGCGTCGGCTTCTCGGCGAGCACGGCACGCAGCGCGTCGGGGCTCACCTTGCCGTCGAGGGAGACGTGCAGCTTCACCACGCGGGCGCGGCCGCTCTGCTGCGCGCTCTCCGCCGCGTGCAGCACCGCGTGGTGCTCGAGCGCGCTCACGGCGAGCGTCGGCATGGTGCCGTCCGCGGAGTGGGTCTCGAGCCAGCCGAGGAGCGCGAGGTTGTCGGACTCGGTGCCGCCGCGCACGAAGAAGACCTCCGCGGGCTTGGCGCCGATCGCGTAGGCGACCTCCGCGCGGGCATCCTCGAGCGCGGCGTACGCGGCCCGGCCCCAGCGGTGGAGGCTCGACGGGTTGCCGAACGTCCGGTCCGCGAAGGCGGCCATGGCCTGTACGACCTCCTCCCGCATCGGGGTGGTCGCGGCATGGTCGAGGTAGACGGGATCCATGGGACGTTGCCGGTGGTAGGGCAGGGGGTAAGTTAACCGGCAGCGGCGACCCGCCCCACCTCGACATGAGCCCGCACCCACCGCTGTTCCCGCCGCCGTTCCCGCCACCGTTCCCGGAAGGACAGCCACCCTGCTTCCGCTCGACGGTCCACGGAACGGTGTTCGCGGGGCGGGATCGGTTCGTGGCGCGCCTCTCCGAGGGCGACACCGTGCGCTTGATCCCCGATCCCCCGGTCCAGAACGAGCCCGAGGTGTGGGTGCACCTGGAGACGGGCGAGCCGATCGGCCATCTCCCCTCGGAGATCGCGCGTTGGCTCTGGCCCTGGCTCTCGCGCGGCGGCGTGGCTGAGGCGCGCGCCCTCAGCGTGCGGGGCGCCGACGTGCCGTCCTGGCGCAGGCTCCTGCTCGAGGTCTCCTGCCGGACCGCGTGACTAGAACGTCGCCACGGTGAGCTGGGAGAGATCGGCGACGTCGAACGGCTCGCCGACCCGGAAGGGCTCGCCGTACTCGACGCGGATGAGCGAGCCGTAGTGCCCCATCTTCATGCGCACCTGCTCGAGGATGTCGCGCTCACCGCCCGGGTAGACCTCGCCGTAGCCGCGCACGCCCTCGAACTGGGACGTGAAGCAGGCGAGCGCCTCCAGCTTCTTGCGCAGCTGCTGCGAGATGTCCACGACGAAGCTCGGCGCCTCCACGTCCTCACGGAACGCGGTCGCGTAGACGAGCTTGAGGGGTCGGAACGGGTCCCCTTCGACCTCGAGCTTCTTCAACCCCGACATGAAGCAGGCGTCGCGGACGAGCTCCGCCGCCACCCGGTGATCGCGGTGTCTGCCGACGATCCAGTGCGTCACGACCACGCGCGGCCGGAGCGCCCGCAGGTGCTTCGCCACGAGGAGTCGCGACGGCTTATCGTTCTCGATCGCCGCATCCGCCAGGCCGACGCACTGCCGCACCTCGATCCCCATGATCTCGGCGGAGCGGGCGGCTTCCCTCTCGCGGATGTCCTTGGATCCGGCGCTGCCGAACTCGCCCGCGGTCAAATCGAGGATCCCGACACGCTTGCCACGCTGCACGGCCTTGATCAACGAGCCGCCGCACAGCAGCTCGGCGTCGTCGGGGTGGGACATCACCGCGAGCAGGTCGAGCGGCTTCTCGGCCATGGGGGCCTCCTCGGTGCTTTGGACTCCGGCTGAGCGACCGAGAAGTTTACTCGTATCGGAGCGCCGCCACAGGCTCGAGCCTGCTCGCGCGGTAGGCGGGCAGCAGCCCGAACAGCATGCCGGTGAGGGCCGCCATGGCCAGCGCGGTGCCCACCGCCCACACCGGGATCTCGGCGGGAATGGGCGTCCACGTCGCGACGCCGATCGCCATCGCGAAGCCGACCGCCATGCCGACCGCCGCGCCGAAGACGGTGACCATCGAAGCTTCCACGAGGAACTGCCAGAGGATCTCGCGCTGCGTCGCCCCCACGGCTTTCCGGATGCCGATCTCGCGCGTGCGCTCGGTGACCGAGATCAGCATGATCCCGATCACGCCGACGCCGCCGACCATGAGGCCGGCCGACGCGAGCAGGAGGATCACGAGGAAGAACACCGCCGTCAGGCGGTTGAAGAGCTCCAGGATCTGCGCGGAGGACATGATCGCGAAGTCGTTCTCCTCGCTCGGCCCGAGACCGCGCATGCCGCGCAGGGTGGCGATCACGTCGTCCTGCGCCCGGGCGATGTCCACCGAGTCGCCGGGGATCACCATGATCTGTGCCTGCCACGCGGACTGCCGCAGGCGGCGGACGGCCGAGGTGTAGGGGAAGATCGCGAAGTTCTGGAAGGCGGTGGAGAAGATGTTCTCCTCCGGCTCCATCACGCCGATCACGGTGAACGGCTCCTGCGTGCCGCGGAAGTCGTTCGGCACCCGCACGACCTTTCCGACGGGGTCGCGCTGTCCGAACAGCGCCTCGGCGAGCCCCGCCGACAGCACGACGACCGCGCGGTTCTGCTCGACCTCGGCGGGCGTGAAGTCACGGCCCGCGACGAACGTGCCCGGCTGGTACGCGGGCCAGCCCGACGATATGCCGCGCGCCTGGACGCCGTCGACGCGCTCGCTCTCGAACTGGAGATCGACGGAGAAGTCGAACACGTAGAGCGCGTCCTCGATCGTGGGGAGCTGCGCGATGCGCCGCGCTTCCTCGGGGACGATCTCGGGATGATCCCACCACGGCGGACGGCCGGTGCCGTCGGAGAACATCACGGCGGTGAAGTCGAAGCGGCCGACGATGAAGTTGTTCGGACCCGCCGACTCGAACGCGGACATCACGCTCGTGCGGATCCCCGTGACCAGGGCCGCGATCGCCATCACGACCGACACGCCGACGGCCACGCCCAGCACGGTGAGCAGGGAGCGCACCTTGTTGGCGCGGAGCGCCTCCCAGGCGATGCCGAAGCCCTCGGTGACGGCGGAGGCGCCCTGCGCCCCGTAGTCCTCGATCGAGCCTTTCAGCGGCTCAGCCACCGTCACCGCCTCGCGAGCGCTCACTCATAACGGAGCGCATCCACGGGATCGAGCTTCGAGGCCTGGGACGCGGGATAGACGCCGGCCACGATGCCGACCGTCATGCCGAGGCCGACGCCGAGCGCGATCCAGCGACCGGCAACGGCGGACGGCATCGGCGAGAGCGCGGCGAGCGTCTCCGCGATGCCGATCCCGACGCCGACACCGATGATGGCGCCGATCGTCGCCAGCGTGCCCGACTCGATGAGCACCTGCGTGAGGATGTCGCGACGTCGGGCGCCGAGCGCCTTGCGCACGCCGATCTCGCGCGTCCGCTCCATCACGGACACGAGCATGATGTTCATGATGACGATGCCGCCCACGACGAGCGCGACGGAGACGAAGATCGGCAGGACCGTGAACAGCATGCGCGAGATGTTGTTCCAGAAGCTGATCGCTTCATCGGCGGTCTCGAGCGAGAAGTCCGCGTCTTCGGTCGGGCGCAGCGCGCGCCGCGCGCGCATGATCCCCTCGACCTCCATCTGGATGTCGCGGAGCTGGTCCGGATCGATCGCCTGGATGATGATGTTCTCGGCGACGTTGTGCGGCGCGACGATCGACTCGATGGGGGAGCGCGTGGGAGCGATCGCCATGTTGTCGAGCGACTGGCCGAACATGGAGCCGCGCTCCTCCAGGATGCCGATCACGCGGAAAGGGAAGCCTCCGATGCGGAGGCTCCTGCCGAGCGCGACGCCGTCCTCGAAGATGACGTCGGCCGTCTCCGAGCCGATCACGACCACCGGCGCGCCGGCCTCCGCCTCCTGGGGCGTGAACACGCGGCCTTCGACCACCTGGAGGTCGCGGATGGCGAAGATGTCCGGGTCCGCTCCCGTGAGCTGGACGCCCGTCGCGGTGCGGCCGTTGTCACCGACGGCGGAGGCGTTGCCGCGGTTCTCGACCGCGACGCGCGCGGGAAGGGTGAGGCGCTGCTCGATCGCCTCGGCGTCCGCGAAGTACAGGAACGGCCGGCGCTGGCGCGCGCGCCGCTCCTCCCGACTCGTATTGATGCTGATCTCTTCCCAACGACGTAGCGTCACGGTGTTGACGCCGAACACCTGCGAGGAGAAATCCTCGCGGACGAGCTGGTCGAGCCCCTCGACGACGGTCACGACCACGATCAGGAACATCACGCCGAGGATGACGCCCAGCACCGAGAAGAAGCTCTTCAGCTTCTGCGCCCAGATCTGCTGGAACGCCAGGACGACTCCCTCCCAGATCGGCACGCGCTAGTTGGCCGCAGCCGCGGGCACGTCCTCGTCCGTGGCCACGATGACGTCGCCCTCGACGAGCTGGCGAATACGCTGGTAGGGGCCGGCGACGACCGTGTCGCCGACGTTCAGGCCCGAGAGCACCTCGAAGTACTCCTGGCCGGCGATCCCGATCTCGACCTCCGTGAACGTCGCGCGGCCGCCGCGGGCGAGGAACACGCCCTCGATCTCGCGGGGCTCGTTCGAGCTGCCGCTGGCCGACCGGTTGTCCTCCGACGCCCACGTCGTGTCCTCGCGGACCGTCATGGCGATGATCGGCACCGAGACCGCGTCCTTGCGGCTCTCGACGACGATGTCGGCCGTGGCCGAGAGGTCCGGGCGGAGCGGCGCGTCCGTCTCGTCGAGCGTGAGCACGACCTCGAAGTCGATGGCGGCCTGCTGGCCGGCCTGCTGGCCCTGGCCGCCGGGAGGCGTGATCGCCGAGTTGCCGATCTCCGTCACGCGGCCGACGAACTCACGGTCCGGGAACGCGTCGATGCGGATGACGGCGCTGTCGCCGAGCGCGATCGCGGACACGTCCGTCTCGTCCACCTGGACGACGATCTCGATGACCGACAGGTCGGAGATGGTCAGGACGAGGCTTCCGGGGTTGTTCATCGTCCCGATGATGACCGTCTCGCCCTCTTCGACGTTCAGGCGTGTGACCTTACCCGCGATGGGCGCCGTGAAGATCGTCTTCGAGAGCTGCTCCTGAGCTTCGTCCACGGCCGCGCGTGCCTGCGCGACGCCGTGCTCGGCCGACGAAAGCGTGGCCTGTGCCACCTCGAGCGTGGTGGTCGCGTCGTCCACCTGCTGGCGGCTCACGAGCAGCGAGTCGCGCTGCCGGAGCTGCAGCAGGCGGTCGAGATCGCGCTGCGCGCGGATGAGGTTCGCCTGCTGCTGGGCGCGTTGGGCCTCGGCCTGCGCGAGCGAGGCCTGGCTCCGCGACATGGCCGCCCGATACTGGTCGGGCTGGAGCCGCAGGAGCGTCTGACCCTGGCGCACGTCGTCGCCCTCGTCGACGAGGAGCTCCTGCACGCGAGCCGAGACGTCGGAGCTGATGTCCACCGTGCGACGCGCGCGGATGTTGCCGCTCGCCGTCACGATCTCCACGAGATCTCGGCGCTCGATGACCTCCGTGCGCACCTCGATCCCCTGACCACGGGAGCGCGCGACGGACAGCCAGGCCGCACCGCCGAAGACGGCGACGACCACCGCGCCGATGATGATCTTGGATCCGGTGTTCATGAGTCCTCGTGTCTAGTTGCGCAGGGGCGTGCCGACCAGCGCCTCGAGCGAAGTCACCAGGTCGTGGTACGCGAAGACGGCGCCGATGCGATCCGCTTCCGCCTGAGCGAGCACGGTCTGGGCGGCGACCAGGTCCACGAACGTGATCTCGCCGAGCTGGTACCGCTCGCGTGCGAGCCTGAGCTGCTGGTCGGCGAGCGCGCGGTTCGACTCCTCGATGAGCGCGCTCTGGTAGGCGGTGCGCGCGTTCGCCAGGCCGATGGCGATGTCCGCCTCCAGCGCGATCTCCTGCTCGCGGACCTGCTCGATCATGTCCTCGCGCTGCAGGCGGGCGGCCTCGAGGTTCCGCTCGCGGCCGAGCCCCTGGAAGATCGGGATGCTGAGCTGCAGCGAGACCGTCATCGGCGATTGCTCGAAGCCGAACGGGAACTGGTCGTTCTGGGAGATGATCCGCTGGCGCTGCGTGTCGGTGAAGGCGAAGCGCGAGCAGTCGAGCGGGGGGAGCGGGTTGGCCAACCGGGCGTAGAGGTCGTTCGTGGCGATGCACTGCGCGATCGAGCTGGCGACTTGCTGTTGAGCCTGCGCGACCTGGAAGTCGGTGCTGCTCGCCTCGCGCGTGAAGCCGCTCCACGCGGTGGACAGCGACAGCGAGGGCATGTACCCGGACTTGGCGACGCTGACGCCGACGTCGGCCGACGCGCGCGACGCGCGGCGGGTGCGGAGCGTCGGATTGCTCTGGAGCGCCATCGCCTCGAGCGACTCGATGTCCCAGGCGGGCTCGGTGAGCCCGAACTGCGTCGTGAGCTGGAAGGGCTGGTCGCGCAGCTCGCCGATCGGCTGACCGAGCTGCTGGAGGAGCCGCAGATGAGCGGTCTCGACCCCGTTCTCCGCCTGGAGCACCTGCACGCGCGAACGACCGACCTGCACCTCCGCCTGTCCGACGTCGATGCCGGTCACCGCGCCGACCTCGAGCTGTGCCTGCGCGAGCCGCAGGTTGTACTCGCTGTTCTCGAGCTGGAGCCGGGCGACGCGCAGCGCCTCCTCCCGGCGCAGCACCTCCACGTACGCGTTCGTCACCTGCGTGCCGAGGTTCGCTTCGGCGGCGCCGATCTGCTCCTGGGTGACGCGGCGCTGGGACTTCGCCCGCGCCGGGCCCTTGAGCGTCGCCCAATCGAGCGAATAGGTGAGCCCGAGCCGGTAGTTCGACAGATAATAGGACGGCTGATTGCCGAAGCCGAGGTCGCCGAGGGTGAGGCTGCCGCCCAGCTGCTGCTCACCCGCGCCCTGCCACTGCACGCCGCCGCTCGCGGTCGCCATGGGGAAGAAGCGCGAGTAGGCTTCGCGAACGTCCCAGTCGGCGAGCCCGGCGTCGTTTCGCGTCTGACGCAGCCCCGGGTTGCTCCCCCGAGCGATCTCGATCGCCTGCTCGAGCGTCAGGCTCGACGGCATTCCCTCCCGCGACGGAGCCTCCTGCGCCGCGAGCGAACCGTGCAGGAGCGCCAGCGAAAGCGCGAGTGGGCGCACGAGCCTGCTCGTCATGCCACCCATCATGTCCACGAGTCTATCCAATGAATGCGGTCTCGATCGGGAGGTTTCGATACGCGCTGGGCTCGGGGTCGCGCCGGGCTCCCGTACGACACGAGGGCCGCGGCGGTTTCGAGCCCGGTCCTCGTGCCGCGCGGGGTGTCACGTCGCATATACGCCGGTCCCCCACCCATCCTTCACGTGCAGCGTCGCCGCCGGTGCGGCGCGTCGATGCGCGTCGTGGAGTACGGTCAGCTCCCCGACTTGGTGGCGGTGCCCGCCATGCCGAACTGGCCTTGGTTGATGTCGAAGTACGCCGCGCTCTCGTTCCCCGTCGGCGGCTCGATGGAGATGGCCGCCGAGAACGCCTGGCCCTGGAAGTCGCCGTCGAAGCTGAGCACGAGGCTCTCGCCCGACTTGGCGATGTCCGTCACCTCCTGCTGCATCCCCATGTCTGCCTGATTCAGCGTCGCCGCGACCTTCCCGCCCATGTCGCGGATCTCCACGTTCATCGAGAACGGGCCCATGTCGCTCGAGAACGAGAGGACCCACGAGCCGATGAACGTGCGCGCCTCGGACGTGGCGAGCTGCGACTGGGCCGAGACGGTGCTCGGCACGGCCGTGGCCGCCAAGAGGGCGAGGGTGAACAAGGCCGCTGCGGTCAGTCTGTTGCGCTTCATGGTCGTAGCTCCTCCGTGTTGGAAATGTCGGTCGTGCCGCCGATCGTATCAGCTGGCCGCTTTGGTGCCGGTACCGGTCATCGCGAACGCGCCGGCGGCGATGTCGAAGTAGACGTCGACGGTGCTGGGACCGGTGGGCTCGAGCGTGACGACCGCGTCGAACGTCTGACCCTGCGCCTCACCCACGAACGACAGCACCAGGCTCTCGCCGGACTTCGAGATGTCCGTGATCTCCTGGTTCATGCCCGCGTCGGGGAAGTCGAGCACCGCCCCTACCTTGCCCGACATGTTCGTGAGGGAGAGGCCCATGTTGAAGTTCCCCATCTGGGACGTCATGGCGAGCGTCCAGGAGCCCAGGAACGCCTGGGCGTCGGCGGCGTCGAGCGCCGACTGGGAGGACGCCGAGCCGGGAAGGGCCGCGGTGAGGAGCGCGACGGTGAGCGCGCCGAAAGCGCGGGAAGCCTTGTAGTTCATGGACGGTCTCCGGATGGGGTGACGGCGGAGTATCGCGAGGAAGCGTTTCCTCGAGATGTTCACGAGGTAACAGATTGTTTCGGCGGCCGAGCGGATTCGGCAACATTCCGCAACGGGGCCGACATACTGTCGTAAGGGTAGTACGAGACCGTACGGCCATGGGTGTCGGCGCGGCGATCGGAGAAGGCATGAGAGGCCGGGTCCTCGTAATCGACGACGACCGCAAGCTCTGCGGTCTGCTGTCGGCATACCTCGGCGGGAGCGGCTTCGAGGTGCTCACGGCGAACAATGCCGACGACGGCCTCAGGCTGCTGCGGAGCGACCATCCCGATCTGGTGGTGCTCGACGTGATGCTCCCCGGCACGGACGGCTTCGAGGTGTGCAGGCAGGTCCGCAAGTCGTCCGCCGTGCCGATCGTCATGCTGACCGCCCGGGGAGACGTGACGGACCGGGTGGTCGGCCTCGAGCTCGGCGCGGACGACTACATGCCGAAGCCGTTCGAACCCCGTGAGCTGGTGGCGCGTATCCAGGCGATCCTGCGGCGCGGCCGACCGACCGAGGACGTGTGGACCTTCGGGGCGCTGCGCGTGGATCCCCAGCGCCGGTCCGCCTACCTGAACGATCAGCAGGTGCCCCTGACCACCGCGGAGTTCGATCTGCTCGAGCTGCTGATCCGGAGCCGGGGCAGGGTGCTCTCGCGCGGCAACATCCTCGACCAGGTGAAGGGCGAGGCGTGGGACGCGTTCGACCGCTCCATCGACGTGCTGGTGAGCCGCCTCAGGCAGAAGCTGGACGACGATCCGAAGCAGCCCCGGTACGTGCGTACCGTGCGCGGGTCCGGCTACGCTTTCGTGGGGGTGCCCGACGATGGTTGATCTGCTGGGTCGGGTGCGGAGCGCGCTCTTCCTGAAGATCCTGCTGATCTTCGTGGGGGCGTTCACCGCCGTGGCCGCGTACTTCATGGTGACGTTCTGGCTGTTCGACTGGCAGCGCGAGCGCATCTCCGTGCAGGCCACGGCGATCAACTACGCCGGCTACGTCCTCGAGGAGATCGGGAGCCCTCCCGACACCTCCGCCGCGCGGGAGGTGTCGAGGCGCCTCGGCGTGGCGATGCGCATCGAGGGCCCCGGCGTTTCCTGGGTGAGCAGCGCCGACGTGCCGACCTTCGCCGGCGTCGAGCTGCCGGATGTTCCGGCCCTGCCGGGTGCCCGTGCGGGGATCGCCGAGCGCCTCGGCTTCAGCGCGGACGTGACCCGCGACGGCTACCGCTACCTGCTGGGCCTGCAATCGGGGCGCTCGGCGCTCCGGACGAGCGCGCGTGAGCACGTGTTCGATGCGCTGTTCATGATCGGCGTGCTCGGCGCCGTCTATCTGCTGATGCGGCGGCTGCTCCGGCCCGTGCGGGTGCTCTCCGAGGGCGTGCAGCGCCTGCGCGCCGGCGACCTGGAGGTCGAGATGCACACCGGTCGCACCGACGAGCTCGGGCGGCTGGTCGAATCGTTCAACGCAATGACCCGCGCCATCCGCGAGCGCATCCGCGCGCGGGATCAGCTGCTCCTCGACGTCAGCCACGAGATCCGCTCGCCGCTCACCCGTATGCGCGTGGCGCTCGAGATGATGCCCGAGTCACCCGCTCGGCGGAGCGTCATCGAGGACATCGAAGAGACGGAGACGATGATCCGCGAGCTGCTCGAGACCGAGCGGCTCGATAGCCCTCACGGCGGGCTGCAGAAGTCGACGGTGGACGTCGCGGCGCTGCTCCAGGAGTGCGTGGCCGCCGTGACCGATGTCGGGCCGGGCATCGAGGTGAAAGGAGTGGAACGCGCGGTCCACGCGAACGTCGATGCGGAGCGTATGCGCATCCTGATCAGCAACGTCCTCTCGAACGCCATCAAGTACTCGAGCCCGAGCGGTGCGCCGGTGCGCGTGGTGCTCGACGCGTCGGACGGCGCCATCATGATCTCCTTCCACGACCATGGGGTGGGCATCGCCGGCGACGATCTGGCGTACGTGTTCGAGCCGTTCTACCGGGCCGACCGGTCCCGCTCGCGCGATACGGGCGGCTACGGGATCGGGCTCAGCCTCGCCAAGCGAATCGCCGAGGCGCACGGCGGCTCCATCGAGCTGAGCAGCCGGCTCGGCGAGGGAACGTCGGTGCTCGTCTCCGTGCCCGCGTCGCAGTCCGCGATGGGAAAGAACGGCGCAGGCGGGAACGGCCTGCGCTGGTAGCCGCTCCACCGTCTCAGCGCGGCACCTCCGTGCGCTGGGCGACGTAGCCCGTCGAGGGAATCTCCACGCGCAGCACCCGACCGAGCGGATCGAACCACACGATGCGCACCTCGCTTCCGCTCGTGTATTCGACCCGTCGCGCGGCGACGGGCGCGGAGCCCGCGACCAGCTCCTCCGTCGTGGGCGTGCCGGCCGTCAGCTCGAGGCGCGCCCTGGAGCGCGGCTCGATCACCGGCGTGACCGTGCCCGGCTCGACGTCCCGCAGGAAGTAGTAGAAGTGCGCGACGTCCTGCTCGAGGATGCGCGTCTCCATGGCGGCGGGGAACTCGCGCTGCTCCTCTCCCGTCTCGGAGCGGATCGTCGCGACGTATCGCCGCGCGACGCGCCGCAGCCCGAGCTCGAGTCGGTCGGCGCCGGTGACCTCCACCTGGTACTCGATCGCCACGCCGGCGGGCGTCGCACGGAGCAGCGGACGAATCTCCTGTGCGCGTCCGTCCCGCGTGAGTGAGACCGTCGCGTTGGCGAACATCGCGTCGTCGGGACCCAGACCCGCGCGCCGGATGGAGAAGTCCTCCGTGCCCGCCGCGCGTCCGCCGTAGGTCACCGTGAAGCGTCCCTGGTCGACGACGACGCCCTGCGCGGCGCCGGACGACGCCACCACCGAGGATGCCGCGAGGAGCAGCCCGGCGAGCCGCGCGGTCCGCCGCCCGGAGGGAGCCGTGAGCCGCGCGCCCATTCTGAAGGTCGGCCTGAACGTCGTCCTGAAGGTCGTGCGAGAGGTCGCGAGAGGTCGCATCGGGAGGATGCTACACCGTCGGTCGGTGGCGGTTCGGAGCGGGGTATCCGCGCACGTCCGGGGTATATTCGATCCACTCCGGCTCACCAAGTCGAGGTCATGACGCACCCGGGCGACCCGCCACCAGTCGAGAGCAGCATGCCGGCACCCGCCGCGCGCGCCGTCGTCGCCGCCGGGTGGCTGGGTCCGTGGGTCGCGCTGGGCGCCCTCGCGCTCTGGACGTCTTCGCCGTCGCTCTGGCTCCTCGCGCTCGCCTTCGCCGGCCTGGCCCTCGGTCTCTGGCGGCCGAGCGCGCGGGGATGGTGGTCGTTGGCGGGCGGGGGCGTGTTGCTCGCGGCGCTCCTCACCGGCTACGCGGCCCACCGCGAGACGAGCCGTGTGCTCGACGACTTCGAGAGCTACTGGGCGGACCGCGACACGGTCGTCGGCGAGATGCTCGGTCAACGGCTCGACCGGATGTTATCCGCTGCCATCGACGCCACGGCCCTGCTGGCCCGGGTGTGGATCGAGAACGACGCCGCGCCCACGCCGAGCGGCATGCGAAACCTGATCTCGCGCTGCGAGTGCTCGGCGATCGCGCTCTACGATCCCGACGGCAACGTGGTGGTCTGGGAGGGCGTGCATCGGGGTCTCGTGCCCGAGACCGTCCAGTCGGGTGAGGTCGAGCACTCGTATCAGGATCTGGCCCTCTTCGGCTATCTGTACGTGACGCACGTCGCGGAGGACGGAAGCGTCGCGATGGCCGCGCATCTGCTCCGCTCGGCGCTGCCCGAGAGCCTGGGCGCCGACGTCGGCGACTTCGCCACGAGCTTCTTCCGCGAGACCGGCGAGCGCATCCGCGTCATGGAGGACGACCCGGGGCCCACCGACGGGATCGTGTTCGATCTCCAGGGCGAAGAGCGCATCCTGAGCGTCGTCGTGGACCAGCCCGAGCCGGCGCTGCGCGCCCAGCAGCTCATGGACGGCTGGATCGGCCGCGTGGCGATTCTGCTGCTCGCGGCCTGGGTGGCCCTGGCGATCGGCGGCCGCGCGCGCACCGGGGGACGGGTCGCCGCCGCCGTGACGCTGCTCCTCCTGGCCGCGTGGGTGCCCGTGGAGCGAACCACCGGGCTCGCCACGCTGTTCGATCCCGCGGCCTATACGCTTCCGGGACCCCTTCCGCTCTCCCTGGGTCGCCTCGCGCTGCTCACCGTCGCCGCGTTCACCCTCATGAGCGTCCTGCCTCGGCCTCGCTTCGCCTGGCCCGCGTGGGCCGCCGGGCTCGCCGTCGCCGTCGTCTATCCTGCGCTGCTGCTGTGGGCACCGGCGGGCGCGTCCCCCGACCTGGTGGCGGAGGGGCGGCTGGGCTGGGTGACGTACCAGGTGGCCGTGGCCGCCATGCTGTCGCTCTTCGCGGGCGCGGCCATCGCCAAGTCCGCCTCCAGGACCAATACCGCCTGGTGGGCGCTCGGCGCCGTGGGGGTCTCGCTCGCGCTCGGGGCGGGCGCCGGGTTCTGGGTGTGGACGAGGTCGTCCATCCCGGTCCTCTGGACCGCGCTGTGGGGGGTGCCGGCCGTCCTCGCGGGGGGCGGCGCACGGGCGTGGACCGGCTGGCGTGCGTCGCTCGCGCGCTGGAGCCTCGCCGTGGTGGTGGGCAGCACCGCGGCGATTCCCGTCACGTGGAGCCACCGCGTGCAGGCCCGCATGCTGGTGGGCGAGGCGGAGCTCGCGGGGCTCGCGGCGCCCGAGGCGCCCGAGCTCGAGCGCGCGCTGCTGCGCTTCGGGGAGCTCGCGGACTCGCTGCACAACGCCGGCAGCGACGACGTCAGCCTCCTGTATCACGGCTGGCGGCTCAGTGGCCTCGCCGATCTCGGCGACGCGGTCTGGCTCCAGATCTGGGGACGGGACGGCTCCCCCCGCGAGGGGCTCCGCATGGGGGTTCAGGGCGAGCCGGCGCCGCTCGGCGAGGCCCTGATCGAGTCGTGGCTGAGCGGCGGCACGCGGCTGCTCCGTCCCAACCGCGACGACGCGCGCTACATCCTGACGAGCCGCCTCGCGAACGACGAGGTCGCTTCGGTCGTGGCGCCTCCGTTCGTGGAAGGCGCACCCGGGAGCGGTCTCGGTCCGCTGCTCGAGGGCACGACCTCGGGCACGGACGATGGGCTCACGGTCATCCCGCTCCTCCCCGGAGAGCGCCACGAGCCGGCCGATATGACGTGGGTGAAGACCCCGCAGGGATGGCAGGCGGAGGTCTCGCTCGAGTTCGCCAACGAGGCGACCTATCACGCGCACTACCACGTGACGCTCCCGTCACCCGGGATCGCGCTGGCCCGAGCGACGCTGCTGCTCGCGTTGAACGTCGTGCTGTTCATGGGATTCTGGCTGGTCGGGCAGGCGCTCGTGGGCGGGTTCTCGCCGCGGGAGATCCGCTTGGCCGGCGTCATGCTCTCCTTCCGCGCGCGCGTCACGCTCGCGCTGTTCGGCTTCTTCACGATCGCCAACGCGCTCTTCGGAACGATCGCGTACAGCACGCTCGTGCAGACGTCGCGGCGCTCCACGCAGGTCATCGCCGAGCGTGTGGCCGAAGACGCCGCTGGCTGGTACCGCGCGCTCGGCGGGCAGATGCAGCGGCTCGCGAGCCAGGTGGGCGCGGAGCTCCTCCACTACCGCGCGGCGGAGCTCACCGAGGGATCCGTCGAGGAGCTCGTCGATCTGGGTCTGCACGAGGCGTGGGCGCCCTACGCGACCTACGCGCGACTGGCCGAGCGCGAGGAGGTCGTGGCGGTCAACGAGACCGCGCTGGGCCGCTGGGAGTACGTGACGGCGTACCGTCGTCTGTCGGACGACGATCTCCTCGCCGCGCGCGTGCCCTTGGCGGCGGGCACCACGGCGCTGCAGACGACGGACCTCCTGGAGCTGCTCGGCTTTGTCATGCTGGTCGGAGCGCTGCTCTCGGCCGGGCTCGCCATGCTGGCGGGTCGTTGGCTGACACGTCCCATCCTCGCGCTCCAGATCGCCTCGGAGCGCGTGGGGTCGGGGGACTTGGCGCCCAAGCTGCCGGATGACCGCAACGACGAGTTCGCGCCGGTCTTCCGCGCGTTCAACGACATGGTCGCGCGGGTACGGCGGGCGAGGCGGCAGCTCGTGCGCACCTCACGTCGCACGCAGCTCATCATGGACGAGGCAGCCGTCGGCATGGTCGCGCTCGACGCGGCCGGTCGGGTCACGCTCGTGAACCCACGCGCGAGCGACCTGCTCGACGGCCACGCGGTGGGCCCGGTGAGCGCGGTCAGGAGCTCGGTGAGGGTGGGCGAGGAGCTACCGGCGGATACGCCGCTCGGAGCCGCGCTCGTCGACTGGCTGAGCGAGTTCCGAGAGGGGAGCGCGGACGAAGCGGACACAGAGCTCCAGGCCGGACGCCGGCGCGTGCGCGTACGGGGAAGGAGGCTGGGCAAGGACCGGGGCGTGGTCGTCGCCATGGACGACGTGACGGACGAGCTCCGCGCCGAGCGCGTGCTCGCCTGGGGCGAGATGGCGCGTCAGGTTGCGCACGAGGTGAAGAACCCGCTCACGCCGATCAAGCTGAGCATCCAGCACGTCCGGCGGGCGTACGAGGACCGTCACCCCCAGTTCGAGCAGATCCTGCTCAAGAACGCCGACGCGATGCTCGCGGAGATCGACCGTCTGGCGGGCATCGCGCAGAGCTTCTCGCGGTTCGGCGCGCCGGGCGGGCCGGCGGTGGCGCTCGCCCCCGTGGTGGTGGCGGAGGTGGTGAGCGAGGTCATGACGCTCTACGGCGCATCGGTCTCGCGCGTCCGCTTCGAGCAGGACGTCGAGCCGAATCTGCCCACCGTCGTGTCGCGGACGCCCGAGCTGAAGGAGGTGCTCGTCAACCTCCTCGAGAACGCGCGCCTGGCCGACGGCACGCTCGTGCGCATCGTCGCCCGACGGGGCGAGGGGGACACCGTCCGCATCGCCGTGGTGGACAACGGCTCGGGGATCCCCGAGGAGAACCTGCCGCGGATCTTCGAGCCTCAGTTCAGCACGCGCTCGACCGGAACCGGGCTCGGCCTCGCGATCGTGCAGCGGCTCGTGAGATCGTGGGGCGGGAGCGTGAGCGTCGAGAGCTCGGTCGGCGGCTCCGCGCGGGGCACCACCGTGACGGTCACCGTGCCGGTCTGGTCGTCGGAGCCGGAGTAGTCGCCCGTCCCGCGGTCATCGACGCCCACCTCGCACGTGGACGCGAGCTCGCGCGGCGGCTGGCGACACGTGGCTCCAGGAACCGTCAGCGAGCGACGCCCGCGGCCTCCCGCACCTTCTCGTTCGCGATCCCGCCGCCGTGCGTGAGCGTGGCGGGCCCGACCACGTCGTTGGCGAAGTCGAGCTTCACCTGGCCCTGTCCGTCCACGAACTCGCCCAGCAGGGTGACGACGTTCTTCGAGTACATCTGGCTCGCGTGCATCGGAATCGTGGACGCGATGTTCACGGGTCCGAGCACGTGCACGCCGTTGGCTTGGACGGTCTCGCCCGCGCGCGTGAGCTCGCAGTTGCCGCCCGTCTCCGCGGCGAGATCGACGATCACCGCGCCGGGGCGCATCGTCTTCACCATCGCCTCGGTGACCAGCACCGGCGCCTTGCGACCCGGGATCTGCGCGGTCGCGATGACGACGTCGGCCGACGCGATGGCGGACGCGATCAGCTCGAGCTCTTTCTGGTGCTGGTCCGCGGAGAGCTCCTTGGCATAACCGCCCTCACCTTCGGCGGTGAGGTGCTCCGCCTCGAGGAACTTCGCGCCGAGGCTCTCGACCTGCTCCTTCACCGCCGGCCGCACGTCGAAGGCCTCGACGACGGCGCCCAGCCTGCGCGCCGTGGCGATCGCCTGCAGGCCCGCGACTCCGGCTCCGAGGATGAGCGCCTTGGCCGGCCGGATGGTGCCCGCCGCCGTGGTGAACATCGGGAGGAAGCGGGGCAGGTGGGACGCCGCGAGGAGCACGGCCTTGTACCCCGCGGCGGTGGCCTGCGACGAGAGCGCGTCCATGGACTGAGCCCGCGTGATGCGCGGCACGAGCTCCATGGCCAGCGATGTCACGCCTCCAGCGGCTAGCTTGCGGACGACGTCGAGGTTCGCGAAGGGGTTCAGGAACGAGACCAGGATCGTCCCCGAGGCGAGCGCGGATACCTCGTCGGGCCCGGACAGGGAAGGAGGGCTCACGCGGAGCACGATGCCCGCCCCCTGGAGCGCGGCCGCGGCGCTCGGGGCGATGGTCGCGCCCGCCGCCACGTACTCCTCGTCCGGGATGAACGACGCGCGCCCCGCGCCGGCCTCGACGACGACCTCGAGGCCCGATTTCACGAGGGACTTCACGCCCTGGGGAACGAGCGCGACCCGGTGCTCTCCTGGGCGCGTCTCCTTCACGACCGCGACCTTCATCTGGCTCGGATCTCGTGACCTTGGAGGTGGCCGAAGCTTCGTCGAAGCGGGAAAAACGCGCCGGATGGTAGGGGAGGCCCCCGCAGTTCACAAGCGTCGGTTGGCGAGCGGCGGTCCACACGCGGGCGCAGCGGCATTCGCGTCCCGTTCGCCCATCGTTCCGCCCCGTCGCGGGCCGCATCGTCTCGCATGCTCGCGCACGTGCACACCGCAGCGGTCCTGGGCATCGATCCCGTACCCGTTCGCGTCGACGTGCATCTCGCCTCGGGTCTGCCCAGCTTCACGGTCGTCGGGCTGGCGCACGGAGCGGTCCGCGAGGGCCGGGAGCGCGTGACCGCCGCCCTCAAGAACACCGGGTTCGAGCTCCCTCAGCGCCGCATCACGGTGAACCTCTCTCCGGCCGACGTTCCGAAGGACGGTTCCGCCTTCGACCTTCCCATCGCCGTGGGCCTGCTGGTGGCCGGAGGCCAGGCGCGCGCCGACGCGCTCGGCAGCACGGCGTTCCTCGGCGAGCTAGGGCTGGACGGATCGCTCAGGCCGGTGGCCGGCGTCCTGCCGGTCGCCGCGCGCTGCCGCGAAGCGGGCATCGGGACGCTCGTCGTGCCGCGCGAGAACGCGCGGGAGGCCGCGGTGGTGGAGGGAATCGACGTGCTCGCCGCCGGCCACCTGCGCGCCGTGGTGGACCATCTCGACGACGTGCACCCGATCGCTTCGACGACGTTGGACCCGGCCACGCTCCTCGGGCAACCTGTCGGGAGTGGCCTCGATCTCCGGGACGTGAAGGGACAGGCCGCGGCGAAGCGAGCGCTGGAGGTCGCGGCGGCGGGCTCGCACAACCTCTTGCTCATCGGTCCGCCCGGCGCCGGCAAGACGATGATCGCGCGCCGTCTGCCCGGCATCCTTCCGCCGCTCACCGTCGAGGAGGCGCTCGAGGCGACGCGGGTGCACTCCGTGGCGGGGCACCTGCGCGGCGGGGAAGCGCTCGTGACGGAGCGACCGTTCCGCGCGCCGCATCACACGGTGAGCGACGCCGGGATGATCGGAGGGGGGACGCCGCTGCGGCCCGGAGAGATCAGCCTCGCGCACCACGGCGTCCTCTTCCTGGACGAGCTGGCCGAGTATCGCCGCAACGTGCTCGAGGTGCTCAGGCAGCCGCTCGAGGAAGGCGTCGTGCGGCTCTCGCGGGCACGCGCGGCGGTACACTATCCTGCGCGTTTCCTGCTGGTGGCGGCGATGAACCCGTGTCCCTGTGGGTACTACGGCGACGGGTCCGATCGCTGCCTCTGCGATCCGGGAGCGGTGCAACGCTACCAGGGTCGCGTGTCGGGTCCGCTGCTCGACCGGATCGACATCCACCTGCACGTCCCGGCGGTGCCGTTCGAGAGCCTCGACGGCGACGACGAGGGCGCCTCGAGCGCGGAGGTCCGGCGGCGCGTCGCGCGGGCGCGCGCGGTCCAGGAAGCGCGCCTCGCCGACACGGCCGGCGTGTTCGCGAACGGCCACATGCGTCCGTCCGAGCTGCGGCGCTGGTGCCGCCCCTCTCGGCGGGTGGCCGCGATGCTGCAGCAGGCGGTCGACCGGACGGGCATGTCGGCGCGTGCCTATCATCGGATCCTCAAGGTGGCGAGAACCATCGCGGACCTCTCGGGCTGCGAGGACGTCGCGGTCGAGCACGCGGCCGAAGCGGTCCACTACCGGAGCCTCGACCGCATGCGGCGCTGAGGCGGACCCGTCGGCGCACGCCCGGGAGCCGACCGTCCCCGGCCACGGGCGCGCGGTCACCGGCGCCGCGACCTGCGCCGGCATGGCGCTGGATTCGGCCGGGCGGCGAGGCGTGCGGCCGACTCCGATTGAACGCGAACCCGGCCGGCGTGAGCTTTCCGGCCATGCCGCCCACCGGTGCCTCGGTCGCCCCCGCGACCCACGCGTCGGCGGAGCCGCGCCTGCCGATGGTCCTGGCGGCGTTCGCCTCCGTCTACGTGATCTGGGGATCGACGTACCTGGCGATCCTGTGGGTGATCGATTCGATCCCGCCGCTCCTCATGGCGGCGGGGCGGTTCCTCTTCGCGGGCGCTCTTCTCTACGGCTGGATGCGCCTGCGGGGAGCGGCCAAGCCCACGCGCGTCCATTGGCGCGCGGCCGCCATCAGCGGGCCGCTCATGCTCGCCGGCGGCAACGGCGCCGTCGTGGTGGCGGAGCAGTGGGTGCCGTCCGGCGTGGCGGCGCTCCTCGTGGCGTCGGTCCCCCTCTGGATGGTGATCCTGCAGCCGCTGTTCGGGCCCGCTGCCAAGCCGAGCCGCCGCGTGCAGGTCGGATTGCTGGTCGGGTTCGGCGGGGCGGCTCTCCTCGGCGGTGCGCCCAGCGGCGGGAGCGGGTCCCACGCGGTCCTGGGGGCCCTGTTGGTGCTGTGCGGCTGCGCCTCGTGGGCCGCGGGATCGCTCTACGTCCGGAGCGCGCCGGCACCCAAGAGCCCGCTGGTCCTCGTTTCCATGCAGATGCTCACGGGCGGGCTCGTGCTGGGCATCATGTCGCTCCTCTTCGGTGAGCCGTTCCGCTTCGACCCGTCCGGGGTCTCGATGCGCTCCGTCCTCGCGCTCGTCTATCTGGTGATCTTCGGGTCGCTGGTGGCATACTCGGCGTACGTGTGGCTACTGACCGTCTCCACACCGGCCCGCGTGGGGACCTACGCCTACGTGAACCCGGTGATCGCGCTGCTGCTCGGCTGGGCGCTCGCCGGGGAGGCGATCGGCTTTCGGTCCGCTCTGGCCGCCACGGTGATCGTCGGGTCGGTGGTGGTCATCGTGTCCGAGGCGAAGAGCGCGAGCGAGCGGGCCGGCCCCCGTCACCCGGGAGGGCCTCCCCGACCCACCCCGCGGGACGGCGGTTGAGGAACCCCCGCGTGCTCGGGGCATCGGCGCTGCCCTCCCTCGTCTACGCATGGCTCGCGCGTGCGCAGACGCTTCCGGACGCGGACACGCTGACCATCCCGCCGATGAGCGACACGACGCAGCGGAATCTCCTGATCTCCGCGTTCGTGCTCGTCCTCATCTTGATCGCGCGCCGTGCGATCCTGGCGTTCGTCGGCGCCCGCATCGACTCGCAGACCATTCGCTATCGATGGTCGAAGTCGACGGCGTATGCCGGCTTCCTGGTCGGCCTGCTGATCCTGCTGCAGGTGTGGTTCACGGCCATCCAGTCGCTGGGAACCTTCCTCGGCTTGCTTTCGGCCGGGCTGGCGATCGCGCTCAAGGACCTCGTCGCCGACCTCGCCGGCTGGTTCTTCATCCTGTGGCGCAGGCCATTCGAGCTGGGCGACCGCATCGAAGTCGCGGGACTGAAAGGCGACGTGGTGGACCGGACGATCTTCCAGATCACCATCATGGAGGTCGGCAACTGGATCGACGCGGACCAGAGCACCGGTCGGCTGATCCACATTCCGAACTCGATGATCTTCACGCACCCCCTCGCCAACTACATCGCCGGCTTCCCCTACCTGTGGAACGAGCTCAAGATCGCCGTCACGTTCGAGAGCGACTGGCGGAAGGCGAAGAGCATCCTGGAGACCTTGGCCCAGGACCTCGTCGTCGACTTGAGGCACGACAGCCCGACGCCGCGTCGCAAGGACGACGACCGCTTCCTCATCCGGTACAGGAAGCTCACGCCGATCGTCTACACCACGGTGGAGGCCAGCGGCATCGCGCTCACGCTCCGCTACATCTGCGGCCCACGCGAACGGAGGGGGACGGCGTCGAAGCTCTGGGAGCAGATCCTGGATGCGTTCGAACGGGAGCCCGCCATCGACTTCGCGCCTACGCAGCGGACCACTCAACGCACGGTGGTGGTAGACACAATGGCCGCCGGCGCCGTTCCGGCGGACGCCGACGGTGGGCCACCGGACTGAGAACGAGATGCGCCTCTTCATCGCCCTGAACCTCCCGAAGAAGGATCGCGACCATATCTATCGGGCGATTCGCACGCTGCGGGACGGGGATCTGCCCGTGCGTTGGGCCGCCGCCGATGCGTTCCACGTGACGCTCAAGTTCCTCGGCGACGTCCGGCGGGAGCGCGTGCCGGAGGTGGAGCAGGCGATGAGCAAGGTGGCCGCCACGACCAAGTCGTTCAAGACGAAGTTCGGCGGCTTCGGCGCGTTCCCCTCGGTACGGCAGCCACGCGTCATCTGGCTGGGCGTGAAGGCCAACCCGGAGCTGCGCTGTCTCAAGCAGGACCTCGAGTACTCGCTCGGCGATCTGGGCTTCGACGCGGAGACGCGCGCGTTCCATCCCCACGTGACGCTCGGCCGGGCCGAGGAGAGGGAAGGGGCGGGCGCTTTCCGCACCCTCGACGACGTGCTTTCCGAGCTCGACTGCAAAGGCGACGTGAAGGTGACGAGCATCGACCTCATGCGCAGCCAGCTCGCCCCAGGCGGCTCGAAGTACACGCTCCTCAACAGCATCAGGCTGGCCGACTGATGGCGCGTCTCCTGGTCGTAGACGACGAGAAGGGCATCCGCGACGCGCTCGTCCAGCTCTTCGAGTACGAGGGGCACCGGGTCGCGGCGGCCGAGGACGGTATGACCGGCATCGACCTCGCATCGAAGACGCATCCGGACGTCATCTTCCTCGACGTGAAGATGCCCGGGCTGGACGGGCTGGACGTCCTGGCGCGGATCAAGGAGCAGGACCCGAGCGCGCTCGTGGTGATGATCTCCGGGCACGGGACGATCGACACCGCGGTCGAGGCGACCCGCAAAGGCGCGTACGACTTCCTGGAGAAGCCGCTCGACAGCGACCGGCTGATGGTCACGCTGCGGCGGGCACTGGAGCTGCGGGGCCTCACGCGCAACATGGAGGACCTCCGCAGCCAGGTCGAGAGCCGACACCAGATCGTCGGCAACTCGTACGCGATCCGTCAGGTCCTGGAGCGCGTCGAACGGGTGGCGCCCACCGAGGCGCGCGTGCTGGTGACCGGGGAGAACGGCACCGGCAAGGAGCTCGTGGCGCGCGCGATCCACCGCCTTTCGGCGCGCGCCGAGCGCCCTTTCGTCGAGGTGAACTGCGCCGCGATTCCCTCCGAGCTGATCGAGTCCGCGCTCTTCGGTCACATCAAGGGATCCTTCACCGGCGCGATCGCCGACCGCGCCGGGAAGTTCGAGCAGGCGGACGGCGGCACCCTCTTCCTCGACGAAGTCGGCGACATGTCGCTCGACGCGCAGGCCAAGGCGCTGCGCGCGCTCGAGGAGGGCGTCGTCACCCGGGTGGGCGGCTCGAAGGCGATCACCGTGGACGTGCGCGTCATCGCGGCGACCAACAAGGATCTGGCGCGTGCGATCGGGGCGGGCGACTTCCGCGAGGACCTCTTCTACCGTCTGAACGTCGTGCCCATCCACGTACCGCCGCTGCGCGAGCGGCGCGAGGACGTGCCGATGCTCGTGCAGCATTTCGCCGACATCATGGCGAAACGGGAGGGCGTGCCGCCGCGCACCTTCGATGCCGGAGCGATCGAGCGTCTCGTCGATCTGCCGTGGCCCGGGAACGTGCGCGAGCTGCGCAACACGGTGGAGCGCCTGATGATCCTCGCGTCGGGAGACCGCGTGCGCGCGGCCGACGTCGATCTGCTCGCGGCTGGTCGCGCCCAGGGTCACGGGGTGGCCAGCGAGATCCTGGCGGCGGAGACGTTCGCCGACTTCAAGGATCGCGCCGAGCGCGCCTACATTGCGCAAAGGCTGCGGGAGAACGATTGGAACGTGGCCGAAACCGCCCGCCGCATCGACATGCCGCGCTCCAATCTCTACAAGAAGATCGAGAAGTACGGCCTGAGCCGCGACGCCTGACGGCTCGTTCGTGGCGCCTTGCGGGTCGTCTGCCCGCGGTTAGGTTCCCTGCGACAACTGAATCGGCGGTGGGTCAAACGGAAGCCGGTGTGACTCCGGCGCGGCCCCGCCACTGTGATGGGCCCGAGCGTGCTGCATCCGCTCGGAACGATGGCTCGAGAAACCACTGAGGCGTAGAAGCAGCCTCGGGAAGGTGAGCCGCCGGCCCAGAGCCAGGAGACGTGACCCACCCCAACCACGCCAACACCTCCGTGGGGAGGCGGCCTGGGTCGGCCCGAGTCTCGTCTCCGGTCGTCGACGCCCGGCTTCCTTCCGCGTGGAGGGGAGACCGGGTTTTCATGTACAACGACATGGCGAGCCGCGTGCTCGTCTCGCTCGGTGCCGCGCTCGTGGGAGGCGCGGTCCTGGCAGGATCCGCGCAGTCCCAGACGAACCCCTTCATCCTCGACGGTATCGTCGTCACGGCGAGCCCCACGCCGCGCGCGCTGGCCTCGGTGGCGCAGCACGTCACCATCCTCGACGGGCGTGAGCTGGAGGCGCTCGGCTTCACGACGGTGGCGGATGCGCTGCGGGACGTCGCGGGCGTGGACGTCGCCCGCAACGGTTCCTTCGGGGGTCTGACCTCGCTGTTCCTCCGCGGCGGCGAGAGCGACTACACGCTCGTGATGGTCGACGGCGTGCAGGTGAACCAGGCGGGCGGCGGCTTCGACTTCGCCTCGCTGACGCCCCAGAACGTCGAGCGGATCGAGATCGTGCGCGGCCCGAGCAGCGCCCTGTACGGATCGGACGCGGTGGCCGGGGTCGTCCACGTGATCTCGCGCAGCGGGCAGGACGGCGCGGGGGCGAGCGTACGCGCCGAAGCCGGTGTGTACGAGGCTCCCACGGGCGGCGCCGTGGACGCCACCCGCTACGACGCGGACCTGTCGGGCGGCACGGATCGGGCTCGCTACTCCGTGTCGGTGGGGCGTGACGCCGCGGCCGGCGTCCTGGCCTACAACAGCCGTCACGAGAACCTGCGTCTGGCGGGCTCCGCCCGCTTCGTCCCCGACGACCGCACGCACTTGGCGATCATGCTGCGCCTCGAGGACCGCCAGTACAACTACCCGACGAACGGCGCGGGTACCCTCGTCGACCGCAACACGTACTCGTTCGAGGACGAGGTGATCGCGCAGGTCTCCGCCGCTCGGACGCTGACCGACGCGCTCACCGTCGAAGCGCTCGTCGGCCTCGCGGAGACCGACGGCGGCATCGACGACGCCTTCGACGATCCAGCGGATACGGACGCGTTCCGCAGCCTCGACCACTTCCACCGCTCGAGCGTGCAAGTCATGTCGCATCTCGCGGTCGGATCCGGCGTCTTCACCGTGGGCGGCGAGGTCGAGGAGGAGCGGCAGCGATCGTTCAGCGAGTCGCTCAGCGGCTTCGGCCCGTTCTACGGCAGGAGCGAAGCCGAGCGGGTGAACCTCGCCGCGTTCGCGCACGCGTCGAGCGAGCGAGGACCGGTGTCGCTCTCGCTGGGCGGCCGTCTGGAGGACAACGAGCGCTTCGGCAACATCGCGACGTGGCAGGCCGGCCTGACGGCGCGCCTGCCGGGCCGCCCCGGAACCCGTCTCAGGGTCGCGGCCGGGAGCGCCATCAAGGAGCCGACGTTCGCCGAGAACTACGCCACCGGTTTCGCGCTCGGCAATCCGGACCTCGATCCGGAATGGTCACTGTCGTGGGAGGTCGGCCTCGAGCACGACGTCCTCCCGGGCGCGGCGAGCGTCTCCGTCACGTACTTCGATCAGCGCTTCGAGGAGATGATCCAATACACGTTCGCGCCGCCCACGCCGACCAGCCCCAACTACTTCAACGTCGGTGCGGCGAGCGCGCGTGGCGTCGAAACCGAGGTGCACGGACGCGCCGGATCGGTCGATCTGGGCGGCGCATGGACCTGGCTCGACACGGAGGTCACCGACGTGGGGCTCGAGGGCGCCCCCGGCGACCTCTTCGTGGACGGAGAGCCGCTGATCCGGCGTCCGGAGCACTCGTTCTCGCTCAGCGCGTCGTCACCCGTGTCGACCCGCGCGCGGGTGCATACGCGCGTCGCTCGCGTCGGCGCGCGGGGCGACCGCGACTTCTCGACGTTCCCCGCGACCCCAGTGGTGACGGCAGCCTACACGCTCTGGTCGGCAGGCGCGGAGTACACCGTTCTCGACGCCGCCGGAGGGCGGCCCTCGCTGCGACTCTCGCTCCGCGGCGAGAACCTCCTCGACGAATCGTACCAGGAAGCGTTCGGCTTCGACGCGCCCGGCCGCCAGCTGTACGTCGGGGTCTCGCTCGCCCTCGGAGGTGCGGGCGCGACCCCCTAGCGCACGATCTCCGTTCCGTCCGGGAGGCGATAGAGCGATTCCATCGTCCGGTAGTCCTGGGCGGACATCGCGGTGGCGGTATTGGACGGGTACATCACGTCCCGCGTCGCTTTGCTGTGCGGTAGGCCGAGCGCGTGCCCCATCTCGTGCGCGGCCGTGAGGCGCACCTGCGCTGGATCGACGACGCGGGTCGGGTCGAAGGGGTTCCGGGTGGTCAGCTCGATGGCGATCACCTGGAGCCCCGTCGGCGCCGACCACCGCGTGCGCGCCACGCCGATCTGGCTGCCCGACAGCGAAGGCTTCCAGGTGACGGCGAAATGCGGGTTCCGGTCCCCGCGCAGGTCCGCGCTGATCTCGAAGGGCTGGCCGTTCCACGCGCGCAGACCCATGGCCGCCGCCTGCTGGAGGCGGGTGGCGTCGGCCGGATCCTCGAAATCGGGGCGGGGCACGTGCACCACCAGCGGTCCGGTGAAGTCCTTCCAGCGCCGAAGCTGGATCCGGTCGCTCTGATCGAGCTCGGAGCAGAGGTAGCCGACGTTCCGGCACGCTTCGGTGGCGGTCAGCGTGGGAGGAGCGGGAGGCGGGGCCGCGACTGCCTCCTCCGCGGGGACGGCCTCGGCGGGGGTCACCGCGACGGGGTCGCGGCGCCAGAGGCCGACGGCTCCCCCCACCACCAGAAGCCCGGCGATCGTGTGGAGCGGGGTGACGCCCCGGACGCCCGCGGGACCCGCTCGCCTCCCGTTCGTCATGACCCGCTCGCCTCTCGCCGTTCAGGCCACGCGAAGCTACGCTGTCCATAGCTATTGCGCGCATACTAGGAAGGGAAGCGCGTCGTTCGGAACGCGCCTCGCTTGGGCTGTGTAATCGAACGTGAGGGACGGAGCGGCACTTGGGCGAGCGGAGAGCGTGACGGAGAGCGACAAAGGCGGCACCGCCAGCAGCGAGCCGGCGACGGCGCCCGTGCGGGATCCGCGACCGGCGGGCATCTCGAGGCTGTTCAGCACGATCCTCGTCGCGCTCGCGTTCTTCGTCGGCGTCCGGACCTTCCTCATCGAGGCGTACCGGATCCCGACCGGGTCCATGGAGAACACGCTCCTGGTCGGCGACTTCCTCCTGGTCAACAAGGCGGTCTTCGGGGCGCGCATACCAGGCACGCACTGGCGCACGATCGCGTTCCGGGAGCCGCAGCTCGGCGACGTCGTCGTCTTCCATCCGCCGCACGAGCCCGAGCGCAACTACGTGAAGCGTGTGGTCGGCGTCGCGCACGATACGCTCGAGATGCGCGACAAGAAGCTCTACCGGAACGGCGAGCTCGTGGACGAGCCCTGGGCGCGGCACGACGACGACCGCGGGGACAGCGTGCATCCGGACATGAAGTGGCAGTCCGGGTATCTCATCGCGTCCCACCGCCCGAAGTATCAGCCCACGCGAGACAACTGGGGTCCGATCGTCGTGCCCCAGGACCGCTTCTTCATGCTGGGGGATAATCGCGACAACAGCGAGGACTCCCGGTACTGGGGGTTCGTGGATCGCGAGGAGATCCGAGGCCAACCGTGGCGCGTATACTACTCCCTCGCGCCGAGCATAGGCGCGGCCCGGTCCTGGTTCGAGCGGGTCCGCTGGCATCGGCTGGGAAGCAGCATCGAGTGACCCGGGAAAAGTGTTGCCGGCCCGCAGCAGGGACTGTTGCGCGAGCCTGACCCTATAGAGATTTCTAGCGCGATGCTTGGACCGGTCTGTCGCGTCGGCGCGAAAGCCGAGCGATGGGCAATCGACCACCGAACGGCCCCTTCCGGACCAGATGACCTTCACACCCCGACGTGGTGCTTCGAGGGAAGGATCGCTGGATCAGTATCTGAAGGAGATCAGTCAGTATCCGCTGATCGACCGCGAGGAGGAGGGTCGCCTCGCCAAGCTGATCCGTAAGGGCGAGGAAGAAGCCCTCAACAAGCTGGTCCGCTCCAACCTCCGGTTCGTCGTTTCCGTCGCGAAGAAGTATCAGAACCAGGGCGTGCCGCTCTCGGACCTGATCAACGAGGGCAACCTCGGACTGATCCGCGCCGCCCACAAGTTCGACGAGACGAAGGGCATCAAGTTCATCAGCTACGCCGTGTGGTGGATTCGCCAGGCGATCCTCCAGGCGCTGGCCGAGCAGAGCCGCATCGTGCGCGTGCCGCTCAACCGCGCCGGGGCTCTGTACCGGATCGGCCGGCGAAGCTCGAACCTCCTCCAGGAGCTCGGCCGCGAGCCCACGGTCGAAGAGATCGCCGAGGAGCTCGACGTGACGCGGGAGGAGATCGAGCGCACGCTCGCCATCTCCCATTCGCACCTCTCGCTGGACGCGCCCGTCACGCCCGGCGAGGACAGCCGCCTGCTCGACTACCTGCCCGATCAATATTCTCCGGGTCCGGAGGACGAGGCGTACGAGCACGCGCTGAAGGCGACCATCGAGGAAGCGCTCGCGACGCTCAAGGAGCGGGAGGCGAAGATCCTCCGGCTGTACTTCGGGCTCGACGATCAGGATCCGATGACCCTCGAGGAGATCGGCTCCATCCTGGGGATCACGCGCGAGCGCGTCCGCCAGATCAAGGAGAAGGCGCTCGTCCGTCTCCGACACGCCTCGCGGGCGAGGTTCCTGGAAACGTATCGGTAGGGGGTCGCCCGAAGGCGTGGGGCGGTCGCCATCGTCTCGCGTCTTCGGCCGGCCCCCGGCCGATACCCCGGACACGGGCTTGGCCGGCGGCGCAGCTCACGCCTGCTCGAGGTGGCTCAGCCTTCGCGCGTGCGCCGCGATCACGTCGCTCCGCGACAATACGCCGACCAGCCGTCTGGGGTCGCGCCGCTCGACGACGGCGAGCCGCCCGACCTGCGCCCGCACCATCTGATCGGCGGCTTCCCGGAGCGTGCTGTCCGGATAGATCACCACGGGCGGACGCTTGATCACCGATCCGACGGGACGGTCCGCCGATTCGGGCCCCGTCAGGTCCCTTCGCGTCACGACGCCGACGAGCGCGCCCGCGCCGTTCACCACGGGGAATCCCTGGTGCGTCGCCCCGTCCGCGCCCCCCGCGAGCCAGTCGCGCACACTCTGCAGGCTGCGCGTCTCGGCGAGCGTCACCGCCTCGGACGACATGCTCTCGCTCACGGGAACCCTCGCCAGGAAGTCGAGCGCATAGGCCGTCTCGATGCGGGCACCCCGACGCGCGAGTCGCTCCGTCATGATGGACGTTCGGCTGAGCAGCAGCGCGACGAGGTAGGCCGCGCTGCATCCACCCAGCAGCGGCAGCAGCCCGAGCGGTTGTCGAGTCGTCTCGAACGCGAACACGACCGACGCGAGCAACGCATGCGAGGCGCCTGCGAACGTGGCGGCCATCCCGACCAGACCGGCGATGGACGTCGAGATCCCCAGGGCGGGGAACGATGCGGCGCCGATGGCTCCGAGCCCGGCGCCGACGCCGCCGCCGATCAGGAACAGCGGCGCGAGCGTGCCCCCCGAGGTTCCGCTGCCGAGGTACACCGACCACGAGACGAACTTCAGGACGACGAACACCCACAGCGTCGTTCCCAACAGCGATCCTGAGAGGATCGCCTCGATGAGGTCGTAGCCCACGCCGAGCGTACGTGGATCGAAGTAGCCGACGAGCCCGACCACGACCGCGCCGAGCGCGGGCCACCACATCCAATGGATGGGCAGCTTCTCGAACGCGTCCTCGATCGCGAATATGGCGCGAGACACGAAGGCCGCGACCAGGCCCATGACGGCGCCCAGGAGGACGTAGGCCGCGAGGGCGGAGCCGCTGGGCTGCGCGATCGCAGGCATCGCGAACACCGGCTCCGGGCCGAGGATGCCAATGCGCACCGCCGTGGCGGCCGTGGCTGCCAGCGCCACGGGGATGATGGAGCGCGCTCGATACTCGAACAGCAGGAGCTCCACGGCCAACAGCACGGCGCTCACCGGGCTACCGAACGTGGCCGCCATCCCCGCCGCCGCGCCTGCGGCCAGCAACGTCTTGCGCTCCTCCGAGGAGATGCGGAGCAGCTGTCCGACGGTGGAGCCGAGCGCTCCGCCCGTGGCGATGATGGGCCCCTCGGCGCCGAACGGTCCGCCGGTTCCGATCGCGATCGCCGCGGAGAGCGGCTTCAAGAAGAGGAGGCGAATCGGAATGCGGCTCTCGGCGTGAAGGATCTTGTCCATCACCTCCGGGATTCCGTGGCCTCGTATCGCCACCGAGCCGAACCGTGCCATGAGGCCGATCACCAGGGCCCCGGCCACGGGCACGGCGAGCCCTCGGAGGAGACCGGGCTCGGCTCCCCCGGGGGACGAGAACGCGAAGCTCAGGCGGTCATAGTAGACCGCGTTGGTGATCAGCCCGATCAGCGCCATGAGGCCCTGGGCGAGGAATCCGCCGGCGATCCCGATCAGGATGGCGACGCCGGCGATCCGAACCGTCCGGACACCGACCACGACCTCCTCGGGAGGAAGGCTGACGCTCGCCGCGGCCACGTCCATGGACGGGGCGACCGGCAGGCCGCTCGTCTCTCGTTCCGTCAAGGCATCCCTCGTTGACACCCCCTCGGGCGCTCGGGTATCATTCGCGGCTCTATTCCTGGATGTTTCGGTCGTTCTGATACCGCTGTCGGGTGATGCGAACCTACACTCCCAAAGCCGATGAGATCACCCGCCAGTGGTGGGTGGTGGATGCCGAGGACAAACCCCTCGGCCGTCTCGCCACCGAGGTGGCGCGCGTCCTCCGCGGCAAGCACAAGCCGATCTTCACGCCGCACCTCGACACGGGTGACCACGTGGTCGTGGTCAACGCGGACAAGGTCCGCCTGACGGGCAAGAAGGTGGAGCTCAAGACGTACTTCCGCCATTCCGGCTACATGGGACACGAGCAGCACATCCCCTTCAAGAGGATGTTCGAGAAGCATCCGGAGAGGGTGATCGAGCTCGCGGTGAAGGGCATGCTCCCCAAGAGCGCGCTCGGCAAGCGCCTGGAGACCAAGCTCAAGGTCTACGCCGGCCCGACCCATCCGCACCAGAGCCAACAGCCGCAGCCCATGGAAATCAGGACGAGGTAGGCAGACCGCATGGCCCCAGAATCACGGATCCAGACCGTAGGACGACGGAAGCGTTCGGTCGCACGTGTGCTGCTGAGCCGCGGGAGCGGCAAGTGGAGCGTGAACGGCCGGGAGCTCACCGACTACTTCCCGCGTCCGACGCACCAGATCCGGATCGCCGAGCCGCTGAAGGTCACCGGCTCCGAGGGCCTGTTCGACGTGACGATCCGCGTGGCGGGCGGCGGCCTCACCGGCCAGTCCGACGCCGTGCGCCTCGGGCTCGCCCGCGCGCTCCTCGAGCTCGACGGCGAGAACCGCGTGAAGCTCCGCGAGCACGGGCTGCTCACCCGCGATCCCCGCCAGGTCGAGCGCAAGAAGCCCGGCCGGCCGAAGGCACGCAAGCGCTTCCAGTTCTCCAAGCGCTGACGCAGTTCGAGTTGGTTGAAGTGCCGCGCGCGGTGACACCCCGTGCGGATATCCTGACCGGGGCGTAATCGGCCCCATTGAAGTAGCGACGCGCGCCATGTCCGACGTACAGCTCGACCATCTCCTCGAGGCCGGAGTACACTTCGGCCATCAGACGCGCCGTTGGAATCCGAAGATGAAGCCCTTCATCTTCACGGAACGCAACGGCATCCACATCATCGATCTGCGCAAGACGCTCGACCGTCTGCGCATCGCGCAGCAGGCCGTGCGCGAGGTCGTTCTGCGGGGAGACCGGGTGCTCTGCGTCTGCACGAAGCGCCAGCTCCGGTCCGTGATCGAAGCCGAGGCGCAGCGCAGCGGCTCGTTCTTCGTCACCGAGCGCTGGCTCGGCGGCATGCTGACGAACTTCCAGACGATCCGGAAGCAGATCCGGCGCCTGAAGGAGCTCGAGCGCGGTCAGGAAGAGAACGCCTTCGAGTTCTACACGAAGAAGGAGCGCCTGCTGCTCGAGCGCGAGCGGCTGAAGCTCGACAAGTACCTGGCGGGCGTGAAGGACATGGGACGTCTGCCCGGGGCGGTGTTCATCGTCGACGCCCGTCGCGAGGTCATCGCGGTGCGTGAGGCTTCCAAGCTCGGCATCCCGATCATCGCGATCACGGACACCAACGCCGATCCGGAGCTCATCGACTACCCGGTGCCGGGCAACGACGACGCCATCCGTTCGGTGGCGTTGATCACGAAGGCGCTCGCCGACACGATCGAGATCGCCCGACGCGAGGTTCCCGAGGACGACCGCCGTCGCGTGGACGAGCTCGAGGCGACGACCTACTCGACCGAGACCGGTGAGACCACGGAGAAGGAGCGGCCGCAGCGCCGCCGTCCCCGCCGCCGTCGCCGTCCGAAGCCGGAGGTCATCGCGCAGCACCTACGGGAAGGCGAGACGGAGGAAGAGCTCGGCGATGGCGACGAAGCCGGCGACGACTCGGGCGACGAGGAGTCTTCCGAGAGCTGACCGGACCCTGCGGGTTCGACGGGAGAGGCGGCGGGCGCCCGTGGGTTTCCGGTCGACGCCGCCCTTTTTTTGATGGACCACGGATCGAGAGAAGACGATGGCTGACACGACGACGATCAACGCCAAGGATGTGAAGGATCTCCGCGACAAGACGGGCGCGGGGATGATGGAGTGCAAGAAGGCGCTCCAGGAGACCGGTGGGGATGTGGAGAAGGCCATCGACTGGCTGCGCGCCAAAGGCGCCGCCAAGGCCGCCAAGCGTGCCGACAAGAGCGCGAACGAGGGCGTCATCGGCAACTACGTGCACTTCGACGGCAAGACGGCCGTGATCGTCGAGCTGAACTGCGAGACCGACTTCGTCGCCAACACGGACGCCTTCAAGGCATTGGCGAAGGATCTGGCGTTGCATATCGCGTCGGCCGCACCGCTCGCCGTGTCGCCCGACCAGCTCGATCCCGCCGTCGTGGAGCGGGAGCGCGAGATCTTCCGCGAGCAGGTCCGCGCGGAGGGCAAGCCGGAGCACATCGCCGGCAAGATCGTCGAGGGCAAGCTCCAGAAGTTCTACAAGGAGAGCGCGCTCCTCGCGCAGTCGTTCGTGAAGGATCCGGACAAGACGATCGAGCAGCTCATCACCGAGGTCTCGGCGAAGACCGGCGAAAAGGTCGAGGTGGCGCGCTTCGCGCGCTTCAAGGTCGGCGAACGGTAGGATGTCGCGCCCGGCCGGGAAGCCAGGCCTGCGGTACCGGCGCGTCCTCCTGAAGATCTCGGGGGAGGCGCTCGCCGGGGAGCGAGGCTTCGGCATCGAGCCCCGCGTCGTCGACCAGATCACCGACGAGATCCGCACCCTCGCGGACATGGGGGTGTCGCTCGGCGTGGTCATCGGCGGCGGGAACATCGTGCGCGGCGCGATGGCCTCGCGGCAGGGAATGGACCGCGTGCAGGCCGACTACATGGGCATGCTGGCCACCGTCATCAACGCCCTCGCCGTTCAGGACCTCCTCGAGCACAAGGGCGTCGAGGTCCGTGTGATGACGGCGATCCGGATGGAGCAGCTCGCCGAGCCGTACATCCGCCGGCGCGCGCTGCGCCACATGGAGCTCGGACGCGTGGTGCTCTTCGCCGGCGGCACCGGGAACCCGTACTTCTCGACCGACACGGCGGCCGTGCTGCGGGCGATCGAGATGGAGTCGGACGTCGTCATCAAGGCGACCAAGGTGCAGGGCGTCTACACCGCGGATCCCGAGAAGGACGCGACCGCCGAGTTCATTCCCGAGATCACCTTCCAGGAGGTGGTCCAGCGCGAGCTGGGCGTGATGGACGCCCCGGCGGTGTCGCTCTGCAAGGAGAACAGCCTGCCCATCGTCGTGCTGAACCTCTCCGAGGCCGGAGCGGTCGCCAGGGCGATCCGTGGTGAGCGGGTGGGCACGCTAGTATCGTAGGCCAGACGGGCCGTTCGGGACCGATCGAGTCTCGGTGCACTGATCCAACGAACCGGAGGAGACGATGCCGACCGTGGAGGACGCCAGGAGGCGGATGGACGAGGCCCTGGAAGCGATCCGTCGTGAATTCGCCACCGTGAGGACCAGCAAGGCCACACCGGCTCTCCTGGACACCATCCGCGTGGACGCCTACGGGTCGAAGATGCCGGTCAACCAGCTCGCCACGATCAACACGCCGGAGCCCTCGCTGCTCGTGGTGCAGCCGTTCGACCGCAGCCTCGCCGGCGAGATCGAGCGCGCCATACGCGCGTCCGACCTCGGGCTCAACCCCGCCACGGACGGCAACCTGATCCGTATCCCCATCCCTCCGCTCAACGAGCAGCGCCGCAAGGAATACGTGAAGGTGCTGCACAAGATGGCGGAGGAGGGTCGCGTGTCGGTGCGGCACGCCCGGCGCACGGTGCGCGACGAGCTGCACGCGCTCGTGAAGAAGCACGAGGTGAGCGAGGACGACGCCGCGCGCCGCGAGGAAGCGCTGGAGAAGCTCACGCACGAGTACACGGCCAAGATCGACGAGCTCCTCAAGAAGAAAGAAGCGGAGGTGATGGCGATCTAGACCGCCATCCCCAGCGATGTCCTCCGAGCGTCTCGACCGCATCCGGCTGCACGGCGACGTGCCTGGGCATGTCGCGGTGATCATGGATGGGAACGGTCGCTGGGCGGCCGAGCGCGGCTTGCCGCGACATCTCGGCCACCGCGAGGGCATGAAGGCCGTCCGCGAGACGATCTCGGCCGCCGTCGAGGTCGGCATCGGCATCCTCACGCTGTTCGCTTTCTCGACGGAGAACTGGAACCGTCCGCGCCAGGAAGTCTCGGCGCTCATGCGTCTGCTCGAGCACTACGCGCGCAAAGAGCGCGAGGAGCTGGTGCGGCAGGGGGTCGAGGTCCATGTGCTCGGCGATCTCGATCGCGTGGACGCGGCCACGCGACGCGCGGTGGACTCGATCGTCTCGGAGACGGCGGGCGGCACGGCGCTCCGGCTCAATCTCATGATCTCCTATGGTGGGCGCGAAGAGCTGATCCGCGCGACAAAGATCCTCGCGGAGCGCGTACGCAGCGGGGAGCTCTCGCTCGAGGACATCGACGAGGATGCGCTCGAGGACACGCTCTTCACGCGTCGTCTGCCGCCGCCCGATCTGCTGATCCGCACGTCGGGTGAGTACCGCATCAGCAACTTCATGCTGTGGCAGCTCGCCTACACGGAGCTCCACATCACGCCGGTGCTCTGGCCGGACTTCGATCGCGAGCATCTCTACGAGGCGGTGCTCGACTACCAACGGCGCGATCGCCGGTTCGGGCGCGTCGAATCCCGGTGAGGCCCGATATGGCGGGCCCGGCGGTGCCGCGGCCGTGAGCGAGCTCGCCAAGCGGTGGGCGGTGGCGGGAGTCGGCATCCCGCTCGTCGTCGTGCTGCTGTACCTGGGCGGTTGGCCTGCCGCCGCGCTCGCCGCGCTGCTCGCGGCGCTCGGCGCGCGCGAGTGCTACCGCCTCGCCGCGCGCGGGGGTGTCGCCGCGCTGGACGCGGCAGGAGCGGGCTGCGCCGCCGCCCTGGTGCTCGTCGCGGCGTGGAGGCCGACGTTCGCGGCGTTCGCGCCCGTGGCGCTCGGGCTCCTGGGCCTGCTCGGCATCGTCGCCCTCGTGGGCGCGATCGCGCGGCGCGGCCCGGCGGCCAAACCGCTCGAGGTGGTCTCCGTCACCCTCTTCGGTGCCGTGTATGCGGGGCTCTCGCTCGCGTTCGTGCCTCTCCTCCACGCGATGCCCGTCGCGCGCGCCTGGACGACGGCGGACCGGAGCGCGTGGGCGGGCCTCGTGGTCGTCGCGCTGCCGCTGGCGGCTACCTGGGTCGGCGATGCGGCGGCGTTCTTCGCCGGACGGGCGTGGGGGAAGGGGGGGCTCGCCCCGACCATCAGCCCGAACAAGAGCTGGGTGGGCGTGTGGGCGGGGCTCGCGGGGGCCGGCGCGGCCGGCGTCGTGTGGTGGATGGTCGCGCGCGCCGTGCTTCCGGGTCAGCCTCTCGGCCCCGTCACGGCGGCGGCGGTCGGCGTGCTCCTCGGCGTCTCCGCGATCCTGGGCGACCTGGCCGAGTCGCTCCTGAAGCGCGAAGCGGGCGTGAAGGACTCGGGATCGATCTTTCCGGGCCACGGCGGGGTGCTCGACCGACTCGACGCGCTCACGTTCACGCTCCCGGTGGCCTACGCGGCGCTCGCCTTCGCGGGAGCCTACCTGGAGTCCCGCGCGTGATCCGCGTCGCCGTCCTCGGTTCGACCGGCTCGATCGGTCGGAGCGCGCTCGAGGTCATCGCGCGCCACCCCGACCGCTTCCAGGTGGTCGCGCTCGCGGCGAACCGGCGCGCCGACGAGCTGACGGCGCAGGTGCGGCGCTTCCAGCCCGCGCGGGCGGTGCTCTGTCACGACGCGGCCCAGCTTCCCGCGGGATCGGGCATGACGAAGTGGGCGAACGGAAGATCCGCGCTCCTCGACGTAGCCGAGGATCCCGAGGTGGACGTGGTGCTCAACGCGCTCGTCGGCGCCGTCGGGCTCGAGCCGACGCTGCGCGCGCTCCGGGCGGGTCACCGTCTGGCGCTGGCGAACAAGGAATCGCTCGTGGCGGGCGGCCGCCTCGTGATGGAGGCCGCTGCGGCGGGAGGCGGCGAGGTCGTCCCGATCGACTCCGAGCACAGCGCGATCCTGCAGTGCCGCGAAGGCTATCCTGCGTCGAGCCTCCAACGCGTCGTGCTCACGGCGTCCGGCGGTCCGTTCCGCGGAAGGAGCCGTGAGGAGCTCTGGCGGGTCACGCCCGAGGAGGCGCTCCGCCATCCCACGTGGGACATGGGTGCCAAGATCACCATCGACTCGGCCACGCTCGCCAACAAAGCCCTCGAGGTGATCGAGGCCCATTATCTCTACGGCCTGGGCTACGACGCCATCGACGCCGTCATCCATCCGCAGTCCGTGATCCACTCCTTCGTGGAGTTCGTCGACGGCTCGGTCCTGGCGCAGCTCGGCTTCCCCACGATGGAGCTGCCGATCCTGTACGCCCTCAGTTATCCTGAGAGGGTGGACGACCCGGTCCTGAGGACCTACGACCCGGTGCGCGCTTCACCTCTGACCTTCGAGGAGATCGACCACGCGGTCTTCCCGCTGTTCGGTCTGGGCGCCGAGGCGGGCCGGCGGGGCGGATGCGCTCCTGTGGTGTACAACGCGAGCAACGAGATCGCTGTGGGGGAGTTCCTGGCCGGTCGAATCCGTTTCCCGGAGATGGCGGACGTCGTGAGTGAAGCTCTGGTCGGTGTGGGAGTCGGCGAGGTGACGAGCGTGGAAGACGTGCTGAGCGTGGATCGCCGCGCGCGCGAGGTGGCGGTCGAGGCCGCACGGAGGGTCGCAGCGTGACGATTCTCGCCACCGTCGTCGTCCTCGGCGTCCTCATCTTCGTCCACGAGCTCGGGCATTTCGCCGCGGCCAAGGCCGTCGGCATCGAGGTGCAGCGCTTCTCGATCGGGCTGGGTCCCAAGCTGTTCGGCTTCCGTCGCGGCGAGACCGAATACGTGCTCAGCGTGGTTCCGCTCGGCGGCTACGTGAAGATGGGCGGGATGGATGACGAGGTCATGGAGCGGATCGAGGGCGGCGAGGCGGTCGAGCCGCGTCAGCCGAGCCCCCGCGACTTCGACCGCAAGCCCATCTGGGCACGCACGCTCGTGATCTCCGCCGGCGTGATCATGAACATGATCTTCGCCTTCGCCGTCTACACGTTCGTCGCGGCGCAGTGGGGGATCCCGGACTATGCGTCCACGCGGGTCGGAACGGTGCTGGCCGACGCGCTGCCTGCCGGCACGGAGCCGCTCGCCACGATCGAGAGCGGGCGGCGCATCGTGCGGATCGGCGGCGAGGAGACGGACAACTGGGGCGACGTGGTGTCGGCGCTGTATACCGCCGACGCGGGGCCGCTCACGATCGACTACGTCGAGATCGCGGGCAGCGTCACGATCGACGTGCCGGAGTCGGAGACGGACCGGCGCGCGCTCGCGGGCGCGATCCAGCCGTGGATCGAAGCGGGTGCGGGATCGGTCGTGCCCGGCTCACCCGCCGACGCCGCCGGCCTCGAGGTCGGAGATCGCATCGTGCGCGTGGGTGACTCTCCGGTGGAGAGCTGGTGGGATCTCGTGCGGGAGATCGAGAGCCGACCCGGTCAGCGCGCCGAGATCACGCTGTCACGCGACGGCCGCGAGCTGGTCCGCGTGGTGAACGTGGCGGCGGAGGAGGAGCGGCGGGGCGAGACGACCGTGGTCGTCGGCAAGATCGGTGTCGGTCCGCCCAACTCCGAGATGGCCT
Source organism: Gemmatimonadales bacterium (assembly GCA_050181335.1). Taxonomy (GTDB): domain Bacteria; phylum Gemmatimonadota; class Gemmatimonadetes; order Longimicrobiales; family Gaopeijiaceae; genus UBA2982. Next base: position 53,855 of record JBFXDG010000005.1, on the reverse strand, counting down.
ACACGGACGCTTCGATCGGCGAGTCGATCGTGTACGGGTACCGACAGACCGTCGGTGTGACCGGGCTGATCCTGGGCTTCCTGAAGGATCTCGTCACCGGCGGCATCTCCCCGCGTTCCGTCGGCAGCATCGTCACGATCGGCGCGGCGTCGGGCCAGGCCGCGCAGGCCGGCTTCGAGGTCTTCCTCGGGTTCATGGCGCTCTTCAGCGTGAACCTCGCCGTGCTCAACCTGCTGCCGATCCCCGTGCTCGACGGCGGACACCTGCTGTTCCTCGCGATCGAGGGCCTGCGCGGCGGTCGCGCGCTCACGGTCGAGCAGCGCCTCAAGTGGAGCAACGTCGGCTTCATCATCATCGTCGGCATCATGCTCTGGGCCCTGTCCAACGACGTGTTGAGGCTGGTCGGTCTGTAGGGCCCACGGGCTAAGACTCCTGGCTGCGGATACGGCGCCGGTGCATCTTCTGGGCGCTCTCGCGGTGCCTCGGAGCGACCCTGCGCCGAGCCGTCGATAGCAGGAGGGTCGGGCTCGGTGTCGAACGGCATGAGTGGCTTGGCCGCGGCTCTCCAGGGTCGGTACCGCATCGTGCGCGAGCTCGGTGAAGGCGGGACCGCCACCGTCTATCTCGCCGACGACCTGCGTCATTCGCGCAAGGTCGCGCTCAAGGTCCTGAAGCCCGAGCTGGCCGCGGTCGTGGGTGCGGATCGGTTCCTCGCCGAGGTGAAGACCACGGCGAGCCTCCAGCACCCGCACATCCTGCCGCTGTTCGATTCGGGGGAGGCCGACGGCTACCTCTATTACGCGATGCCGTACGTCGTGGGCGAGAGCCTTCGGGACCGCCTCGACCGCGAAGGACAGCTGCCGGTCGACGAGGCGACACGCATCGCGTCGGACGTCGCCGCCGCGCTCGATTACGCGCACCGGAGTGGTGTCATCCACCGCGACATCAAACCGGAGAACGTGCTGCTCCAGGATGGACATCCGGTCGTGGCCGACTTCGGCATCGCGCTCGCGATCGGATCGGGTCCTGCTTCGCGTCTGACGGAAAGCGGTATCAGCGTCGGCACGCCTCAGTACATGAGTCCCGAGCAGGCGACTGGGGATCAGCACGTCGGACCGGCCACCGACATCTACGCCCTTGGGTGCGTGCGTCCTCTACGAGATGCTGGCCGGTGACCCGCCGTTCACGGGGTCGACACCGCAGGCGATTCTCGGAAGGATCGTCCTCGGCAAACCGACGCCGCTGCGCGAGCATCGACCGTCGGTACCCGAGCACGTCGCTGCGGCCGCAACGAAAGCGCTCGAGAAGGTGCCGGCGGATCGCTTCCGCACCGGCGCCGACTTCGCGCGGGCGCTCGGCGATGCAGCGTTCCGCTGGCCGGTGTTGGTGAGCACGGAACGCAGGATCCTGCGGCCGCTCGTGTTGGCCGGGGCGACGGGGGCCGTCGCGACAGCTTTGCTCTTCGTTCTGTGGAGCGCGAGAGCGCCCGAGGCGCAGGACGCGGCGCCGGCTCGCACCGCGTTGTCGTTCTCCTTTCCTGAAGACCAGCTCCTCGCACCAGGGAATCCGTCGACGCTGGAGATCTCGCCGGACGGTGCCCGCCTCGCGTATGTCGCCGACCGCGGCAACAACCGGAGCATCTTCGTCCGCGAGCTCTCCGGGTTCGACACGCGGGCGCTCGACGGCACCGAAGGTGCGACGTCGGTGTTCTTCTCCCCCGACGGCACCCGGATCGGCTTCTACGTCGACGGCGAGCTCCGCAGCGTGCCCGTCGAGGGCGGCCTTTCAGCGCGCATCGCGTCCGTTCCGACTCCGCCGGTCGGGGTGAGCTGGAGCGAGGACGGGACCATTCTCTACGCCGTCGGTGGGGCGAGCGTTTGGAGGGTGGATGCCGCGGGCGGCGTCGCTGCCGAAATCCCCCTGGTCGTCGACACGGCGTTCGCCTACCGGATCCGAACCTCCCGTTGCCCGCCCGGTGGAGCGCGCGGTGGCCTCAGCACCTGCCGGGGACCGATCTCGCGCTCGTAGTTCCGGCCTTCGGGTCGAGCATCGGCGTCGTCGACCTGAGCACCGGACAGTTCCAGCCCGTCGTCGTGGGTGACCGGCCCTACTACCTGCCCTCCGGACACATCGTGTTCTACTCGGGGCCGGAGGAGGTCAGCGTTGTCCCCTTCGATTTGCGTCGACTGGAGACCACCGGACCCCCAGTCGTCGTAGCCGACGACGTGCTGCGACCCGCCGGAAGCGAGGGGCGCTTCAGCGTCTCGCGGGCCGGCACGCTGGTGTATGCGCGGGGTGGCTTCGCGCGACGGGTCGTGCTCGTCGACCGCAACGGACGGGAGTCGCCCGTAGACGTGGAGCCCCGGGGCTACCGATTTCCCGCGGTGTCACCCGATGGTCGCTGGATCGCCGTCACCGTCGATCCACAGCCGCCGCAGATCTGGGTGATCGACCTCGTCGGCGAGAGGGCCCAACCGATCAGCACTGGCGGCTACCACCTCTTCCCGGTCTGGTCGCGTGACGGGGCCCGACTCGCGTTCAACACCAACCCAGGCATCGCCGCCGTCGAGTGGCCCGCGTTCGGAAGCCTGACACGGGTGAGGGATTCTGGCGTTTCGATCGATGATTGGCCGCGACCGGACGGCATGTTCGTGCGCCCGATTGCGGACAACTGGGATGTCGCCTGGTTGGATCTGACCACCGACTCCCTCACGCCATGGATCGCGTCGCCTGCCATCGAAAGACAGCCGCGGACGTCCCCGGATGGCCGCTGGGTGGCATACGTATCCAACGTGAGTGAGATCGACGAGGTCTATGTGCGCGCGCTGGGAGGCCAGGGGCCGGACGTCCCAGTCTCCCGGGGCGGCGGCGAGGAGCCGATCTGGTCTCGCGACGGAAGGGAGATCTTCTATCGCAACGGAAACGCGATCCTGTCGGTCGCTGTCAGGTCGATCCCGAGCTTCGAGGTCGTCGGCTCGCCCCAGCTTCTCTTCGCCGAGGACTACGACTTCGCCAACGATCGCAACTGGGACGTGCTTCCCGATGGTCGCTTCGTGATGATCCGGAGCAGCCCTGGCGTCGGCCGCGAGATCCGGGTGATCTCGAATTGGCTGAACTGACCGCTCAATCCTTCGCCAGCCGGATCTCCCCGTTCGCCATCCCCTCCACCGTGCCGCTCTGGAGCCACTCGAGCGAGGCCGCGAACAGCTTGGCGCGGTTCGTCTCCCACATCGCGTTGTGCGACGAGCAGGCGAGGTGCACCAGGATCTTCTTCTCCGATCCCAGATCCTCGTAGAGCTCGACGACCCGCTCCGGGTTCACCTGGCCGTCGGTCTCCGGAGCGATGAGCAGCGCGGGGGTGTGCTGCCGGCTCGCAGTCTCGGTGGACCAGCCCCAGGTGGTGACGCGCGGAGCGCGCCGCACGCCCGTTCCCCACGTCGCGCCCACCGGATCGGACTCGAGCATCGCGCTCCACACCGACTCGCGGATCTCCGGCTCGAATTGATTCGGGCAACCCAGCTGGCCGTTCCAGAGGTTGTCGAAGTCGGCGCGTGACTGCTTGGTCATCGCCGCGCCGGGGCCCGGGACCTGCGCGGGGGGCGTGGACGGGCGATTCCGCGCGTAGGCCGGCGAAAGCAGCGTGAGCGTTGCCACCTTCTCCGGATGCTGCGCGGCGTAGCCGCCCGCACGCGGCCCACCGAGCGACCACGCGAAGAGATGCACGCGCTCCACGTTTCGCAGCTCGCGCACGTACTCGACCGCCGCGTCCAGATCGTGCCAGTCCGACTCGATCGTCGTGGCCGCGAAGCCAAACGTCGCTTCGCACGGCGCCGAGAGGACCGCCGGGATCAGGTCGCGCTGCTGATCCTCGGAGAGATTGCACGGGTCGTTCATCGGATGCGGCCGCGTCGAGCGCCCGTACCCCGTCATGTCCATCGAGAAGACGTCGTAGCCCGCGTTGGCGAGGTACGCCATCCAGCTCGCTCCGGGCGCGTCGAAGGACACCTCGGCCGGCGTGCCGGCGCCGTGGACGAAGAGGACGACGCGGTCCTCGAGCCCTCTGGACGCGAGGGCGATCGTCGGGAGGACGCGCTCGCGCATGTAGATCTGCGCGATGTCGCCATCCATCGACGGAGCCTTGGAGACGACCCGGACGTAATGGTCGGCGGAGAGCGCGACGTCCCGGCCGCTGGTCCACGTCTGTGCGGTGGCGGGGCCTGCAGCGAGGGCGATGAAGATCGACGTGGCAGCCGCGCGCATGCGAGTACGCATCGACGCTCCTTTCCGAGGGCTTGCGAGCATCTGCAACCTATGGCGCGGCGGGGGCGGATGCACGATCCCCCAGCTCCTTCCTCACCGCCGGCGCCACCTCCGTCCCGAACAGCTCGATCGCGCGCATCACGTCGGCATGCGGTGTCGGCCCGACCGTGAGCTGAAGCAGGAAGCGGTCGTGGCCGAACAGGCCGTGCTGAAAGAGGATCTTGTCGATCACCTGCTGGGGGCTTCCCAGAAACAGCGCGCCGCGAAGCTCCGCCTCGGCCTCGAAGTGGGCGCGGCTGGGAGGCGGCCAGCCGCGCTCTCGGCCGATGCGACCCATCGTCTCCAGGTAGGGCGGGAACGCGATATCCGCCGCGTGCCGTGCGCCGTCGGCGATGAAGCCGTGCGAGTTGATGCTCACGCGCGCCGCGGAGGGATCGTGCCCGGCGCGCGACCAGGCTTCGCGGTAGAGATCGACGACGGGCTTGAAGCGCTCGGGCGCCCCGCCGATGATCGCGAGCGCCATGGGCAACCCCAGCTTGGCCGCGCGCACGACCGACGGAGGGCTGCCGCCCACGGCGATCCACACCGGGAGCGGCCGCTGGACGGGCTGCGGATAGACGGGCAGATCGGGAATGGCCGGCCTGTACTCGCCGGACCAGGTGACGCGCTCCTGCTCGCGGAGCTGGAGCAGGAGCTCGAGCTTCTCGCGGAAGAGCTCGTCGTAGAGCTCTAGGTCGTACCCGAACAGGGGGAACGATTCGATGAACGAGCCGCGTCCCGCCATGATCTCCGCGCGGCCGCCCGAGAGCTGGTCGAGCGTCGCGAAATGCTGGAGGACCCGCACGGGATCGTCGGAGCTGAGCACCGTGACGGCGCTGGTGAGGCGGATACGCTCCGTTCGCGCGGCGATCGCGGCCAGCACGACGTGGGGCACGGACACCGCGTAGTCGGCGCGGTGGTGCTCGCCCACGCCGAAGACGTCGAGGCCGACCTCGTCCGCGAGCCGAGCTTCCTCGAGCAGCTGCGCGAGCCTTCGGCCGACCTCCAGCTGCCGTCCCGTCGCGGGATCGAAGCGCGTCTCCGCGAACGTGTAGATGCCGAGCTCCATGCGTCCTCGACGGATTTCTAGAGCAGGCTGAGCTGGACGGGCCCGCTGCGGAGCCGCAGCTCCTCGAGGTCGAGCATACGGGTCGGGATGTCCTGACAGGCGACCTCGATGTGGCCCGTCCACCCGGCGCGCTTGAGCGCCTCACCGACGACGCGCTCGGCGATGGTCGGCCGGTTGCACTCCACGGAGAGGTGCGCGAGGACGATTCCGGCGAGCCGCGGGTGCATGAGCTCGGTCGCGAGCCGAGCGGCGGCCTGGTTGGACAGATGGCCGTGGCTCGACGCGATGCGCCGCTTCACGGAGCTGGGGTAGGGCCCCGTGTGCAGCAGCACCTCGTCGTGATTCGCCTCGAGCACCAGGAGGTCGCACTCCCTGAGCGCGTGCCGGGTCTGCGCGGTGGGACGACCGAGGTCGGTCGCGATGCCCACGCGCAGGCCGGTGTGCTCGTCGACCACGGTCACGCCGGCAGGGTCGGCCGCGTCGTGCACGATCACGAACGGCTCGATGCGGAGCCGCCCGATGCTGAAGGGGCGGCCCGGCCCGTACCGCGTCACTCTTTCGACCCCCCGCAGCAAGTCCTCGCAGGCGCGCCGCGTGCCCTCGGTCATGTAGACGGGTGTGCCGTGCTTGCGCGCGAAGACGCCGATGCCGCGCGTGTGGTCACGGTGATCGTGCGTGATGACGATCGCGTCGATGCTGGATGGATCGATGCCGAGGAGCTCGAGCCGCTCGCACAGGGCGCGCGCGCTGAAGCCGGCATCGACGAGCAGGCGAGTGTCGCCGGCACACACGAGCACCGAGTTGCCACCGCTGCCACTTCCCAGCACGGCTACCCTCATGCGGCGATCCTCACGTCACCACCTTCGTGCGACGCCCGTCACGCCACGTCTCCCGGCCCGCCTCGGCCCGCTCGGTGCCCCTCCGTTTCGTGCCACGCGGTCTCGAGGACGCGGCGCACGCCGGGGGTGAGCGTCTGTCCGCGGCGCGCCATCGCGCGCTCCGCCGTCTCGAGGAACTTGTCGAGCTTGTGCTGGCCGAGCTGCTCGCCCTCGCCCCAGCTGAACGGCGGCACCGCGCGCGGCGGCATGGCGCCGCCGAACACGTTGCTACCCGCGCCGATCACGGACCCCGTGGTGATCATCGTGCCGATCCCCGTCTTCACGTGGTCACCGAAGAAGCAGCCGACCTTGAGCAGGCCCGTATCGACGTCTCCGTCGGGCGTCCAGACGCGCACGGAGCCGTAGTTGTTCTTGAGATCCGAGTTCGTGGTGAACGCCCCGAGGTTCACCCAACGGCCGAGGAGCGCGTGGCCGATGTACCCGTCGTGGGCTTTGTTCACGAAGCCGAGCATCACCGATTCGGAGATCTCGCCCCGCACGACGCACACGGGACCGAGCGAGGACACCCCGACCGATCCGCCGAGGATCCTGGTCCGGGGTCCGACGTAGAGCGGGCCCGTGAGCCGCGCGGGTCCCTCGACGCAGACGCCCGCCGCCAGATGGACCGGCCCCTGTCGCGTGTCGACGTAGACGCCCGGCTCGATCTCCGCGTGCTCCGCCAGGGAGAGCGAGCCCTCGCCGATGCGGAGCAGGCCGGCGGGCTCGGCCGAGGCATCGACGGCCGGCCAAAGCACCGCCGCGTCACGGCGGATACGCTCCGCATTCTGTGCGATCAGATCCCACGGGCTCGCGAGCATCAGCCCGGGGACGTCGATGGCGGGAGCGTTCGTGCTCGCGGTCGACGGGTCGCGCAGCCAGAGGTCCGAGGGCAGGGGGGCGCCGTCGGGGAGAACCCATCCGGCGGGTGTCCCGGCGACGGTGATCCGCGTGGCGTCGTCGGGCAGATCGACGGCGGTCAGGTCGGGGGCGGCGCGGCTGGAAAGGAGGATGCGCCGGCCCCGCGTACCGATGTCCGCCAGCGTCACCACGGGCGCCGCAGCCGCCTCGTCGAAGCCGACGAGCGCCCGGCGGGAGAGATGGCCCGCGCACGCCGCACCGAACACGCGCTCGGCGCGCTCCCTGAGCGTCATGCACCCGAAGAGCAGCTCTCCGGCCGGACGGGTCAGCGTGAAGGGCGCCCAGCGGCGAGCCCGCCCGTCGTCGAAGAGGAAGAGTCGCGCGTCGCTCACGTCCCGTTGCTCACGTCCCGTTGCTCACATCCGGTGGCTCATGTCGTGCGGCTCATGTCGTCGCTCCGATCTCGCCGAGCAGCCTCTTGAGGTCGGCCGCACGGCCGCGGGGGAGCACGAGCGTTCGGTCGGCGGTGCGCACGACCACGAGATCCTCGACGCCGAAGAGAACCACTTCTCCCTGCTCGCTGAATACCACGCTGTTCTTCGTGTCCACGGCGTGCGCCGTCCCGACGCTCACGTTGCCGTTCTCGTCCGCCGCGCGCGTCCGCGAGAGGGCTTCCCAGCTCCCGACGTCGTCCCAGGTGAAGGTCGCGCGCACCGTCGCGACGCGATCACTCCGCTCCATCACCGCGCGATCGATCACGCTCACCGCCACGACGTCGAAGAACGACTCGGGGTTCTTGTCGAGCAAGCGCGTATGCGCGCTCACCTCGGGGGCGTGGCGCTCGATCTCCTCGAGGAGGACGGACGCCTTCCACACGAAGATGCCCGTGTTCCAGAGATATCCGCGCTCCACGTAGGAGCGCGCGGTCTCGTGGTCCGGCTTCTCGTGGAACGCCCGCACGCGGAACGCGGCCACGTCGCCGTCCCCTTCGATCGGCTCTCCGGGCTCCACGTGTCCGTAGCCGGTCTCGATACGATCGGGCGCGACCCCGATGCAGACCAGCGCCTTCTCGCGGCGCGCGACGGCCACGGCGGCGTCCACCGAGGACCGGAACGCATCGAGCGGCTGGATCAGATGATCGGCGTGCAGGGACACCATCACCGCCTCGGGGTCGAGGCGGGCCAGGCGGTGCGCGGCCCACGTCAGAACCGGAGCCGTGCCCCGCGCGCGCGGCTCGATCCAGTAGCCCTCGGACGGGAAGTCGGTCAGCACGCGCGAGAACGGACGTGCGAGGTGCTCGCCGGCGAGGATGCGGATCCGCGCGTCGGGGGCGAGCGCGCGCGCGCGTTCGATCGTGTCGGCGATCAGCGGCCGATCGCTCGCGAGCGGGAGAAGCTGCTTGGGACGCTCCGGCGTGCTCACGGGCCAGAAGCGAGAGCCGATTCCTCCAGCCAGCACGACCACCCAGACGTGGCCGTCAGTGAGCACCGAGGATCTCGCGAATGCGCGCGACCAGCTTCTTCGGGCTGAAGGGCTTCGTCATGAAATCGTCCGCGCCCCCGGCGAGCGCGGCCTCGCGGTCCGTGTCCTGCCCCTTGGCCGTGAGGATGATCACCGGCGTGGCTCCCCTGTCCGGATCGGATCTGATCTTGGCCAGCACCTCGAGGCCGTGCGTGCCGGGCATGAGCAGATCGAGGATCACCAGATCCACGCCACCGGCCGCGACCACCTGGAGCCCTTCGTCCCCGTCGCAGGCCGAGTGGACCTCGAAGCCTTCCTTGCCGAGCATCGCTTCGAGGACGCGCCGGATGTGCGGCTCGTCGTCGACGACGAGGATCCTCCCCCCTGAGGTTCGGGCTGGCTCGTCGGGCACCGAGGGCACCTCGCTGGGAACGCGATTCGTCGGGCAGGATGGGGCAGGGCGGCCCCCCCGCCGGAGAGCGGCGGAACCTACTCCCCGGATGGGGTAAAGTCAACGAAAGTCGAGCAATTACGCGGCTTTTCAGGGTTGACCCCTGTTCGCAGGCCCGACAAGTTTGCGCTCCTCTCCGATCCCCCAGCCGGGCCGTGACGTGACTCCAGCCAAGCGTACGACCCGATCCTGGCAGCGGGCTTCTGCCGTGCTCGCGGCCCTCCTCGTCGGTCTCACCGCGTGCGAGGACCCTCTCGTCTTCCCGTGGGACGACCAGCCGGACACGGTGCGACTCTTCTCGCTCGCCCGCCCCGAGCCGAATCTCCCCTCGGGCTTCGGCTTCCACGACAAGGTCCGGGTGCAGGTCGAGCAGCCCAACGCGACGGGGCTCTGGGACTTGGCGCTCGACACGGAGGGCGCGTCCCTCGTGCTCAAGCCGCCGGGCGCGCTCGGCATCACGACGCGCGCCGGGATCGCGACGTTGGGCGACATTCCGTTCGCCGACGTGACCGAAGCGCCGGGCGACACGCTCCTCTACGAGCTCGACGGCGCCGTGCCCGTCACGGCCGGGACCGTATACGCCATCCGCACGAACCGCCAGACGGGCAGCTTCGGCTCGACGTGCGTCTTCTATGCCAAGATGCAGCCCCTCTCGATCGACGTCGGGGGGGGTGAGCTCCAGTTCCAGTTCGTCAGCAGCCCGGTCTGCAACAACCGGTCACTCGTCTCGCCGGAAAACTAGCGCTCGCCGGAGGTCGGGCCGGGCGCGCTGGCTGGGCCCCCTGCGCCGACGTCGTCGACCGCGGTAGCTTGCACGGCCCTCAATCTCCACGAGATCAGCCCCATGCTCGACGTCCGGCGTTTGCGGTCCGAACCCGAAGCGGTCAAGGCGGCACTCGCGAGACGACAGGCCGAGCTGCCCGCTACGGTCGAGCGCGTGCTCGCGAGGGACGCGGAGCGACGCGACGCGCTCGCTCGCGTCAACGACCTGAAGGCGAGGCGCAACGAGGCCTCGAGGCAGGTGGGCGAGCTCAAGCGCACCGGGGGGGACGCCACGGAGCTGATCGCGAGCACCAAGGCGCTCGGCGACGAGATCGCGGCGTTGGACGAGATGGTGAGGGCCGCGGATGCCGAGATCGAGGCCACGATGCTCGGTCTGCCGAACACGCCCCTCCCCGAGGTGCCTGCCGGGGGCGAGGACGCCAACCGCGTGGTCTCGACGTGGGGTGAGCCTGCTTCGTTCGCGTTCGCACCCAAGCCGCACTGGGAGCTCGGCGAGCGGCTCGGGATCCTGGACCTCGAGCGGGGGACGCGGATCAGCGGGTCGGGCTTCTTCGTCCTGCGGGGCGCGGGGGCGCGCCTGCAACGCGCGTTGATCGACTGGTTCCTCGACGTGCACGCGGATGAGCACGGCTACACGGAGCTGCGCGTGCCGTACCTCGTCACGGCGGAGACGATGACCGGAACGGGGCAGCTCCCGAAGTTCGCCGACGAGTCGTATCAGACCGAGCGCGACGCGCTCTGGTTGATCCCCACCGCAGAGGTGCCGGTCACCAATCTCCACCGCGACGAGCTGCTCGTCGTCGGCGATCTCCCCGTGCGTTACACGGCCTACACGCCCTGCTTCCGGAGGGAGGCCGGTGCCGCCGGCAAGGACACCCGCGGGCTGCTTCGCGTCCACCAGTTCGACAAGGTCGAGATGGTCCGCTACGAGACCCCGGAGCGCAGCCGCGATGCGCTGGAGGAGCTCACGGAGCACGCCGAGACGCTCCTCCGCCGGCTCGGGCTCTGCTTCCGGCGGCTGCTCCTCGCGGCCGGCGATCTCGGCGCGAGCTCGGCGATGACGTACGATCTGGAGGTGTGGGCGCCCGGCGTGGGGAAGTGGCTCGAGGTATCGAGCTGCTCGACGTTCACGGACTACCAGGCGCGACGCGCCAACCTGCGTTTTCGCCGCAAGCAGAGTGAGAAGCCCGAGTTCGTGCACACGCTGAACGGCTCCGGGCTCGCGCTGCCGCGCACGCTCGCGGCGCTCCTCGAGACCCACCAACAGGAGGACGGGAGCGTCACGGTTCCCGAGCCGCTCGTCCCCTACGTGGGGACCGAGCGACTGACGCCCCCGTCCTAGGCGTCGGCGGCGAGCCATGGTCCGTATCAAGTGGCCGGTCGCGCTCGCGACGGTGTTCCTGCTGCTCCTCGGGTGGTGGCTGATCTACACCCAGGAGATCGTGCGGCGCGTCGAGGAGAACTCGGTGCTGCTGTCGCAGATCTTCGCCGAGGTGCAGAACGGCATCCTGACCGACGACCCGACGCGGGAGACGCAGGCGCTCGTCAACCTCCAGACCATGGTGGTCGAGACCCAGGTTCCGCTCGTGGTGATGGGCCCGGCCGACACGTTGATCGCGCATGCCAACCTTCCGTTCGACCCGGACGACACCACACCGGAGGGCAAGGAGCGCATCGAGGCGTACGTGCGCTCGCTCGACGCGATGAACCCGCCGGTGGGCGATACCACGGGCCTGCACATCCACTTCGGTCAGACCCCGGCCGTGCGCCGCCTGCGCTGGATCCCCTGGCTGCAGGCGGGAGGCTTGCTCCTGACCGTGTTCGTCGGGCTGCTGGTGGTGCAAACGCAGCGACGGGCCGAAGGAGAGCGCGCCTGGACCTCCATGGCGAGGGAGCTCGCCCACCAGCTCGGCACGCCGCTCTCGTCGCTGCAGGGTTGGCTGGAGGTGCTGCGCCTGCCGCGCACCGAGCGGCCGGGAGACATCGGAGACACGGAGATCGCGAGCTCGATCGAGCAGGACCTGGAGCGGCTCGAGCGCGTGAGCCACCGCTTCGAGCTGATCGGCACCGAGCCGGAGCTCGAGAGCCTGTCGGTCCGGCAGGTCATCACGGATCTCGAGCACTATCTCGTCGCCCGCATCCCCCGCCTGGCGAAGAAGGGGATCGATCTCGTCGTGGACGTTCCGCACGGGCTCCCCCGCATCAAGGGGAACGAGGTCCTGCTGGTGTGGGCGCTGGAGAACGTGGTGAAGAACGCGCTCGACGCGCTCGCTGGCCGGGGCGGCAAGATCACCCTCTACGCCCGACAACTGGGCCAGCAGTGGGTCAGCATCCGCGTCCGGGACACGGGTCCCGGGGTGGACCCGGAGATCCGGGACAAGATCTTCGAGCCCGGCGTGAGCACGAAATCCGGGGGATGGGGCGTCGGCCTCGCCCTGTCACGGCGCATCGTCGAGCTGCACGAAGGGCGCATCGAGCTTCTCGAAACGGGCGAGGGCACCACCTTTCAGATCCTGCTGCCCATCGCAGAAGAGTCGGGCACATGATCGACACCGCCACCCGCATGAGCGAAACGCACTCCCTGAAGGGTCTCAACCCCGAGCAGCTCGAGGCCGCGAGCCATTTCGAGGGGCCTCTGCTCGTGCTCGCCGGCGCCGGCTCGGGGAAGACGCGCGTGCTCACGGCGCGCGTGTGCCACCTCATCCACGAGCACGGCGTGCGCCCGGAGCGCATCCTCGCGGTCACGTTCACGAACAAGGCCGCCGGAGAGATGCGTGAGCGCATCGGTCGGCTGCTCGGGCACGAGCCCGCCGGGATGTGGGTCGGAACGTTTCACGCCATCGGCGCGCGGCTCCTGCGACGTCACGCGGACCGCCTGGGTTACGACCGGGCGTTCACGATCCTGGACGCCGATCAGTCGCTGCGTCTGGTGAAGAGCGTGCAGGAGTCGATCCACGTGGACCCCAAGCGCTGGAGCCCCAAGGGGATCCGCGGGGAGATCAGCAACGCGAAGAACCAGCTCATCGGCGTGCGGGACTTCGTGGAGCGCTCCGAGGGTACGATGGACCTCTTCGTCAGGAACGTCGCCCGCGTATATCCTGCGTACCAGGAAGCGTTGGAGCGGCAGAACGTGATGGACTTCGACGACCTGCTCACCAAGCCGGTCGAGCTGCTCGAGACGTCTCCGGAGCTCCTCGAGCGGTACCGCGAGCGCTTCGCGTTCATCCTGGTGGACGAGTACCAGGATACCAACCGGGCGCAGTTCCGCTTCGTGGAGCTGCTCGCGGGCGGCCACCGCAACCTGATGGTCGTCGGGGACGACGATCAGTCGATCTACCGTTGGCGCGGGGCCGACATCCGCAACATCCTCGACTTCGAGAAGGCGTTCGCGGGGGCGCGCGTCGTGCGGCTGGAGCGCAACTACAGGTCCACGCAGCGCATCCTCGACACCGCCAACCGAGTGATCGCGCAGAACCTGGAGCGCAAAGGCAAGACGCTCTTCACCGAGCGGGAGGGCGGGGAGCCGGTCATCCTGCTCGAGGCGCTCGACGAGAGCGACGAAGCGCGCTGGATCGTGGACGCCATCGAGGCCAAGGTCCGCGACGTCCCGACGCTCTCCTACCGCTCGGTCGCCGTGCTCTACCGGACGAACGCGCAGTCGCGCGCGCTCGAGGACGCGCTGCGGCGCGCGGGGGTCCCGTACCAGATCGTGGGCAGCGTCCGCTTCTACGAGCGTCGCGAAATCCAGGACGTCCTCGCGTATCTGCGCCTGATCTCCAATCCGCGCGACGAGGGTGCCTTCGAGCGCGTCGTGAACTACCCGCGGCGGGGGGTCGGGGAGACCTCGCTCGAGCGGCTCGCGGCCTGGGCGGCCGAGAACGGCGTCTCGCTCCTGGAGGCCGCGGCGCGCGCCGACGAGGTGCCGGAGCTACGCGCTTCGCAGGGGCTGCGCACCTTCGCGGACCTCGTCCAGCGCTACAGCGTACGCGCGGCACAGGCCAGCATCGGCGAGCTTCTGGAGGAGCTCATCGAGGAGCTGGATCTCCTGCGGCACCTCCACGACGAAGGTCCGGAAGGCGAGGACCGCGCGCGGAACGTGGCCGAGCTGATCGCCGGCGCGATCGACTTCGATGCGTCCCTCCTGGACGATCAGGATCCCGACGATCCGAGCCCCGACCGGTTCACGGAGCTCGACCTCTTCCTCCAACAGGTCGCGTTGGTCGCCGACGTGGACAAGCTGGACCCCGAGGCGCAGGCCGTCACGCTCATGACGCTCCACAACGCGAAGGGGCTCGAGTTCCCGCTCGTGTTCATCGCCGGCATGGAGGAAGGGCTCTTTCCGCTCGCACGCGCGTACGACGAGCCCGCGGCGCTCGAGGAGGAGCGCCGGCTGTTCTACGTGGGCATCACGCGCGCAGAGGACGAGCTCGTATTGTCCTGGGCACGGCAACGCCGACGCGCGGGCGATCTCACGTTCAATCTCCCGTCCTCCTTCCTGGAGGCGCTGCCTCCGGAGCACGTCGAGCAGCGACGCACACAGCGCCTGACGGTGTCCGCCGCCAGCCTGCCGCACCGGCGGGACCGCCTCCGGGACGCGCAGGACTTCGAATACGAGTATCAGCCCGAGCCCGAGTACTCCATGAATCAGGATACGCCCCGCTTCGTGAAGGGCGAGCGCGTCGTGCACGCCACGTTCGGATCCGGCGCCGTCGTCGAGATCTCCGGGTTCGGTCGCGACATCAAGGTCACGGTCGATTTCGACGAGGTGGGCCGCAAGAAGCTGCTCCTACGCTACGCCGAGCTGGAGCGGGACTGGCCATGAAGAGCTCCTCCCACGTCGGCGTCGACGAAGCGCGCCGCATCGCGACCCTGGCCAGGCTCCGCTTCGACGAGGAGGAGCTGGAGCGGATCACCGGCGAGCTGAACCACATCCTCGATCACGTCGAGGATCTACGCGCGCTGGAGAACCGGACGGGCAGCACGTATCTCGAAGGCGAGCGGTCGACGACCCGTGGTGCCGGCGCGGAGCAGCCGGACGACCTCCGGTGCGAGATCGCGGCGTTCGCCCCCGACTGGCGCGAAGGGTTCTTCGTGGTGCCGCCGTTTCCGGGGGTTCACCAGGAGGACGCCGGTTGAGCGCGACGCCCGCGGCGACGGCGGCACGCGAGGCGATCGTACAGGCCAAGCGCCGCGAGAGCGGGGCGGAAGGTCTCAACGCCTTCCTCTCGTTCGCCGACGAGGCCACGCTGCACGTCGAGAACCCCTCGGGACCCCTGGCCGGTGTGCCCGTCGCCGTGAAGGACGTGCTCGCCACGGTGGACCTCCCCACGACGTGCGGCTCCAAGGTGCTCGAAGGCTATCGCTCTCCCTTCGACGCGACCGCCGTGCGGCGGGCCCGCGCCGCGGGCGCCGTGGTGGTCGGCAAAACGAACATGGACGAGTTCGCGATGGGGTCCTCGACGGAGAACTCCGCGTACGGTCCGACGCTCAACCCGCACGACCGCTCGCGGGTGCCCGGCGGCAGCTCAGGAGGATCGGCGGCCGCCGTGGCCGCAGGCTACGTGCCTATGGCGCTGGGGTCCGACACCGGCGGATCGGTTCGCCAGCCGGCCGCGTTCTGTGGCGTGGTCGGGATCAAGCCGACCTACGGCCGCGTGAGCCGGTACGGGCTCGTTGCGTATGCGTCCTCGCTCGATCAGGTAGGCACGTTCGGCCGCACGGTGGCCGGAGCGGCGCGGTTGCTGACCGCCGTGTCGGGGCACGACGACCGGGATGCGACCTCCGCGATGCAACCCGTGCCGGACTTCGAGCGCGCGGTCGCTCGGGGCGTCGAGGGGCTCGTGGTCGGAGTGCCGGAGGAGTACCTGCCGGAGGGTCTCGACCCGGACGTGCGGCGACTCGTGGAGCGTGCGCTCGACGCCCTGCGCGCGGGCGGCGCGGACGTGAGATGGGTCTCGCTGCCGCACACGCGCTTCGCGATCCCGTGCTACTACGTGATCGCGACGGCCGAGGCGTCGAGCAACCTCTCGCGCTACGACGGGGTGCGATACGGCGTGCGGCTCGCGGACGGTGCGGGCGCGCGCGATCTCGTCTCCATGTACGAGACGACGCGCTCCCACGGTCTCGGGGCGGAGGTGAAGCGCCGCATCATGCTCGGCACCTACGCGCTCTCGGCCGGCTACTACGATCAGTACTACGGCACCGCGCAGCGCGCCCGCGGGCTCATCACCGAGGACTTCCGGGCGGTCTTCGACGCGGGCGTCGACGTCCTGCTCACGCCCACCAGCCCCACCCCGGCGTTCGCGCTCGGTGAGCGCACGGCCGATCCGATCGAGATGTATCTCTCCGACGTCTTCACCGTCACCGCGAACCTGGCCGGCATCCCCGGCGTGTCCGTTCCGATCGGGCGCGTGCGCGGGCTGCCCGTCGGAGGGCAGGTGCTGGCCCCGTGGTGGCGGGAGGAGACGATGCTCGCGGTCGCCGGCGCGCTCGAGTCGCGCCTCGGAGCCCCATGAGCTCGGCGACCACGCCCTGGGAGGCCGTCATCGGGCTGGAGGTGCACGTCCAGCTCCGCACGACGCGCAAGCTCTTTTGCGGCGACCTCATCGTCTTCGGCGACCCGCCGAACTCGCACGTCTGTCCGGTCTGTCTGGGGCTGCCGGGCGCGCTGCCCGCGACGAACCCCGAGGCTGTCGAGCTCGCCGTGAGGACCGCGCTCGCGCTCGGCTGCACCGTGCACGAGCGCGCCGTCTGGGCGCGCAAGAACTACTTCTATCCCGACCTCCCCAAGGGCTATCAGATCACCCAGCTCGAGCACCCTCTCGCCACGGACGGCGCGGTCGCGTACGACGGCCCTAACGGTGAGGCGTCGGTGCGCATACGGCGCGCGCACATGGAGGAGGACGCCGGCAAGTCGATCCACGACCGTGTGGCGGACGGCACCGCCGTGGACCTGAACCGCGCGGGCACGCCGCTCGTCGAGATCGTGACCGAGCCCGACCTGCGCTCCGCCGCCGAGACGCGCGCCTTCCTGACCACGCTGAAGCAGATCCTCGAGTACGCGGACGTGAGCGACTGCAACATGGAGGAGGGAAGCCTCAGGGTGGACGCGAACGTGTCCGTGAGGCCGTTCGGATCCGAGGCGCTCGGCGCCAAGACGGAGATCAAGAACGTCAACTCGTTCTCCGGCGTCGAGAAGGCGATCGAGACGGAGCTCGCCCGCCAGATCGGCATCCTGGAGCGCGGAGGCCGCGTCGAGCAGGAGACCCTGCTGTGGGACGACCATCGCTCGGTCCTGCGCAGCATGCGATCCAAGGAGGAGAGCCACGACTACCGCTACTTCCCCGATCCGGATCTGCCGCCGCTGACCGTCTCGCGGGGCGACCTCGACGCGGCGCGCCAGGCGCTGCCGGAGCTGCCACGGGCGCGCCGCTCGCGGTTCGAGCGCGTCTACGCGCTCTCGGCCTACGACGCCGGCGTGCTCACCCAGTCACGCGCGGGTGCCGACTACTTCGAGGCGGTCGTCGAGCGCGCCGGCGCGACCTCGGCCGGCGTGCCGGCGAAGGTGGCGGCGAACTGGGTGATGGGGCCCGTGCAGGCACTCATGAACGAGCGAGGCGAGGACCCGACCACCTTCAGCGTGGCACCCGAGGTCCTCGCCGAGCTGATCGCGCTCGTCGCCGACGGCACCATCTCCGACGCGTCCGGCAAGGCTGTGCTCGCGACCGTCGCGGAGGAGGGCGGCCGTCCGGCGGATATCGTGCGCACCAAGGGCCTCACGCAGGTGCGCGACGACGGGCAGCTCGAGTCGTGGGTCAGGACGGTGATCGACGAGCATCCGGCCGAGGTGGCGCGCTTTCGCGGA
This sequence comes from Gemmatimonadales bacterium, assembly GCA_050181335.1. Lineage (GTDB taxonomy): Bacteria > Gemmatimonadota > Gemmatimonadetes > Longimicrobiales > Gaopeijiaceae > UBA2982. Next base: position 36,192 of record JBFXDG010000005.1, on the reverse strand, counting down.
GGCGAGGGGAAGCTCGTCGGCTTCTTCGTCGGCCAGGTCATGAAGCGTTCGGGTGGGAAGGCCGATCCCAAGCGCGTGAACGAGCTGCTGAGGAGCGCGCTCTCCCCGTCGGGAAGCTAGCCGTCCGCGCCCAGCAGCAGGCCCTTCACGTCGGGCCGCTTGGGCAGCATGCGCGCATTCGCTCCCGGAGACGTGATGCCCGCTGCGAAATCGGCGTCCACGAGCTGAGGCCAATACAGGAGTGGCCCGGACGGGAACGGGAAGAACTCCTGCGCCATCTCGTTGAGCACCTCGGGGTGGTCCGCGGTGTGGTCCGACATCGCGCGACGCCGGACCATCTTGGCCAACCTCAGGTTCAGGTCGCCGACCGGGTCCATCTCGCCCGCCGGCGACGACTGCCGGTCGCGCAGGTACCCCACCGTATAGTCGAAGGCGACCTCGAAGTAGCGATCGACGAGCGGGTTCGGCAGGTCGAAGCGTGACTTCTCGAGCACGCGTCCGAACACCCGCTGCCATCTCTCGTGTCCGGTGAAGCGGATCATGCCGCGAAAGATCCGCCGGTTGGTTCCGAAGCTGAAGAGCGTACGGCTGAGGACGGCATCGAACAGCAGATCCGCTTCGCTGTGATCGTGATCGACCACGACGTGGCGGGCGAGCGACAGGAAGTCCTCGCCCACGTGCATGTCCATGCGGTGCTCCCAATACGTGTGACCGAGCGCCTGCGAGGTGCTGGTCAGGAGCAGACGGCGCGGGATGAAGACGTTGTGCGCGATGGTGTCCGCGGCGAGGTGCGCGAGATAGCCGTACCCGACGGCGGCGAGCCGCTCCGAATCGGCCGACGTGAGGATCTCTTCGCCCACCGACCAACTGTGACAGTGGCGTCCTTCCGGCACGTACTTCTTCGCGAAGGAGATGTCGGCGGCGACCGAGCCGTAGAGGAAATGCAGAGGGTACTTCTCGAGCAGGGCCCGCACGGCCGGCGGAAGGAGATAGAGCGAGCCGAGGATCGCCTCGCCGAGCGCGATGTGTGTCGCCGGGCCCCAAGCCAGAACGGGCTCGGGCACGAGCAGCCAACAAGCAACGAAGAAGAGTGGCGTCAGGATGCCCAGCGTCGCGCTGGGACGCTCCCGATCGTCAGCGGTTCCTGATCGCAAGGCGTTCGTCGCCGGCTTCCGGGGAACCCGCTTCCAGCTCCCTCGCTCCGCCGTCCGCGGACGGCTCGGAGAGAAGGTCCCCGTCACCCGTTTCGTCGGTGAGCGAGCGAGCGCCGGCGCGCACGCCGCGCACCGTGGCGGCGGTATCGATGAAGACACCCTCCGCCTCCTCCTGCACCACCTCCATGAGCGCGTTGAAGTCGCCGATGCGCTCCTCCATGCGGTCGGAGGCGAGCTTCAGGCGATCCGTGAGCGCCCGCACCGATTCATCGACGCGGCTCACGTCGTCGCGCAACGAGCGCGTGATGTGCTCCACGTTCTCGGCGATGCCGCGGGTACGCTCCGTCACGGGACCGATGTGCTGGCGGACCTCTCGCAGGAGGCGATACGTCCGCAGCAGGAGGGCCGCGACGACCAGCGCGAGCAGCACCACCGTTCCCGCCACGATGATCATCGAGACGTCCGCGGCGATCGAGAGGCCGTCTCGCGGGACGGCCTGGATCGCCTGGATCGCAGAGGGGACCAGAGGAATCCGCATGTCTCTAGTCTAACCGGCGCGGGGCGGAGCGTACCAGCCGCGGAGGCGCGCGCGACGGGCCGGCCTGGAGCCCTCCCGCGGCACCCGTCTCCCGACCGCGCCAGCCGCTTCGCGACTTACCAACCCCTTACACCCCATCCTCAACAGGCGAGGAGGCCCGGCTGTGATACTGGTGCCCCGCAGGACGCATCTCCCTGGTCGAGCGCTCATGCCCCGAAGACATCCTCCTTTCTCTCGCTCGATCGCCTGGCTCGCACCGGCGGTCGCGCTGCTCTTCGCCTACGCCCCCGCCGCCGCCCAGCCGATCGCCCAGGCCACCAAAGCCGATCATCCCATCTTCGGCGAGGGCCGTCGGACCATGCGCGCCGAGCGTCTCCGCGAGGGCGAGGAGATGAGGCTCGACGGCCGGCTCGACGAGGCCGTGTGGGGCCGCGCCGTGCCGGCTTCGGATTTCATCATGCAGGATCCGATCCTCGGCGGGACGCCCACGGAGCAGACGGAGGTTCGGATCGCGTTCGATCGCGACAACCTCTACATGGGCGTGACCGCCCACGACTCCGAGCCGGACCGACTGCTCGGCAACACGATGCGGCGGGACGAGACGCTCGGCTCGGACGACCGCTTCATGTGGACGATGGACACGTTCCTCGACCAGCAGAGCGGCTACTTCTTCGAGATGAACCCGTACGGTCTCATGGCCGATGCCGTGATGGGACCCGGAGGCACCAACAACCGACAGTGGGACGGCATCTGGGACGCGCGCGTGCTGCGGAGCGAGATCGGCTGGACGGTCGAGATCGTCATCCCGTTCCGTACGCTGAACTTCGACCCGAACGCGCCTGCCTGGGGGATCAACTTCCAACGCACGGTGCGGCGCAAGAGCGAGGAGACGCTCTGGACGGGACATCAGCGCAATCAGGGGCTGCGGCGGATGTCCAACGCGGGGCTGCTCGTCGGCATCGAGGACGTGAGCCAGGGTGTGGGGCTCGACGTGCGTCCGTACACCGCCGGCTACATCGCGGAGGCGCCCGGCCGGACGCCCCCCGTCGGACGTGACGAGAGCGCCGATATCGGGCTCGATCTCTTCTACAACATCACGCCGAACCTGCGCGCCAACGTCACGGTCAACACCGACTTCGCCGAGACGGAGGTCGATCAACGTCAGGTCAACCTCACGCGTTTCCCGATCCAGTTCCCCGAGAAGCGCGCGTTCTTCCTCGAGGGCGGTACGTTCTTCGACTTCTCGCAGGCCGCCCCCGTGCAGCCGTTCTTCAGCCGACGGATCGGTCTGGGCGCGAACGGTCAGCCGCAGACGATCCACGGCGGGGCCAAGCTGACGGGGCAGGCGGGTGCCAACGACGTGGGCGTGCTCCTGGTGCGCACCGGCGAAGATGCCCAGCAGGGAATGATCGGCGAGGACTTCGGCGTGCTCCGCGTGCGGCGTCGCATGCTCACGCAGTCGTACGTCGGAGGCATCTACACCTGGCGCCATCAGCGCGGCACGGGCGTGGACGACGGCCATACCGCGGGTCTCGATTTCCGGCTCGCCACCTCGAGCTTCATGGGCTCGGAGAACCTCGAGCTCTCCGGGTACATGCTCGGCAACTCGACCGGCGGCGGCTTCGAGGACGCGCTCGCGTTCGGCGGGCGACTCAGCTATCCGAACGACCTGTGGAGCGGGAGTCTCGAGCTGAGCGAGGTGCAGCCCGGCCACAACCCCGCGTTGGGCTTCGTGCGCCGGCGCGGATTCCGCAGCTACTCGCCCTCGATCAACTTCGCGCCGCGTCCACAGGGCCATCCCCTCATTCGCCAGCTCCGTTGGGGCGCGGATCTGTCGATCCTCACCGACATGGACAACACCGTCGTGACGCGGGAGCTCAACCTCACGCTCGGCGAGCTCTCCACCCACGCGGGCGACAACATCGGCTTCGGCGTGAGCCGGGTCTACGAGCTGCTCGACGACGACTTCGAGATCAGCGACGGCGTGATCCTGCCGATGGGCGAGGACTACACCTTCAATCGTTGGCGCGCCGGCGCGGGCACCGCCAGCCGGCGCGTGGTCTCGATCAACGGCCAATACGGTTGGGGTGGCTTCTTCTCCGGGGATCGCAGGGACATCAACCTCGGGCTCGCGCTCCGTCCTCGCCCAGGCATCCGCCTGAACGCGGCGTTCGAGCGCAGCCGTGTGGAGCTCGCGCAAGGAAGCTTCACCACGCGCCTGTACCGTGTGATCCTCGACAATCAGTTCAACCCGCGCATCTACGTCATCAACAACGTGCAGTACGATTCCGTCAGCGGCGTGCTGGGGTGGCAGGCGCGCTTCCGCTGGATCCTCGCGCCGGGCAACGACCTCTACCTGGTGTATCAGCAGAACTGGCTCGAGGACCCCTTGGGCAACTCCTTCGGGACGCTCGACCGTCGCGCGGCGACCAAGCTGAGCTACACCCATCGATTTTGACCGAGCGCGCTGCATCGAGGACCCCACATGCCGAGCAAGATCAACGCCGAGTGGCACCGAGCGCACAGGATGCCCAAGAACCCTACGCCGAAGCAGCGGCTCGAGTGGCACCTGGCCCACGCGCGAGCGTGCTCGTGCCGCGCGCTGTCCGCCGAAAAGCTGGCCTCGTTGAAGAAGGCGGCCGAATCGAAGTGAGGGTTGCCGCGCGCAGTCGGCCGCGCGTATGGTGACGAAGGCCGCCGACAGGAGGTCGACATGCCGCCAGGACGCTCTCTCCGCGCACGCCGCTCCGCTCGGCTCGTCGTCGCGGCTCTCCTGTGGACGGCGTGCGCCGCGCCGGGTCGCCAGCTCGATCCGTTCTCGTCGGCGGGTGCGCGCGCGACCAGCATGCGCGTCGAGGTGAGGAACAACAACTTCAACGACGCGACGATCTATTACAGCCAGCTCGGCGGCACCGAGCGGCGCGTCGGGGACGTCGTCGGAAACGGTCGACGCACGTTCGACGTCCCGCTGGAGTTCACCGGAGACGTGCGCTTCCGGATCGAGCTCCTCGCGGCTGGATGGTGCACGCTGTATCCGATCGTGGTCAGCCCGGGCGATGTGATCGGCATCGACATCGTCTCCGATTTTCCCGGTGCCGCGAACTGCGAGAACGCCGGGCGCGAGTGAGTCCGGGCGGCTCGCGGGAACGTGCGCGCGGCACCGCCTCGCGATAGCATACGGCTCCCCACCGCGAAACACGGCGCGAGGAGGTGCTCCATGAGCTCGATCGTTCTGCGCGGCGTGGCCCGCCACGGCCTGCTGACCGCCGCCGCGCTGGGGCTGCTGCTCGCGAGCGGCGACGACGCCCTGGCGCAGGCGAGACAGACCCGGCGGGACCTCGTCTATGCGACGGTCGAGGGTCGCGATCTCGCGCTCGACCTCCACTGGCCCGCGGGCGAGACCGATCCCCCCTTGCTGGTATGGGTGCACGGGGGCCGTTGGAGCTCGGGCACCAAGGCCCAGGTCCCGTCCGTCTTCGTGGAGCACGGCTTCGCGGTAGCCAGCGTCGATTTCAGGCAGTCCACCGAGGCGCGCTTCCCCGCGCAGGTCCACGACATCAAGGCGGCGATCCGCTTCCTGCGCGCGCGCGCACACGAGCTCGGGTATCGCGCCGATCGCATCGTGATCGGCGGCTACTCCTCGGGAGGCCACCTCGCGGCGCTGGTGGGGGTCACCAACGGAAACCGGGAGCTCGAGGGGACGGTCGGAGACCACCTCGACGCGTCGTCCGATGTCCAGGCGATCCTGAGCGTGGCGGGCGCGTCGAACCTCACGACGATCCTCGCGCAGTCGACGCCGTTCGGGCTGAGCGTCCGCGAGCCGTCGCTCGAGCAGCTGCTGGGCGCGCTTCCCGACCGGGTGCCGGAGCTCGCGCGGCTGGCCAGCCCGATCGTGCACGTCGACGCCGGGGATCCTCCGCTGGCTCTCGTGCACGGCGACCAGGACGTGCAGATGCCCATCAACCAGGCGCACGAGCTCATGGGGGCGTACGAGAAGCACGACCTCGACGTCCACTTCGAGGTCGTGCACGGTGGGGAGCACCTGGGCGACGCGTTCTACGAGCCGGAGTATCTGGAGCCGACGCTGGCCTTCCTGCGGAGAGCGATCGGCCGCTGAGAGCCGCGAGCGGCGCGTCGGGGCCATGCGGATCGTCTCGCTGATTCCCAGCGCGACGGAGATGGTCCACGCCCTCGGCCTGGGGGACCAGCTCGTGGCGATCTCGCACGACTGCGACTTCCCACCCTCGGTGCGCCGCCATCCCGTGGTCACACGCTCGTTCGTGCCGCGCGGCGTGTCGAGCGGCGAGATCGACCGGGCGGTGCGCGAGCTGCGAAGCGCGCCCGCCGGCGCCAGCGGCGCACTGTACGAACTCGACGTGGACGCGCTGGAGGAGCTCCGCCCCGACTTGATCCTCACGCAGGCGCTCTGCACCGTGTGCGCGGTCTCGGAGGAAGAGGTGCACGTCGCGGCGCGGCGCCTTCCCGGACCGCCCGAGGTGGTGAACCTCGAGGCGCGCTCGCTCCAGGAGGTGTGGGATGGCATTCGGCTGGTCGCAGCGAAGGCCGGCGTGGAAGCCCGCGGGGACGAGGTGGCCGGCCGCCTCCACGCGCGCGTCCGTGAGGTCGCCGCGCGCAGCGTATCCGCGCGGCCTGTGCCGATGGCGTTCATCGAATGGCTCGATCCGCCGTTCGCGTGCGGCCACTGGAACCCGGAGCTCGTGCGCATGGCGGGCGGCCTCGATCCGCACGGACGGGGGGGCGAGCCCGCCCAGGTGATCGATTGGGAGCGGGTGGCGGACGCGCGCCCCGAGCTGATCTTCGTCGCGGCCTGCGGCTTCGGTGTGGAGCGCACCCTCGAAGATCTGCCCGCGCTCGCGCGTATGCCCCGGTGGCGCGACGTTCCGGCGGTTCGCGACGGCCGCGTCTACGTCACCGACGGGTCGCAGTACTTCAGCCGTCCGGGCCCGCGCCTCGTCGACAGCCTCGAGATCCTGGCGCACGCCGTGGATCCCGAGCTGCATCCGCCGCCGGCCGGCGCTCCCGCCGCCGTGCGGGTGGATGTCCGAGCCATGGTGGGAGCCCGAGCGACGTCATGAGCGCGGAGCCGACCCCGAGCGCGATGCCCGAGCGTCATTCGGCCGTCTGCCTGAACTGCGGCGCGCCCCTGAGCGGACGTTATTGCTCGACCTGCGGTCAGGAGGACCGCGCGCTCACGCCGACGCTTCGGGACGTGGCCGGTGACGCCTGGGAGGCCGTCACGAACCTCGAGGGTCGCATCCTCCAGTCGCTCGGCCTGCTGTTCTTCTTCCCCGGCTTCCTCACGCGCGAGTACCTGGAAGGCAGGCGCGTGCGTTGGGTATCGCCGGCGCGTCTCTACCTCGTCATCAGCGTGGCGTACTTCGGGTTGGTTTCCCTCACCGGATGGTCCGGAAACTTCGACGTCGAGCTCACGGGTCAGACCGAAGCGGAGATCCAGGCGGAGCTGGCGCAGCGCGGGTTCGCCAACGAAGCGGAGCTGGACCGATCGGCGCAGGAAGCCGTGAGCACCTGGATACCACGCGCGATGTTCCTGCTCGTCCCGTTCTTCGCCGGTCTCCTCGCGATCGCCCGCCGTCCAGCGCGCCGCACCTATCCCCAGCACCTCATCTTCGCGCTGCACGTGCACGCGGCGTGGTTCTGGGCGTTCGCGCTGGCCGCGGTCGCCAGCGTCGTCGTGAACAACGACCTCGCCGACTCCGTCCTGAGCGCGCTCTCGATCGCCTACGCGCTCTGGTACCTGGTCGTGGCGTTGCGGACGGTGTACGGTGGCTCCCTCCTCTCCAACCTGTCCAGCGGGGTCGTGATCGGCGTCACCTACTGGATGGTCACCATCGGAGTGACGATCGCCATCCTCCTTCCCATCGTCCTCATCACCGGATCGTGACGGAGCCTCACGCCGCCCGCGATGGGCTCGGGGCGGCCGTGGCCACGCTGCTGCGCAGCCTGCTCGCCGTCGGCATGGGTCTCGTGCTCGTCGGCGCGGCGCTCTCGTGGATACGGGCAGGCCGCCTCCCGCACGGCACCGTGAGCGCCGACTCGCTCCTCGCCCTGTCCCTCCGGCTCGATGGAGGGGCGTTGGCGACGCTCGGGGTTCTCGTCCTGCTCGCGACCCCGCCGCTGTCGTTGGTGTGGCTGGGCTCGAGCTTCGCGCGTGGACGCGACTGGCGTTTCGCTGCCATCTCGACCGGGCTCGTCGTGCTGGTCGCGTTGGGTCTCGTGGCGGCCGGAGTCGGGGAGAGCGGCTCGGCCGTGCCGAGCGCGACGCCGGCCGGGCTCTGGAAGGAGATCGGTGTGTTCTTCGCGGCCGCCGGCGCCGGAGCGCTGGGGGTCCAGGTGGGTCTCGGCGGCGGCGCCTTCCTGGTACCGCTTCTCTCCGGCTTCCTCGCCGTTCCGATGAAGCTCGCCATCGCGGCCGGTGCCGTCTCGGTCGTCGTGAACTCCGTGGTCGGCACCTCCACCTACATGCGTGATCGCATCCCGAACGTGCGCCTGGCGCTCCTGCTCGAGCTCCCCACACTCATGGGGGCGATCGTCGGCGGGCTGCTGGTCGCGATCGTGGCGGCCGACGTGCTGCGCGGGATCTTCGCCGCCGTGCTCCTGGGGCTCGCGCTCCGCACGTTCACGCGCCGCCAGACACCGCACGTCGCGAGCGGAGGCGACGATCCCTTCGGCGTGGCGGGCTCGTATCACGACGCCGCCACCGGGGAGGACGTGAGCTATCAGCCGCAGCGACTGTCGCTCGGTGCGGGCGCCGGCCTCTTCGGGGGAACGCTGTCGGGTCTGCTGGGCTTGGCCGGTGGCGTGGTGACGATGCCCGTGATGCTCACGGTCATGCGCATGCCGGTGAAGGCGGCCGCCGCCACGAGCGTGCTGATGGGCGGCTTCACCGTCTCGGCCAGCGCGTACATCTACTACGTGCACGGGCTCATCGATCTGTCGATCGTCATCCCGGCGGTGATCGGCATCCAGATGGGCTCGCGCACCGGCGCTCGCCTCTCGAGGCGCCTGCGGGGCGTCGTGCTCGAGCGGGTGCTCGCCGTGGTGCTCACGGGGCTCGGCGTCGTGCTGGTCCTGCAGCTCCTCGGGATCGGTCCGCCGGCCTCCTGACATCCGCCTGACCGAGTCGGCGATGCCGCTCAGCCGGCGCGTCGCGCTCCTGGCAGCACGATCGCGGTCGTGCAGGCCGCTCGCTCGGCGATCTCGGCCGTGCCCTGACCGATGAAGAAGGGTTGTCCGAGGACCTTGGTCTCGGTGCCGAGCACCAGCAGGTCGTAGTCGCCCGAGCGCGACTCTCCGATGATGATCTCGCGCGGGGCGCCGCTCGCGAGCACGCGAATGGAGAACGCGGCGCGGTACGCGGCGGCCAAGGGCTCGAGCTCACGGCGGATCTGCTGCTCGGCCTGCTCGATGAGCGCCCGGCGCGCGTCGTGGGGATCACGCCGGTCGGCGACCGGGATGGAGCCCTCGGCGAGCCGTGCCTTCACCAGCACGTGCAGGATCCGGACACGCGCGCCCGCCGCACCGGCATAGGCGAGGGCGAGCTCGGCGGCGTAACGGGAGAAGATGCTCCCGTCGACGGGAACCAGGAGTCGCCGAAACGGAGCCTTGTCGGCCGGCGCGCCGGCGGCCGTCGATTCGGCGTCCGCGGATGGGTGGACGCGGTTGCCTCGCACGATCACCACGGGGAGGGGCGCCCGCCGCACGATCTCGAGCGCCAGCGGGTCGTCGAGGATCCGCTCCTGGGCCGCACCCAGGAAGAGCAGGTCGTAGTCCCGGCTCGCCTCCTCGAGGACGGCCCCGCCCACGTCTTCGGCTCTGACCTGCCGCACGGTGAAGCGGTCGCCGTCACCGTCCAGGACGGACGCGGCCCGGTCGAAGTGCGCGGCCAGGTTCGTGCCGGCCAGCGACGCGCGTCCGCCGAGGAGCCCGCCCAGCCTGGTGCGCGGGGGGCCCTCGTCCACGTAGAGGGCCGTGAGGCGCCCGCGCGCCTCCCGGATGAGCGGCGCCGCGAGCTCGATGGCGGTCATCGCGTTCGCACCGCCGGCCGTCGGCACCAGCACGCGGAGGGATCCGCTCGGCACGAGCGCGCGGCGCTCCCCGATCTCGGCGCGGAGGCGCTCGCCCTCGCTCACGGGCAGGCGCGGCATCGCCCAACCCAACAGGATGGGCGCCATGAACGACGTGACCAGCGCGACCAGGACGATCGTCGAGTACATCTCGGACGTGAGGAGCCCGAGCGAGAGGCCGATGAGCGCGACGATGAGCCCCATGGCGCCGCGCGCGTTCATGCCGAACCCGACCGCGAGCGACTCCCAGTGCGAAAGCCTTCCGAGCCGTCCACCGACGTAGCATCCGGCGAGCTTGCCGAAGACCGCCACGCCGATCACGACTGAGGGGAGCGCCCACCCCGACAGCGTCCACAGATCCACCCGGATGCCGACGAACGCGAAGAAGATCGGCGACAGCGCCGACACCACGAACATCTCGATCACTTCGAGCGAATCCGATTGCACGCGCGGGATCTGTCGGATGAGGAGCCCCGCCACGAACGCGCCGAAGACGGCGTGCACGCCGATGGCCTCCGTGGCGGCCGCCGCCAGGAACGTGAAGCCGAGAAGCAGCGAGATATCCGCACCCGGCAGGTCCACGCTCCTGTTGACGAGCTGGACGGCGGCGCGAAGGGCCGGATAGACGACCCAACGCATCACGGCGAGGAAGAAGAGGAGCCAGAGCAGCGTGACGCCCAGCTCCGCGGGTGCGAACACGCCGCCGGACGCGAGACCCGCGATGACCGACAGGATGAGCCAACCGAACGTGTCGTCGACGACGCTCGCCGACAGGATCACGAGCCCGGTGCTGTGCCCGATCAGGTCGAGGTCGAGGAGGATCTTGGCGATCACCGGCATGGCCGAGATGGCCATCGCGGTGGCGAGGAACATCGCGAAGACCGCTCGGTTCGCCGGATCGGTCAGGTACGTGTCCGGGAGCAGCCAACCGAGCGCGAGGCCGCTGGCGAAGGGGACGACCATCCCGAACACGGACGCCATGAACGCCGGCCGCCCGAGGTTCCGCATCGCGCGGATGTCGGTCTCGAGGCCGGTGAGCAGCAGGAGGAGCACCATGCCCAGCCACGAGACGACCTCGAGCAGCTGACGCTGCTCCGCCTCCGGCGGGAAGGCGCGCAGGAAGAGCTCCGGCGCGAAGTGACCGAGCACGGTGGGCCCGAGCAGCACGCCCGCCAGCAGCTCTCCGATGACGGCGGGTTGCCCGAGCCTCCGCATCGCCTCGGCCAGCGCGCGCGCCAGGAGGAGCATGCCCGCGAGCTGGAGCAGGAGCGTCAGGATCGCCTGCGCCGGGATCGGGCTGAGGGGCTCTTGCATCCCGCCTACCTGGAGAGGGGCTGGCGCGCGATGGGGTCGCGCGGGTCGGGCGGCTGGTCTGGAGGCTCGCTCGGGTGGCGCGCCGACTTCGCGGTGCCAACAGTAGAAACCACCCGCCACCCCGGCAACTCGAGGGCATGCATCCTGCAGGATCCGTTGCTGCCGGGCGCGGCGGGAAGGTATGTTCGCCGGCCGCGCCCGGGCGGACGGGCCCTCCGCCTTCCACCGGTCCTACTGCGGTCGCACTGCAGTCCTACTGCAGTCCTACTGCTTAGACGCCTGCGCGGACACGGCGGACACCAGGAGACGGCGAACCGACGCATGGGGATCTTCGTGGTCGAGGGCGGGCACCGGCTCCACGGGCGGATACGGCCCGCCGGCAACAAGAACGCCGCGCTTCCGTGCCTCGCCGCCTCCGTGCTGGCCGGGGCACCCGTCACGCTGCGGAACGTGCCGCGCATCCGTGACGTGGAGACGTTCCTCGAGATCGTCGTGTCGCTCGGCGCCGAGGTTTCGTGGCAGGGTCCGAGCGACGTGACCGTGGACGCCCGCGGCGTGAAGCGCGGGACCATCGATCCCAAGCTCGCGGGGCGCATCAGGGCCTCGGTGCTGCTGGCCGGCCCGCTGCTCGCTCGCTTCGGCGAGGTCAGGCTACCGCCTCCGGGCGGAGACGGGATCGGGCGGCGGCGGATGGACACGCACTTCCTCGCCTTCGAGCGGCTCGGCGCGGAGGTGCTGCTCAGCAACGGCTTCACCATTCGCGCCGAGCGCATGCACGGGGCCGACATCTTCCTCGACGAGCCGTCGGTGACCGGGACGGAGAACGCCGTGACCGCGGCCGTGCTGGCGCCGGGCACGACGCGCATCCGAAACGCGGCGGCCGAGCCCCACGTCCAGGATCTCTGCCACCTGCTGAACGCGATGGGTGCGCGCATTTCGGGCATCGGCACGCATGTCCTCGAGATCGAGGGGGTGAGCGATCTGGGAGGCGCGACCTACCGCGTGGGAGCGGACCACATCGAGACGGGGTCCTTCATCGGGCTCGCGGCCGTGACCAAGAGCGAGCTGACCATCGAGGACGCCCCGATCGAGCATCTGGACTCCACCCTCCTCGGCTTCGACCGCCTCGGCGTCGACTGCGAGGTGCGGGGCCGCGATCTCCTGGTTCACGGAGCGGCCGACCACGTCGTGCGCCAGGACGCGTTCGGTCAGGTGCCCAAGGTGGACGACGGTCCCTGGCCGGCGTTTCCCGCGGACCTCACGTCGATCGCGCTCGTGGTGGCGACGCAGTGCCACGGCACGGTCCTGATCCACGAGAAGATGTTCGAGTCGAGGATGTACTTCACCGACAAGCTGGTGGCGATGGGAGCGACCATCGTGCTCTGCGATCCGCACCGCGCCGTCGTGGTCGGTCCGCGCGCCCTGCAGGGTGGCACGGTGGAGAGCCCCGACATTCGAGCGGGTATGGCGCTGCTCATCGCTGCGCTCGGCGCGCAGGGTACCAGCAGAATCCACAACATCCGGCAGATCGAGCGCGGATACGAAGCGATCGACGCACGCTTGACCGCTCTCGGCGCGCACATTCGGAGGGAAGAGCGTGCGGAGTGGTAGTTCCTCACAGACGACGAGGTGGAGCGATGGCGATCCAGGAGCGACGTGGCACGCGTCGGCGCATGAGCGACGGCATCAAGCAGGGGATCGGCGTCCTGACGGCCTTCAAGGACGCGATCGAGGAGACGATCCAGGAGGCGCGCGAGCGGGGTGATCTGTCGACCGAGCGCGCGAAGGGCGTGATGAAGGACGCGCTCGATCGCGCGCAGTCGGCCGCCTCGGGCGCCAAGGAGAAGCTGGACTTCGTCCACCAGGCCGAGCTCGACGCGCTGCGGGCCGAGATGGAGGCGCTCCGCAATCGGGTGGAGCTGCTGGAGGGGCGGTTTTCGGACCCGTCGGATCGAGGGAAACAGCCGGCGGAGGACCGCGAATGAGCTAGACCGGACCGGGGTCGCGCCTTGAGCCGCCTCGGGCGCCCGTCTATATTTCCCGGTCGTCAAAAGGCCGCAGATGGCGGCGTTTTCTCGAGAAGTGGGGGAGTGGTTCGCCCCCGCTTTTTTGTTCGGTGTGGTTTTGGGCTCACCGCTTCGCGCGGGGGGCCCGTATTGTCGCGTGGGAGAAAGTCTCGATGCGTGTCTTGCCGGAGATGGAGCAGGAGCTGGCGGGGCGGATCGCAGACCTGGGTTTCGAGTTGGTCGAGGTGAAGTGGGGAGGGAGCGGGCAGCGTCCGCAGCTCAAGGTCCGGATCGACCGTCCGGATGCGGCACCGGGAGCGGGCGTGACCGTGGACGAATGCGCGAAGGTGAGCCGGGCTCTGGAGCCCTGGCTCGACGCGCACGAGGCCCTCTCCAAGCGGTACGTGTTGGAGGTGTCGTCTCCCGGTGTGGAGCGGCCTCTGGTGAAAGGGCGCGACTTCGAGCGGTTTCGCGGAGAGCGCGTCGCGGTGGTGGGGACGGGGCTGCTGGCGGGCATGGCGACCCGTCTGGAGGGAGAGCTCTTGGGGCTCGAGGGCGCGGGGTCGGATGCGGAAGCGGTGAGGCTCAGGCTCAGTGGAAAAGAAGGGGACAAGGAGGTCAGCATTCCGCGATCAGAGATCCGGAAGGCCAACCTGCTCTTCGAGTGGAAATGAACGAAGGACGCCACTCGAAGGGACGGTGACCCCGAAATCGTGCGGTACGTGAGGATATAGACATGGCAAATGCGGCTCAGATCGTGGCGGCCTTCCGGGACGTCGCAGCTACCAAGAGCCTGTCCGACGAGGAGATGACCGACCTCGTCAAGGACGGGATCCTGGCGGGTCTCGCACGCATCTACGGCACGACCGTACAGGCCGAGATTTCCATCGACGAGGACACCGGAGAGTTCGACATCGTTGTGCTCCGCCGGGTGGTCGAGGACGTGGAGGATCCGGCCACGGAGGTGGGGCTCGAGGAGGCGCGCTGGGACGACGAGACGTACGAGGTCGGAGACGTCATGGAGATCCCGGTGGCTTTCGAGCAGTTCGGCCGCAATGCCGTGCAGGCGGTCAAGCAGCGCATCGTGCAGCGCGTCCGCGAGAACGAGCGCGACCGGATCCGCGACGAGTTCGCCGATCAGGTCGGTGAGCTCCTCTCGGGCGAGGTCCAGCAGATCGAGCGCGGCAAGATCGTCATCATGCTCAACCGAGCCCGCGACGCCGAAGCGATCATCCCCTGGAAGGAGCAGAACCCGCGCGAGCGGTTCCGGCAGGGGGATCCGATCCGGGCCGTGCTCAAGAAGGTCGAGGAGAGCCCGAAGGGTCCCCGCCTCATCCTCTCCCGCGGAGATCCGTCCTTCGTCGCGGCCCTCTTCAAGCTCGAGGTCCCCGAGATCTACCAGGGCATCGTGCAGATCCGTGAGATCGCGCGCGAGGTCGGCGGTCGCACCAAGATCGCGGTCTACAGCCGCGACGAGTCGATCGACCCGGTCGGCGCGTGCGTGGGGCTCAAGGGGTCACGCGTCCAGGCCGTCGTGTCCGAGCTCGGCGGCGAGCGCATCGACATCGTGCCGTGGCATCCGGACACCGAGGTCTTCGCCCGCCGAGCGTTGGCGCCCGCGCGCGTGTCGAAGGTGCTCAGCGACAACGAGCGACAGGTGATCACGGCGATCGTGGACGAGGATCAGCTCTCGTTGGCGATCGGTCGCAACGGGCAGAACGTGCGGCTCGCGTCGCAGCTCATCGGCTGGCAGATCGATCTGTACGGCTCGAGGGAGTGGCTCGATCGCGGCGCGGACACGTCGGCGTTCACCACCTCACCCGAGGACCAGTACGAGACGGCCGACTTCCCGCTCTCGGAGCTCAACCTGCCGCCGACGACGCTCGCCGCGCTCGCGGCCGCGGGATACGAGACGTTCCTCCAGGTGATCGATCTCGAGCGGCGTGACTTCCTGGGAATCGCGGGGCTCCGCGAGGAGGATGCCGACCGCCTGCTGCAGCTCATCGACGAGCTGACGGTGGTCGAGGGCGACGCGGCGGCCGACGAGGAGGACGAGGGCAAGCAGGATGCGAAGCAGCAAGAGGCGAGATCGAAGGGCCGGGCGGCGGTAGCGTCGGCCCCCGATCAAAGTGAGCGTGAGCAACGAAGTGAGTAGAGCGAACAGGGTCATGAGCAGCGAATCGGGAGCTGCCGTCAGCCGCGTCACGGGACTGCTGGGTCTCGCTCGTCGCGCCGGCGGCGTGGCGGTCGGAACGGAGGCGGCGCGCGAAGCGATCCGCGCAGGACACGCGCGGCTGGTGTTGGTGGCGCAGGATGCCGCGCCGGCCCAGAGCGCCAAGATGCGGAGAACGCTCGCCGGTCACGCGGTTCCGCACGCGGCGTGGGGCAGCCGCGGCGAGTTGGGGGCCGCCGTAGGGGTCGCACCGCTTTCCGCGGTCGCGGTGACCCACGCCGAGCTCGCCGCCCAGATGTTGTCAGTACTCGAGCCGCGCGCGCAGTCGCCGGTCGTCACCGGAGTGGAGGCCTAGGAAAGCATGCAGGTCTACGACTTCGCCGACGATCTGAAGGTGAGCCCAGATGCGCTGATCGCGCTTCTGCGGCAGATGGGCATTCCCGTCGCGGACGAGGATGCCACGATCACCGACGCGCAGGTGTCGAAGGTGCTGGCCAAGGTGGAGAAGGAGCGCCGGGCCGGACACAAGGATCCCGCCAAGGCCATCGCGGCCGCGCTCGAGGAAGCATCTCCGTCGGCAGGCAAGCGCCGCCGTCGCAAGAAGGAGGATCTGCCCGAGCCGGAAGCAGCCGAGGAGCCCGCGCCCGAAGCGGAGCCGGAAGCCGAGGAGCCCGAGGTCGCCGAGCCGGTCGCTCCGCCCGTGGCGGCGGCGCCCGTGGCCGAAGCACCCGCTCCGGAGCCCGCCCCTCGCTCGACGCCCGCGCCTCCTCCCGAGGAGAAGCGGGAGCCGGCGGCTCCGCGCGCGGCCGCGCCCCCGCCGCCCGAGCCGGTGGTCGAAGCAGCGCCCGCGGCCGAGGGGTCGCGCCCGGCGCCGCCCGCGCCCGCCCGCGCGGGGGCGCCCGAAGGACCCGTGCGCACGATTCGCCGTCCCGCCCCCGCGCCGGCCGCGAGCGCCGGCCCGGGCGGACAGGTGCGTATCCAGGCCGAGGGCTACACGGCCGACGGGCGCCGGAAGCGACGCGAGAAGAAGAAGGGCAAGAAGCGCCAGGACGTGGACCAGGACGAAGTCCAGTCCAACATCCAGCGCGTCATGTCCGAGCTGAAGAGCAGCGGCAAGAAGAAGCGGCGCAAAGGCGAGAAGCTCACCGCGGAGGAGCAGGAGGCACTCGACGAGCAGGAGCGGCAGGAGGTCGAGCGCGAGCGCACGACCGTTCGCGTGAACGAGTTCCTGACCGTGGCCGAGCTCGCCGAGCTGATCGGCGTGCCCTCGACCGAGATCATCGGCTCCGCGTTCAAGAACCTGCACCTGCTCGTCACGATCAACCAGCGCCTCGACTTCGATCAGATCGAGATGCTGCTCGACGAGTTCGGCTTCACGGCGGTGCGCGAGGAGGAGTACGGGGCCGAGCCGGAGATCGCCGTCGAGGAGGATGCTCCCGAGACCCTGAAGCCGCGTCCGCCCGTGGTGACCGTCATGGGCCACGTGGACCACGGCAAGACGCTGCTCCTCGACCGGATCCGCAGCACCAATGTGGTCGCTGGCGAATCGGGCGGGATCACGCAGCATATCGGCGCCTATCACGTCGAGCTGCCGGATCACCGTTCCATCACGTTCCTGGACACGCCCGGCCACGCGGCCTTCACGGCGATGCGTGCCCGCGGCGCCGAGGTCACCGACATCGTGATCCTGACGGTGGCGGCGGACGACGCCGTCATGCCGCAGACGGTCGAGGCGATCAGTCACGCCAAGAATGCCGGCGTGCCCATCGTCGTGGCGATCAACAAGACGGACCTGCCGAGCGCGCAGCCGCTCAAGGTCAAGCAGCAGCTCATGCACCACAACGTCCACGTCGAGGATTTCGGCGGACAGGTGCTGAGCGCCGAGGTCTCTGCGAAGACGGGTGCAGGCGTCGACGAGCTGCTGGAGAAGGTGCTCCTGCAGGCGGAGATGCTCGAGCTCAAGGCCAACCCCGATCGGGAGGCCCAGGGCACCGTCATCGAGGCCCAGCTCGACGTCGGGAAGGGCCCCGTCGTCACGGTCCTCGTGCAGCGGGGTACGCTGAGGGTCGGCGACTCCTTCCTCTGCGGCCTCTACGACGGCCGCGTGCGCGCCCTCCTCGACGAGCGCGGCCACGCGCTGCGCGAGGCCGGCCCGGCCACGCCGGTCCAGGTGCTCGGCGCGAGCGGAGTACCGCAGGCCGGCGACACGTTCCAGGCGATGGAGGCGCGCACGGCTTCCGAGATCGCCCTGAACCGCCAGCGGCTCGATCGCGAGAAGCAGATGCGCATCCGCGAGCGGGGCGTGAAGCTCGGCGACTTCGGCGCACTCGTCGCCAGTGGCCAGGTCTCGGGGCTCCCGCTCGTCATCAAGGGCGACGTGGACGGCTCCGTGCAGGCGCTCGCCGACGCGCTCGAGCAGCTCGGCACCGACGAGGTGCAGGTCGAGATCGTGCACCGCGCCGTCGGTGCGATCAACGAGTCCGACGTGCTGCTCGCACAGACGGCCGGCGCGGTCATCATCGGGTTCAGGGTGCGGCCGCAGACCGCGGCGCGACACGAGGCCGAGAAGGCCGGCGTCGACATCCGCGTCTACGACGTGATCTACGAGGCGGTGGACGACGTCACCGCGGCGCTCGAGGGCATGCTCTCGCCGGAGCGCAAGGAGACGGTCGTGGGATCGGCCGAGGTGCGCGCGACGTTCAAGGTCAGCAAGGTCGGCACGATCGCCGGATCGTTCGTCACCGAGGGCCGCATCGATCGCAAGGCGCGGGCGCGTGTCATTCGCGATGGGATCGTCGTCTACGACGGCGACATCGGCTCGCTCAAGCGGTTCAAGGACGACGTCAAGGAAGTCCGCGAGAGCTTCGAGTGCGGCATCGGCATCGCGAACTTCAACGACATCAAGGTCGGCGACGTCATCGAGTGCTACACGGTCGAAGAGGTCGCGCGTACGCTCGCGGGCGCCACGTAGAGACCGGCGCCGGACTCGATGGTCGTCGCGTCGCTCACCTGGGAGCTCTCCTTGCCTGGGTGCTCGTCGCTCAAGGAGAAGCGCTCGATCATCCGTTCGCTGCGCGATAGGCTGCGGGACAAGTTCAACGTCTCGGTGGCCGAAACGGATCTCCAGGACGTGCACCAGCGCGCGGAGCTGACGATCGCGTTGGTGACCAGCGATGGGCACATGGCCGAGTCCGTTCTGCAGAAGGCCGACCAGCTCGTGGAGTCGCACGGCGGCGCGATCATCACGTCGGTGCGGCGCGAGCTGTACTGAGGGCGGATGAAAGGCAAGCGGGCGGCCCGCCTCAACGAGCAGCTCAAGCGCGAGCTCTCCGAGATCATTCGCACCCAGGTGCGTGACCCGCGCGTCGGCCTGGTCACCATCACCGGCGTCGAGGTGGCTGCCGATCTGGGGTCCGCGCGGGTCTTCGTGCGCAGCGGCGGGACGGAGGACGACCTCGAGTCGACGCTCGAGGGATTGGGGGCCGCCGCGCCTTTCCTGCGCTCCGAGCTCGGGCGCATCCTGAGGATCCGCAAGATCCCGGAGCTGCGCTTCCAGAAGGATCGCTCCCTGGAGCACGCCCAACGGATCGAGCGGATCCTCTCGGAGGTCATCGGCCCCGATCCCCAACCCGAGCCCCAGACGAAAGCCGAGCCCGAGCCCGGCGACGGTCCCGGCACGGACGGCGAGTGATCGCGGCCGCCTCCGATTTCGTCCTCCCGGTCGACAAGCCGGAGGGTCCGACCTCGCACGACGTGGTGAGGGCCGCCCGCAAGGCCGTCGGCAACCGTCGTATCGGTCACACGGGCACGCTCGATCCGTTCGCGTCCGGGCTGTTGTTGCTGTGCGTGGGCAAGGCCACGCGGCTGGCGGAGTACCTGGCCGGTCAGGACAAGACGTACGAGGCCGTCGCGCTCCTGGGCGCGACCACGGCCACGCTCGACCCCGAGGGCGAGGTGCTCGAGCGGCGCTCCGGCTGGGAATCGCTCGACCGGACGCGCATCGAGGCGGTGCTCGAGCGGTTCCGGGGGGACGTCGATCAGGTGCCGCCCGAGTACTCCGCCAAGAAGATCGACGGTGTCGCGGCCCACCGACGCGTGCGTCGGGGCGAGACCGTCCTCCTCCGGCCGGTGCGGGTGCGCATCTCGTCGCTCGCCCTCACGGGGCTCGACCTCCCCCGGATCACGCTGCGCCTCACGTGCTCCTCGGGCACCTACGTGCGCGCGCTCGCCCGCGACATCGGCGAGGCGCTCGGCGTCGGCGCCCATCTCGAGAAGCTGCGCCGGACGGCGATCGGTGACCTCTCGGTCGCCGACGCGCTCGCCTACGAGGACCTCGCCGACCCCGAACGGGTCGCCGGGGCGGCGCTCGCGCCGCTGGACGCTCTCGGACATCTTCCCGCGCTGGACGTGGACGACGACGTCCTCGCGCGTATCATGCACGGGAGCAGCGTCACCGTGGAGGGTGACGCGCGGGACGGCACGGTGTTGCTCGCGCATGGAGGCAACCTGGTGGCGATCGGCGAACGGGAGCACGGCGTCGTGCATCCGCGAAAGGTGTTCGGTCCGTGAGGCCCGTGTCGTGAGCGGCGCGGTGCGCTGGGCTCACCCGCGCGGCATCCCGGAGGACCGGGGCACGGTCGCGACCGTGGGCACCTTCGACGGCGTGCACCTCGGGCATTGGAGCGTGCTGCGCGAGATCCGCCGGAGGGCGGAGGCGGCGGGCCGCCGGAGCGTGCTGGTCACGTTCGACCCTCATCCGCTCGAGATCGTGCGGCCGGAGCATTGCCCTCCGCTGCTCACCACGGCGGTCGAGAAGAAGGAGATCCTCGCGGAGAGCGGCCTCGAGTACGCCGTCTTCATCGCGTTCACCCGCGAGCTGTCGAAGTACGAGCCGCGCCGCTTCGTCGAGGAGATCCTGCTCGGACGGCTGGGCGTCGAGGAGCTGGTCATCGGCTACGACCACGGGTTCGGCCGAGATCGCTCGGGCGACCCCGAGATGTTGACGCGGGTGGGGAAGGAGCTCGGGTTCTCCGTGGACGTCGTGCCTCCGGTGCTCGTGGGCGGGGAGCCGGTCTCTTCCTCCCGGATCCGCGCGGCGATCCAGCGCGCCGACATGGAGGAGGCCCGTGCCTGCCTGGGCCGGCACTACTCGGTGCAGGGGGTGGTGGTGAAGGGGGACGGCCGCGGCCGTCAGCTCGGCTTCCCGACCGCCAACCTGAGCGTCGGGGAGGGCAAGAAGCTCATCCCGCCGCAGGGGATCTACGCGGTGCGTGCGTCGCTCCGCTCGGGGACCCATTCGGGGGCCCTGCATCTGGGACCTCGCCCGACGTTCGAGGGCTCTCCACCCACGATCGAGCTGCACGTGCTGGACTTCGACGGCGACCTGTACGGGGAGCGCGTTCGCGTGGACTTCGTCCGCTTTCTCCGCGAGATCCGGCCCTTCGCCACCGTGGCGGCCCTGGTCGACCAGATGCGCGAGGACGTGGAGGCGGCACGGGCGGCGGTAGACGACACCCGGCGGATCGCCTAGCTTTCCCGGCTTGGAAATACGCCCGCCCCGGCGGGCATCACGCTTCCCTTGCAGCGACTGACTCTCGCGGAGGCACGACGCCGAATGGCTGTCGACAAGAACGACGTCATCAAGAAGTATCGGCTCCACGACAACGATCGTGGCAGCGCCCCAGTCCAGGTCGCCCTCCTCACGGCACGCATCAACGACCTACGGGCTCACTTCGACACTCATGTGAAGGATCACCACGGCCGCCGCGGTCTGCTGAAGATGGTCGGCCAGCGGCGCCGGCTCCTCGAGTATCTGAAGAAGACCGACGTGGCGCGTTACCGTGAGCTGATCAGCGATCTGGGGCTGCGGCATTAGCAGATTCGTTGCAGGACTCCGAGGCGGCTTCGGGCGCATCGGACGGGAGACGGCCTACATCTCATCGGCTGCGTTGAACGGGCTCACGAACATCCACGCGTGGCGTGGTCGCGTGCCCCGGGCGGCGGTCGCTCTCTCCTCCGAACACTCGAACGCTTCGGTCATCACAACCCGGTCGATCGTCCGATCGACCCACAACCGAAGTGAGTAGAGAAAAATGATTCAGAGGTTGGAGCGCCAGTTCGCTGGCCGAACCCTGTCGTTGGAGTTCGGCCGCATGGCCAAGCTCGCGCATGGTTCCTGTCTGGTTCAGTACGGCGACACGGTCGTGCTCTGCGCGGTCACCGTCGACGACAACCCCACCCGCCTTCCGTTCTTCCCGCTGACGGTCGAGTACCGCGAGAAGTCGTACGCGGCGGGCAAGATTCCCGGCGGCTTCTTCAAGCGCGAGGGCCGTCCGAGCGAGAAGGAGATCCTCTCGGCCCGTCAGGTGGACCGGCCGATCCGGCCGCTCTTCCCCGACGGCTTCATGCACGACACGCAGATCGCGTGCTTCGTGCTGTCGGCCGACCAGGAGAACGACGCGGACGTGCTCGCGCTGCTCGGTACGTCCGTCGCGCTCTGCATGTCGAAGATCCCGTTCAACACGCCGGTCGCGTCGGTCCGCGTGGGCCGCATCAAGGACACGTGGCTGATCAACCCCACGTTCCAGCAGCTGCAGTACTCGGACGTGGACATCTCCGTCGCCGGTACGGCCGAAGCCATCACCATGGTCGAGGGCGGCGCGCTCGAGGTTCCGGAAGCGCAGATCCTCGAGGCCCTGCAGGTCGGCCACGAGGCGATCAAGGAGCTCTGCGCCTTCCAGAAGGAGCTGCTCGCGGGCCACAACATCCCCGACATGACGTGGACGCCCGTGGAGCCGAACGCCGTGCTGCGCGAGCGCGTGGAGTCGTTGGCCTCGGCGCGCATCGCCGAAGCGCTCACGCTCGGCGACAAGCAGGAGCGCAACCAGGCGATGGCGAGCGTGACCGAGGACGTGGTCGGCACGCTCACCGAGGAGGTCGAGGAGTACGCCGAGCACGCCGCGATGATCGGCGAAATCCTGCGCTCGATCGAGAAGAAGACGATGCGTCGGCAGATCCTGTCGCGCGGCGAGCGGGCGGACGGTCGAGGTCCCGACGACATCCGCGCGATCACGTGCGAGGTGGGCGTGCTCCCGCGCACCCACGGCTCGGCGCTCTTCACGCGCGGCCAGACGCAGGCGCTCGCGGTGGTGACGCTCGGCACGTCGCGTGACGAGCAGCGCATCGACTCGATCGATTCGCGAGAGGAAGTCACCAAGTCGTTCATGCTGCACTACAACTTCCCGCCGTTCTCGACGGGCGAGGCGCGGCCGTTCCGCGGCACGTCCAGACGCGAGATCGGCCACGGCAACCTCGCCGAGCGCGCGATCCAGCCGCTGCTGCCGGCCTACGACGACTTCCCGTACACGATCCGCATCGTGTCGGACATCCTCGAGTCGAACGGCTCGTCCTCGATGGCGTCCGTCTGCGGGTCGTCGCTCGCGCTCATGGACGCGGGTGTGCCGATCAAGGCCGCCTGCGCCGGCGTGGCGATGGGCCTCATCAAGGAAGGGGACGAGGTCGCGGTGCTCACGGACATCCTCGGGCTCGAGGACGCGCTCGGCGACATGGACTTCAAGGTCGCCGGCACGCGGAAGGGCGTGACCTCGATCCAGATGGACATCAAGATCGAGGGCATGAACACCGAGATCCTGCGCGAGGCGCTCCAGCGTGCGCACGCCGGCAGGCTCCGCATCCTCGATATCATGGATCAGGGCATCGCGGAGCCCCGCAGCGATCTGTCACAATACGCGCCGCGCATCGTCTCCATCCAGATCAACCCGGAGAAGATCGGTGAGATCATCGGCCCCAAGGGCAAGACGATCCGCGCGATCCAGGACGAATCGGGTGCGACGATCGACATCGACGACTCCGGTCTGGTGAAGATCGCCGCCGTGTCGGGCGAGGCCGGTGCCCGCGCGCGCGAGATGATCGAGGCGATCGTCCAGGACCCGGAGGTCGGGCGGATCTACGAGGGGCCGGTCAAGAACACGACCACGTTCGGCGCGTTCATCGAGATCATGCCCGGAGTCGAGGGCCTCTGCCACATCTCCGAGCTCCAGGACGCCCGCACGGACAAGACCGAGGACGTCCTCAAGAAGGGCGACGTCACCCGCGTGAAGCTGCTCTCGATCGACGAGAAGGGTCGCCTGCGACTCTCGCGTAAGGCCGCGCTTGCGGAGGATGCCCTCGTCGCGTCCGGTGACGGGGCGAAAGGCTGATCCGCGAAATCGCTCGTGCTGATGTGATCGTCGGGGCGCCGCACACGGTCGTGGGACCGGATGGGATGATGTGGACGGCGCTTCCGAACGGAGTCCAGGTGCTCACCGAGCGCATGCCCAGCGTGCGCTCGGCGGCCGTGGGGGTGTGGGTGCGGCAGGGGTCCGCGCACGAGTCCGACACGGACACCGGCGCGAGCCACATGCTCGAGCACATGGTGTTCAAGGGCACCGAGCGTCGCAGCGCGGTGGAGATAGCCGTCGCCCTGGAGGGACTCGGCGGATCGCTCGACGCCTACACGAGCCGCGAGCACACGAGCTATCAGGCGCGTGTGCTCGACGAGCACGCTCCGGACGCGCTCGATGTGCTGGCGGACCTCGTGCTCGCGCCTCGGCTCGAGCAGGCGGATCTGGATCTCGAGCGGGAGGTGGTGCTCGAGGAGATCGCCCAGGTCGAGGATACGCCCGACGACCTCGTGTTCGAGCTCCACGGTGAGAGCCTGTGGCGCGGTCATCCGTACGGGCGCTCGATCCTCGGCACGAAGGATTCCGTGGGTGGCATGAGCGCGGTCGGCCTTCGCGAGCTGCACACGGGGCGCTATGCCGCGCCCAACCTGATCGTCGCGGCGGCGGGCAACATCCATCACGACGTCTTCCTCGCGGGCGTCGACGAGCTCTTCGCGCGCGCTCCGAGCGGCACCGGCCCGATGGTGGTCGCCGCGCCTTCCACGACCACGACGGGCACGCTCCGCGTCCCCCGCGACTCGGCGCAGACGCACATCGTGTTCGGAACCGACGTTCCGGGTCACGGGCATCCGGACCGGCACGCGCTCGTGCTGCTCTCGACGGCGCTCGGCGCCGGGATGAGCTCGAGGCTCTTCCAGAAGGTTCGCGAGGAGCTCGCGCTGTGCTACTCCGTCTACACGTACCAGGCGTTCTACAGCACGTCCGGCGTGTCGGGCGTCTACGTGGGCACCCGGCCCGCCACGGCCGACAAGGCGGCCGGCGCCGTTCGCCACGAGCTCGCGCGCGTGGTGAAGGGAGGGCTTCCCGACGCCGAGCTCGAGCAGGTGAAGCAGCAGGTGAAGGGCCAGGTGATGCTCTCCCTCGAATCCACGGGGGCGCGGTTGCACAGGTTGGCCAGCTTCGCGCTCCACGAGGAGCCGATGATCGGACTGGACGATCTGCTCGCGAAGATCGACGCGGTCACGCCCGACGACATCCGGCGGGTGGCCCGCGCCCACTTCGATCCCGATGGGCAGCTCGAGCTCCGGCTCGGTCCGGACCCGCAGGGGCGGGAATAGGAGTCACGAAGAGGAACGGAGCATGGTGATCGGCATCCCGAAGGAGATCAAAGCGGACGAGTACCGGGTCGCCGCCACCCCGGCGGGCGTGGAGATGCTCGCGTGCGCGGGCCACGAGGTGATCCTCGAGAAGGGCGCCGGTCTCGGAAGCGGCTTCACGGACGACTTCTACGAGAAGGCCGGTGGACGCGTGGTCGCGAGCGCGGCCGACGTGTGGTCCGGCGCCGAGCTGATCCTCAAGGTGAAGGAACCGATCCGGGAGGAGTGGCCGCGTCTACGCCGCGGACAGGTGGTCTTCACCTATTTCCACTTCGCCGCCTCCGAGGAGCTCACGCGGGCCGTGATCGACTCGGGCGCCGTCGCCATCGCGTACGAGACCGTCGAGCTGCCCAACGGCCAGCTTCCGCTGCTCACGCCGATGAGCGAGATCGCCGGACGCATGGCGGTGCAGGAGGGCGCCAAGTACCTGGAGAAGCCCCAGGGAGGGCTCGGCGTGCTGCTCGGCGGGGTCCCCGGTGTTCTTGCTGGTAAGGTGCTGATTCTCGGGGGCGGCGTGGTGGGCACCAACGCGGCGAAGATGGCGGCCGGGCTCGGCGCCCGCGTGGGCATCATGGACATCAACCTCGATCGCCTGCGCTACCTCGACGACGTGATGCCGGCCAACGTGCACACCCTCTTCAGCACGCGCTACGCGATCCGCAAGCAGATCGAGGACGCCGACCTCGTGATCGGCGCGGTGCTGATCCCCGGCGCCAAGGCGCCCAACCTGATCGTCGAGGACGACCTGAAGCTCATGCGACCTGGAACCGTCATCGTGGACGTCGCCGTGGACCAGGGCGGGTGCGTCGAGACCATTCGGCCGACGACCCACCACGACCCGGTCTACACCGTGCACGGCGTCATCCACTACGGCGTGGCCAACATGCCGGGCGGCGTTCCGCGCTCCAGCACGCTCGCGCTCACCAACGCGACGCTGCCGTACGCGATGGCGCTCGCCGAACGAGGCTGGCGCGGCGCATGTGCCGCGGATCCGGCGTTGAAGGCGGGCCTGAACGTGGTGAGCGGACACGTGACCTACCGTGGCGTGGCCGACGCGTTCGGCCTGCCCTGCAAGAGCGCGGACGAGATGCTGCTCGGGCCCGCGGTCGCATGAGCGGCACGACGGACGTCTCCGTGGTCGTGCGCTTCGCGCGACTGCCCAGCAACCCCGACCTGCCGCTCCCCGAGCGGGCGACCCCGCACGCGGCCGGTTACGACGTGCGGTCGGCCGAGGAGCGCGTGACGCTCCAGCCCGGCGAGATCCGGCTCGTCGCGACGGGCCTGCGGATGGAGCTTCCGGAGGGGATCGAGTGCCAGGTTCGGCCACGCTCGGGTCTCGCCCTGAAGCACGGCATCACGCTGCCCAACAGCCCGGGCACGATCGACCCGGACTACCGCGGCGAGCTGCGCGTCATCCTCCAGAACCTGGGGCGCGAGCCCTTCACGATCGAGCGCGGCGAGCGCATCGCACAGCTGGTCTTCGCTCGCTTCGAGACACCCGCCGTCGCCTTGGAAGACGACCTCTCCGACACCCCTCGGGGGTCCGGCGGATTCGGCAGCACGGGCGTCGGTTGATACCACGCACGAAGCGCAGGAAAGACGGCACGAAATGCTGGCCCTGACCCGCTGGTAAACGTATGTTCATCAATCCCGCCGCCCCGCTACACCTCCACCGACCTTGCTCGACCAACTGAGCAGCTGGCTCAACTCGGGGCGACTCGTCCCCGTCAACGATATCGCCGTCGATCTGGGCACGGCGAACACGCTCGTCTACGTGAAAGGCGAGGGCATCGTCCTCAACGAGCCCTCCGTGGTCGCCGTGGAGAAGGGCAGCCGGCGGATCATGGGGATCGGGCTCGAGGCGAAGCGCATGTTGGGGCGCACCCCCGAGGGCATCGAGGCGATCCGCCCGCTCAAGGACGGCGTCATCGCGGACGTGGACGTGACCGAGATGATGCTCCGCCATTTCCTGAAGCAGGTCACGGCGAAGCGCATCTTCCGGATCAAGCCGCGCGTCGTGGTCGGCGTTCCCTCCGGCATCACGGAGCTCGAGCGTCGGGCCGTTCGCTCCTCCGCCATGTCGGCCGGCGCGAAGAACGTCTACATGGTGGACGAGCCGATGGCGGCTGCGATCGGCGTGGGGCTGCCCGTGGAGACGCCCACCGGCAACATGGTGATCGACATCGGCGGCGGCACGACCGAGATCGCCGTCATCGCGCTCTCGGGCATCGTGTCGAACACGTCGATCCGGGTCGGCGGCGACGAACTCGACTCCGCCATCGTCACGTTCCTGCGCAAGAACTACAACCTGCTCATCGGCGAGCCGACGGCGGAGGCGATCAAGGTGCAGATCGGCTCCGCGTTCGATTTCGGCGAAGAGCGCGAGATGGAGGTGAAGGGGCGCGATCTCGTGTCGGGCATCCCGAAGACGGTGACGGTGCACTCACAGGAGGTGCGCGAGTGCATCCAGGAGCCGATCCAGGCGATCGTCGAGGCCGTTCGGCGCGCGCTCGAGATCACGCCTCCGGAGCTGTCCTCGGACATCGTCGACCGCGGCATCGTCATGACGGGCGGGGGCGCGCTGATCCGCGGCCTCGACCGGCTGCTGCAGCACGAGACGAATCTCCCCATCCACGTCGACGAGGAGCCGCTCACGTGCGTGGTGCGAGGCGCGGGCCGGATCCTCGACGACCTGGTGAAGTACAGATCGGTCCTCGTCCAATAGTCCATTTCCAGACAGGTAGCCGTGGCGCCATACGGGCCTGAGCGCAGTCGGCGCGGAGAAGAGACTCCGCGTCGCCAGGTCCTACTGGCGGCGGGAGTCATGCTGTTGGCGCTGGTGGTCCCGTATCTCTCGGCCGACCTCCAGGCGCAGATCGCCGTCACGCTGCAGGGTACCGCGCTCGCGCCGTTCATCGCGATGCAGGAGCGGATCACCGAGGGACGGGCCCGCGCCGAGCAGATCGACTACCTCGAGGCGGAGCTCGACTCCCTGATCGCGGTGTCCTCCACGCAGTCGGTGCTTCTCGACGAGAACCGCGAGCTGCGCGCGCTGCTCGGGCTCGCGGAGCGCGCGGGGCCGCGCTTCCGGCCCGCGACGGTGCTGCGACCCGGCACGCCCGGCTCGGAGAGCATGTTCATCGTGGACGTGGGCGCGAGGGACGGCGTCGAGGAAGGCGCACCCGTCGTGAGCGCGCGAGGGCTCATCGGCCGCATCGTCGAGGTGCGTGAGAACAACGCGGTCGCCATCGACTGGACGCACCCGGATTTCCGCGCCAGCGCCATGCTCGCCGAGGGCGGCATGTTCGGGCTCGTGGAGAACGTGAGGGGCGAGTTCCGCGAGGAGGACCGTCTGATGCTCAACGGGACCGCGTACCACGAGCGGGCCCCGGAGGGAGCGCTGGTCGTGACGAGCGGCCTCGCCGGCCTGATGCCGCGCGGCATCCCGGTCGGGCGGATCGACGCCACGGCCGAGGTGCAGGGGTCGTGGCGGAAGAGCTACTGGCTGCGTCCGATGGCGGATCCGGCGGGCGTCACGCATGTGCTCGTCGAGACCGGGATCGGCGAGAGAGACGACATCTCCGGACTCTGGGCCGCCGACTCCACGGCCGTCGAGCCGGGCCACGGTGATGGCAACGGGTGAGTCGCGCGACCGGCACCTGGATCCTGGTCATTGCGCTCGTCCTCGCCCACTTTGTCTTGCACGTGGGGCTCGGGCTCGGCCGGGGCGCGCCGGACCTGCTGACCATCGGGCTCCTCGTGGCTGCGAGGGAGGTGAGCCTCGGAGCCGCCGCCGTGGTCGGATTGGTCTTCGGTCTGCTCGAGGACGCCCTGAGCATCCTCGCGTTCGGGGCGAACACCGTCACCATGACGGCGATCGGGATCGCGGGGGCGTTCACGAAGGATCTGTTCGTGGGCGACTCCAGGTCGTTCGTGGTTTCCTATCTGTTCGTGGGTAAGTGGATGCGGGACTTGCTGCACTGGACGTTGACCAGCTCGGATCTCCGCCAACCGTTCTTTTCGGAGGTGGTTCTCCAGGGAACGCTGGCGGCGGCTTACGCGGCGATCGTGGGCATCGCGCTGCTCAGCCTGGTGGGTAGGGGAGGCGGAGAGGAAGTGGCATGAGCCTCCATCTCCCGCACAACCGGCAGCGGAGGGCGGTGGGCGCGTACGCGGTGCTCACTCTCCTCATGGCCACGCTCGGGATCGCGTTCTTCCGCATCCAGGTCCTGCGCTCCACGACGTGGGAGCTGCGCGCCGAATCGAACCGGATTCGTCAGCTGTCGGTTCCCACGCCGCGCGGTGTGATCTTCGACCGCAACGGCGAGATCCTCGCGGATAACGTGCCGGGCTACGCCATCACCATCCCGCCCGGGCCGCTCGACTCCGTACGCGCCACGCTGCGCCGCCTCTCCGAGTACATCGATCTCCCTGCCAGCGAGATCGAGCGCGTGGTCGGCACGATGGCGCGCTTCGGGCGAGAGGTCGTGGTCGACGCGGACGCCCCCTTCGAGGTGGTTTCCGCCATCGAGGAGCGCCGCGCCGAGTTTCCGGGCGTGTACATCGAGATGCGCCCGCGCCGGCGGTATCTCATCGGCGAGGCCGCCAGCCACGTGCTCGGCTACGTGGGTGAGATCACCGCGACCGAGCTCGAGTCGGACGACTTCTCGGACGATCGATACGCTCAGGGGATGGTGGTCGGGAAGACGGGCATCGAGAAGCAGTACGAAGGCGTCCTGCAGGGCCGGCCGGGTCTGAAGTACGTCGAGTTCGACGCGCGCGGCCGCATCGTCGGAGATTTCGCCGGTGTGCGCACGGATGCCGGCGAGGCGGGGCACAACCTCACGCTCAACCTCGATCTCGAGCTGCAGGAGTTCATCCACTCCATCTTCCCCGACACGCTCGCCGGTGCCGTGGTCGCGCTCGATCCGGCCGACGGCGGCGTGCTCGCGCTCTACTCGGCGCCCACGTTCGATCCCAACGCGTTCGTGGGCGGCATCGACGCGGAGCTGTGGAACGCGCTGATGACGGACGAGCAGAAGCCCCTCTACGACCGCTCCGTGCTCGGCCTCTATCCTCCCGCGTCGACGTGGAAGCTCGCGGCTGCCGGGATCGCGCTCGATCTCGGCGTCGTGACGCCCGACGAGTACATGCCGATCCAGTGCACCGGCTCGTTCACGTGGGGGAACCGAACGTGGCGTTGTTGGGATCCCGCCGGCCACGGCCGACAGACGCTCGCCGAGGCCATCGGCAACTCGTGCGACGTCTACTTCTACCAGCTGGGGCTGCGTGTGGGGCTCGACGCCATGCTCCAGCGCGCCACCGACATCGGCTTCAGTCGCCGTTGCGGGATCGATCTCCCCCAGGAGAGCCAGGGCGACTTCCCGGCCGAGCGCGCCTGGTGGGAGCGCCGGTTCAACTACAAGCCGACCGAGGGCGAGGTGCTCAATCTGGCCATCGGCCAGGGCCCCAACTCGCAGACGCCACTGAAGGTCGCCCAGTTCTATCTCGCGATCGCACGGAACGGCTCCGCGCCCGCGCCCGCCATCGCCAAGGGGGTCACGCCGGGCGAGGGATGGAGCCTGAACCTGGCGCCCGAGCACATCGAGGCGATGCGCGAGGGCCTGCGCATGGTCACGGCTCCGGGCGGAACGGCGCACTATCCGACGGCGCTCGAGCACTGGGAGGTCATCGGCAAGTCGGGGACGGGACAGAACTCGCTGAGCCTCCAGGGCCTCGCGGCCAACCACGCATGGTTCGCGGGCATGGCCGGCCCACCCGGCGGTGACCCGGAGATCGTCGTCGCCGTGATCGTGGAGTACGGCGTGGGCGGCTCCTCCATGGCCGCGCCCATCATGGCGAAGACGGCGGACTACTATCTGCGTCGCAAGCATGGCATCCCGGTGGACACGGTCCAGACCTACCTGGACCACGTGCGCGCTCGCCGTCCGATGCCCTGGTATCGCCTGCGCTTCCCACCGCCGCCCGCTCCGGCGACCGGCGGTGAGGGGCAGTCCCCCGGCCAGTCCCCGGCGCCGGCGCCCGCCCCGACGCCGGAGCCGATGCCAGCCCAGGCGCCGGCACAGCCCACGCAGACCCCAGGGCAGGGCCTGTGATCCGCTTCCTCGATCGCTGGTCGCTCGATCCCAAGCTGGTGTTCGCGATCGCCGGGCTGACGATCTTCGGGATCGCGATGATCTACTCGGCGGGTGCCGTGCACATCCCGAACCCCGTCACCGAGCGGGCGTGGATGCGACAGGCGCTCTGGTTCGGCATCGGGCTGACGGCGTTCACCTTGCTGGCGCGCGTTCCGCCCCGTTGGATCGAGTGGGTCGCCGTGCCGGCCTACGTCGTGAGCGTGGTGCTGCTCGGGATCACGCTCGTCATCGGGACCGGGTCCGGAACCGCGGCCGGCGTGAAGAGCTGGATCGACCTCGGACCGATCAGCTTCCAGCCGTCGGAGATCGCCAAGATCTCGACGATCCTGGCGGTGGCGAGGCTGCTCTCGCAGCGCGACACCCGCGTGACGATGCTCCGTGATCTGCTCGCGCCCGCCGCGCTGGTCGGTCTGCCGCTCCTGCTGGTCATGCTGCAGCCGGACCTCGGAACCGCCATGGCGTTCGTGGGCATCCTGTTCGCGATGCTCTTCTGGGCGGGCACGCCGGTCGCGCTGCTCCTCCTGGTCATGAGCCCCGTCGCGTCGCTCTTCATTTCCTATGACACGACGCTCTGGTCGTGGTACATCGTCGCGATCATCGGTTTCCTCTATTTCTATCGCTACAAGCTCTTTCTCTTCGAATCGGTCGCGCTCGTCCTGGCGAACTTCGCCGCCGCCACGATCTCGCGGCCGCTCTGGAACTCGCTGGCAGCCTATCAGCAGAACCGCATCCTCGTCTTCCTCGATCCCGAGGTCGACCCGCGCGGTGCGGGCTACCAGGTGATCCAGTCGAAGGTCGCGGTGGGAAGCGGCGGCCTCCTCGGGCAGGGCTTCATGCTCGGTCCGCAGAAGCGCTTCGACTTCCTCCCGGAGCAGCATACCGACTTCATCTTCAGCGTCGTGGGGGAGGAGCTCGGCTTCGTCGGTACCGCGCTCGCGCTGCTCGCCTTCGCGTACATCCTGGCGCGTCTGGTGCAGCTCGCCGAGCGCTCGCACGATCCCTTTGCGGGCCTGGTGCTGCTGGGTATCTTCGGCGCCTGGCTCGTCCACGTCTTCGTCAACATCGGCATGACGGTGGGCCTGGTACCCATCACCGGGATCCCGCTGCCGTTCGTCAGCTACGGGGGAACCTTCCTCTTCATGTCGTGGGTCGCCGTCGCCATTGCCGTGCGCGTTGCCCATGAGCGCTGACGAGCCCGTTGCCTCTCCGAGGAGACCGATGGCCTGGTTCCGCAAGGACAAGAAGCCGCTCACCGCTCAGGACCGTCGTGAGGTCCCGACGGACGTCTTCGACAAGTGTCCCGGCTGCGGAGAGATCCTCTACCGGGAGCGGCTGGCCCAGAACCTCAACGTCTGTCCGAACTGCGGACATCACATCAGGATCTCCGCCCTCGCGTATCTCGACGTCCTCCTCGACCCGGACACCTTCCAGGAGCACGACGAGGAGCTCCGCGCGGCCGACCCGCTCAAGTTCCACGACCTGAAGGCGTACCCGGCGCGCATCGCGGCGGCGGAGTCGAAGGGGAAGAGCGAGGCGGTCATCACCGGGAACGGCCGCATCGACGGCATCGACGTCGCGATCGCCGTGATGGACTTCGAGTTCATCGGCGGCTCGATGGGCTCGGTGGTCGGCGAGAAGATCACCCGCTCGGCCAAGCGCGCGCTCGAGGCGCATATGCCGCTCATCGTCGTGAGCGCTTCCGGCGGCGCGCGCATGCAGGAGGGTATCTACTCGCTCATGCAGATGGCGAAGACCTCCGCGGCCCTCGCGCGGCTCCACGAAGCCGGCATCCCCTTCGTGTCGGTTCTCACGAACCCGACCACGGGCGGGGTCACCGCATCCTACTCGATGCTCGGCGACGTGAACCTGGCGGAGCCGGGCGCGCTGATCGGGTTCGCCGGACCGCGCGTGATCGAGGAGACGATCAAGCAGGAGCTCCCCGCCGGCTTCCAGCGGGCGGAGTTCCTCCGCGACCACGGCATGGTGGACCGCGTCGTCGATCGGCGTGCGCTCAGGGACGTGATCGTGCTGGTGCTCCGGCACACCTTCGCCGGGTGGGCGCAGTAGCCAAAGCCGCCGGCCCCGACCGCCTCGATCCGCTCGGCGCCGATCCGCTCCTCTGGCGGCTCTTCCCCGCGCTCGCGACGGGGGTCGAGTGGGGGCTCGAGCGGACCGAGCGCGCGCTCGCGGCGCTCGGCGATCCGCACCGGGCCTTCCGCTCGCTGCACGTCGGCGGCACCAACGGCAAGGGATCGGTCACGGCGACGCTCGCGTCGGTGCTCGAGCGCGGGCACAGGGTCGGTACGTACACCTCGCCTCACCTCTGCTCGTTCCTGGAGCGGATCCTCGTGGACGGACGCCCCCTCCCGGAGGCGCGCCGCGTCGCCCACGCGGACGAGGCGCGGGAGCACGTGGCGCGCTTCGAGCTGACCTTCTTCGTGGCGGCGACCGTGCTCGCGGTCCTGGCGTTCGCCCGGGAAGGCGTCGAGGTCGCGGCGGTCGAGGTCGGCCTCGGCGGCCGGCTCGACGCGACCAACGTCCTCTCGCCCGAGGTGAGCGGCGTGACGAACATCGCGATGGATCACGCCGACTACCTCGGCGACACGCTCGAGCTCATCGCGCGGGAGAAGGCCGGGATCATCGAGCCGGGCCGGCCGTTCGTGACCGGCGAGACGGACCCGGCGCTCCTCGCGGTCTTCGCGGACGCGGCGCGACGCGCCGGTGCGCCGTTTCACGCCGTGGGGCCGGCGGACGTGCGTGACGTCCGCGTGGGGGACGCGGGGACCACGTTCCGCATGCACACCACTTCGTGGGGGGAGCTCTCGCTCGCGACGCCGCTCGTGGGCGCGCACCAGGCGATGAACAGCGCTGTGGCCGTCGCCATGCTCGACCGGGTGGGTGAGGATCTCCGTCCGGGCGTCGACGCGGTGCGCGAGGGAGTCGCGGGCGTCCGGCACCGGGGCCGGAACGAGCTCCGCATGATCCGCGGATGCACGTGGCTGTTCGACGTCGCGCACAATCCGGCGGGTATCCTGACCCTGGCCGACACGCTCGACCGCCTCCGGCTGCCACGTCCGCTCGTCGGCCTGGTCGGAATCCTCGCCGACAAGGACTGGCGGGCCATGCTGTCGCCGCTGCTCGAGCGCGTGGATACGCTCGTGCTCGCGGTGCCTCCGTCGGCCCCGGCCGACCGTCGCTGGGATCCGGCCGCCGCCGTGACGGCTCTCGGCGTGGAAGGGGAGCGCGCGATCGTCGTCCAGGACTTCGCCGGGGGCGTCGAGGTCGCGGAGCGCAGGGCGCGAGGCGGGACGGTCGTGGTCACGGGGTCCGTGCACACGGTCGGGGGTGCGATGAAGCTGCTCGGCGTCGATCCGCTGGCCTGAGCCGAAGGCCTCGCCGGCCTACCATCCCCGTGCGGGGGCCGCCAGATTCCGCGCCACCTCCACCACGACCACGATGGCCACCTCGTCTTTCGCGAGGCTCCCGGGATTTCGCGACTTTCCTCCCGAGGACCTCGCACTCCGCACCCACATCCAGGAAGCGTGGCGCCGGGTTTCCCGGCGCTACGGCTTTCTGGAGTACGACGGGCCGCCGCTCGAGCCGCTGGAGCTGTACGTGGAGAAGAGCGGCGCCGAGATCGCGGGGCAGCTCTACAACTTCACCGACAAGGGCGGGCGGGAGGTCGCGCTGCGTCCCGAGATGACGCCGTCGCTGGCGCGCATCCTCGGCGACCGCAGCCGCGGCATGAGCAAGCCGATCCGCTGGTTCGCGGTTCCGCAGCTCTTCCGCTACGAGCGCCAGCAGCGCGGGCGCCTGCGCGAGCACTTCCAGTGGAATGCGGACATCGTCGGAGAGGACGACATCGCCGCGGACGCCGAGGTGCTGGCGCTCGCGATCGACGGCCTCCGCGAGCTCGGCCTCTCGGCGAGCGACTTCGGCGCCCGCGTCTCCGACCGTCGTCTCCTGCGCGCGCTGCTGCTCGCGCTGGGCGTGCCGGAGGACAGGCTGCCCGCCGCCTTCGGGGTCGTCGACAAGATCGAGCGTGCGCCGCGGCCGAAGTCCCGTTCGCTGCTCCTGACCGAGGCCAAGCTCGGCTCGGGCGAAGCCGACGCGCTGCTCGAGCTGCTCGACGCCCCGGCCCAGGGCGGCGGACTGGATGCCGTGCGCGAGCGCTTCGGCGCACACGACGGGGTCGCCGTGGAGCTCGCGCGCCTGACCGAATACGTCGGCGTGCTGGCCGCCATGGGGCTCGGGGATTACGTGCAGGTCGATCTACGCATCGTGCGGGGGCTCGCGTACTACACGGGGATCGTGTTCGAGCTGTTCGACGCGAAGCGCGACCTGCGCGCGATCTGCGGAGGCGGGCGCTACGACCGACTGCTCGAGCTGGTGGGAGGCGAGCCGCTCCCCGCCGTGGGGTTCGGCATGGGCGACGTCGTGCTCGGCGAGCTGCTGGCGGAGCGCGGGCTGCTTCCCGCGTACGCCCGCCAGCTCGACTATTTCGTCGTCGCAGTCTCGGCGGAGCAGCGCGCGGAGGCGCTCCGCATCGCGCACGCCCTCCGCGACAAGGGCCGCAGCGTGGCGTACGCCTTCAAGGAGCAAGGCGTCACGAAGCAGCTCAAGACGGCGGATCGAGAGGGCGCGCGCGAGGCGCTGATCGTCGGACCGGACGAGCTGGCGCGCGGATGCGTGGTGGCACGCGACATGGGGACGGGTGGCGAGCGCGAGATCTCGCTGGCCGAGCTGACGTGAATCCGAAGCTCATAGAGGAATAGAGGATGGCCGAGGAGAAGAAGCTGACCACGAGGTCCGAGGACTTCGCCGAGTGGTACAACGAGGTCGTGCTCAGGAGCGAGCTGGCGGATTACTCGCCCGTGAAGGGCAGCATGGTGATCCGGCCGTGGGGTTACGGCATCTGGGAGAACATGCAGCGCGCCCTCGACGCGATGCTCAAGGACACGGGCCACGAGAACGCATACTTCCCGCTGCTCATCCCGATGAGCTTCATCGAGCGCGAGAAGGATCACGTCGAGGGCTTCGCGCCGGAGCTGGCGGTCGTCACGCAGGCGGGGGGCAAGGAGCTCGAGGAGCCCTACGCGATCCGGCCCACCTCCGAGACGATCATCTACGCGATGTACGCCAAGTGGGTGCAGAGCTACCGCGACCTCCCCGTCCTCATGAACCA
>JBFXDG010000004.1:0-290085 GCA_050181335.1 Gemmatimonadales bacterium | reverse complement strand
GGAAGCCGGGCCCCGCCACCTCGACCGCATCCACGCCCGCGGCCGCGAGGTCGAGCCGGCTCGCGATCTCCTGCGCGACGTCACGGGGTGAGCGCCCGAGCTTCTTGGCGACGGCCAGCGCCAGGTTCGTGGAGAGGTCGCCGTGCTGCGGGTCGCGCGGGCGCTCGAGGCGGATTTCGCCGGCCTCGCCGCCCAGATCCTCGAGGACGGCCCCCAGGGCGGCGCGGATCGTGTCCTGTGGCACGTCAGCTCTTCGCTTCGGACTTCGCTTTGGACTTCCCCGCCGGGTCGCGCTCGGCCTTGCCCTTGTCGGGCTTCTCCGCCTTGGCCGAGCTCTCCGACGACGTCCCGGCCTCGGCGGACGCCTTCTTCTTGTAGTCCTCCGAGCGGTAGTCGGTCTTGTAGAAGCCCTCGCCCTTGAGCAGGAAGCCGCCGCCGCCGGAGATCACCCGGCGCGCGCGGGATCGACACTTCGGGCAGGTGGCGACCGGCTTGGCGCTCATCTTCTGGACGGCCTCGAACCTGTGGCCCTTCGGGCACTCGTAGTCGTACGTCGGCATCGTGCGGCGGTTCGGAATCGCTGGATCGAGAAGGCGCGGAAATCGGTGCGGACAGGAGCTTTACAAGCTAATGACGGCCGGTCGGAGCGCCTACCCGTCGTAGGTGCCCCACCGCCCGCGCAGGACGTCGCTGATCTCGCCCAGCGTGGCGCCCGCCTTCACGGCCGTGATGAGCGGCGGGAGCAGATTCTCGCGTCCGGCGGCCGTGTCATCCACGACCCGGAGCGCCGCGCGGACCTCGTCGGCGTCCCGACGCCGCTTGTGCGCGGTCAGCCTCTCCACCTGGCCGCGCTCCAGCGCCGAGTAGTCGGGGCGCCGGATGCGCAGCGGACCCTCCGGCTCCGCGTAGGCGTTCACACCCACGACCGTCCGCTCGCCGGACTCGATCTCCTGCTGGAAGCGGTACGCCGCGCGCTCGATCTCCCCCTGCATGTATTCGATGGCCCGCGCCGACCCACCCCGCCGGTCGATCTCCTCCACGTAGGCGCGGGCACGGCGCTCCACCTCGTCCGTGAGCGCCTCCACGAAGTGCGAGCCCGCGAGAGGGTCGACGGTTCTCGTCAGGCCCGACTCGCCCGCGATGATCTGCTGCGTGCGCAGCGCGAGCTTCGCCGCCTCCTCGGACGGCAACGCGAGCGCTTCGTCGTAACCGTTCGTGTGCAGCGACTGCGTGCCCCCCAGAACGGCCGCCAGCGCCTGCACGGTCACGCGCACCACGTTGTTCAGCGGCTGCTGCGCGGTCAGCGTGGATCCGCCCGTCTGGGTGTGGAAGCGGAGACGGCAAGAGGCGTCCGAGGCGCCGTGGCGCTCGCGCAGCAGCCTAGCCCACAGCCTACGCGCCGCGCGGAACTTCGCCACCTCCTCGAGGAGGTCGTTGTGCGCGGCGAAGAAGAAGGACAGCCGGGGCGCGAAGTCGTCGACGGCCAAGCCCCGGTCGAGCGCGCGACGCACGTACTCCAGCCCGTTGGCGAGGGTGAACCCCACCTCCTGCGGCGCCGTGGATCCTGCTTCCCGTATGTGATAACCCGAGATGGAGATCGGATTCCACTTGGGGATCTCGCGGGCGCAGAACGCGATCACATCCGCCACGAGCCGTAGGCTGTGCTCGGCAGGATAGATGTACGTGCCGCGCGCCACGTACTCCTTCAGCACGTCGTTCTGCACCGTGCCCGAGATCCTGTCGCGCGCAACGCCCTGCTCGTCCGCGACCGAGATGTAGAAGGCCAGCAGGATGGCCGCCGTCGAGTTGATCGTCATCGACGTCGATACCGCATCGAGCCGGATGCCCTCGAGCAGGCGGCGCATGTCGTCGAGCGAAGAGATCGCCACGCCGACACGACCGACCTCGCCCGCGGCCATGGACGCGTCGGAGTCGTATCCCATCTGCGTCGGGAGGTCGAACGCGACGGAGAGGCCGGTCTGACCGCGCTCGAGGAGGTAGCGGAACCGCGCGTTGGTTTCCTCCGCGGTGCCGAACCCGGCGTACTGACGCATGGTCCACGGTCGGCCGCGGTACATGTCCGCGTGGATGCCGCGCGTGAACGGAAAGACGCCCGGCTGCTCGTCGTCGCGCGAACCGTCGGGCGACGGCCCGTACACGCGGTCCACCTCGATGCCGCTGTCGGTCTTCTGGCGGCTCCGCTCCTCCGTCACTTCGGTCCCACCTCGCCCGGATCGGAGACCGAGCCCCTCCCGTCGTCGACCGCGCCGTGCGCCGCGTCGGCGGGCAAGGCTTCGAGCTCGACGAGAATCTGGTCCTTCGTGACCGCGTCGCCGCGGCGCACGTGCACGCGGACCACGCGGCCCGCGCCCGATGCGCGCAGCTCGTTCTCCATCTTCATCGCCTCGACGATCACGATTCCCTGACCCGACCGGACGGTGTCGCCCTCGGACACCTCGACTTTGACGATCATGCCCGGCATGGGAGCGACGACCGGCCGCGGTCCGGACGCCGCGGCGCCGGATCCGGCGAGCGCGCGAATCGCCATCGTCCGCTCGTCGACGACCTCGACCTCGTGGGAGCGGCCGTGCATGGCGACTTTCCAGCGCCCCTTCGCGGCCCGTTCGCCCACCACGCGATACGTCTCCTGGCCGACGACGAGCCCGCGCACGGGGCTTCCATCCGCGCGCCGCAGCGTCACGTCGAGGGGCCTTCCGTCCACCCTCGCGCCTTCGGGACCGAGCTCGACCTCCACGCGCTTGCCGGCCACGAGCACGAAGTACTTCATCGCATGCGCTCCACGCGACCGAGGGCGCACACCGTCTCGACGTGCGCGGTCTGCGGGAAGAGATCGAAGCACTCCACGGACTGGAGCTCGAACGCGCGCGCGAGCGCCGCGGCGTCGCGCGCCAGGGTCGCCGGGTCGCAGCTCACGTAGACGAGACGCTCCGGCGGATCGTGCAGGATCGCTCCCACGACCTCGGCGCCCAGGCCCGCGCGCGGCGGGTTCACGACGAGCAGATCGGCGGGCAGCGCCCCCGGCAGCAGGTCCTCGACGCGGCCCTCGAGCACCGGGTAGGCGTCGCCCGACGCTTTTCTCGCAGCGTCGCAGGCGGAGCCGTCCAGCTCGATCGCCGTCACCTTCCACCCTGCCCCGTGGAGCCTTCGCGCGTATCGCCCGGAGCCCGAGTACGCATCCACCACCGCGCGCCCCGGCCCGGCGGCGGCCCCGGCCGCGGCGTCGGCGAGCGCGAGCACGCGTCCCGCCATCGCTTCGGCCACGTCGGCATTCACCTGCGCGAACGCCGGCGAGCCGACGTCCGGCGATCCCGCGGCCAGCCGAACGGCGCCGGCTCGCTCGTCCGGCCGGTGCCATATGGCGGCCACGTGCGGCGCCGCGGTCCGGAGCAGCGGCTCGGCGTCCCAGGGTGCCGAGCCGCCCTCGACCACGAGCATGACGCCCCCGCTCTCTTCGCGCACGGTAAGCCGGAGGCGCTCGCCTCGCGGCAGCAGCCGCGCGCCGTCCCCCCACCCCCGCCGGATCGCGACCCACGCATCGAGCAGCCGGGGCACGGGAAGCAGGCACTCGGAGCGCACGTCGACGATCCGGCCGGGTCGGTCGAGCGCGTGGAACCCGGCGACGACGCGCCCCTTGCCGAGTCGCCGGAGCGTGAACGAGACGCGGTTCCGATAATGGAGCTCGCGGGGCGATAGGTGGATCGGCGGCGTGTCCGCGACGTCGAGACCGCCGATGCGGACGAGCGCGTCTTTCACGAAGCGTGCCTTCCACTCGAGCTGACGCGCGTAAGGCAGGTGCTGGAGCTGGCATCCGCCGCAGACGTCGTAGAGGACGCACGGTGGCTCCCTGCGTTCCGGGCTCGGCTCCAGGATCCGGTGCAGCGAGCCGGTCGCCCAGCGGGCCTTGCTCCGCTCGATGCGCACGCTCGCGTGGTCGCCCGGCGCGGTACGCGGAACGAAGACGACGCGGCCGTCGGGAAGGTCGGCCACACCGGACCCGCCCGCCGCGATCCCGCGGACCGTCACGTCGACCGTCACGTCGCTCCGTTCTGCCAACCGTTCCGCCCCCACGGCCAACCGGACGCGCGCCACCGCGACATCCCGCTCCCCTGGCTGCCGGGAATCCTCGGCGCGCGGTGATGCTCGCGGTGCTCCTCCTCCAGCAGCGCGCCCGCCAGGGCGAGGGCCGCCAGATCACCGTCCGCGGGCATCCGCTCCAGCAGGTGCGCGTGCTCGTCCACGTACGCGATCGAGAGGTCCCCGCGGGCGAAGTCCGGCTCCTCCATGACGCTGCGCAGGTAAGGCGCGCTCGTGTCCACACCCACGACGAGCAGCTCGTCGAGAGCCCGGGCCATGCGCGCGATCGCATGGGCTCTGTCGCCGCCGTGCGTGATCAGCTTCGCGAGGAGAGGGTCGTAGTGGAGCGTGACCTCGTGGCCGCGCTGGATGCCCCCGTCCCAGCGGACGCCGGGGCCGCCCGGAATCTCCAGGTGCGAGATCGTCCCGGTGGAGGGAAGGAACCCGCCATGGGGATCCTCCGAGGTGATGCGACACTCCATGGCATGGCCCTGCATGCGCACGTCGTCCTGCGCGAAGCCGAGAGGCTCGCCGGACGCGACGCGCAACTGCAGGTCCACGAGATCGATGCCGGTCACCAGCTCGGTGACGGGGTGCTCCACCTGGAGGCGCGTGTTCATCTCCAGGAAGAAGAACTCGCCGTCGCGATACAGGAACTCCACCGTTCCGGCCCCGCGATAGCTCACCGAAGCCGCCGCGCGCACTGCCGCATCTCCCATCGCTTCGCGCGCCTCCGGCGAGAGAACGGGCGACGGCGCCTCCTCGATCAGCTTCTGGTGCCGACGCTGCACGGAGCACTCGCGCTCGCCCAGGTGGACGACGTTCCCGTGCGCATCACCGAACACCTGGATCTCGATGTGGCGAGGTCGCTCGACGTAGCGCTCCAGGTAGATCCGGCCGTCGCCGAACGCGCC
Source organism: Gemmatimonadales bacterium (assembly GCA_050181335.1). Lineage (GTDB taxonomy): Bacteria > Gemmatimonadota > Gemmatimonadetes > Longimicrobiales > Gaopeijiaceae > UBA2982. Next base: position 285,076 of record JBFXDG010000004.1, on the reverse strand, counting down.
GAGGGCCTCGCGCCCGGCCGCCTCGAACCCGCGCTCCACCTCCTCGCCGTCACGGGCGACGCGCATGCCCTTCCCTCCGCCGCCGGCCGCCGCCTTGAGCAGGACGGGGAAGCCGAGCTGCTCGGCGGTGCGCCTCGCGTCGGCCGCGTCGCCGACCGCGTCGGGCGAGCCGGGAACGATGGGGACGCCGGCGCGTGCCATGCGGCGCCTCGCCTCCGCCTTGTCCCCCATCGCCGCGATCGTGTCGGGCGACGGACCGATGAAGATCAGCCCGGCCGACTCGACCGCGCGGGCGAACTCGGCCCGCTCGGAGAGGAATCCGTAGCCCGGGTGGATCGCCTCGGCGCCGGACCGCCGGGCGACCTCGATGAGGACGTCACCCCGCAGATAGCTCTGGGCGGCCGGCGCCGGGCCGATGAGGTACGCCTCGTCCGCCTCGAGCACGTGGGGCGCGAGCCGATCCGCTTCCGAGTACACGGCCACCGTGCGGATGCCGCGCTCCCTGGCCCCACGAATGACGCGGAGCGCGATCTCGCCACGGTTGGCGACGAGGACGGAGCGGATCAGGGGGCCTCTCTGCGTGCGGCCAAGTCAGTCGAGGAAGGCGAGGAAGGCGCGAGGCCTCGGAGGTCGAGGCGCCGCGAAGTTAGGCGGCCGGCCGGTGAAGTGGAAACCCCGCGAGGGCGCGTTCCCGAGAGGCCGTCTCCTGGCCCTCACCGTCGTGTCGAACAATCCCGCTCCCGATCCACGCCGGTGACCACCCGTCACGTGGCCAACCCTCTTCACGCCTCGACGCACCCAATCCTGTATCAACGACCCTCCGCGGCAGGCACGGATGGTGCCTCTGAACGGGCGCATCGAATACGCCGAAAGCCCATGCCTGGCTTCTCGACGATAAGGAAAAGGATGATATACATGATGAGAAGCGCACGACGACTCTTCGCCCCCGCGCTGGCCCTGGCCGGCGTGGCGGCGGCGAGTGCTCACCTGAGCGCGCAGGTGCCGACCACCGTCACGGTGGAGAACACGCGCAACGTTCCGGTCGTCGTGTATCTGGAGCGAGGATTCTATGACGCTCGTTTGGGCACGGTGCCACCGCTACGCACGAGCGTCCTATCGCTTCCGATCACGCTCGAGGACGGGGACGCCGTGCAGTTCATCGTGCATCCGGAGGGTGGCATCGACCTGGCCACACCACTGGGTCTGCACGCGACGCAGGGCACACCCCTCGAGATCTTCGTGCCCACGAACAACGCCGGGTTCGTCCCACCACAGCCGCCTCCGATGATTCCGTACGCGGGCGGTGAAGGGGCCGGCGTTGCCACCGTTACGGTGGAAAACCAAAGCAGGCGGCCCGCGGTCGTATTCGTCGAACGTGGCGAGTTCGACACCCGCATCGGGACGGTGGGCGCCGGTCTGACGGAGACGCTTCCCCTGCCGGGCTGGCTCACTCGCCGTGAACAGCAGGCGGACATCTTCGTGCACGTCGAGGGAGGGGCGGATCTCGCCAGCCAGCAGTTCGAGCTGGCGCCCAACGCCCACCTGTTCGTGAGGGTGCCCGAGTGACGTTCCGTTTCAGGGGTGCGGACTTCCGGTCCGGGAGTCCACACCCCGGCATGGACGGCGCGGGGCACCTCACCGCAAATACGACTCCGTCGCGTAGCGACGCATCATGCGGTGGCTGTTGAAGTACGACGCATTCTTGCTGATGGCGCCCTTCATGACGCGCAGCCAGCCGCCCCGATCGTTCCCGTCGCCGTGGTAGAGCGGCAGCACGACGTTCTGCAGCTTGTCGTACAGCGACCTCGCACCGTCATCCACGCTCGCACCGTCGATCGCCCAGCCGGTGATCCCTTCGATGCAGCCCTCGATCCACCAGCCGTCGAGAATCGAGAGATTGGGCACGCCGTTGAAGGCGGCCTTCATGCCGCTCGTTCCAGACGCTTCGAGTGGCGGCAGCGGCGTGTTCAGCCAGAGGTCCGCCCCCGCGACGAACAGACGAGCCATGTCGAGGTCGTAGTTGGGTAGGTAGACCGTGGGGATCACGTCCGCGAGGCTGCGCGCGTGCTCGTGGAGGCGTTCGATCAGGCGCTTGCCATCCTCGTCGCGCGGGTGGGCCTTGCCGGCCAGCACGATCTGGAACGGATGCTGGCGCGCGATGGCTCGCAGGCGATCGAGGTCAGTGAAGAGCAGATCGGGTCGTTTGTACGCCGTCATGCGCCGCGCGAATCCGAGCAGCGGCCGCTCGATGTCGAGCGAGGTGCCCGTGATGGAGCGAATCCTGTCGATGAGCACCTGCTTGGCTCGAACGTGCGCATCCCAGATATCCGCATCCGGAATCGAGCCATCGACGCGGACGAGCAGCTCGGGCTCGTGGCACCAGCTCGGGACATAACGGTCGTAGAGACGGGCGACGCTCTCGCACACCCACGTGAACGGATGCACCCCGTTCGTGATCGCGTGCACGCGGTAGCCCGGGTACATCTTCCGAGAGACCTCCGCGTGGCGCTCGGCGACGCCGTTCACGTATTCGCTCGAGTTGAGGCCGAGACGGGTCATGTTGAGCTCGTCCTGCCCGGCGAGATGCCGGAGCACGGCGAGCTCGATGAACTCGGCGTCCGGCTCGGGCTAGCGGAGCACGCGAGCCACGAGATCGTAGGGAAACCGGTCGTGGCCGGCGTCCACGGGTGTATGGGTCGTGAAGCGGCAGAGCTCGCGCACGAGCGGAACGTCGTAGCGCGACTCGCCGGGCTGCAGGTCTTCGGGCGGATACGCGTGCCGGCGCAGCAGCTCGAGACCGAGCAGCGCCGAATGACCCTCGTTCATGTGGTACTGACGTATCTCGAAGCCGAGAGCATGTAGGATGCGAACGCCGCCGATTCCGAGCACGATCTCCTGCTCCAGGCGGTAGGCGTCGTCACCGCCGTACAGGTAGTGCGTGATCTCGCGATCCCCGGGCGCATTCTCCGCGAGGTCCGTATCGAGGAGGAGCACGGGCTGGCGTCCGCCCATGTGGCTCTCGAGCACGTAGAGCCAGGCACATACCCAGACGAGACGCCCCTCGATGGGGACGGCGACCTTGGCTTCCAGGAGTCGAGCCCAGGCGGAAGGATCCCACGAATCGGCGTGCTCGATCTGGCGACCCTGCGCATCGATCTCCTGCCGGAAGTACCCGGCACGGCTCACGAGGCTCACCGCCACGATGGGCAGGCCCAGGTCGGCGGCGGACCGTATCGTGTCCCCCGCGAGCACACCGAGCCCGCCGGCGTAGGTGGGTATCTCGCTGCGCAGCGCGATCTCCATCGAGAAGTAGGCGATGCGCGGCTCGTAGATGAACTCTCGAATCATGATGGCTCAGGTCTTCAGCATCACTCAGGAAGCCGACCTCGCGACACCACCCAACGGATGCGTGCGGAAGAATCGTGTCTTCGCCGTCTCGGACGCGATCAGGAGGAGCAGCGTGAGCGCGAGCAGGGCGGCGACCACCCCCGGAGGCAACGGGGCGAAGCCCAGCAGCCCCGCGCCCGGCAGGAAGGGCAACACCAGGCTGATGGCCGCCACGCCGAGCGTGGCGGCGAGCAGGGTGCGTGACGGCAGGCTTCGGAAGAAGGTCCTGGAGGTCCGGATCACCAGGAGCACGAAGATCTCGGTCAACACCGATTCCAGGAACCAACCGGTCCGAAAGACGGCCGGCTCGACGGCCAGCAAGACCAGCAGGCCAAACGTGAGAAAGTCGAAGACGGAGCTGATCACGCCGAACGTGAACATGAAGTCGCGTATGAAGCGCACGTCCCAGCGCCGGGGGCGAGCGACGAGCTCGGGGTCGAGGCGGTCCGTGGCCACCGCCATGGCGGGTAAGTCGCTCAGCAGATTGAGCAGCAGGATCTGTTGAGGGAGCATGGGAAGGAAGGCCGTCATCAACGAGGCGCCGGCCATGCTGAGCATGTTGCCAAAGCTCGCGCTGGTGGTAACGAAGACATACTTGAGCGTGTTCGCAAATGCCCGCCGACCCTCGGCGACGCCGTCGGCCAGCACCGTGAGATCCTTGCGAAGCAACACGATGTCGGCGGCGCGATGGGTGGCATCCACGGCGGTGTCCACTGATATGCCGATGTCCGCGGCGTGCAGCGCCCCGGCGTCGTTGATGCCGTCGCCGAGATACCCGACCGAGACACCGGTCCTCCGCAACGCGGAAATGATGCGCGCCTTCTGATTCGGGTCCACCTCCGCGAAGACGTCCGCGCGAGTCGCCAGCCTCTGCAGCGCCACGTCCCCCAACCGGGCGACCTGCGCGCCCGTGACCGGCTCGGTGCCGTCCAGCCCGACCGTCGCCGCGACCGCTCCCGCGACCTCCCGACGATCGCCGGTGATCATCTTCACCCGGATCCCGAGCGAGCGCAGGCGCTCGAGCGAAGCGGCCGCGTCGTCCTTGGGCGGATCTTCGGCCACCAGGATCCCCGCCAGCGTCATCTCTCGCTCGTCGGCGCGGGTCGCGTGCATGGCGCCCGGCATCCGCGCGGAGGCCACCGCCACGCACCGCCGCCCGCGCTGGCCTTCCGACCGCACGAGCCGGGTGATCTCCGCCCGCCAGTTCCCCGCCGGGTCGGCGCTACCTTCTGCCGACGTGCACACGCCGAGGACCTCGTCCACCGCTCCCTTGGTCACCAGCACCGGCGAGCCATCCGCCTCGCGGAGCAGCACGCTCAGGCGCCGGCGGCTGAAGTCGTACGGAACCTCGTCGAGCTTCGACACTCCGCTGTCCGACGCCTCCGGGCCCTCCCCTCGTAGCGCTTCGTCCAGAGGGTTTCGGTAGCCGGACTGGAGCGAAGCATTCAGCCGGGCGAGGCGCAGAACCCGACCGGACGGTTGCCCATTCACGTCCAACGCGGCGGCGATGCGCACGCGCCCCTCCGTCAGCGTGCCGGTCTTGTCGGTGCAGAGCACCTGCATGCCCCCGAAGTTCTCGATGGCGACCAACCTGCGCGCGACCACGCCCCGGCTCGCCATGCGCTGGGCTCCCTGCGAGAGCGTCACCGACACGATGGCGGGCAGCAGCTGGGGCGTGAGACCGACGGCGAGCGCCAACGTGAAGAGCAGGACGTCGAGGACCGGGCGCTCGAACGCCACGTTGATCGCGAACACGACGACCACGAGGACGGCCGTGACCTCGAGCAGCAGATAGCCGAAGCGCCGAACGCCGCGCTCGAACTCGGACTCCGGTCGGCGCCGTTCCAGGTCGCCGGCCAGGGCGCCGTACACGGTGGCTTCCCCCGTCGCGACCACCAGCGCGACCGCGGTGCCGCTCACGACGTGCGTGCCCTGGAACAGCGCGCTGGAGCGCTTCGACGGCGGGGCGGACGGCTCGACCTCGTCCGGATGCTTGCTGGCGGGATAGGACTCTCCGGTGAGCACCGACTCGTCCACGTCCAGATCCCTCGCTTCGAGGATCCGGCAGTCGGCGGGGACCAGATCGCCCGCCCCGAGGACCACCACGTCGCCGGGGACCACGTCCTCGACGGGGATCTCGACCTCGGCGCCACCTCGGCGCACACGCGTGGTGGTCCGAATCATCCCCAGCAGCCCCTCGACCACGTCGGCCGCTCGCCGTTCCTGCCAGACACCCAAGCCGCCGCTCGCCAGGAGGATGAGCAGGATGACGGACGCCTCGACGGCTTCTCCGACGATCGCCGAGAGCACAGCCGCGACGACCAGCAGCATCGCGATCGGGCTCCGCAGCTGCGTCATGATCGGGTCGAGCCACGGGCGGCGGACGCGCATTCGGGGTGCGTTCGTGCCGTAGCGCTCGCGGCGCCGCGTCACTCCGGCGCCATCGAGCCCGTTCGGCGTGCTGTCGAGCTCGCGCAGGACGTCGGTGGCCGAGCGACTCCAGAACGCGGTCGCGTCGCTGGCGCGGGGCCGAGCGGAGCCCGGTGACGTCATCGCTCCGATGCTCCTCGATCGTCGGTCGCATCCGATCGATCGGGGCCGGTTCGGCCCAGGGTTCGCGCGAGGGCCAGCAGAAGGATCGCCACGGCGGCCCCGGCCATGGCTCGCACGTACGCTGGTGCCTGGCCGAACAACGTGAACCGCCACCACGTCTCACCCCTCGCCTCCGCCCAGCGGTGGCTCGACAGCCCCAGCCAGACCGAGACGAGGAGCGCAGATCCGGTCGCGAAAGCCCACCCGGCGCTCAGCCGCTCCCGGAGGCGTGACGGCCGCTCCGGAAATGCCCGCCCGGACGCCAGCAGCAGCGAGAGAACCAGCGCGAGGAGGGCCGCGATGCCAACGTCGAGCGCGCGAGTCAGTGCCAAGAGGATGCCCCACCCGTACAGGAACGTAGCCAGCTGGTAGGCGATGCGTACGCGCCGCTCCAGCCCCCACGCGACGATGAGCAGCGCCGCGCCGACGACGCTCGCGAGAAACTGCGAGGCGTCGATGAGCACCGGTGGAAGCAGGCGAGCCAGGGCAGCCAGCCGCGCCTCGCCCCGAGGTATCGCGCCGCTCAGGAAGAGCACCCATCCGGACAGAAACGTCATGCCGGCGAGCACGTCGGGTGCCAGCTTGGAAACGACGCGGGAGAGGCGGGCCATCGGACCCCGGTCCTCCCCTCGACGGACCTCCTGCACGACGACCACGACTCCGGCCAAGGCCAACGGCAGCAGGTAATACGCTACTCGGTAGACGAGGAGTGCGGCCAACACCGCGGGCCCGGTGGCCTCACCGGGCCGCAGGAGGAGCACGATCGCCTCGAATACGCCGATACCGCCGGGCACCGGCACGATGAGCGTCGCCGCCTGCGCCACGAAGAAGGTGAGAAGGAAATCGAGGAAGTTCACCGGCTCGACGGTGCCGAGGACAACGTACAGACTACCCGCCGTGAGCAGCCAGTCCGCCACGGAGACGCCGAGCTGAGCCCACGCGAGGCGGGGCTTCGGCGCGGGCAGCACGACGCCACGGATCCTCAGCGGCCGCCTCTTCCGCGCGGCCAGCACGAAGTACGCGGCCAGCGCGCTCAGGAGGATCGTCCCGACCGACCGGCCGGACAGCGCACCCCACTTGCCCACGAGCGCTTCCGGCACCGGTCTGACGAGCAGCGCGACACCAGCCAGAAAGAGCAGACCCAGCACCCAGCTGATCGCGTCCACCACGGCCAGCGCCGTCGCGTCGGCGGCGCTCAGTCCGCGAGAGCTGTACATCTTGTATCGCACGCCGCCGCCGGTGACCATCGACGCGGGGGCCGATGCGGACACGGCGAAGCTCACGAACGACGGCACGAGGACCTCGCGGAACCGCCGCGGTCGCCCGAGAATCCGGAAGCCCACGTAGTCGTATCCGACGAGCGCGACGTAGCCCAGCAGGGAAAGCGCCAACGCGCCCACCGTGGCCGCGAGCGGGATCTCGCCGAGCGCCCGTCCGATGTCGCCCAGGTGGTACTCCGCCAGCAGCCGATCGACCGCCGCCAGGGCCAGCCCGAAGAGGGCGAGATTGGCGAACGGCGCGAGGGACCTCAAGAACGATCGACGGCCGGTGCCGGCCGCCGCCGAGCTCATCGTTCGTGCCCGCGTGCCGGCGCGGACGCGGGCACCACGAGCTCACGGTACGGTCGCTCCATGCGGTCGACCAGGAGCGGATGCGGAGCCAGGCGGTGCGTGGGGTTCACCTAGCCCATCCGTCTCCCGATCTCCTGTAGCTGCCTCAGCAGGAAGCGATGCACCACGACGAGGGCCATCGCCAGTCCAGCCACGAGGTTCGCGGCCACCACCACCCACCAGAAATGGACCGCGGACACGGGGCGGGCAACCAAGAGAAGGACGCCCTCGCTCATCACCAGCACGAGCACCCCACCCACCACCGCGAGCACGGAAAGGCGCGGCAGGGTCCAGCTCAGGCGAATGGCCGCCGACATGAGCAGCCCCACCGCCGCCACCACGAGGAAGCGAATTCCATCGTACGTGAGAATCGTGAGGAACGGATGAGCCGCGGCGCGCCCGGCCCCCAGGATATCCGCGCCCAGCGTCCGGGCTGCGAAGAAGAGGGAGTGCTCGAGCGTGAGGTCCACGATCGTATACACGATCACGCTGCTGACGTATCCGGCGATGGCTGCGGATAATCCGTCACGGACCCAGGGTCGCCGGGTCTGGAGATGGCCGGTCGCGGGAAGGTCGCTGGGCTCGCTCATGTTCCTGCTGGACTCCGTCGCAAGAGACGTGCGACGTCTGCGCTGGACGCGCAGCCTCCTCGAAGTGAGGATCCGGTCGCGTGTGAACGGCCGGCGACCAACAATGTCCCCACCCGAAACCGACGCGTCGACATATTGTCCCCGGCCCCTCCCCCGCCCGGACTGCGCCGCGCACGATCGTCAGCCCCTGCCCAGGAGAATCATTGAGCGCCGTGGACGAGTCGCCCGCCCGAGCACCGACCCCCGGGAAGCCCAACGGAAGATTCGCACGCATCTCCCGCTCACCCTCCGCCCTCTTCCTCACGATCCTCGCGAGCCTGGCGGGGTTCGAGCTGGCGCATCGGGTCCTGGAGCTGCACCCGTTGCTGTCCAGCAGCCTGCTCACGGTGGTGTACCTGCCGCTGCTCATCTGGGCGGTGGTGCTCAGCACGTCCGCGGTGATCACCGACCCCGACAACCTCGGCCATATCGTGCTCTGGGCCCTGGGATTCGCCGTGCTCACGATCGGCTTCTTCGCGATCCTGTACGCGGAGCTCGGCATCGTCGCCGCGACCGACCCGGCGGGTCCGGCCGTCCGCTCGTTCACGACGTGCCTCTACTTCTCCGCCACCACCTTCACCACGGTGGGCTTCGGCGACTACGTGCCCACCCCCGAGTCCCGCCTGTTCGCCAGCGTCGAGGCGCTCACGGGCTACGTCGTGCTCGGCACCATCACCGCGGTCGTCTTCTTCCTCCTGAGCCGGAGAGCCGGCACCGCTACCCGTCCGAACGCCCCATGATGCTCATCTCGCGGCCGTCGCGACGGATGTGGATCGCGATCTGCTCATCAGCGGCGTAGCTGTCGAGGATCCGGCGCACGCGGTCGGGTGTCGTGGCATCCCGCTCCCCGATGCGGAGGATCACGTCACCCGCCTGGAGACCGAGCGTGGATCCTTCCGCCACGCTCACCACCAGCGCGCCTTCGTCCGACCCGAAGTAGCGTCCGAGCCCGGGATTCAGCTCGACCAGCTCCAGCCCGTGAGGGCGGGCACGCTCGAACCGGTCGTCGAAGTAGAACGCCCCCGGGGTACCGCGGACCATCGGCGTGTCGCCCCCCTGCCACTGGAAGCGCGGAAGATCCTGATTCAGGCTGCGGAGCTGGTCGCGCAGCCTATCGGCGTCGAACCCGGGAGCGATCCCGAAGCCACGGTCGCCCAGATCCTCGGCCGTGAGCGTGACCGTCCGTTCCTCGCCGTCACGCAGGAACGTCACGTCCACCTCGTCGCCGGGCTCGAGCTCGCGCGCGATGGCGAGCAACCTCTGCACGGGAATCGATCGGTCCAGATCGAAGTCGTCCTCACGGTCGCCCGGCAGAGGCTCGAAGAGCGACTGACCGTCGATCTCGGTGATGACGTCCCCCGCACGGATGCCCGCCTCCCAAGCCGGACCGTCTTCCAGGACCGTCTCGACGTGGGCTCCCTGGGCGTCGAGCGCGCCGGTCTGGTCGGAGCTCACGTTGATGCCGAGCCGCGGCCGCGGCACAGCGAAGGCGAACGGCGCCATGGCTTCGAGCCGCGGCGTGAAGGACGGCGTGCCGAAGGACGGCGTGCGAACGCACGTGCAGTCCGTGATCGCGTCGCCGTCCGCGTCCACGCAGCGGCAGTCCTCGGGCGTCCGTTGCGCCGACGCCGAAGCGGGCGCCGTACCGAGCGCCACCATGCCCAAGGCCAGCGAAGTCGCGGCCCATCTCACCCATCCCGTCGTCATCGTCCCCGTCCTCCCGTGAAGTCCATCCGTGATCCTGCCCTTGGATGCGAGAGGCCGGGCGGGGGTTGTCCCTCGACGGCCGTCTCTCGACCGCTGGGTCCACCCGGAGCTACAGGGGGATGTTGCCGTGCTTGCGGAGAGGGTTCTGGTCGCGCTTCTCGCGCAGCATGTCGAGCGCGGAGACGAGCCGCGGGCGGGTCTCACGGGGGTCGATGACGTCGTCGACGTAGCCGCGCGCCGCCGCGATGTACGGGTTCGCGAACTTGTCGCGGTACTCGGCGATCCGGCTCTCGGTGGCGGCCGCCGCGTCCTTCGCGGCCTCGATCTCCTTCCTGAACAGGATCTCGACCGCGCCCTTCGGGCCCATCACGGCGATCTCCGCCTGGGGCCACGCCAGGTTCACGTCCCCGCGGATGTGCTTGGAGTTCATCACGTCGTAGGCTCCGCCGTACGCCTTGCGCGTGATCACGGTGACCTTGGGCACCGTGGCCTCGGCGAAGGCGTAGAGCAGCTTGGCGCCGTGGCGAATGATGCCGCCGTGCTCCTGGGCGACGCCCGGAAGGAACCCCGGCACGTCCTCGAGCACCACCAGCGGCACGTTGAACGCATCGCAGAAGCGCACGAAGCGCGCGCCCTTGTCGGACGAGTCGATGTCGAGCACGCCCGCCAGCACCGAGGGTTGGTTCGCGACCACTCCCACGGCGTGCCCGCCGAGGTGGGCGAAGCCGACGATGATGTTCTCCGCGAACCGTGCGTGGACCTCGTAGAACTCGCCGTCGTCCACGACGCAGCGGATCACCTCGTGCATGTCGTACGGCTGGTTCGCGTTCTCCGGCACGATCTCGAGCAGGCGCTCGTCCTGACGGTCGTGCGGATCGGAGCCAGGCCCCGACGGCGGCAGCTCGCGGTTGTTCTGGGGAATGAACCGCAGCAGATCGCGCACGGACGCGAGGCAGTCGGGCTCGCTGTCGCAGGCGAAGTGCGCGACGCCCGACTTCGTGGCGTGGACGTCGGCGCCGCCGAGCGACTCCATGTCCACGTCCTCGTGCGTGACCGTCTTCACCACGTTGGGGCCCGTGACGAACATGTAGCTCGTCCCCCGCACCATGTAGACGAAGTCCGTGATGGCCGGCGAGTACACCGCGCCACCCGCGCACGGCCCGAGCACCACGCTGATCTGCGGGATCACGCCCGAGGCGAGCGTGTTGCGAAGGAAGATGTCGGCGTAGCCACCCAGGCTGACGACGCCCTCCTGGATGCGCGCGCCACCCGAGTCGTTGAGGCCGATGAGCGGCGCGCCGTTCTTGAGCGCCATCTCCTGCACCTTCACGATCTTCTCCGCGTGCGCCTCGGAGAGTGAGCCGCCGAAGACGGTGAAGTCCTGGCTGAAGACGTAGACCAGACGGCCGTGAACCGTGCCGTATCCGGTCACGACGCCGTCGCCGAGGAACTTCTTCCCGTCGAGCCCGAAATCCGTCGATCGGTGCGTGACGAACCGATCCAGCTCGACGAGAGATCCCTCGTCGAGGAGCAGATCGAGCCGCTCGCGCGCCGAGAGCTTCCCGCGTGCATGCTGCGCACGCAGGCGCTCGGCGCCTCCGCCCTCCTGCGTGGCGCGGCGCAGCTCCTCCAGTCGCTCGAGCTTCTTCTCGATCGACACGATTCAGTAGATGGACACGGGGACGAGCCGGCGTCCGTCGATGCGCACCAGCTCGGTGCGCCTCACGATACGGTCGTCGGCCACCGAGAACACGCCCGTGGCGCCTTGCACGTCCTCGAGCGCCTCGAAGGACGCGCGCATGTCGTCCGGGGCGAGCCGTCCCGGGCGGAGGGCCTCGAGCAGGAGGAGCGTCGCGTCGTAGCCGATGGCGGGCGTCGGGCTCACCAGCGTGCGCTGGAAGTGCTCCTCGTACGCTTGTCGGAAACGCGCGAGGCCGGGCGATGCCGCGCCCGTGCTGCCCACCGTCGCCGTCGCGACGACGCCGTCCAGGTAGCGCGGCTCGAGGAGCTGGAGCACCTGGGGGTCGGTCCACCCCGAGGTGCCGATGATCTCGATGGCGAGCGTGTCGAGCGCGAAGTGCGCGAGCTGAGGCGCGACGTACTCGACGTCCTCGGGCGGGATGGGCAGGAAGATCGCGACCGGCTCGAGCATCTCGACGCGCAGCGTATCCTCCGGCATGAGACCCAGGCCCGCGATCTCCGCGGCCCGCAACGCGTCCTGCGCGCCGAGGATCTGGCTCTCGAAGAACGTCGCCTGCGGCGTGTAGGGATAGCGGCCGACGACGAGGACGCCGAGCCGGGCGGCCTCGGCCTCGAAGGCCGCCGCTTCCTGCTCCGCCGCCTGGCTCTCGGGAAGGATGATCGCCACGCGCTGGTAAGCGCGCGAAGCCGCGTACCGCGCCACGGTCGCCGCCGCCTGCGGGTCGGGGCCCTCGAGCGAGTAGATGCCCTCCCCCGCGAGCGACGCGCTCCGCGCCGTCGGCGACACGATCGGGAGCCCCCGCTGGCGCGCGGGTCCCGCCGCGAGGAGCATCTCGTCCTCGAGGAACCCGACGGCGCCGGCGAAGCCCTCGCTCTCCAGCTCGCTCACCAGGCTCGCCACCGTGGACGGGTCACCCTCGCTGTCGCGCGGGATGACGGTGACCTGATACGGCTCGCCGAGCACGGTCGCCGCCGCCACCTCGACGCCTTCGGCCACCAGGCGCGCGAACTCCGAGAGGCCGGGGGGCCCGCCGCGCGGGAGAACCGCCGCGATCCGGAACGCGGTGACTCTCTGGCGATCCTCCGGCAGCTCGCCCCGCAGCACCCCCTCCGCCACGGCGCGCTCGGGCGCAGGCACGCCCGCCTCGAGCGCCGACGTCGCCAACCCCGTCGCGGCCAGCGAGTCCCCGCGCTCGAGCAGCGTCACCGCGTGACGGACTTCGACGATCGGGCCGACGGGACCATCCGTGGGCGCATCCTCCAGCACGGCCTCGAGCTCTTCCGGGGAGAGCGAATCGGCGGCGGCCCTCGCGAGCCGCACGGCGGAATCGAGCTCGAGGGAGTCGCTCATCACCGCGATGCGCAGCAGCCGGTCGAGCTGGGCCGCCGGGTCGCCCTCCCGCGCGCGCACCTGGAGGAGCCGCGCCGCGGTCGCGCGTGGATCCGCGGGGGGAAGCAGCTCCGCGTACCTGCCCGCGGCCGCATCGGCGCGGTCGAAGGCCTCGAGCTCCAGCTCCGCACGGGCAGTCAGGAGGAGGGCATCCCCGGAGACCGAGGACGACGGGAAGCTGTCCACGACCGCCGAGGTCGTCCGAAGCGCCTCGAGGAAGCGACGCCCCTCGAACGACGCCTCCGCCGACTGCATGAGGCGACGTGCGGCCGCCTCGTCTTCACGCGAGATACGACCCGCCGCGACGACGACCGGCGGGAGCTCGTTGCTCGAGCCTCCCCCGCCGGCGCGGCACGCGCACACGGCGCACACCAGGCACAGTGCTGCGCGACGTCGTACCCGGCGGTAAGTCCGGGACGACGAGCCGCGCGCGCTCATCCGCCGCTTCTCCGACTTCTCCGACTAGGCTTCCGGAGCCGGCGTGCCTTCACTCCCGTCTCCGGATCCGACGCTCGCCGGCGCGGGACCGGACGTGGCGCGCTCACGGGGCGGACGGGGCCCGCCCGTGGACTCCGACCGCGGAGGCTTGCGCTTCTGGGCGGCCTGTGCTTGAGCGATCACTTCCTCTTCGTCGTCCTCCTCGCCGGCCTTCGCAGCCGCTTCGGCCGCGGCGGCAGCCGCGGCAGCCGCGGCACGCGCGGCCTCGATCTCGGCCTGCGACTTCCGTGCCGGCCGCTCGCTGACCTCCAGGACGATGCGGCGGTTCGCGGCGTCGGACTCGACCACCCGCAGCGAGACCGGGTCTCCCGCGCTGTAGTACTCCTCCAGCTTGGCGGCATCCTCGACGCCGGCCTGCGACACCGGCACGAAGCCCTCGAGCTCGTCGCCGAGATCGACCACCAGGCCCTTCTCCTGCAGGCGCACGACCTTGCCGTCCTGCTCGAAGCCCGGGGGCAGGCGCTCGGAGATCGCCGGCCACGGATCCTCCTGGAGCTGCTTCATGCCTAGGCTGATCCGCTTGTTCTCGGAATCCACGTCGAGCACGATCACGTCCACGTGCTGCCCCTTGTTCACGACCTCCGAGGGGTGCTCGACCCTGCGCGTCCAGCTCATGTCGGACACGTGCACGAGCCCGTCGATGCCCGGCTCGATCTCCACGAACGCGCCGAACGACGTCAGGTTGCGCACCGTACCCGCGAGCTTCGTCCCGGTGGGGTACTTCGCCGGGAGCGCGAGCCACGGATCCTCTTCGATCTGCTTCATGCCGAGCGAGATCTTCTCGTCCTTCGGATCGACCTTGAGGACGACCGCTTCGATCTCGTCGCCGATCGTGACCACCTTGGACGGGTGGCGGACATTGCGCGTCCACGACATCTCCGAGATGTGCACCAGGCCCTCGACGCCCTTCTCGAGCTCGACGAACGCGCCGTAGTTGGTGATCGAGACCACGCGCCCGTGCACGCGCGAGCCGACCGGGTACTTCTTGTCGATGTCGGTCCACGGATAGGGCAGGAGCTGCTTGAGCCCGAGCGAGATCCGTTCGCGGTTCCAGTCGATGTCGAGAACCTTCACGTCGATGGTCTCGGCGATGTCCACGACCTCCGACGGGTGACCCACCCTGCCCCACGACATGTCGGTGATGTGGAGCAGCCCATCGAGGCCGCCGAGGTCGATGAAGGCGCCGAAGTCGGTGATGTTCTTCACGACGCCCTCGCGCACCTGACCGACGAGCAGCTCCTTGACCAGCGTCTCGCGCTTCGACTCGCGCTCCGCCTCGAGGATCACGCGGCGCGACACGACGATGTTCCGCCGGCGCTTGTTCAGCTTGATGATCTTGAACTTGTAGACCTCGCCGATGAGGTCCTCGATGTTCGGCACGCGACGCAGCGCGATCTGCGAGCCGGGCAGGAAGGCGTCGACGCCCATGAGGTCGACGGTCACGCCGCCCTTGATCTTCCTGACGAGCGTTCCCTTGACGGGGCGGTCCGCCTCGTGCGCCTCGCGGATCTTCTCCCAGACGCGCAGGAAATCCGCCTTCTTCTTCGACAGCACAACGACACCGTCGTCGTCCTCGAGGCTCTCGAGCAGGACTTCGACCTCGGTCCCCGGCTCCGGCGGCTCCTTGAACTCATCGAGCGGAACGGCGCCTTCGCTCTTGAACCCGAACTCGAGGATGACCGACGAGGACGTGACGCGGAGCACCTTCGCGTTGACGATCTCCCCCTCGCGAAACTCCTGGAACTCCCCGCTGAACCTGGAGAGCATCGCCTCGAACTCTTCCTTCGAGGTATCGAGCTGCTCTTCGCCGTAGGGATCGTTGAAGAGCTCGGGCGAGATCCCCTCGAAGCGTCGCTTGCGCGGCGACCGCTCCTCCGGAGTGTCAGCGCCCTCGGCCGCGAGCTCCTCGGCGGTGAGCGTGATGACCTCGCCGGTCAGGGCGTCGACGACGACCTCGCCCTCGGCGGCATCGTCATGGGTCTGCGAATCGCCGGAGGCGGCGGAGCGGGAAGGAGTCATGGAACCTCGTCTCGCACGGAGGCGCGAGATCTGTCGACCGGCGCTCGTGAGCGAGCATCCGGGCTGAAGTGGATGCCGCGGGCGACCTTCGCCCGTCGGTGCGCCGCGCCGCGCGGAGCGCGGCTTCGGAGCCTGGAGAAGCTAGGCCGGGTGCCCGTGCACGGTCAACTCGGCGCCCCGTGCCGCGACTCCTGCCGCACCAGCTCCACGATCCGTGCGACCTGCTCCTCGAACGTCAGCCGCGTGGTGTCGATCTCCACGGAGCCCTCGGCCTTTCGCAGCGGCGACAGGTCGCGTCCGGCGTCCTTGCTGTCGCGCGCGTGGATGGCGTCCACCTCGACGGCGACACGCTCGGGCGTGGGGTCCGGCACCCCCAGCTCCCGCAGGCGGCGCCGCGCGCGCTCCTCGAGATCGGCGACGAGATAGACCTTCACGTCGGCGTCCGGAAAGACGACGGTGCCCATGTCGCGACCGTCGGCGACGAGCCGTCCTTCTTCCCCTGCCCGCCGTTGGAGCTCGAGCAGGCAGGCGCGCGCGGCGGCGAGGCGGGCGAGGGTGGCCACGCGGTCCGTCACGGCCCGCGTGCGCAGCTCTGCGGATACCGGGCGCCCCCCTACGCTGACCTCGAACCCGCCGCCCACCGCGCGCAGCTCCACGTCCAGCGCACGGAGGTCCTCCGCTCGCAGGGTGGGCCATTCGCTCTCCGGCACGCCGGCGTCGAGGAGCGCGAAGGTCAGCGCGCGATAGAGCGCGCCGGAATCGAGATGGCGGAATCCGAGCCTGCGCGCGACTTCTCGGGCGGTCGTGGACTTCCCGGAGCCCGCCGGTCCGTCGAGCGTCACGACGGCTCCGCGGGCGGAGGTCACGCGCGCGTGCCCTGTGCCGTGAGCCGGTCGAGCAGCGACCAGAAGCCCGGGAAGCTGACGTCCGCCGCCCCCTTGTCGTCCACCTCGATGTCGTTGCCGCCGATCGCACCCAAGACGCCGAAGGCCATGGCGATGCGATGATCGCCCCGCGTGCGCACGCGACCCCGGAGTGGCACGTCACTGCCCTCGACGTCCAGGCCGTCGGGTCTCTCCTCGGCGCGCACGCCGAGCGCGCGCAGGTTCTCGACCATCGCGGCGATGCGGTCGGATTCCTTCGCGCGCAGCTCCTCGGCGCCGGTGATGCGCGTGACGCCGTGGGCTCGAGCGCCCATGGCCGCGATCATCGGCAGCTCGTCGATCAGAGACGGCACCTCGGCCGGATGGATCGTCACGCCGCGCAGCTCGGCCGGGTCCACGCCCACGGTGCCGACCGGCTCCACACCCCAGGCGCTCGAGTCCCGCTCGACGGTCACCGCCCCGCCCATGCGCTCCAGAACCTCGAGGAACGCCGTGCGCGTCGGGTTGAGACCCACGCGCTCGACCTCGATCCGGCCACCCGCGCCGCCCAGGACGCCGAGGCCGAGCACGAACGCCGCCGACGAGATGTCGCCCGGCACGGCGAACTCGAAGGGCCAGATGCGCTCGGGAGGATCGGCGAGCTCCACCTGCCAGCCTCCTTCGGCGTCCCCCGACGTCACCCGCACCCCGACGCTCTCGAGGAGCCGCTCGGTATGGTCGCGCGAGCGCGCGGGCTCGTGCACGCGCACGGAGGCGCCACCCGTCAGGCCCGCCAGCAGGATCGCGCTCTTCACCTGCGCGCTCGCGACCGGGCTCTTCCAGTCCAACGAGCTCAACGGCCGACGTCCGTGCACCGTCACCGGGAGGCGGCCCGCCTGCGCTCCGTACTCGAAGCGGGCGCCCATGCGCGCGAGCGGCTCGGTGACCCGCCCCATGGGCCTCGACCGGAGTGAATCGTCCCCGGTGAGCGTCGCGCTGATCCCGCTCCCGGCGAGCACGCCGAGAAGGAGCCGCGTCCCCGTTCCGCTGTTGCCGAGGTCGAGCGCGCGGTTCGACGGCGTGAGCCCCCCGAGGCCGACGCCGTCGACCACGATCTCCGAGCCGTCCGGCGGCAGGACGCCGATCCCCGCGCCCAGGCACCGCAGGGCGGCGGCGGTCGACGCCGCGTCCCCACCGTAGAGCAGCCCGGACAGCCGGCTCTCGCCCTCCGCGAGCGAAGCGAAGATGAGTGCGCGCTGTGTCAGCGACTTGTCCCCCGGAACAGATACCTTCACGGCTGCCTCCACGCCCTGGTCGACCGCATCGTATTCGCTACCGCCTCCGTGTCCCCCGCCTCGAGCATGTCGGCGATCCGCCCGGCTTCGGCCGACAGCGCACGCAGGCCTCCGACGAGGTCGGGCGAGGCATGCTCCAGCAGGTCCTTCCAGAGCTCCGCACTGCTCGCGGCCAGGCGGGTGGTGTCCAGCCCCCCCGGTCCGAGCTGATCGGGCTCGAGGCCCGCCTCCATCATGACCGTCGCGAGCGCGTTCGCCGTGAGCTGCGGGAGGTGGCTCGCGAGCGACATCATGCGGTCGTGTTCGTCCGCGTCGATCTCGGCCGGACGCGCGCCGATCGACCTCCAGAACGCGTGCACGCGCGGCACGCGCTCCCTGGCCGCGGCAGTCGCCACCGTCCATACGCGCGCGCCGCGATAGAGCGAAGCCGCGGACGCGCCGAAGCCCGACGCCTCGCTCCCCGCCATCGGATGCGATCCCACCCAGCGGGAATCGACCCCGGCCGCCACCGCCATGCGCAGGAGAGGCGCCTTCAGGCTGGCCACGTCGGAGAGCGTGGCGGTCACCGGAACCGTCCCGGCGATCTCCTCGAGAAGATCGCAGCTCGCGCGCAGCGGCGTGGCCAGGACGACCAGCTCCGCGTCGGCGACGGCTTCCTGCCAGGAGGAAGGCGCGTCGTGCACGACGCCCGCGGTGCGGGCCGCCTCGCGTTCCGCGCCCTCGGGCGACCAGCCGGCGATGCGCGGCCGGTCGGGCAGCTCGGACAACGCACGCGCGAGCGAGCCACCCATGACGCCGAGCCCGAGAACGGCGACGCTCGCGAACGGCCGCTCGCCGGCCTCGGCGACCCCCCGAGCCGTCGTCACGAATGCACGCTCTCGGCCGGGGCGCCTTCCGCCAGGACGTCACCGCGCACGGGGATCTCCACCACGAGGCCGTCTCGAGCCACCCGCGCGGCCGCGAACACCGCGCGCGCTTCCTCCTCGAGCGGCCGCGGATCGTCCGAGTAGCGCGCCGACACGTGCGTGAGGTAGAGCTGGCCCACGCCCGCCTCGCGCGCGACCGCCGCGGCCTCGGCCGCCGTGCTGTGGAGCGTCTCGGCGGCGCGGTCGCGCTCCTCCTCGCCGAACGTGGCCTCGTGGACGAGGACGTCGGCCAAGTGGGCCCGCTGCACGGTCGCGCGACAGGGGCGCGTGTCCCCCGAGTAGACCACGCAGCGGCCCGGTCGCGGCGGGCCAACCAGCTCGTGCGCCGAGACCACCCGGCCCCCGACCTCGACGCTCTCCCCCCGGTGGAGCCGCCCGAACAGTGGGCCTTCCGGGACCCCGAGCTCACGCGCTCGCGTCACGTCGAAGCGCCCCGGACGCGGATCCTCCACCAGCGCCCAACCGACGGCGGGCATGCCGTGCTCCACCTCGAACGCGTGCACCGCGTAGCCGTCCGCGCGATGGGCCTCCCCCGCTCGGCACTCCCGCACGTGCACCGTGAACTTCGCGCGATCGGCGCCGAGCGAAGCGACGAGCTCGAGCGTTCGCCTCGAGCCCACGGGGCCGAAGAGCGTGAGCGGGTCGGTGCGCCCTTGGAGCCCCATCGTCCGGAGCAATCCGGGGATCCCGAGGATGTGATCGGCATGCACGTGCGTGACGAAGATCGCCTGGACGCCGAACCCCGTGGCGTAGCGCATCATCTGGCGCTGCGAGCCCTCGCCGCAGTCGAACAGGAAGAGGTCGCCTTCACGCTGCACGGCGAGCGCGGTCACGTTCCGCCCGACCGTGGGCCGAGCGGCCGCGGTGCCGAGAAACGTGAGGCGGATCATGGGCGAGCTCCGAGAGGCCGTGACGGCCGAAATCGACTGCGCCCAAGGTAGCCGCGGCGGCGACGGGGTCCCAAGAGGTCGAGGCCGCCCATCGGGCTCGCTCCGCCGCCGGGCCCAGCGGAGCGGGTCGTGTCTCCGGCCCCCGCTCAGGTCGCCACGCGGTTCCTGCCCTGCTCCTTGGCTCGGTAGAGCGCTTGGTCGGCCTTCTTCAGGACGACCTCGGGCGACGCGTCCCCGGTACCCGAATCGGCGAGCCCGATGCTCACCGTCACCGAGAGGGTGCGCGGACGCTTCCTCGTCTTCTTCTTCTTCTTCGTGCCGTCCGCCGGCCGCTTGCGGGGCCGATTCCAGGCGCGCAGCGAGAACTCCGCCTCCTCGACCGAGGCCCGGACGGCTTCCGCCCCGGCCTCGGAGTCGGCGCGCGTGCGGCGCGGGAAGACGAGCGTGAACTCCTCGCCCCCGTAACGATACGCGTTGGCGCCCGCCGCGCCGGCGAGTCGGCTGGCGACGAGCTGCAGGACCTGGTCGCCGACGTCGTGTCCGTGCGTGTCGTTGAACTTCTTGAAGTGATCGACGTCCACCATGGCGACCGTGAACGGTGGCGCCATATCGCCGAGATCGCGCATCAGCGCGCGCCGACCGGGCAGCCGGGTGAGCTCGTCGCGGTACGCCATGGAGTAGGACTGCTCGACGACGGAGAGCGCCAGCAGTGTACCCGCTCCCATGAGCAGGATGGAGGAAGCGCCCGACGAGAGGGCCGGATGTGCCGCGGCGAGGACGAGCGCCTGTGCCCCGAGGAGCGCGCGCTCGACGGGCCCACGCCAGCGCACCGCGCCGAGGGTGGCGAGGAGCATGGCGACCGCAGCGACGACGAGCGTGACGTCGGGCACCCCCAGCGCCTCCGATGCGCCGAGCGGAAGTAGGCGGAGGGCCGCGAGCTCGGAAGCCGCCACGGGATCGCGCACGAGCTGATGGACGACGACGAGCGCGCCGGCCCCGATCCCCACCTGCGCGAGCCCGACGCGGGACCGGACGCCGCGGTCGCGGAGCAGCGCGAGCGCGCCGAGCAGCACCAGCAGCGCGGTGGCGAACGCCACGAAGCCACCCTCCGGGAGCGCCGCGCCACGCAACCGATCCAGGTAGAGCAGGCCCGCCGAGGCGATCACCACGCGGCTACGGTGGAAGACCGCCGCGAGCAGGCCCCCCGCTCCGTAGACGACGAACGCGTACCGGTCCGCCACGAGCCCCAGCGTGGCGGCGTCCGCGAGCACCAACGCCGCCGTCACCGCGATCAGGATCGCGAAGGCGGGGAGGACCGCGGATAGTGTACGCATCGCTCGTGATCGTCTCGGATCGGCGGGCTGCTCGGGGATCCCCGATCTCTCGCCTTCGGGCCGCCCCACGGCAAGCTTCATGGCGCGAGACGGACCGGAACCACCACGCGGGGAGGGGGTTGGAAAACGCGTACCGTACATCCCGACGGAGACCCAGGATGATCATTCGGCGCCCAGCGGACATCCCGTCCTCCGAGATCACGCCCGAGCACGTCTACTTCGATCGGCGCCGCTTCATCGCGGCCGCTGCGGGCGCTGCCGGGCTCGTCGCCGCCCCGCGGGCGCTGGGCGCGCTGTCGTCCGAGCAGGAGCAGCAGATCCCCGAGCGCTTCAAGACGATGCGGTCGGAGATGAACGAGCAGCTCAACTCGTACGAGGACGTCACGACGTACAACAACTTCTACGAGTTCGGCACGGACAAACGGGACCCGTCACGCAACTCGGGCGATTTCCGTCCGAGACCGTGGACCGTGAACATCTCGGGCCACGTGAACAAGCCGGGCGACTACCAGCTCGAGGATATCCTGCGGCCCGTCGCGCTCGAGGACCGCGTCTATCGTCTGCGCTGCGTCGAGGCTTGGTCGATGGTCATCCCGTGGCGGGGCTTCCCGCTCTACGAGCTGATCAACCGCGTGGAGCCGACCGGCAACGCGAAGTTCGTCGAGTTCCGCACGATCGTGCGCCCGGAGCAGATGCCGGGCCAGCGCGCCAGGATCCTCCAGTGGCCGTATGTCGAGGGCCTGCGGATGGACGAGGCGATGCACCCGCTGACGCTGATGGTCACCGGCGTCTATGGGCTCGACCTGCCGAACCAGAACGGAGCGCCGCTGCGACTGGTGGTGCCGTGGAAGTACGGCTTCAAGGGCGTGAAGTCGATCGTGAGCATGCGCTTCGTCGAGGAGATGCCGCTCAATACCTGGCAGCAGGAGAACTCCTACGAGTACGGGTTCTACGCGAACGTGAACCCCGAGGTGGATCACCCGCGCTGGAGCCAAGCGCGCGAGCGGCGCCTGCCGAGCCTGTTCGCCAATCGCCCCACGCTGATGTTCAACGGCTACGCCGATCAGGTCGCGAGCCTGTACGCCGGCATGGACCTCGCCCGCTGGAAATAGCCGCGGGCGGGTGGGTCGCGCCGTGAACGACAAGCGCGTGGTGCTGGGGCTGAAGGTCGTGCTGTGGCTCGCCGCGCTCGCGCCCGGCGCCTGGCTCGTGGGCGGCATCTTCCGCGGATGGCTGGGCGCGAACCCCGCCGAGACGCTCACGCACGTGACCGGGATGACCACGCTCGTCCTGCTCCTCGTCACGCTCACCGTGACGCCCCTGCGGCGCCTCACCGGCTGGAATCCGGTGATCAAGCTACGGCGACCGCTCGGCCTCTTCGCGTTCGCCTACGCTTTCTCGCACTTCACGATCTGGTTCGCGTTCTACAACGTGTTCGACGTCGGCTACATGATCGCGGACGTGAAGGAGCGCCCCTACATCACCGTGGGCATGGCGGCATTCCTCGTCTTGATTCCGCTCGCCGTCACCTCGACGAAAGGGTGGATCCGCAGGTTGGGGAAGCGGTGGAACACGCTGCACAAGGGGATCTACGTGGCCGCCGCGCTCGGCGTGGTCCACTTCTACTGGTTGGTGAAGGCGGACACGCGCCTGCCGATCCTCCTGGGCGCCTGCCTCTTCACGCTTCTCCTTCTCCGCCTGCCGGCGCTCGCACGCTCGCGGAAGCTTCCCCGGGCTCCACGCGGACAGGCCGAGCTGACCGAGCCGTCGAGCTGAGAACCCCGACGGCAGCCTAGGCGCGGATCAGCCGACGGGCAGCCAGAACGACGCCTTCACGAGGAAGATGTTCGTGCCTGGCTCGCCGACCGATCCGAACACGTCTCCGATGTCGACCGGAGTGCCGAGCACGCTGCTCTGGTCGCGGTCCTGCTGCCAGACGAGGTAGAGTGTGCTGCCCGGCCGCCACTCCCAGCGCAACACGACGTTGCTCTGGAACGAGGTGGTGTTGAAGTCCCGGTTGTTGAGCGTGAAGGTGTCCGAACCCCACGTGACCGTCCGGTTGCCGCCGGCGTCCACGGCGACCTGCGTGCCCGCATCCCGGCCGTAGGTGATGCGCTCGACGCTCTTCGGCTCGATCAGCTCACCGAGATCGTAGTAGTGCCCCGACGAAGCGAACGGCTCGGCGTACACGTCGAGGTTGAGGTCGGGCTTGAGCGTGAAGGTCGCGCGGAGCTCCATCGAGTACTCCGTGCGATGGATATAGGCGAACACGTACCGGCTTCCGAACGTCTCGGGACGACCGCCCGACAGCCGCGTGAAGTACTGCTGCGAATCGGTGCGACGTGAGTACTGCGGGCGCGCCGTGAGCTGCCAGCGCGGTCCGGGCCGCACCGTGAGGCTCATGTTGGTATTGAACCCGTATCCGCCGAGCTCGTCACCCGAGAACGACATGCCCGCGCTCACGCGCGTCCGCGCCGTGGACGGGTTGCCCACGTTGAGGTTGGTCGACCACCGCGCGGCCTGACCCATCAGCGGTCCGCCGCGCGTGAGCAGCGCGCTCTCGACGCGGAAGTTGCGATTGAACGAGACCGACGACGTCCAGAAGTTGCGCCACGTCACGTTGACGTTGGTTCCGAGCGAGAAGTTCTGCCGGTCGCCCTCGAAGTTCCACTCGTTGCCCTGGTTGAGTCGGATCGAATAGCTCCGGAACACGTTGCCCGGCTGCGTCTCGCGATACGTGACGTTGAAGCCCGGCATGATGCCGTCGGCGCCGTTGAGCTGCGCGATGTCGTTCGTGTCGAACATCGGATGGTCGATCTTCGTCGACGTGCCGAAGAGCCAGTGCCGCCCGCTCGAGCGGTTGAAGCTGGTCTGCATGGACCAGCCGAGCATGGAGGTGCGCGTCGGATCCAGGATGTATTTCGGATCGCGGTCCGGCCGCTGGAGATAGTGCGAGCTCGTCCTCTGGATGAGCTCGATCGCGGGCGCTTCCCCCGTCACGTATCCACCGATCACCGCCCATGCCCACTCGTACTCGCCGCCCCGGATGCGCCAGAGGCCGTCGTGGCCGAACACGGTCGCGTACTTCGCCGACAGGTCCTCGAGCGCGTCGTTGCCGCCGAAGTCGCGATACACGCCGCCCGCCAGCAGGCTCACGTGCGAACCGGAGCCGAACTCCTGCTCCACCTTGGCGACGCCGTAGCCCGAGCGTGGACCGACCTGCACGCGCGAGATCTGCGCGGTGCCCGAGCTCAGGTCCGCGACGCGCGCGAACTCCTGGTCGGTCACCGCCGCCAGAACGCCGATCGACGTGCCGGACGGGAGCCGCCCCGTAAGCTTCGCAGCGCCCAGGATGCGGCTGTCCCTCGGGAGCTCCACGAAGTCGCCGTCTGCACGCCCCGGAGGAGGGGCGCCGATGCGCCGCGAGTAGAAGACGTTGGGGTGGCTGAGGTTGAGCAGCCCCGAGCCCTCGTTGAAGAAGGGTCGCCGCTCCGGGAAGCGCGTCGCGAAGTCGGAGAGGTTCACCTCCGCGGGGTCCGCCTCGACCTGGCCGAAGTCCGGGTTGAACGTCGCGTCCAGGGTCAGGTTGGGCCCGACGCCGGCTTTCATGTCGAGGCCCATACGCCCTGCCAGGTTCTTGCCGTCGTCGAACGGATCCGCCGCGTCGCGGTCGCCGTTGCGGGTGGTCGAGCCGACCACGAACGGGAGCATCTCGATGCGGCGGCTCGGCCGGATGCCCTCGATCCCCTGTAGGTCGCCGAAGCGTGACGCCCAGCCGGTTGCGGTGCGCGGCACCAGCACCCAATACGTCTCTTCCTCGAGCGTCGGCACGAAGCGCCGGACGTTCAGGCCCCACACCTGGTCGGGCCGGTCGTTGAAGCGGAGCTGCGTGAAGGGGATCCAGAGCTCCGCCGTCCATCCTTCGTCGTCGATCCGCGTGCTCGCCCGCCAAACCGGGTCGAAGCCCGAGTCGCCGCCTTCGTTGTCCGAAGAGCTGAAGCGGTCGATGCGTACGCCCGAGGCGCTCACGCCGAACGTGTACGAGGTCCGCCGATCGAGGAACGTGTCGAGCGAGATCAGGAATTGCTCGCTCACGTCGCCGGCCTGGTCCCGCCGGCTGAGCGGCGCCTGGATGGACGACGGATCGGCGCTGTACATGCGCGCGCCGATGTAGAGTGCGTCGTCGTCGTAAGCGAACCGCACTTCCGTGCGCTCCGTGGGCTGCGCGCCCTCGGTCGGCTCCTTCATCACGAAATCGGAGATCGCCGGCGCCTGCGCCCAGGCATCGTCGTCGAGGCTCCCGTCCACCTGGATGGCGCCGCTTCCGACCCGCACCGCGCGCGCCAGCTTGCGCCCCGGCGCCGGGGGCGGCGTCGCCGGAGATCCCTGTTGCGCGTTCACGGACGGCGAGACGAGCAGCATTCCGGCGATCAACAGGCCGACGGTTCTCGGCATTCTGCGCTCTCTTTCGAGGAAGGGTGGCCCCGCGGCGAGCCGTCGGCGGACGGACCACCATGCCTCCGCCAGATGTGGGCGCCAGTGTTGGACGCCCGGCCGCGGGAGCGTTGAGACGACCCCCGGCCGTGGCGCGGACGCCCGCGCGTGCCGGGGGTGGGACTCGAACCCACACGGGAATTACCCCAGGGGGTTTTAAGCCCCCAGCGTCTACCGTTCCGCCACCCCGGCCCACGCGCGGAAAGAAAGTACTGGATGCGCCGACCCCGTCGCGACCTGGGCGCTCGGCGCTCGGGCGGGCGAGAAGCGCCCCGCGCCCAGGCCTCGAGCGCCCGTGCGTCGCCGTCGCGCGACGGGAATCGGGAGTAGTGTCGAGGGCATGCTACTTGCACCCAACGGTGCCTGCGAGCAAAGACGCGCGGTGGAGCACCCCTAGGCCGCCCGGCCGGTACCCCCGCCCTCTTCCCAAACCAGCGCCCCCCCGGAGGCTGAGAATGGAAGATCGAGTCGCGCAGTCCCGCATCCTGATCGTCGACGACGAGCAGGACAACGTCCAGGTCCTACGGCGGATCCTCGCGGCGGAGGGTTACACGAACGTCCTGAGCACGAACCATCCCGAGGAGGTTCGGCAGCTCACCGAGGCGATCGACCCCGACCTGATCCTGCTCGACATCGTCATGCCGCGCATGAGCGGACAGGACGTGCTGCGCGAGCTCCAGGAGATGGACGCGGGATCGCTGTATCGACCGGTCCTGGTGCTCACGTCCGATCACTCCCGCCAGGCGCAGCGCGAGGCATGGGCCGGTGGGGCGAAGGATTTCCTCACCAAGCCGCTCAGCCCCTCCGAGGTGCGCCTCCGCGTGCGCAATCTCCTCGAGACGAGGATGCTCTACCGGATGCTCAGGGAGCACAACGACGACCTCGAGGATCGCGTCATGGCGCGCACGGCCGAGCTCGAGGAGGCCCGGCTGCAGATCATGTACCGGCTGGCGCGGGCCGCCGAGTACCGTGACGACGACACCGGACAGCACACGAAGCGCGTGGGCCGCTCGGCCGGCCGCATCGCCGAAGCTCTGGGGCTGGATCCCTCGGAGGTCGCCCGCATCAGGATGGCGGCTCCGCTGCACGACGTCGGCAAGATCGGCATCCCGGACTCGATCCTGCTCAATGCGGGTAAGCTATCGGCGGCCGACTTCGAGGTCATGAAGACCCACTGCACCATCGGCGCCGACCTCCTTTCCAGCGAAGACGTCCCGCTGCTCGAGCTCGCGGCCGAGGTGGCGCTGACCCACCACGAGTGCTGGGACGGCAGCGGCTACCCCGCGGCGCTCGCGGGCGACGACGTGCCCTTGTCGGGGAGGATCGTGGCCGTCGCCGACACGTTCGACGCGCTGACCCACGCCCGCCCCTACAAGGAAGCGTGGTCCGTCGAGCGGGCGTTCGACGAGATCGACCGCCTGTCGGGGCGCTCCTTCGACCCGGAGGTCGTCGAGGCGTTCAGGGGCGTGGCGGCGCCCTCGGTCGAGGCGTTCCTTTGAGGCAGCGGTCGTCGCCGACCGCGCTTCTGCTCGCACTGTCGGTCGCGGGGCTCACGGGACTGATGGGAGCGTGCGCGAGGAGCGTCGCGCGGCCCGACGTGCAGGACCCCGCGGCCGAGGCGCGCATCGCCGTCGCGGCGCTCCTGGACGAGGACTTCGAGTCGGCGCGTCCCAGGTTGCTCGCGCTGGCGTCGGAGTGTCGGTCCGGGGAGCACGGACGACACGCGGTGCTGCTCCTCGCGGCCGGGGAGCTGGACCCGGGCAATGCCGCGGGCTCCCCGCGTGCGGCGCTCCAACTGGCGCGCAGCTACCTCCTCCTGCCGACGGCCCCGCTCGAGGAGATCGTCCTGGCGCGCGCGCTCTATCGGCTCGCCGCCGAGCTGGAGCAGGTGGAGCCCGCGCCCGCCCCGGATTCGCTGCTCCCCGGACCCTACGTGGCGCCGCGCTTCGACGACTGCGCGTCCGATCCCGATCTGATGTACCGTCCCCTGCCCCCGACCTCCGAGGCCGCGCTCGCCGAGCGCGTGCGCGCGCTCGAGGCGACGATCGCCGCGCAGTCCGATTCGCTCCGCAGGATCCGAGCCGCCTCGGCCAGCGCGGCTCGCCGCGTATCCGAGCTGGAGAGCGAGCTCGCGCGCATCACGGAGCTCCTCACGAGCGGCGCGGAACGGCGCAGGCCGACCAGCCACCCATGAGCGTGCGCGCGCGGCTGCTCGTCGGCTTCTTCGCGGTCACGGCCGCGCTCGCCGCCCCCACGCTGTTCGCCACCGCGGGTCTCGCGCACCTGAGACGCCTCGCGGTCGAGGGTAGGTCGGGCCACGCCGCGTCGGTCGCGAGGCTGGGCCGCATCCAGGGAGCGCTCACCGAGCTCGACCGTTTGGAGCGAAGCTTCATCGCGACGGGGGACTCGACCCTCGGACGCGCGGCGGCGAGCCAGGTGGCCTCGCTCGATCTCGAGGTACGCGAGCTGCGCGCGGCCCCGGCCCCGGCGGTCACCGCCGACCTGGCGGCGGCGATCGAGGACGTGTCCGTGCTCACGCGTGAGGTGACCGGCCACGTCCACGCCGACCGCAAGGCGCTCGCCACCATGACGTTCACTTCGCTGCTCGGTGCGCTCGACCGGGCTTCGACCGAGGTCGCCATCGTGGCCGACTCGGTGGACGCCGCCGCGCTGCGCGACGTGCGGGACGCGGAGCGGACGAGCGCCGCAGCCCGTGCCGGCACGCTCACCGGTCTGACGATCGCCCTCCTGTTCACGCTCGTGGTCGCGGGCTACACGACGCGTGCGATGACGACGCCGCTCCGCCGGCTGGGCATGGCCAGCGCCCGGATCGCCGACGGCGAGTTCGACATTCCGGGCGACCTGCCCTACGGCCGTGCCGACGAGATCGGCGAGCTCTCCGTCTCCTTCCGAGCGATGACGCACCGACTGGCCGAGCTCGATCGCACCAAAGCCGCCTTCCTCGGCATCGTCAGCCACGAGCTCAAGACACCGCTGAACGTGATCAAGGCCTACGCCGAGATGATCGAGGACGAGCTCGGGCCGAGGGCGTCCGAGAAGCACAAGGCGCTGATCGCTTCGGTCGCCGAGCAGGCGCTCATCCTCTCCCGGCGCGTGAGCCGGTTGATGGACATCAGCCGGCTCGAGGCGGGCAGCTACCGTCTCAGCGTCGAGACCACGCCGATCGAGGATCTCGCCACGGGTCTCGAACGACTCTTCGAGCGCCAAGCGCGCGAACGGGGCATCGCGTTCGCGGTGCACGTGGCGCCCTCGGCGCCGTTCGACGCGGTGGTCGACGTGGACATCCTGCGCGACGAGATCCTGGGCAACCTGGTGGCGAACGCCTTCCGGTTCACTCCCGCCGGCGGGTCGGTCGACGTCACCATCGAGGGCGAGAAGGGCGGCATCGTCTTCACGGTGACGGATTCGGGGCCGGGGATCCCCGAGGAGCACCGCGCGTACATCTTCGACAAGTACTACGTCGTGGACAGAGCCCGCGCGGTCGGCTCGGGACTGGGGTTGGCGATCGTGAAGGAGATGGTTCGACTACATGGAGGGCTCGTGACCTTGGATGCTTCCGAGCGCGGCCGCGGAGCCCGATTCCGCGTGAGCCTGCCGCGGGTGAGCGAGGGTGCCAGCCTCGAAGTGCCGGCTCGCTGCCTGGTCGGAGCGTCTTGAGCGAGCGCGGGCCGCGGCTGCCCGCACCGATCCCCCGAGGGGCCCGCCGGGGCGGTAAGCCATTTCGCGATCCGGATTTCGAGCGCCTGGCACGATTCCTTCACCCACTCGCGCCACGTGGCCGCTCCAACCGTCATCGCTAGGTTTTTCGCCTCCTCCGCTCGGGCCCTCCAACGTCTGTTCGGTAGCACTTCCGGGCGCGTCGTGGCCGCGGGCGTGGTCGCAGGTCTCCTCGGTTGGCTCGCGCTCGCTCGGCTGTTCACCGTGTCGTGTCCGCCGGACGTAGCCTGCGTCGGCCTGCGCGAGCTCGCGCGCGGCGAGCCACTTCCCGAGGCGCTGCACCTGTACGACCGCGACGAGGTCATGTTCGCCGAGGTGGCAGGCCCCCTGAGGCGTGCCTTGCCGCGTGAGCAGATCCCCGATCTGATCGCGGAAGCCTTCGTGGCGGTGGAGGATCGGAGGTTCTGGGAGCACGGCGGCGTGGACGGCCGCGGCGTCATGCGGGCCGCGCTCGAGAACCTGCGTGAGGGAGGCCGCGCCCAGGGCGCGAGCACGATCCCGATGCAGCTCGTCCGAACGCTCTGGGCCGAGCCGCTGCGGGGAGCGAACCCCTGGCGCCGCAAGGTCATCGAGGCGCGGCTCGCCCCGCAGCTGATCGAGGATCTCGGTCACGAGCGCGTGCTGACGCTGTATCTCAACAGCATCTACCTCGGCAACGGCGTCTACGGCATCGAGCGGGCCGCCCGCTACTACTTCGGGGTCGGCGTCGAGGAGCTGAGCGTGGGGCAGATCGCGACGCTCGTGGGCATCACGCGGTCCCCGGAGTGGTACGAGCCGCTCGGGCACCCGGAGCGCGCGCTCGACATCCGCAACTCCGTCCTGCGCACGCTGATGCAGGCGGGCGTGATCACGGAGGAGGAGGCGCAGGACGCGTCCTCGCGAGGCCTGGAGCTGGCCCGCACGCCGGAGGTGGTCGGCGGGCGCTCCCATCTGACGGCGGCCGTGACCCGTGAGCTCAGGCGTGTGGCACCGGAGCTGGCCGGGATCCCCGGCTTGAGCGTGCACACGTCGGTGTCGTCCGAGCTGCAGGCGGCCGGCGAGGCCGCGCTCGAGGCCCAGCTGCGCGCCATCGAGCAGGGACGCTACGGCCGCTTCGGCGTGCGCGACTCGAGCGCGGTCCTCGAGGGATCGGCGATCGCCCTGGACCCCGCGTCCGGATCGATCCTCGCGTGGATCGGCGGACGGGACTTCCGGCGCTCCGAGTTCGACAGGGTCGAGCAGGCGCGCCGTCAGGTCGGGTCGCTGATCAAGCCCTTCCTCGTCGCCGAGGCGCTCGAGCAGGGATACGGCATCATCGATCTCGTCTCGGCCGATACGGTTCCGATCCAGACGGCTACCGGACCCTGGCTGCCGTCCGACCACGTGAACGTGGCGGCGCTTCCGCTGCGCGAGGCCCTCGTGCGGTCCTCCAATCGCGCGGCGGCCCACCTCGGCCAGACCCTGGGCGTGCAGACGGTCGTCGACGTGGCCGAGCGCGCCGGGCTCTCCGGTCCGATCCCGGCCGTGCCCGCGACCTCCCTCGGCGCGTTCGAGGCCACGCTGCTCGAGATGACCACCGCGTACGCCACGTTCGGGACGGGCGGCCATCGCGTCTCGCCTCATCTCATCGAGCGGATCGAAGGCCCGGACGGCGCCCTCCTGTGGGCGCGTCCCGCCGGCGACGAGCCGCCCGAGCGCGTCATCGGCGAGCGCGCCGCGTTCGTGGTGCTCGACGCGCTGCAGGCCGTGGTGGACCGGGGCACCGGAGCCGGCGTTCGCTCCGCCGGCTTCGTGGGACCGGCAGCCGGGAAGACGGGCACCACCAACGACGGACGCGACGCCTGGTTCGTGGGGCTGACGCCGGGAATCGCGGCGGGCGTGTGGATCGGCTTCGATCAACCGCGCGAGATCGTCGTCGGTCTGGGTGGCGGCGCCCTCGCTGCCCCGGTCTGGGGAAGCTGGATGCGACGCGCCTCGGCGCTGGACGGGCTGTCCGCTCCGGCCTGGTCGCCGCCGCTCGGCGTGCAGCGCGTACGCTACGATCCTGCGACCGGCGAAGTGCTCGATCAGCGATGCCGCGCCCCCGTCGGCGGCGCGTATTACGAGGCGTGGGTCTTCACCGAGAGCTACGACGCCCGACGCTGTCGCGGGGGGCTCCCGGGCTTCTTCGACCGGCTGTGGCACGGCATCGTGGGTCGCGACTACGAGCCGCTCCGACCGCTCATCGGCTCGGAACGACGCCGCGCGGAAGCCGACGGGCCTCGCTAGGGGGCCCATCCGGCCTTGTGCGCCGGTCGGGGGCGGGCCACACTCCGCGGCCCACGTCCGCATCCCCCCGCCCCTTTGACTCCCGAGCGCTTTCGACGCCTGCGCGCCGCGCTCGAGCGCCGGCAGCCCGACCTCACGGTCCTCATGGACGGGGTCCACAAGTCGCACAACTTCTCCGCGATCCTGCGCAGCTGCGACGCGGTCGGAGTGCTCGAGGCACACGTCGTCGCGCCCGAGGGCGCGGTGGCGGTGCATCACGCGACGTCCGCGGGCACGAAGAAGTGGATCTCCGTACAGGGGCACGCCGACGTGGTTGCCGCGGCGACGCACCTCCGCGCGCGCGGGTTCCGCATCGTCGCCGCGCATCCCTCGGCGTCGGCGCTCGACTATCGCGATGCCGACTACACCGTTCCGACCGCGCTCGTGCTGGGTGCCGAGCTCCATGGGGTATCCGCCGAAGCGCTCGCGGCCGCCGACGTGCACATCACGATCCCCATGGTGGGGCTCGTCCACTCGCTGAACGTGTCCGTCGCCTCGGCGCTCGTGCTGTTCGAGGCGTATCGCCAGCGCTCGGCTGCCGGCATGTACGCGCGAAGCCGGATGAGCCCCCAGGAGTTCGCGAGCAGGCTCTTCGAGTGGGCGCATCCGACGCTCGCCCGGCGGCGGCGTGAGGCAGGGCGCGCGTATCCCCCGCTCGGTCCGGACGGCGAGGTGCTCGCCGACTAACCGTGCAACAGGACCAGGACGGCGGACGCCGCCGTCACGGTCCCGTCACGCGGGCTCACGCCCCAGCTGGAAGCGGAGCGACTCTTCGACGCCTTCGTAGGCGAACTCGAAGCCCGAGCTGGTCGCCTTGCGCGGGATCACCCGCTGTCCCCAGAGCAGCAGCTCGGTGCCCAGCTCCCCGAAGAGCGCCTTCACCGCGAGCCCCGGAACGGGAACGATGGTGGGCCGACCCAGGACTCGACCGAGCGCGGACGTGAAGGTCGCGTTCGTGACCGGGTGCGGCGCCGTTCCGTTCAATGGCCCGGCCAACGACTCCGTGTGGATGGCGTGGGCGTACAGCGCCACGAGGTCGTCGAGGTCGATCCAGCTCACGTACTGCTTTCCGGAGCCCAGGCGGCCGCCGAGCCCCACCTTGAACGGGAGCAGCATCTGCCCGAGCGCGCCACCGGCCGGCGAGAGCGCGAGGCCCGCCCGCACGTGCACCACGCGCACGCCGGCGCGCTCGGCGACGCGGGTCGCGCCTTCCCACGCCCTGCAGACCTCCGCCAGGAAGCCGCTCCCGGATTTCGCCTGCTCGTCGATCGTCTCCTCGCCGCGGTCCCCGTAATACCCGACCGCCGACGCGGAGACGAGCACGCGCGGGCGAGGCGACATCTCCGCGAGCGTTCGCGCGATGAGCCCGGTGCCCTGCACGCGGCTCCGCAGGATCGAGCGCTTGCGATCGTCCGTCCAGCGACCGTCGGCGATGGACGTGCCTGCGAGGTGAACCACCGCGTCGACGCCCGCGAGCCCGGCGGCGTCGATCTCGCCGGTCGCCGGATTCCAGTAGACCGCCCCTCCACCCACCCGGCGGCTGTCGCGGACCAGGTGTACCACCTCGTGTCCGCCCGTGGTGAGGAAGTGCATGAGATTTCGGCCGATCAGGCCGGAGGCCCCGGTGATCGCGATCCGGAGACGCGGGCGGTCCCCGTGCTTCCGGTGGCGGTCGAGATCCGTCGCGAGTCGTCGGTAGCGGAAGCGGAAGAGACGATCCAGCTCCCGCCGGATGAACGCCGGTCCGAACGCGGCACCCGCGGCACCGAGCGGCGGCTCGACCTCGATCTCGTCCTCCACCCGCGTGCCGCCCCCGGCGAGCGGGAGGAATCGGTGCGTGTGCAGCCAGCTCTTCAACGGGCCGGACACCTGCTCGTCTCGGAACTGACGGCCTGCCTCGTAGTCGCGATGCCGCACGTGCCAATGGAACGTCGTTGGCCCGCGGCGTATCCGCATCTCGACCTCGCCACCGTCTCGGATCCCGCCCGAGCGCGCCACGACCTCGACCTCTCCCCACGGAGGCGTGAGCCGCTCGAGCGCCCCCGGGCGCTCGTGCCACGCGAAGACCGTCGCGGGATCGTGATGCGGCAGGTCGACGCCGTAGCTCAACCGCATGGGGTTCAGCTCTGGAAGCCCCGGCGTGTCATGCGCCCCCAGCTCTCGACGCCCCGGAGCGCGGAGAACGTGCCCTTCATGCGCCACCACGTGTTGAGCTGTCGGTACCCGAAGTTCTCGATCGCCGCCAGGCCGAAGAGCTGCAGCAGGTCGGCGCGCCGCGGGTAGCGGCGGAACGAGAGCTCCTCGAGCGCCACAGCGGAGATGGAGATCACGCCCCCGAGCAGGAGCGTCACGGCCAGGAACGCGGTGATGAACCACCAGTCCGCCCGCCCGGCCGCGATCGTGGCGATGAACGAGAAGTAACCCAGGAACTCGATCACCGGACCGATCATCTCCAGGAAGAAGAAGTAGGGGAAGGCCAAGAGTCCCACCTTGCCGTAACGCGGATTCATCAGCATGCGGGCGTGACGGGTCAGCGACTGGTACAACCCCCGCTGCCAACGGTCGCGCTGGCGTGCGAGCACCGCCACGGATTCGGGACACTCCGTCCACGCGACGGGATCCGGCACGAAGTGGATTCGATAGGGGATGCCGTGCTCCGCGTGGTATCGGTGGAGTCGCACCACGAGCTCCATGTCCTCACCGACCGTATCGGTCGCGTATCCGCCCACGCGCACGACGGCTTCACGGCTGAAGATTCCGAACGCCCCGGAGATGATGAGGCTCGAATCGAGGGACCCCCAACCCATGCGCCCCGCCAGGAACACCCGCAGATACTCGAGGACCTGGAAGCGTGCCAGCACGCTCTTCGGCAGGCGCACCTCGACCACCCGTCCCTGCTCGACGGTGCAGCCGTTGGCGATGCGGAGGATCCCTCCCGCGGCGATCGTCGTGGCATCCTCCAGGAATGGCCGCACGATGCGGATGAGCGCCTCGGGCTCCAGCAGCGAATCCGCATCCATCGCGCAGAACGTCGGCGTGTAGCAGTAGTTCAGTCCCGCGTTCAGCGCGTCGGCCTTGCCACCGTTCTCCTTGTCGATCACCCAGAGCGACGGATGGGTGCGCGAGCGGTAGACCCCCCGGACCCGGGCCGTCGGCACGGAGGCGGTCGGAATCCTCGTCGCCGCCTCGAGCTGGTAGGCCTGCCGCAGCCGTTCCACCGTGTCGTCCTTCGACCCGTCGTTGACGACGATCACCTCGAAATCGGGATATTCGATCTTCAGCAGCGAGCGGACGGACTCCACGCAGGTGAGCGCCTCGTTGTGGGCCGGCGCGATGAGGCTGATCGGCGGCGCCCCGCCCGACGTGATGAGATCGGTCAGGTCGAGCGATTTCAGCCGCAGCGCGTAGCTGCGCAGCGCCCGCACGGCCAGCATCGTCGTGCCGATGTACACGACGTTGAGCAGGAGGAAGTAGGCGAGCACGACGTAGTTGAACGCATGCACGCCACCCCAGAGGGCCTCGCTCACCGCGTCTCTCCGGCGAGGACCTGACGGGCCAGAACGCCGACGCCGTCCCCGGCGGCGGCGATCTCGGTGAGCACCTCGGGCCCCCCCGCCGCGAGCACGCCCCTGGCCGCGCTGAGCGCGGCCCACGGCGACTCGTCGCGCAGCCCCTCGAGCAGCCATGGGAGGTCGTCGCGGCCGCCCACGGCACCCAGCGCGTGCAGCGCCTGAGCGCGCACGGCGGGGTGCTGCGCCCGGACGTGGGCGCGCACGGCGTCGGCGTGCTCCGGTCGACCGATGTCCTGCAGCAGGCGCAGCGTGGACGCGAGCAGATTCTCCTCGGTAGCCGTCCTCAGCACTTCGGCGGCGACGTCGCCGGCCTCCAGGTCGCCCTGGATGCGAAGCGCCTCCGCCAGAACCGCGCGTGAGCGCGGCTCGCCGCTCGGGTCCGCGAATCCGTTCCGCAACGTGGGCGCAACGCCCGGTCCCATGGCGGCGAGCATCGATGCGAGAAAGCGCTGGTTCCAACCGGTGAAGCGGTGCAGCCGCGCGAGCACCGCCTGCGCGTACTCCGGTACCTCCTCCGTGGCGAGCGCCCGGGCCGCGACCATGGCGACGAGCGGTGAGGGATCGTCGAGCGCTGCGATCAGCCGCGGCGCGTGGTCGGGAAGCCCGAGCGTCCCCAGCGTCTGGATCGCGCGGGCGCGCACCTCGATCCGACGGGACTCCGCGCGCTCGAGCACCGGCTCGAGGAACGGCTTCACGAGGTGGGCGAGCGCGACGCGTCCGTCGCCGCGCAACCTGCGCGCGTATTGCACGGCGAACCCGACGAAGTGGATGCGCTCCTCGGGTGCGATGACCCCCTGCAGCGCCGCGGCCTCCGCTTCGTCACTCAGCGCGAGCAGCAACGGCTCCTGCCACTTGGCGACGTAGCGCGCCCGCCGGCGGTCGCGCGCCTCGTGTCGCAGCCGCAGCACCAAGACGTACGCCGAGAAGACCGCCGTGACGGCGAAGAGCAGCGCCATGACCAACACGAGCGACGCGAGCAGCGAGTCGCGCGCGGGCCCCCAGAGACGGACGCCGAGAAGGTCGATCAAGCCATTCCCTAGATGGCCTTCGCCGAGCGGCCGCGCTGCAGGAGTCGGCGCACGCGTGCCGTCAGCTCGACCGGGGAGAAGGGCTTCAGCACGTAGTCGTCCGCGCCCAGCTTGAACCCGCGGACCACGTCGGCCTCCTGCCCCATGGACGTGAGCATCACGACCGCGGTCTGGGAGAACCTCGCGTCTTTCCGCAGACGGTCGAGGACCTCGAAGCCGTCGAGCCCGGGCATCTTCACGTCGAGCACCATCAGATCGGGCGGCTCCGCGAGGGCCGCCTCGTACGCCTTCCCTCCATCGGCGAAGCGTGTCACCTCGAGGCCCTCCTTCTTGAGCTTGTGCACGAGGATCGACGCCGAGATCTCGTCGTCCTCGGCCACCAGCACACGGCGCCGCGCGTGCACCGCGTGGGAGTCGTCGGCCACCACCTGGTTTCCCGAGAGCCCGCGCGCTTGGAAGATACGCCGGCGCGCGGCGTCGATCGTCTCGTCGAGCGGCTGACCCTGCTCGGCGGCGACCACACCGATCGTCGCCGTGAGCTGCCCGGCGGGAATCCCGAGCTCCGCGGATGCGACGCCGTGGACGGCCTGGAGCGCCTCATCGGCCACCGCGGACATCGTCTCGGCGTCGGCCCGATCGAGCAGGAGCACGAAGTCCCCCCCGCCGATCCTCCCGAGCGCCACCCGATTGCCGACGGACGTCCGCAGGCTGCGCGCCACGTCGGTCACGAGCCGCTCCACCTTGTCCCATCCCGCCGCTTCGGCCCGCTCCCCCAAGTCGTCGATCTCGATCAGAGCCAGGGCGTACGGCTCGCCCTCGCTGCGGGTCGTCTGCAGGCCCGCCTTGTTCAGGAGGCCGGTGAGCGGATCGGCGAGGATCGACGCGCGGGCCGCCGCGGCGCGCTCGAGCCTGACCGCCACGTCCGCGACGAGCTCGTCCGGGTCGAAGGGCTTCTCCACGAAGGCGTCGGCGCCGAGGTCGTAGCAGTCCTGCCTGGCCTCCGGTCCGCCGCGGGCCGTGACCACGATGACCTGGACGGCGGCCGTCTCGGGGCGATCGCGCATGTCCGTCAGCAGGGAGCGGCCGTCGACGTCCGGCAGGATCAGGTCGAGAACCACCAGATCGAGATTCCCCTTCTCCAGGTGGGCCCGTGCTTCCCTCCCGTTCGGCGCGGCCAGGATCTCACGGCCGTCCTCGGCGAGGATGGCGCCGAGGAGGTATCGGATCTCGGGATCGTCCTCGATGACGAGAAGCCGCTGGCGCCCCGTCACGCCCTCCGCTCCGCCGGTTCCTCGATGGGGAACAGCACACCGAGCAGCTCCTCGAGCGCCGCGACGGGCTCGCTCCGCGGCACGACGATCGTCATCAGGTCCTGGAGCTCGTCCCGCGCGGCGGTCGACAGGTCCGCGTCCGTGAGCACGAACGTCGGAAGTCCCGTGTAGAGTCGGTTCTCGCGGATGCGCGTCAACATCTCCAGGGTCACCCGGCCGTGCGGGGCGAGCTCGAGGATCACCGCGTCGGGCGCGTGCGTGTCGATGGCCTCGAGGGCGCCCACGCCGTCCGCGGGAACGATCGCCTCGAGCCCACGCCCCTGCAGGAAATCCGCCAGCTCGGTACCGATCCGCTCGTCGTCGATCACGAGCAAGAGGCGCGAGCCGCGGGTCCGTCCGAGACGACGCCAGAGCACACGCAGCAGATCCTCCCGCTCGAAGGGCTTGGTGATGAAGTCCACGGCACCGAGCAGGCTGCCCTTCCCCTCGTTGGCGAGCACGCTGACGATCACCACGGGGATGCGTCGGAGCTCGGCGTCCGCCTTGAGCGCCTTCAAGACCTCCCACCCCGTCATCCCCGGCATCATCAGGTCCAGCGTGATCAGGTCCGGTGCCTGCTCCCGGGCGAGCTGGATGCCCTGCTCGCCTCCCGCGGCCGTGACGACGCTGCAGCCGAACTCCTCGAGGTAGTGTGCGATCAGGAGCCTCGAGTCCTTCTCGTCGTCCACGACCAACACCTTGAGATCGCGCATGCTCTGCCGCTCGCCGCTCGCCTGCGGAGCGCCGGTCGTCTTGCGGGCCGGATGGCTTCCGGCGGCGCCGTTGCCGGCGGCCGGCGCCGCGGCGACCCGCGTCGTCTCCCCGCGCGTGTCCGTCTCCTCTTCCTTGACGGGTCGAGCCGCTCGCTCCCCCATGACGATCTTGAACGTCGATCCCTTGCCGGGCTCGGACTCGACGATCAGGTCGTAGCCCATGAGCTGGCAGATCGAGCGTGACAGGGTGAGCCCCAGCCCGGTGCCGCCGTACTTGCGTGACGTGCCCGCGTCGGCCTGCTGGAACGCCTCGAAGATCGCCTCCAGGCGATCGGCCGGGATGCCGATGCCCGTGTCGACGACCGAGATCGCCACGGGCGTGTGACCGTCGGGCGCGAGATCGAGCCGAACCGTGACCGAGCCCTGCTCGGTGAACTTGAGCGCGTTGCCGACCAGGTTGATGATGACCTGCTTCAGCTTGGCCGAGTCGGTCTTCACGGTCGCGACGACGTCCGGCACCTCCGAGCGCAGGACGATGGCGCCTTCCTTCGTCTTCGCCTGCCCCTCGAGCTGCTGGACGGTCTCCACGCAGAGCTTCGAGAGATCGACCTCCTCGATGATCAGCTCCATGCGGCCCGCTTCGACCTTGGCCAGATCGAGCACCTCGTTGATGAGCGCCAGGAGGTGCTTGCCGTTGCTGAGCACGCGCTGGAGGAAGCCGAGATCCTTGTCGGTGAGGCGCGCGTCCTTGTTCTTCAGCAGGATGTTCGTGAAGCCGATGACGGAGTTGAGCGGCGTCCGCAGCTCGTGACTCATGTTGGCGAGGAAGTCGCTCTTCGCCTTGTTCGCCGCTTCGGCCTCGTTCTTCGCGACGACGAGCGCCTCTTCAGCCCTCACGCGGGCCGTGATGTCCTTGCCGAAGATCACCACGCCCGAGACGCCTTCGAGCGAGTGGATGGGGTTCGCGTAGAGCTCGAAGTGACGCAGCTGCCCGTCGACGTCGTCGGTCCGGAGCGCGATGTGCCGCTCGCCGGAGAGCGCGCGGTCGTAGAGCTCCTCGTACCACGCGACGTCCTCCGGCGGAAACACCTGGGCCGGGAGCTGGCCCACCACGGGCTCGGAGCCCGTGCGCGCCTCGACGGCGAGCGCGAAAGCGGAGTTCAGCGTGATCAGCCGATGCTCGCGGTCCACGGACCAGATCGAGTCGCCCGTGTTCTCCACGAGTGCGGTCAGGTTTCGACGCGACGCGTCCAACTCCCGTTGCGCGAGCCGCTGCTCCGTGACGTCGCGGAAGATGCTCTGCGCGGAGACCGTCCTGCCACCGACCTGCTGGGCCTGCATGCTTCCCGACAACATCACGACGCGCCCGTCGGCTGCCACGAAGTCGACGTCGAAGCGCGTGGGACGTCCGCCGTCCAGGATGCGCTGGAGCTCGCGCTCCAGCTTGGAGCGCTGGGCGGGATGGACGATGTCGGTGAGCTTCAGCCGCTCGAGCTGCTCGTCGCCGTATCCGAGGACCCGCTTCCACGAGCTGTTCACGTACAGGAATCGCCCATCGGCCCCGACGCTCTGGATGACGTCGTTGGCGTTGTCCAGGAACTCCTGCAGTCGCGCGCGGCTCTCCTTGGCGGCTTGCTCGGTGTGTGCGCGCACCTCGATCTCGTGCGCGAGCTGCGCGTTGTTCGCCGTGATCACCTCGAGCATCTCCGCCTCGCGGCGGAAGGTCTCGTAGACGCTCGACATCAACCCTGCCAGGATCGCCGCGTAGCTCGCCACCTTGAGCAGGTGGGCCGCGTCGAACATGGCGTCGTAGCGCTGCTCGCTGAACGCCATGAACGAGCCGTGCGCGAGCGCGGAGATGAGCAGCGATACGAGCAGCCAGTGCTCGAAGGAGTCGTGGCGCCAGCTTCCCTTCTTCAGGAAGCCGAAGAACGCGAGCGCGAAGAAGGACGCCGGCAGGAGCTCGGCGGGCCGGCTGATCGCCCGGAAGGGGAACGTGAGCGTTCCGAGCGGCACCCACTCGAAGAAGAGCAGGCACACCAGGGTCATGAGCAGCGCGTTTCCGTAGACCCACGCCTCCGGGAGCGTCTCCACCCTCCCCTCTTCCCGGCCCTCCTCGCGCACCTGCTGTCGCCACGCGAGCAGGCTCACGAAGAGGAAGAGCGACAGGAAGACCCGCTCGGCCGTCCATGTCCACGCGTCCAGGTCGCCAGGGCGCAGCGAAGGATCGATCGCGATGCGCGCGGCGACGTACCGAGCCTCGGTCGTCAGCGTGTGGTTCAGGCCGAGCACGCCCGCTCCGAGGAACCCGCAGCCGATGAAGAGGAAGGTGATCCGCTTGCGGCTGTAGTACCGGACGAGCGCCAGGCCGCCGATGATGAACGCCAGCAGCGTGGAGATCGCCTCGAGGATGGTGTGCGTCGAGGCGCCCGTATCCCACACGAAGTTGCGCCGCAGGAGGATCGATCCTCCCACGAGCAGCGTGAAGATGACGAGATAGAGCGCGGCGCGCTCGCGGCCGCGATCGGGCCCCGTCACCTCGTCGGGGACGGCACCTCTGGCCCCGTCGGGGCCCGGAGCGGCGGGCGGGTGGTGATCCGCCTTCAGCCCTGGGGACTCAGACAACGCTCGATCGCCTCGATGAGGAGGGCCTCATCGACGATGGGCTTCGTTACGTAGTCGTTGAATCCGGCGGCAAGATACTTGTCGCGATCGCCCGCCATGGCATGCGCCGTCAGCGCGATGACCGGCAGGTTCTTGAGTCCGTCCTGCCCACGGATCCACGCGAGCACCTCGGTGCCGTCCATCTCCGGGAGCGAGATGTCGAGCAGGATCAGATCCGGGACGTTGCCGGGCAGTCCCTTCACCGCCTCCATCCCCGTCTCGTACTCGGAGATCTCGAAGCGATCCTCGAGGAGCGCTTGGACCAGCATCCGGTTGTCCGGGTTGTCCTCGACGACCGCGACCTTCTGGCTCATTCCGCCAACCCTTTCTCGATGATCTCGAGCTCATGCATCGCCCGTTGATAGGCGGATTCGAGCTCGGGAAGCAGGGCGCGGGCATCATCCACGCTCTCGTCGAGCGCGGCGCTCTCCATGCGCGTGGCCATGGTCCTGAGCGTCTCTGCGCCGATGTTCGCGGCGCTCGACTTCAGGCTGTGCGCGCCTCTCTCCGTCTCCTGGAGATCGGAGCCCGCGACACCCGTCCGGATCTGATCCATCCGGGTGCCCGAGTTCTTCAGGAAGAGTCGCACCATCTGACCGGCCAATTTTTCTCCGCCCCACTCCCGCAAACGCTCGAGCGCCTGCGGATCGATGATCTGGGAATCGCTCATGATTCAATCATTCTGGGGGGTTGCAGCATCATGCAGTCTAGCTCCGCCCGATGCCCGTCGCCAACCATTTTTCCAAGTCCCACAAGGCATTGCGGGGCCCTCAGGTGACCACCGTAGCCGCCTCTCGGATGGCCTCCACCCCTCGAGTGGCATCCTTCGCGTGGTGGTAGATCGCCGATCCGGCCACCAGGACCGTCGCCCCCGCGCGGGCGACCTCGCCGGCGTTGCGGGCGTCGATGCCACCGTCCACCTCCAGCTCCGCGCGCGATCCGAGCTCGTCGAGGAGACCTCGCGCCCGCCGCAGCTTCTCGGTGCTTCCGTCGATGTAGGCCTGGCCGCCGAACCCCGGGTTCACGGACATCACCAGCAGCAGATCGATGTCCGGGAGCACCTCCCGCACGGTGTCGAGCGGCGTCGCCGGGTTCACGGCCACGCCGGCCATGACGCCGAGGTCATGGATGCGGGCCACGATGCCGGACAGGTCCGGGCAGACCTCCTGATGCACGGTCAGCACGCTCGCTCCCGCCTTGGCGAAGGCGTCGAGGTAGCGTTCCGGCGCCTCGATCATCAGATGAACGTCGAGCGGCAGGTCCGTCGAGCGGCGGGCCGCGGCCGTGATGGCCGGGCCGATGGTGATGTTCGGCACGAAGTGCCCGTCCATCACGTCCACGTGGATCCAGTCGGCGCCCCCCTCCTGGACGGCGTGGATCTCCTCGGCGAGCCGCGCGAAGTCGCACGAGAGGATGGAGGGGGCGACCTTGATCATCCCTTCCTCCGCAGCACGTCGACGCCGGTCGGGCTCGCCACGACCGCCTCGCTCGCCAGGCCGAGGAAGAGGCCGGTCTCCACGACGCCGGCCCGGTGAGCCAGAGCCTCCTCGAGCGTCACCGGATCGGCGATGCCACCGGGGAAGCGGCAATCGAGGAGGAGGTGGCCGTTGTCGGTCGTCGTCGGCACGCCGGCGTGGGCGCGCAGGGTGACGTCCGCACCCAAGCCGCGAAGGAACCGCGCGTGCGACTCCCACCCCCACCGCACCACCTCGACCGGCAGCGCGAACGTCGTGCCGAGTCGTGGAACGCGCTTGGTCGCGTCCGCGATGATCACGACGCGCGCCGAGGCCTGTGCCACCATCTTCTCCCTCAAGAGAGCACCGCCGCCTCCCTTGATCAGGTCCAGCTCCGGCGAGATCTCGTCGGCCCCGTCGATGGTGAGATCGACGCGCTCGCGGTCGGCGAGCTCGATCAACGGGATCCCGAGGGACTGCGCGCGCTCCTCCGTGTGCGTGGAAGTCGGAACGCAGACGAGGTCTCGCAGCGTGCCGGAGCGGAGCGCCCCGCCGACCAGATCGAGGAGGTGCGCCACCGTGCTGCCGGTCCCCAGCCCGAGGACCATGCCGGAGCGGACCTGCTCGAATGCCTTCTCCGCGGCACGACGCTTGAGCCCGTCCGCCTCCGCCGTCACCGAGCCCTCCGAATCGGGAGGCGCGCCCGACCGCGGCTCATCGGCACGAACGGCGCATGGGGTGAGGCACGTCGCGG
The DNA here is from genome assembly GCA_050181335.1 of Gemmatimonadales bacterium. Lineage (GTDB taxonomy): Bacteria > Gemmatimonadota > Gemmatimonadetes > Longimicrobiales > Gaopeijiaceae > UBA2982. Next base: position 242,222 of record JBFXDG010000004.1, on the reverse strand, counting down.
GGCTCGCTCGCGGAGTCTTTCTCGGGGAGGTTCCTGGAGGCCGCGGGGTCGACGCCGGCGGTTCCGGGGCGCCCGAATGTACTGGGCCGTCGTGGGCCCTTCCAGACGGTCGAGCCGGTTGACATGCGAGCGCCTCGCCCGCCATCCTATCGGCCATGAGCTTCCGAAGCGGATTCTTTGCTCGATACTGGTGGCGCCCCAACATCGGGTGCTCAGGACCGCTTCGTGTGTAGCTGATCGTAGGATCCGCCACACGGCACCAGGGCTCCCGACGTCGGTCGGGGGCCTTTTTCTTTTTCCGCAGATGGAGCGCAGGAGTCCAGCATGATCATCGTGACCAAGCGAGGGGTGACCCAGGACGAGCTGGATCACATTCGCGAGCGCGTCGAGGCGCTGGGCCTGCGCACGCACGTGTCGCAGGGCGCCCACCGCACCGTCATCGGGTGCGTGGGTGACGAGGAGCGCCTGCAGCACATCTCGCTCATGTCGATTCCGGGAGTGGAGGCGGTGCACGCCGTCATGCGGCCCTACAAGCTCGCGTCGCGGGAATTCGCCGCCGAGCCGACGCGCATCCCACTCGGTGCGTGCGAGATCGGCGGCAGCGAGGTCGTGGTCATCGCCGGCCCGTGCTCCGTCGAAGGCCCGGACATGCTCCTGCGCACGGCGCGCGCAGTCGGTCGGAGCGGCGGTCGCGCGCTGCGCGGAGGCGCGTTCAAGCCCCGCACGTCCCCGTACTCCTTCCGCGGACTGGGTGAGGAAGCGCTGGGCATGCTGGCCGAGGTCCGGGCGCAGACGGGTCTGCCGATCGTGACCGAGGTGATGGATACGCGCCAGGTCGAGCTCGTGGCGTCGTACGCGGACATGCTGCAGATCGGCGCGCGCAACATGCAGAACTACAACCTGCTCACGGAGGTCGGCCGTCTCCGGCGACCCATTCTCCTGAAGCGCGGCATGTCGGCGACGGTCGAGGACCTACTCCTGGCCGCCGAATACGTGATGAGCCAGGGCAATCCCAACGTGGTCCTCTGCGAGCGCGGTATCCGCACGTTCGGCACGGCGACGCGCAACACGTTCGACCTGGCCGCGATCCCGGTCCTCAAGCAGGAGACGCATCTGCCCGTCATCGCGGACCCTTCCCACGCCGGCGGACGGCGCGACCTGGTCGCCCCTCTGTCCTTCGCGGCCATCGCGGCGGGCGCCGACGGGCTCATCGTCGAGGTGCATCCGGAGCCGGAGACGGCGACGTCCGACGGCGACCAGTCGCTCGACTTCGGGGAGTTCGCCTCGCTGATGAGCGCGCTGCGGCCGTTCGCGGCCGCAGCGGGGAGGAGCTTGCCGGACTGAGCCGACTCCTCAGGCCTGGCGGTCGAGTGCCTCGAGCCGCTGGGCCGCGAGGGCGAGCTGCTCGCGCACGGCCCGCGCCGACGTCCCGCCCGCCACGTCGCGCGCGTCGGTCGAGGCCTGCCAGTCGAACACCGACCGCACGTCGTCGTCGAACGCCTCGTGCTCCGCTCGCAGCTCGTCCAACGACAGCGCCGACAGCGGCACGCCGCGGACCTCGGCCTTCCGCACGAGCTTGCCGATGACCTCGTGGCTGGCGCGGAACGGCACCCCCCGCCGAACCAGATAGTCGGCGAGGTCCGTCGCGGCGAGCTGCGCGTCCATGTCCGCGCGCATGCGCGAGGCGTCGAGCGTCGCAGTGTCGATCGCGCCCGTCACCGCGGGAAGCGTCAGCAGCAGCGTGTCCACCGTGTCGAACAGCGCCTCCTTGTCCTCCTGGAGGTCGCGGTTGTAGCCGGTCGGCAGCCCCTTCAGCAGGGTGAGCATCGCCTGGAGGTTGCCCACGAGACGGGCGGATTTCCCGCGCGCGAGCTCGGCGACGTCCGGGTTCCGTTTCTGGGGCATGAGGCTCGACCCCGTGCTGTAGCCGTCGGAGAGCCGCACGAAGGCGAACTCCTTGCTGGAGAAGAGGACCAGGTCCTCTCCCAGGCGCGACAGGTGCACGCCGATCATCGCGCCCGCGTAGGTCAGATCGCAGATCCAATCGCGGTCCGACACGGCGTCGAGCGAGTTCTCGCTCACGCGCTCGAACCCCAGCTCGCGTCTCAACGCCTCCCGGTCGACGGGAAACGGACAACCAGCGATGGCGCCCGAGCCGAGCGGGAGCACCGCCGCGGCGGCTCTCGCGGCCCGAACCCGGTCGACGTCCCGCAGGAAGGCGAACAGGTGGCTGAGCGCCCACTGAGCGGCGCGGATGGGCTGCGCCTGCTGCAGATGCGTGTAGCCCGGCATCACGGCATCGACGCCGCGTTCGGCGAGCGCGTGCAGCGCACGCAGCAGACCCACGAGCTCGTGCTGGATGCGGTCGGCCGCGCCCATTCCGTACAGCCGGACGCCGGTGGAGGATTGGTCGTTGCGCGAGCGACCCGTGTGCAGCTTGCCCGCCACCGGGCCGGCCGCTTCGCGCAGCATGCGCTCGACGACCGAGTGGATGTCCTCTTCGGGCGCGTCGGCGAGCCCCTCGCCTCCGATGCGCGATGCCACGCGCGCGAGGCCCTCGACGATCGCGTCACGCTCCGCGGCGCTGAGCACGCCGGCCCCCGCGAGCGCGCGAGCCCATGCGACGCTGCCGCGGATGTCCTCGGCCCAGAGACGCGCATCGACGCCGAGGCTGCGGTTCAGCGGCACCATCTCCGGGGCCATGCCGCCCTCGAAGCGGCCGCCCCACAGCGAGCCCGTCGGGCCGGCTATAGCGCCCCCGCCTCGATCACCTCGTCGATGAGCTTCGCGACCATCGCGTCGCCGTCCCCCGCGGCGCGCTCGACCGCGGTCGCGGCACGGATCGGGAGACCGAACAGCCGAATGAACCCTGCCGCGTCGGCCTGGTCGTACGTGGCTGCGTGTCCGAAGCTCGCGAGATCGTGCCGGTAGAGCGACACGGGGCTCTGGCGCGACGCCACGGTGGCCGACCCCTTGTACAGCTTCATCTTGACCGTGCCAGTGACGTTCTTGGACAGCACGTCGCTCATCGCCTGCATGGCCTGGCGCTCGGGCGTCCACCAGCGGCCTTCGTACACCATATCCGCCCACCGCTGCGCGATCTGGTCCTTGAGGCCCTCGACGCGACGATCGATGGTGATCGACTCGAGGTCCTTGATCGCGGCGTGTAGGATGGTGCCGCCGGGCGTCTCGTAGACGCCGCGGGACTTCATGCCCACGAGCCGATTCTCGACGACGTCGGCACGTCCGACGCCATGCCTCGAGCCGATCTCGTTGAGCAGCGTGAGGAGCTCGACGCCGCCGAGCCGCTCGCCGTTCACCGAGACGGGCACACCGGCCTCGAAGCCGATCTCGACGTACTCGGCGACGTCGGGCGCCTTCTCGGGCGAGACGGTCCAGAGGAACATCGACTCCTCCGGCTCGAAGGCAGGATCCTCGAGAGGGCCGCCCTCGTGCGAGATGTGCCAGAGGTTCTCGTCACGCGAGTAGAGCTTCGTCTGATCGACGCCCTCGAGCGGAATCTTGCGTGCGCGCGCGTAGGCGAGCGCGTCCTCCCGCGAGCGTATGTCCCACTCGCGCCACGGGGCGATGACCTTCAGGTCGGGGGCGAGCGCCGCATACGCGAGCTCGAAGCGCACCTGGTCGTTCCCCTTCCCGGTGCAACCGTGGGCGAGCGCATCCGCTTTCACCTGGAGCGCGACGTCCACCTGCCGCTTCGCGAGCAACGGGCGCGCGATCGCCGTGCCGAGCAGGTACTTCCGCCCGTACACCGCGCCGATCTTCAGGGTGGGCCAGCAGAAGTCCTCGACGAACTCGCGCCGCAGGTCTTCGGCGTGGAGCGCGGACGCCCCCGTGGCGATCGCCTTCTGCTCGAGGCCCTCGAGGCCGCCGCGCTGGCCGACGTCGCCGGCCATGCACACCACGTCGGCGCCGTAGTTCTCCTTGAGCCACGGCACGATCACGGAGGTGTCGAGCCCGCCCGAGTAACCGAGGACGACCTTCATGCTCCCGTCGCTCCGCGCGTCCCGTCGAGAACGAGGACGCTGTTCGTGAAAAAGGGCCCGGGGGTCAGAGGTCCGGACGCTTCCCGCCAAAGCGACCGGGGGGCCCCTTGCCCCTAACCTCCGCCCCCGGTCCCCAGTTGGACTTCGTAACAGGTTCCGTGGGTTCGCCGCCGGCCTTTCCTCTGCTGCCTCACCGACGACGGCATAAATATGCACTCGGGATGCATGACGTCAAGCCCCGAGTGTGGCGCGGACCGGCCCAGCGCAACGGAAAAGCGGAAATGGCGGGAAATGGCGGGTGTATATTCCCACACATCTGTTTCCCAAGCGGCGTCCTCAGCCGGGTCCCAGCCCCGCCATGCGCTCGATGCGGCCCCGGAGATCGGGTAGCGCGGCCGGATCGCGGAGAATGATCAGGATGGTGTCGTCACCGGCGAGCGTGCCGACCACCTCCGGCCATTCCTCCCAGTCGATGGCGGCGGCAACGGTCTGCGCGGCGCCCTTGAGCGTATGGATGACCAGGAGATGGTCCACGCCATCGACGCTGTGGAAGAGCGTGGGCAGGAGCGACTCCAGCGGAGGCGTGCTCTCCCATTCCTCCGGGAGCGAGTAGTGTCCCATGCCGTCCGACGCGGGGACCTTCACGAGCCTGAGCTCACGGATGTCACGCGAGAGCGTGGCCTGGGTGACCTCGGTCCCGCGCTCCAGCAGCAGCTCGCGAAGCGCCTCCTGGCTCGTGACCCGGTTCTCCTTGATGACGTCGAGGATCTGCGCGTGGCGTGCGCGCTTGCTCAAGCGACGACCCTCGCGATCAGTGCCTTGAGACGCTCGGGCTCGAACCCGACGCTGCGCTCCACCTCCTTGCCGTCCTCGAAGAGGACGAGGGTGGGAATGCTGCGGATGCCGAACCGCATCGCCACGTTGGGCGCCTGGTCGGTATCGACCTTGGCGACGAGCAGCCGGCCGACGTTCGCCTGCGCGATCTCGTCCACGAAGGGGGCCACCATGCGGCATGGGCCGCACCAATCGGCGTAGAAGTCCACGAGCACCGGGGCGTCCGCGCCCTCCACGGTCTTCGTGAAGTCCTCCTCGCTCACCTTCACCGGGCGGTCGAGCAGGATCGGCTTGCCGCATTCGCCGCACGTGGGGCGTTCCGCGGCACGGGCGAGGTCGACGCGGTTGAGCTTGTCGCAGAATCGGCATCGCACGGTGACGGGGCTGTTCGCCTCGGTGACGGTCACGCGGCTCCTCGGTGGGGTGGGTGCAGGGGTGACGGACGGAACACCGTACCCGGCACGATGCCCGGGTTTCCCTGGTCGAGAACGCCGCGAGCCCGGGCAGCCGCGCCGCCCGGGCCCGCGATCCGAGCGGCCGACCGCCGCCTAGAAGAGCTCGTACCGCATGCTGATCATCGCGAAGCGGCCGATGTTCGGCACGCCCACGAACGAGCGGTAGCCGGAGTCGAACACGTTGTTGACGATGAGCTGCACGGTGGCGTCGGTGGTGGGGATCCGGTACCCGAGGTTCAGGTCCACGATCGTAGCCCGTTCCACGCAGGCCTCGGTGAAGAGACCCACCGGCTGGTCGGGAATGCACAGCGTCCCCACGTATCCGGCGGACTCCGCAGGAAACGCGCTCTGGAAGCGGACGCGTCCGCCTCCGGTGAGGCCGCTGGCCACGTTTCGGTAGGCGACGCCCAGGCTGCCTTTCAGCTCCGGCGAGTTGAGGGCGATCGGTGCAGCACCCTCCGGCCGGAAGTAGTCGTCGGAGATGGCGGACGCCGAGCCGGACAGCGTCCAGTCGTCGGTCACGAACCACTCGAGCGCCAGATCCGCCCCGTACAGCTCGATGTCACCGACGTTGCGGTAGGTGACGATGATCTCGGGCCGGCTGCTGCCCAGCACCTCGGGCGACGCGACCACCCCGAGGGGCGCCGAAGCCAGCGCGGTCGCGATGGGCACCACCTCCGCCGTGGCCTGCGCCTGTGCCGCCGTGGGCGACATGCCCTGCCCGATCAGCTGGCCGGTGCGTGCGGTGACGTACGGCGTGCCGATGAACGCCCCGACGTCCTGGCCGTTGAGGGTGAGGAGCGGCGTCTGGATGAGGAGCGGCGAGACGAAATCACTCTTCTTCTGCCAGTACGCATCGGCTGTGATCTGGAAGCGGTTCGCGAAGAGGCCCGTCCATCCCAGCTCGACCGATTCCGTGTAGCTCTCCTGGATCGCGGGCACGTCGGGGAGCACCTTGGTCGCGAGCGGCTCCGGAATCCGCGTGTTCGGATCCGTGAGCATCCAGTCGATGTCGGCGGGTGTCGGCATCAACGGCCCGAGGATGCTGGCCTGCTGCGCGTCGATGATCCCCTGCTGCTGGATGATCCCGACCGCGGCCGGCCAGAGCGCGCCCGGGCTGGGCGGCGGCACGATCGGGAACTGGGAGCCTGACATGATGAAGGGCGAGCGGATCTGCGTGACCCCGCCCGGCTGCAGCGACCATCCGTCCGGCCCCGTGCCGTACGCGCGCACGCCGTAGCCCAGTGGTCCGATGGTCGGCGCGAGCCCGCCGGAGATGTCGAGGAAGTAGTTGAGGCTGGAGGGCGTCGAGAAGGCGCGGTTGTAGCTCAGGCGGAAGCTGTGCGCGGCGACGGGCCGATAGACCAGACCCGCTCTCGGCGAGAAGACCCGGTCGTCGAGGATGGAGTGATCGTCGATACGCCCGGCCAACACGAGATCGAGCTGGTCGGTCACGCGCGTCTTGGCCTGCAGATAGACGCCCCACTCGTCCATCTCGTCTTCGTTCTCGTACGTCCCGTTGATCGTGCCGTGCGTCTCGGGTCGCGTGCCGTAGTAGTCGAAGCCGTACGTGAAGTCGTAGCGACCGTCCGCGAGCCCGAGCCCGTGCTGGATCTGCCCCACGAAGAGGCTCGATTCGTCGCTGAGGGCGGTCCCGTCGCGCAGCAGGTACGTGTCGCCGGCGTCGCTCGTGTTGTAGTAGGCCTGCGCGAACAGTCGGCCCTTGTTGCCACGCAGCTGATAGAACTGATAGACCCAGTCGTTCGTCTGGCCCGCGCCGAGGCCGGTCAGCTCGATGCCGGTCGCGTCGGTGCGCCCGTAGGTCGCGACCACGCTCCCGTCGTCCGCGAAGCGATAGTCCGCCCGGAGCTCACCGCCCCAGCGCTCGATGTCGAAGTCGCGGATGCCGACACGGTTGCACGCGACGTCCGCTTCCGCCGCGCTGAACCCGCGCACCGTCTTGTCGGAGATGCACATGGGCCTGCGGGCGGGCGTGCCGGCCACGACCCGCGCCGAATCCTCCGCCGGATCGATGTAGGGCCACTCGTGGCCGCTGAGGTATTGGCCCGACGCCTTGATGCCGAACTGATCGGAGATGCGCCACGCGGACCGGAACGATCCCATCAGGGCCGACTGCTCGCCGCCCCCCAGGGTGACGGTGGTGCCCTCGCTGTCGATCGGCGACTTCGTGAGGATGTGCACGACGCCGTTGGCCGTGTTCGGACCGTAGAGCGCGGAGCCGGGTCCGAGCACGACCTCCATGCGCTCGATGTCTTCCTCGTTGGCGGGAATGAAGTGCATGAGGTTCACGCGCAGCGACGGCACGCCGGCGAGGCGGTGGTCCGTCAGCATGTGCAGCGAGCCCGAGAAGATGTTGTTGAAGCCGCGCACGACGACGTTGCTGGACTGGAGACCTTCCTGGATGACGTCCACGCCCGGGGAGGTCAGGAGGTGATCGCTGAGCGACGGCGCGGGTCTGTCCGCGATCTCGATGGCCGACACGGAATGGACCGTCGCGATGGTCTCGGTCTGGCGCTCCGGCGTTCCACGGCTCACCGCGACCACCAGGGGGTTCAGCTCCTCGGCGTGGGTGGGAAGGAGAACGTCGAGCGTGGTCGTCTGTCCCGCGGGAACCGAGACATTGTCGATGCGCCGCTGGGCGTGACCGATCCGGGTCACGACGATGTCGTACGTTCCGGCCGGGAGCGCGACGCGGTAGACGCCCTGCGCGTTGCTCAGCACCGAGGTCGGCTGCGGCGCCCCCACCACACCGACCGAGGCGCCGCTCACCGGCTCACCGGACTCGCTGCTCACGGTGCCCGTGAGAATCGTCTGTTGTGCGTCGAGGCGGTGGGCTCCCATCAACGACCCCACCGCCGTGATCACCAGGACGACCCAACCTACGCGGTTTACACGCATGTCATCCTCGCGGACGGAGACGGTTACGGCTCCAACGGAGTGAACGGCTTCCAAGCTAGGAAGCGCATCCCCGGAAGGGCAATCGACGCGTGCGCCTACGCGTCGGGGGCGGCGGCGCTCCGCGCGCGGTGGAGGGCTACGTAGGACGTGCCGGCCCGACGTACGTCGAGACCCCGCCTCGAAGCCGGCGTGGCACCCGGTGGATCGATCCGCCCGGACGACGGGATGGAGCAGCAAGGCGGGCGCCCCCGACGCAGGGGACGCCCGTTCACTCCGCTCGGCTCAGTACGGCTCGCCGGAGCCCTCGAAGAAGGCGACACCGACCGGCGAAAACGCCGTCACCTTCACGGAGAGCTTCTTCGGCTGACCATCGATCAGCGCCTCGTACACCGTGCTGCGATGCGCGTCGACGAGATCGGCGATGGCCGTCTCGTCCTCCGGCTCGAACACGAATGTGCCGCGCCAGTCGCGGTTGGAGAGCGTGCGACGCCGCCAGCGGAGGTCGGCCGAACCACGCACGCCACCGAGCTTGGCTTCCTGCAGGAACATGGGGCCCTCGAGGTCTCGGGGGTGATCGCCAACTTGCGTCGCGGAAGCCAAGCACGGTGTATGCCAGGCCGCGACGGCCGGCCACTCCGCATGGATCCTGGGATTCCCTCGTTGAGCACGCGTTCACGGGCATGCGAGCGTCGCCGGCCGGCGACGCCCGAGCGTCGCGCTCCCGCGACGGGGTCGCGTCGGAGCGGCACCGCGGATCGACCCGATGGCGCGCGACCCCCGAGATGGTGAGGCCCCTCCGGCGTCCCAGAAAGACCTCACCGCTACATCTCGGGCACTTCGTATCGCTTGGGTTCATGCGGCCCAGCCCGAATGGGCGCGCCAAGCTATTCGCGTGTGTGGCCTACACGCAATCGGGTGATCACCTGCCGGCGATCATCGCAGGGCCGGTAGGCTTCCACGCGGGATACACGCCCTGCACCGGAAGAATTCTCGACGTGCCCGCGCGCACGTCGATGAGCCGCAGCGGGCCGCCGTCGACGCGGCCACCCAGCAGCCACCTCCCGTCGGGCGACCAGGAGAGACCGCCGATGGGCGGGCGCGACGATCACCTGTCGATCGGCTCCGTTCGGTCGTCGTGCTGGGTGAAGAAGTGCATCCAGGCACCGCGCGCGTGCTCGGGCGAGCCCGGAGGCGGCGGCTGTCTGCGACGCGGCCGCTCCGCCCGGGCCGCGCCCCGGCGAGCGCGACGACGCACGCGATCAGGGCAACTGGGGCGGCAGGTCTCGAACCTGCAACCTCCTGGTTAACAGCCAGGCGCTCTGCCAATTGAGCTACACCCCAAACGAAACTGCGGGCCACAGTCTGGCAACGAGGCCCGCAGGTCGTCAACCGTTTCTAGCCGAGCGCCTTCAGCTCCGCGACCGTGGTGCGCACGGCCTGGGCGCTCGCCTCGAGGGCCGCCTTCTCCGACGCGTCCAGCTCCACCTCGACGACGCGCTCCATCCCCTTCTCCCCGAGCAGCACCGGAACGCCGAGGAACAGCCCCTTCATGCCGTACTCACCCTGGAGCCACGCCGCGCACGGAAGGATGCGCCGCTTGTTCTTGGCGATCGCCTCCGCCATCTGCACGGCCGCGGCGGCCGGCGCATAGTAGGCGCTGCCGGTCTTGAGCAGCGCGACGATCTCGCCGCCGCCCTTTCGCGCCCGCTCGACGAGCGCGTCGATACGATCCTGCTTCATGAGCTGCTTGAGCGGGATGCCGCTCACGGACGTATAGCTCGCGAGCGGAACCATCGTGTCGCCGTGCCCACCGAGCACGAGCGCCTGGATGTCCTCGATGCTCACGTTCAGCTCGAGCGCGATGAAGGAGCGGTAGCGCGCCGTGTCGAGCACGCCGGCCATGCCGATGACGCGCTCGCGCGGGAAGCCGGTGGCCTCCATCGCCACCTGGGCCATCACGTCGAGCGGGTTCGTCACCATGATGACGATCGACTTGGGCGCGACGCGCTTGATCTCGTTGCTAACCGAGCGGATGATGCCCGCGTTCGTCTTGAGCAGATCGTCGCGGCTCATGCCCGGCTTGCGCGCGATGCCGGCCGTCACGATGAAGATGTCCGACCCGGCGGCGGGCTCGTAGTCGTTCGCGCCGACGACGCGCGTGTCGAATCCTTCGATCGGGGCGCTCTCCCACTGATCGAGGCCCTTCCCCTGCGGCACGCCCTCCACGACGTCGACGAGGACGACCTCCTGGGCGAGCTCCTTCACGGCCAGCAGCTGCGAGCAGGTGGCGCCGACGTTGCCGCCTCCGACCACGGTGATCTTCTTGACGCTCATGAATGACGTGTCTGGGGAAATGGATGGGGGGAAACGCGGGCAGGAGTGTAAGCGAGCCCCGCGCTTCGGTCTACTGCTTGCGGACCCCGATCAGCCGACCCCTCAGCCGACCCCGATCCGCCGACCTAGTTCAACCGCCGGTCTGCGAGAGGGCGACTAGACCACCCGAGCCGAGCGTGCTCCCCTGGATCAGGAAGTGGCGCTCGGGCTTGATGCGCAGCGTCTCCTCGACGAGCGGCCGGATGTCCTGACCGGCCCGGAGAGGGTCTCGCAGGTTCGTCTGGATGTGGCCGAAGAGGCACGGCCTGAGCTGTCCGTCGGCGGTGAGCCGCATGCGGTTGCAGCGGTCGCAGTAGTTGTGGCTCATCGGCGTGATGACGCCGATCGTGCCGGGCGCGCCGGGGAACTGATAGTAGCGCGCCGGACCGTTGCCGAACGGACCCGGAACGGGCTCGAGATTCGCGATCTGCCGTACGCGCTCGAGCGCCTCGTTACAGGAGATGAACTGTTTGGCGCTCACGTCCAGGTTGGCACCTGTCGGCATCATCTCGATGAAGCGCACGGCCCAGGGGCGCTCGCGCGTGATCTCGGCGAAGTCCTCGATCTCGTCGTCGTTGGATCCGCGAATGAGCACGACGTTGATCTTGATCGGCGCGAAGCCTACACGCTCGGCGGCGTCGAGCCCGTCCATGATCTTCGGGTACGAGCCCGGTCGTCTGGAGATCGCGTCCACGCGGTCGGGTCGCAGCGAGTCGAGCGACACGTTCAGACGCTGGATGCCGGCCGTGCGCAGCGCGTCCGCCTCGTCGGCGAGCAGCACGGCGTTCGTGGAGAGCGAGAGGTCGCGGATCCCCGGGATCTCCGAGAGCATGCGCGCCAGCTCCGGCACGTCGCGCCGCACGAGCGGCTCGCCGCCCGTGATGCGGACCCTCTGGAGTCCCATGGGTGCCAGCGTGCGGATGATCTCGGCGATCTCCTCGTAGGTGAGGAGGTCCTCGCGCGGGAGCCAGGGCAGCCCCTCGACCGGCATGCAGTAGACGCAGCGGAGGTTGCACTTGTCCGTGACCGAGACGCGCAGGTACTGGATCGTGCGACCGAATTGGTCTTTCATCGCCCGGGCGTCCTTCCCGCGGACTCGACGGGAGCGCCGCGCGGCGTGGGCGTCACACCTTCGACCCACTTCGAGCGGCCATCCGTGTAGTGCTCGTGCTTCCACACGGGCAGCCGCTTCTTGATCTCCTCGATCACGTAGCGCGACGCATCGTACGCTTCCCCGCGGTGCGGGCTCGAGACCGCGATGGCGACGGAGACCTCCCCGATTCGGAGCGCGCCGACCCGGTGGACGACGGCGACCCGCTCGGTGCCCAGCTTCGCCGCGGCCTCGCGCGCGATGTCCGCGAGCACCGGCGACGCCATCCGCTCGTAAGCCTCGTACGTCATCCCGTCGACCGACTGCCCGTCGGCGTGGTTGCGCACGGTCCCGAGAAAGAGGAGCACGGCGCCGTCCTCGGGGGCACCGACGCGAGCGAGGACGTCGGCCGGGTCGATGGGGGCGTCGACGACGCACGCGTGGATCATCTCGGGCTCGCCTTTCAGCCGCCGGCCACGGGCGGGATGAACGCGACCTCGTCGCCCGGGCTCAGCAGCTCGGAGTGCATCGCGTACGCACGGTTCACCGCGACGGCAGGCTCGTGGGGGAGCGCGTCGTACGGGGCCCCGCGCCCGCGCAGCTCGCGTACCAGATCCGCGACGGTGGCGCCCTCGGGAAGGTCCACGCTCAGCGAGGACGTTCCGAGGAGGTCCCGGTAGGCGGCGAAGAATAGGGCTTGAACGGACAACTGCGCGCCTCTTGGGCCGGCCACGACCCTGATGGCATCGAGACTCGGAGCCACGACGCTCGAGTCGACCTCAAAAGAACCGGCCCCGTGGAGTCGACACAAGGGCGACCCGCGCCGGCCGGCGGATCCGTCCGGTCAGAGAACGGCCGGAACCCGCGATCCCGCAGGAGGAGCGGATCCCTGCCGGCCGCTGCCCCTCCCGCCCCCGCCGGAACCTCCCCCGGGGGAGAAGCCGGACCGGCCGCCGCGGCCACCGCCGAGCGCCCGGATCCGTTGGCCCAGGTCCTGGCGCAGCTCCTGGAGTCGGAGCACCTGGATCGGCGTCAAGACGTCGAGCAGCGCCTCCTGCTCCTCGCGGAAGAGCTCGGCCTCCTCACGGCGGAGCTCCCACATGCGCGTGATGAGCTCCTCCGCTTCGTCCTGGTCGTCGCCGCTGCGGAGCACCGTCTCGACGCTCCTGCGCGTGGCCTGCTCCTCGGCGAAGAGCTCCCTGCGTCTGCCATCGAAGCTCTCCACGACTTGGGAGAGACGCTGCGACTCGGCTTCGTCCAGTCCGAGCCGCTCACGCATCAATCGGCCCATCTGCGCACGCACGCGCTGCTCGAGCTGCGCGCGGTCGACGTCGTCGCGACCTTGTCCAGGTCGCTGCGCGACCAGGGTCGCGGGCACGAGCGTCGAGAGCAGGAGTGCCCACGCAGCCCCGCGCCGTGCGCATCTCGCGCGGTACGTCATGCGGTGCCTCCCGCCGACGCGTTCGTCAGATCGTCGAGGAGCTCGAGGAGTGCCTCGTCGCTCAGATCGTCGAGCGCGGGGGCCCCCGCCACCAAGCCGTCCTCGCTCAGCCAGATCTCGCCCACCTCGGCTTCCCGAGCGAACGCCGGCACCTCGGTCGCCGGCGCGGGGGCATCGTCCGGCACGATGCCGATGCCGAGCGCGAGCGCGGCGATCGCGGCGGCGGAGATGCCCCACCAGGTGTGCGTCGGGCGCCGTGCCCGCGTCGCACCGGAGACGGCCACGCGGCCGACGCGCTCCAACAGACCCTCGGGGGCCTCGGCGCGGCTCGCGTGGAGGAGCCGCACCAGCTCGAGCTCGGCCCTGCAATCGGCGCAGCTCGCGACGTGCTCTTCGACGAGCGCCGCTCGCGCCGACGTCGAACGCTCGGCGACGACGTCCGGGATCGACTCCCGAATGACTCCGCACTCCATGGGCTCGCTCATTTCGCCGACTCCTTCGGATCACCGCTCCTGCCGATACCCGGTCCGCCATCCTGCGACTCGGTGCCCACGTCCATGAGCTCGCGCAACCGCCGTATGCCGTGGAAGTAGTTCACCCGCGCGGCTCCCTCGCTCGAGCCGATCACCTCGCCGATCTCCTTGAAGCTCAAGCCCTCTTCGACTCGAAGCGTGACGGACATCCTCTGCTTTTCCGGTAACTGCTCCAACATGCTCCTCGCCCTCGCGGCCTCCTGCCTCATGATCGCGTCGTGAGCCGGCCCTCCCTCCTCCGACCTCACCTCCGCCGCTTCCTCGAGGGCCGTCTCCCTGCGACGACCCGTGCGCCTGAGCGCGCCCTTCGCCTCGTTGGCGGTGATCGTCAGGAGCCACGTCCTGAACGATGCATCCGCCCTGAACCCACCCAGGGCCCGAAACGCCTTCACGAAGGCGTCCTGGACCACGTCCTGCGCCACGTCGTCCTCGTGGACGAACCCCAGCGCCACGCGATACGCAGCCGCGTGGTGCCGCTTCGCCAGGGCGCCGAGCGCCGCGTCGTCCCCGGAGCGGGCGCGCTGCACCAGCTCCAGGTCGGATGGCTCCGGGCCCTGCCGCTCCTCGTCCATCACCGACGATATAGACGCCCGGCGAGGCGTTTCGTTAAGGGGCGGTAAAGTGGAGCCCGGCGGCGGGGCTCGGGAGGCAGGATACCCTAGCCGCCGATTTCGTCGAGCCGCTCCACGCGCGTGCGCAGATGCTTCGAGGGCTTGAAGACCGGCACCGAGCGCATGGGCACCTTGACCGGGTCCCCGGTCCGTGGGTTACGCGCCATGCGCGTCTTCCGCCGGCGCACCTTGAAGGTGCCGAAGCCGCGGATCTCGATGTTGTCGCCATGGGCGAGCGCGAGCTTCACGGCATTGAGGAAGCCGTCTACGACGAGCGCGCAGTCCTTCTTGGTGATCCCGGGGCCGATGGCGTCGGCCACCTGCTCGACCAAGTCTGCCTTCGTCATGCTCCCTCCCAAAGCGGCGTGCGAAGCGGTCGCTACGAGCCAGTGGGCAGGGACGGTAACGAGCACCCGCGAAGGCCGCAAGGCGCCGGACTCGTTGTGACAACGTCACTTGCGCCCACCGGTCGTGTCACCGGCGAGCGCCGATCCGCTGCTCCATCAGCTCGATGAAACGGTCGAACAGGTAGCGGCTGTCGTGAGGTCCGGGAGCCGCCTCGGGATGGTACTGAACCGACAGCACGGGAAGCTCGCGATGCGCGACGCCCTCGACGGTGCCGTCGTACAGGTTCACGTGCGTGAGCCGCAGCCCAGGCGCACCCGGAATCTCGTCCCCCTCGCCGCCCCGCACGGCGAAGCCGTGGTTCTGTGACGTGATCTCGACGGTCTGCGTGTCGAGGTTCTTCACCGGGTGGTTCGCGCCGTGGTGGCCGAACGGCAGCTTGTAGGTGGACGCACCGAAGGCGCGCCCGATGAGCTGATGGCCGAGGCAGATGCCGAAGACCGGCACGCCCGCCTCCGCGAGCCCGACGATCGCCTTCTCCGCGCGCTGCACCGCCGCCGGGTCGCCCGGCCCGTTGGACACGAACAGCCCGCTCGGTGGGTCGGCGAGGATGTCGGCGACGGGGGTGTCGGCGGGGACGACGGTCACCCGGCAGCCACGCTCGGCCAGGAGCTTGGGCGAATGGGCCTTCACGCCGAAGTCGTAGGCGAGAACGTGGAAGCGCTCCTTGCCCACCGCCGGAACGACATAGCGCTCCTTCGTGGACACACCACACGCGAGATCCAGCCCCTCCATCATGGGCTGCGCGCGCACCTGCTCCAGCACGCCCTTCTCCGCTTGGTCGGCGGGTGCGATGGCGCCGCGCATGGCGCCGTGCGTGCGGAGGTGGCGCGTCAGTGCGCGCGTGTCGATATCGGCGATCCCGGTGATGCCGTGCTCGCGCAGATAGCCGTCGAGCCCCTGCTCCGCCCGCCACGACGAATGCATGCGCGACGCTTCACGGACCACGAAGCCCGCGACCTGCGGGACGCGCGACTCCCTGTCCGTGGAGTTCACGCCGTAGTTGCCGATGAGCGGGTAGGTCATCGTCACGAGCTGGCCCGTGTACGACGGATCGGTGAGGATCTCCTGATAGCCCGACATGGCCGTGTTGAACACGACCTCGCCGAACGCGAGCGCTCCCGCGCCGATCAACTCGCCGTCGAAGCGGCGTCCGTCTTCGAGGAGGAGGTAGGCTTTGCGTTCCAGCGGGCAGCGCCTGGGCTCGAGGGAAGTGCGCGCAAAGGTACCGCCACCGCGAGGGTGGTCAAGCGCCGAACCTCAGTGGTTCCGGAGCGCGCTGATCAGCTCTCCCTTCGACATCCCGGAGCGCCCTTCGATGCCGACCTCCTTCGCTTTGTCGTACAAGTCGTCCTTGCTCCAGTCTTCGTACTGGCCGGACCTGCCTCCCTTCTTCGACGATGCCTTCCCCGAGTTGGCGATCCGCGCCGCCTTCTCCTTGCTCGCGCCTCGGCGCCGAACGGCTTCGTACTTCGCGTCGTTCTTGATCTGCTTGCCGTGATCCTTGGCCATGGCGTCCTCCGTGCGCTCCTGATCTCTGTCTCTGTGCACGCGGGAGGTGCAAATCGTGTTCCGGGGCCGGCGCGCTCCGATTAGGTTGCCTCGCCCCGTCTTCCGAGATCCGCCCCCGAGATCCGCATCCGCGATGGACACCGTCTACATCCACGCCGACGAGTCCACGCTCGGCAACCAGTTCCAGGATCGCGCGCGACCCGGTGGCGCGGGCGGCCTGGTCGAGACTTGGTCCGACGGGGCGTGGGAGCGCCGCGACTACTGGATCTCCGAGCCCGATACCACGAACAACCGCATGGCGATCCGAAGCGCCATCGAGGCGTTGCGCGGGCTCGAGCATGCGAGCGACGTGCGATTCGTCTCCGACAGCCAATATCTGGTGAACGGCATCCGCGAGTGGCTCGAGCTCTGGAAGCGGAACGGCTGGCGCAGGAAAACGGGAGCCATCGAGAACCTCGAGCTGTGGAAGCAGCTCGACGTGGAGCGCGCGCGGCACCGCGTCCAGGCGAGATGGGTGCGGGGACACGACGAGCACCCGGAGAACGAGTACTGCGATTTCCTCGCCACTCGGGCCGCGAAGGAGCAGACGACGTCGGGCGGGCTCGTCCCCTCGGGCTTCGAGGCCTGGCTCGCCCGTCACCGCGAGCAGGGGCGCTTCGTGAGCTACGTTCCTTCGCTCAGCCCCGTCGAGCGGTATCGCTGACCGCGACCCCAAAAAGGAAGCGGCCCGGTCGCGGTTACCCACGACCGAGCCGCTTCGTCTCGAAGGACCCCGGCGACATTCACGATGTGCGCCCGGCATCCTCACTGCGCTGGTGGGTTCGAGGTCCTGCTTGGGTCCACCTTCGTGAAGGTGGCTGAACCTCGCTCCCTTCCTCCGTCTGCCACGCGGTCCGCGGCTGGAGGCGCCCCGAGCTCTTTACTTTGGGACTGTCCGGCGAGGGCCAGCGACCTCCCTCGTCGAGCTTTCCAAGATTTCCCAAGTCCTGGATCGCCTGCTGCCGCTGCGCCGTCGCGCCCGGCAACTCACGTTTCGGATTCGATCAGGGATGACCAACGTCATCGTTTCTGAAAGAGCCGCATCTGAAACGCGAGAGGATGATACAGGGGGCCAGGGGGGCGTGCAAGCCTCGGATCGGGGCCGCCGCGACGGACCGGATATCACGACGCAAGCATATGTAGCCCAACGCCTTATGACGAGTATCCACGTAGGTGGAAAACCCTCGCGGGCTGCTGTGGATCCGCGCGGGTCGAGCGCGCCGGGACGGAGCGAACCGATGTGGAAAACGTCCGCGTCCGGCTCGGGCGGGGCCCGTCGAAAGTGTTGTCTAGGCGACCTCTGCCTCGAATCCGAACACGGCGGCGAACGCCTCCACCACGGCGCGCTGGGCGGCCTCGATCTCCACCGGACGCCCGAGCTCGCGCGCGAGCGAGGTGACGCCCTCGCCTCGGATGCCGCAGGGGACGATCGTCTCGAAGAAGCGGAGATCCTCGGCGACGTTCAGGGCCACACCGTGCGAGGAGATCCAGTGCGAAGAGACGCGCACGCCGATGGCCGCGAGCTTCCCCCGCTCGGTCCAGACGCCGGTCAGTCCATCCCTGCGCCAGGCGCGCACGTCGAACGCGCCCGCCGCGCGGATGAGCACCTCCTCGAGCCGCCGCAGGTAGTCGTGCAGGTCACGCCCGTGGGTCCGCAGGTCGAGGATCGGATAGGCCACGAGCTGACCCGGCCCGTGATAGGTGACGCCGCCGCCGCGTCCCACCTCGAAGACCTCGATCCCCATGCGACGACGCGCGTCTTCGTCGACCAGCACGTCCGCCTCGTCGGCCCTGGAGCCGAGCGTGATGACGTGCGGATGCTCGAGGAGGAGCAGCGTGTCGGGGACGGCACCGGCCCGGCGCTGGGCGACGAGCTCGTCCTGCAGGCGGAGGCCGTCCGCGTAGGGGACGACACCGAGACGTCGGACGTCGAGCGGCAGCCGCGCCGACGCCGCGTCAGGTCGGCCGGCCGGGGCCGGGAGGCTCACGCGTCGCTCGCGAAGCTCTCCAGCGTCTCCTTCAACCGCGCGAGGAAGCGGGCGGCGTCGGCACCGTCCACGATCCGGTGGTCGTACCCGAGGGAGAAGTAGGCGCGGTTGCGGATGGCGGTCGAATCGGTGCCCGTTTCGGCATCGACCACGACGACGACCCGTTTCTCGATCGCGCCGGTGCCCAGGATCGCCGCCGTGCCCTTGGGGATGATCGGCATGCCGACCAGCGTCCCCAGGACGCCGGGATTCGTGATCGTGAAGGTCGCCCCCTGGATCTCGCCCGGCGTCAGCTTGCGATCGCGCGCCCGCGTCGCGAGGTCGACCATGCGGTTGCCGATGCCCACGAGACCCAGGTGGTCGGCGTCGTGGATCACCGGCACGATGAGGCCCGGATCGAGGTCCACCGCGATGCCGATGTTCACGTTGCCCCGGTAGATCACGTTGTTGCCCGACACGGTCGAGTTGAGCATCGGGAAATCGCGCAGCACGCGGGACACCGCCCAGGCCACGAACGCCGTGTAGCTCACCCGGGCCCCTTGAGCCGTCCAGCGCGCCTTGCTCTCGGCGCGGATGCGATCGATCACCGTGAAGTCGATCTCGATGAACGAGTGCACGTGCGGCGCCACGCGCTTCGCGAGCACCATGTGCTCGGCGGTGAGCCGTCGGATCTTGTCCATCGGCTCGACGCGGTCGGCGGGACGCACGTGGTACTCGGGATGCTCGACCTCGCCGTAGAACGCGTCCCAGAAGCCCGAGGCCGCCGCGGGCGCGGGGGTCGGCGCGGCCGGCCGCGCGGAGGGCTTCGGCGCTGCTGCCGGCTCCTCGGCGCGAGGGGCCGTCCCGCCCTCGATGAAGCTCAGGATGTCCTGCTTCGTGACGCGTCCCGCGTGCCCGGTCCCCGGGACCGCCTCGATGTCGATCCCGTGCTCCTCGGCGATCTTCCGGACGACCGGTGTGGAGCGCGTGCGCGCTCGTTCCTCGGTGGCCGCGGCGGACGCGGAGTCGCTCGCGTCGGCGCTCGGGGCCGAAGGCGCGGCAGGCTCGGGCTCGCCGGTCGCCGTGTCTGCTTCCTGGTCCTCGTCCTCTCGCGCCCGCGCCGCCACCGGTGCGGTGGCGCGAGCGCCGTCTCCCGCGGCTTGCTGCGCGGAGGGGGCGGTCCCGTCGGAGTCGATGTAGGCCACGATCGTGCCCACGCCGACGGTCTCCCCTTCCTGGACGGTGATCTCCGCCAGCGTTCCCGCCGCAGGAGAGGGAATCTCGGCGTCCACCTTGTCGGTGGAGATCTCGAGGATGGGCTCGTCACGCTCGACGGGCTCACCGAGCCGCTTCAGCCACTTGGAGACGGTGCCCTCGGCGATGGATTCACCCATCTGGGGCATCGGGACTTCGATCCGGGCCACGGCGCGCTCCCTTTAGGTCACCAGCTCAGTCCGAGCAGCTCGAGTGCACCGGCTCGGGTTGCCCGGCTCAGTTGCCTGTTCCACCCGCCGGCGGCGTCGTGGTTTCGACGGGCGGGGGCGTCGTGCCGGCGTCCGTTCCGCCCAGCCCGGGGATGACGGGCTCCGGGGCCGTGGCCGGCGCGGCAGCGGGCACCTGGATCACGGACTGGGGAGCCGTCGAGCGCGACGACATGATCGAGAGGACCAGCGCGAGGATCATGAAGGCGCTCCCCGAGATCCAGCTCGCGCGCGTCAGAACCGTGGTGGCCTGCCGGCCGCCGAGGATTCCCTCCGTCATCGCGGCTCCGCCGCCGACGGATGCGAGGCCGCCACCCTTCCCCGATTGGAGGAGGATGACGACGGCCATGAACACGCCGTCGAGGACCATGATGGCGAGAAGGAACGCGTACATCCGAGCTGGCTCTCTCCGGGGAATGAGACGCTAAACGTCGGAGAGCCCCGGAGGGGTGTCAACGCCCCGACGGCGCGACCGCGGCGATGGCGGCGAAGGAGCCGGGCTCGACGCTCGCCCCGCCGATGAGCACGCCCTGGACCTCGTCGGCCTCGAGGAGCTCCCTGGCATTGTCCGGCTTCACCGAGCCCCCGTAGAGGAGCGGCACCGCGTTCGCCGCCTGCTCGCCCAGCCGCTGCCGGAGGCGCTCGCGCAGCGTGGCGTGCGCGGCGGACGCGTCCGACGGGGTCGCCGTTTCCCCGGTGCCGATCGCCCAGACCGGCTCGTACGCGATGAGCGCGCGCGCACCGGCATGCGGAGCGGCGCGGGAGCGCGACCCGGAGCGAGAGGAAGACGACGAGGCGTTGGCCAGGAACGCCAGCTTGGGCAGGACGGCGTCGAGCTGCCGCAGGATCACCTCCTCCACACGCCCCGCACGGCGCTCCGCGAGCGTCTCGCCCACGCACACCACGGGCACGAGCCCGTTCCGCACCACGGCCGCGGTCTTGCGGGCCACCTGCTCGTCGGTCTCCCCGAAGAGGTGCCGCCGCTCGGAGTGACCGACGAGGGCGAACGTCGCGCCCACCTCGCGCGCCATCGACGCGGAGACCTCACCGGTGAAGGCGCCCTCGTCTTCCCAGTGCACGTCCTGGACGCCGATCCCGACCCGGGGCGGCCGGACCGAGCACGCGGCCTCCAGCGAGACCGCGGGGGGGAAGATCAGCAGCTCGTGCTCGGGCGGGACGCCGTCCAGCCGCAGGGCGGCGAAGAACGCGCGGGTCTTCGCCGGCCCCATGTGCATCTTCCAGTTGCCGGCGATGACCGACATCCGGCGTCAGGGCCGATCTTGGAGAGAGTCACGCCCCGGAAGGCGACCGCCGGCGAGCAGCTTGATCGACGCGCCTCCGCCGGTCGACACGTGCGTGACACGGTCGGCCACGCCCGCGCGCTCCACCGCCGCGCCGGAGTCGCCTCCTCCGATCACGCCGAGCGCGCCGCGCTCGCACGCGGCGGCCACGGCGTGCGCGATCGCGATCGTCCCCGCCGCGAACGGCTCGATCTCGAAGACGCCCATGGGCCCATTCCACACGATCGAGCGGGAGCGCGCGATCTCCTCCGCGAACGCCGCGCGCGTCGCCGGGCCGATGTCCACGATCATCTGGTCCGTGGGCACGGCGTCACGCGACGCGTCGCGCAGAGGAGCGCGCTCGCTGAGCTCCGGCGCGACGACGCAGTCGACCGGAAGCACGAGACGTTCCTCGCTCTCGTCGAGCAGCTTACGGGCCACATCGAGGCTGTCCTCCTCCACGAGCGACTTCCCGGTGGCGAACCCCATGGCCCGAAAGAACGTGTTGGCCATGGCGCCACCGATCAGGAGCCGGTCCACGCGGGTGAGCAGCGCCGAGATGACGCCGATCTTGCTCGAGATCTTCGAGCCTCCGAGGATGGCGATGAACGGGCGCTCGGGCGCGCGCAGCGACTCTTCCAGGAAGCGCAGCTCACGCGCCATCAACAGACCGGCGACCGCCTGGCCGCCCTTCGCGACCATGGCTTCCGCCAAGCCGGACGTGGAGGCGTGCGCCCGGTGCGCCACCCCGAAAGCGTCGTTCACGAAGAGGTCGCCGAGGCTCGCCCAGAAGGCCGCCAGCTCGCGGTCGTTCGCCTCGTCCCCCGGCAGGAAGCGCGTATTCTCGAGCAGAGCGACCCCGCCGGGCGGGAGCGCGCGCACGGCAGCCCGGACCTGCGCCTCGTTCGCGGAGCGAACGAACGCCACCGGCGCCTCGAGAAGCTCCTGCAGCCGCTGGGCGACGGGAGCCAGCGAGAACTCGTCCTTCGCCGCTCCGTCCGGTCTGCCCAGGTGCGACAGCAACACGATCCGGGCGCCGGCGTCGCGCAGGAGATCGATCGTGGGAAGCGACTCCTCGATGCGCCGATCGTCGCCCACCGCGTGGTTCTCGAGGGGGACGTTGAAGTCGACGCGCACGACCGCCGTCCTGCCGGCGAGCCACGCCGGATCGACATCGGAGATCGTCTTCTTCAAGCGAGCTCCCCGCGTGTGATCCCGCGCTCGCCGATCAGGCGCGCACCTTCGTCGGCAGACGCTCTCCGATGTAGGCCGCGAGATCGACCACGCGAGCCGAGTAGCCCCACTCGTTGTCGTACCAGGACAGGACCTTCACCATCCTCCCGTCCATGACGGCCGTGGACAATCCGTCCACGATCGAGCTGCGGGAATCCCCCGTGTAGTCGACGGAGACGAGCGGCTCGTCGGAGATGCCGAGGATGCCCTTCAGCGAGCCTTCGGCGGCCGCCCGGAACGCCGCGTTCACCTCTTCCTTCGTCGTGTCCCGCTCCACCTCGACCACGAGGTCGACCAGCGAGACGTCCGGCGTCGGCACGCGAATGGAGATGCCGTCGATACGCCCCTTCAGCTCGGGGAGCACGAGGCCCGTCGCCTTCGCGGCACCCGTGGTCGTGGGGATCTGGGACATCGCGGCGGCGCGGGCGCGGCGCAGGTCCCTGTGCGGCAGGTCGAGGATGTTCTGGTCGTTCGTGTAGGAGTGGATCGTCGTCATGAGCCCATGACGGAACCCGAGCTCGTCCATGATGACCTTCACGACGGGCACGAGGCAGTTCGTCGTGCAGCTCGCGTTGGACACGACATCGTGCTTCTCGGGGTCGTAACGGTCCTGATTGACCCCGAGCACGATCGTGATGTCCTCCTTCTTCGCGGGCGCGGTGATGATCACCTTGCGCGCACCGGCCTCGAGGTGCTTGGCCGCCTTGTCCCGATCGGTGAAGATCCCCGTCGACTCGAGGACGATGTCCACACCCAGGTCGCGCCACGGAAGCTTGGCGGGGTCCTTCTCGCTGAAGACCTGGATCTCGTCGCCGTCCACCTCGAGCCCCTGCGAGGTCGCCTTCACCGCCCCGGGATAGTGCCGGTGCACGGAGTCGTACTTGAGCAGGTGCGCCAGCGTGGCCGCGTCCGTGAGGTCGTTCACGGCCACGAAGTCCATGTCCGTCCGACCGCTCTGCTTGGCGCATCTGAGCACGTTGCGGCCGATGCGCCCGAATCCGTTGATCGCTACCCGAATCGCCATCGTTTCCGGCACCCCGAAGGCCTGGAATTCAGGAGTGAAAACCGCGTGCGCCTAAGATAATCAGGCGGGAGGGCGCCGCGACCCGTCGCGCGCCGCTACGGCAGGGCGCGCGCGAACGCGACGAGCGTCACGTGCGCGGCCCCCATCGCCGCCAGGGTGGTGGCGGCCTCGGCCGCGGTCGAGCCGGTGGTGAGCACGTCGTCGACGAGGAGCACGCGCGCGCCCTCGAGCGAGCCCACCGACGGGTTGGGAGCGAAGACGCCCCGTACGTTCGCGCGCCTCTCCGCGGGTGAGAGCGAGGTCTGGGAGCGCCCCTCGGATCGGCGCACCAGCGCGTTGCGCAGCGAGCGTCCGGTGCACGCGGCGAAGCGTTCCGCCAGGAGCTCGGCCTGGTTGTAGCCCCGCCTGCGGCGACGGTTCGTGGTCGTGGGGACGGGAACGACCACGCTGGCCCGGTCGTCGTCGGGAAGACGGATCTCGGCGAGCTGGCCGCCCATCAGCCCCGCGAGCGCGGGCCATCCCTCGTACTTGAGCGCGTGCACGAGATCGTCGACGGGGGTCGCGAGCACGAACGCGTACCGGGCCGCCGCGAGCGCCGGCGACCAGGGCCGGCACTCGAGGCAGTCGGGTGCGTCCGGCCGTCCCGCTCCACGCGGGAAGTGGCAACGGGGGCAGCGCGGCCATGGCGCGGCGCGGAAACGGCTGCGGCATCGCCCGCAGACGAGCTCCGCCTTTCCGCGCGGGATCCAGGCACCGCACGAGATGCAGCCCGCGGGCAGGAGCAGCTCGACGAGGTCCGTTCCCCACGAGGAAAGCTTCACGGCACGAGCGCCCCGCCGATCGTCGCGCGCATGACCTCGATGGGCGCCGGTCTCCCCCACCACCGCTCGAACGAGGCGGCGCCCTGTTGCACCAGCATCTCCATGCCGTCCGTCGAGCGCACGCCGAGCGACTCGGCGGCACGCACGAAGGGCGTCTTGTCGCGGGCGTATACCAGGTCCATGGCCGCACCGACGCGGCCGAGGCGCGAGAGGTCGACCGGCGTCGGATCGCTGGGCTCGAGACCGAGCCGCGTGGTGTTCACCACCAGATCGAAGCGCTCCTCGTCGAGGGCCTGCACGAGCGGGACGGCGCGAGCGCGTTGCCCCCCGATCCGGCGCGCCACGGCCCGAGCCCGCTCCGCGGTGCGGTTGTAGATCAGCACCTCGCCCGCCCCCTCCTCGAGGAGCCCGAGGAGCGCCGCCCGCGCCGCGCCGCCCGCCCCGAGGACCAGCGCGCGCAGCCCGTCGATCGATCCGTGCATGAACGTCCGCACCGCGCGGCGGAATCCATCCACGTCGGTGTTGTCGCCGTGCACCTTGCCGTCCACCCCCCAGAACGTGTTGCACGCGCCCGTGCGACGGACCGCCTCGCTGGGCACGTCGATCGTCGACGCGGCCTTCTCCTTGTGTGGGAGCGTGATGTTGCCGCCCCCGCCCGCTCGGGCCAGCCCGTGCATGAAGCCCTTCAGGTCCTCGGCGGCGCAGCGAACGGCAACGTAGACGCCATCGACGCCCGCCTCGGCGAAGGCGGCGTTCTGGATCTCGGGCGAGGCGGAGTGCCCGACGGGATCGCCGAGCAGCGCGATGACGCGCGTGCGCGCCGTGATGGTCATCGCGTGATCGCGGGCTCGACCCGGGCCAACACCCGCTCGATCAGCTTCTCCAGGAGCTGGAACGTCTCCTCGTACTCCTCGTCCGGGCCGCCCACGGGATCGGGGATGGAAACCTCCCGAGCGTCCAGGGGATGACCGCCCGCGAAGGAGGTCAGCAGCGCGGCGCGCTCCGCCGCGCCGATGTCGACGAGGCTCATGAGGTGGCTCGGCGACATCACGAGGATCAGGTCGGCCCGCGACGCCTCGTCGGCCGTCACGGAGCGCGACGCGTGCCCGCTCAGATCGAGACCGTGCGCGGCGGCGACGCGCAGGGCGCCCCCCGACGCGGGGCTCCCCTCGACCGCACCGGTCCCGGCGGAGGCGAACTCGACGTGCGTCCATCCGAGCGCCTCGGCCCGCGCCCGCGCGATCACCTCGGCCATCGGGCTCCGGCACGTGTTCCCCGTGCACACGAACAAGATGCGGAAGACGTCCGGCTCGCTACCCATGGATCTCACCGTGCATCACGCCGGTCGAATGTGCGGAGCCACGCACCGCAGACGGCTCGTGGACAAGGCACCCTCCCTGATCACGACGGGCTCGGCGCCCGTGCAGTCGACGACCGAGGACGGCTTCGAGGGCGGGAGTGATCCGCCGTCCAGCACCACGACGTCGCGAGCACCCAGCCGCTTCACGACCTCGAGCGCCTCGGCGCCCGAAGCGGCCGGCCGCTCACCCGGCAGGTTCAGGCTGGTGGACGTGAGCGCGGACCCGAGCTCCGTCACGAGCCGTGCGACCAGCGGATGCGGGCTCACCCTGACCCCGACGGCGTGCGTGTCCTCGTCCCGCACGCCGGCAGGGAAGATACCCAGGGGGTCGTGGAGAACCAGGGTGAGGGGTCCCGGCCAGAAGATCCGCGCGAGCTCCCGCGCGCTCTCCGTCCAGCGCAGCTCCGGGACGGCATCGGCGGAGGAGATCAGCGCGATGAGCGGCTTCGACCGCTCGCGCGATTTCAGCTCGCGCACCCGCGCGACGGACGCCGCGCTCGTGGTGCCGCCCAGACCGTAGACCGTTTCCGTCGGATAGCCGATCACGCCCCCCGCCTCCAGGTGGCGCACGACGTCCGGAAGGATCGTGCCCAGGTCGGCACCCCGGTCCGTGCGCGCGTCGAGCACGGTCGGCTCGCCGATCGTCACGGCGCGCGACCGCGCAGGATCGCCTCCGCGATCGCCACGTCCTCGGGCCGCGTCACCTTGAGGTTCGTGGCGCCGGCATCGACCATCGTGATGGTGACCCCGGGGGACGTGCGCTCGACGAGCGCGGCGTCGTCGGTGGCCTCGGCCGACGCGTCCGCGTATGCCCGCCGCAACACCTCCGCCGGAAACGCCTGCGGCGTCTGTGCCTGCCACATCACGGAGCGATCGGGGGTCTCCACCACGCGCCCACGTGCGTCGACGCGCTTCAACGTGTCGACCGCCGGGCAGCCCGCGACGGCACCGGAGCCGGCGAGCGCGAGATCGAAGCACGTCGATACGACCTTCGCCGAGACCAACGGCCGCGCGGCGTCGTGCACGGCGATCGCGTCCAGATCTGCGGGCAGCGCGGCGAGCCCCGCGCGCACGGACTGACTGCGCGTCGTGCCGCCCGGCACGACGGTCAGCCGCTCGCCCAGGCCGAGAAGCCACGGCGGGGGCGCGGCGACCACCTCGGCCGGAAGCGCGACCGCGATCCGGACGACACGCGGCTCCAGGAGAAAGGGCCGCAGCGCGTGCAGCAACAGGGGCTCGCCCGCGAGCTCGAGGAACGGCTTGCGCACGCCTCCCATGCGAGCGCCCGACCCCGCCGCGGGCACGACGACGCCGACGCGCCCGCTCACTCAGGCCCGATGGCGGACGGGGCCGGTGGCGGCGCGGAACGTCATGCGAGGTAGTCGCCCGGATCGGCCTGCGGCCCGCCCCCGGGTCCGGCGTGCGCGAGAACGGAGTCGAAGCGGGTGTACGACTTCTGGAAGTAGAGCTGGATGACGCCGGTCGGTCCATTCCGCTGCTTGCCGATGATGAGCTCGCACTTCCCCTCGACCTCTTCACGCTTCTCGGCCGGAGCGTAGTACTCGGGGCGGTACAGGAACATGACCAGATCGGCATCCTGCTCGATCGATCCGCTCTCGCGCAGATCGGACAGCATCGGCCGTTTGTCGGTCCGCTGCTCCGGACCGCGGCTGAGCTGCGAGAGCGCGATCACCGGGACCTCCAGCTCGCGGGCGAGGGCCTTCAGCCCGCGCGAGATCTGGCTGACCTCCTGGACCCGGCTCTCCGCGTGGCTCGTGCCCGACATCAGCTGCATGTAGTCGATCAGGATCAGGCCGAGGTCCTTGCCGTCGCTGCGCAGCTCCGACTGGAGGCGCCTGCCCTTCGCGCGGATCTCGAGCACGTTCGTGCCGGGCTGATCGTCGATCCAGATGGGCGCCGTGTTCAGATGGCCCGCCGCCGCCGCCAGACGCTGGTGCTCCTCCTGCGAGAGCCTGCCGCGGCGGAGCTTCTGCGCGTCGATGCGCCCTTCCGAGCACAGGAGCCGCTGCACCAGCTGCTCGGACGACATCTCGAGGGAGAAGATCGCGACCGGCACGCGCTCTTCGATCGCCGCGTGCGCCGCGATGTTCATCGCGAGCGACGTCTTCCCCATGGACGGCCGCGCCGCCACGATGCACAGATCCCCCTTCTGCAGACCCGTGGTGATGCGATCGAGATCGGGCAGCCCCGTCGGCACGCCCGTGATGCCGGTCTTCGACTCCTGGAGCCGCTCGATGTGCTCGAAGGCCGACCAGAGGATCTCCTTGATCCAGACGAAGCCCTCGCGCTTGTGGCTCTCGGCGACCTGGAAGATCCGCGCCTCGGCCTGGTCGAGGATCTCGTTGACCTCGCGCTCGCCCTGCTCGTAGACGTCGCGGATGATCTGCGAGGACTGCTCCACCAGCCTGCGCAGCAGCGCCTTGTCGCGCACGATGCGGGCGTGGAAGGCGATGTTGGCCGCCGTCGGCACGGCGTCCACGAGGCTGCTCAGGTACTCGAAGCCGCCCGCGGACTCCATCTCGGCGGTCTTCTTGAGCTCCTCGGCGACGGTGATCACGTCGATGACGTCGCCGCGCTCGAACAGCCTCACCATCGCTCGATAGAGCCGGCGGTTGGCCTCGCGGTAGAACATCCCGTCGTCGAGGTGCTCGACGGCGCGCGTGACCGCCTCGCGATCGATCAGCATGCCGCCGAGCACGGCCGTCTCGGCTTCCAGCGAGAAAGGCGGCGTGCGATCGAAAACGGCCTGCGCGAACGTGGTGGCGGCTTCCATGGATCCCGGCGATATGCGAGCAGTTTTTCGAACCGGAACGTCGCGCGGCTTATGCGCCGTCCATGACGTTTCGGAGCAACTGGAGATCGTCCCAGAAGGATCTAGTCCAACGGGCGTTCCGAAGCAACGCGGCGGGATGATAAGTGCATACGAGTGGAATGCCCTCGTACGAGTGCACCTGGCCGCGGAGCTGGCCGAGCGCGGCGCCCTGTCGTCCGGTCAACAACTGGCCGGAGAACGATCCCACCGCCAGCAGCGCTTCGGGGCGGATGATCTCGATCTGCTTGCGGAGGAACGGCGAGCAGGTCTCGATCTCGTCGGGCATCGGGTTGCGATTCCCCGGCGGGCGACACTTGAGCACGTTGCAGATGTAGACCGAGTCCTGACGGGAGAGACCCACCGTGAGGAGGAGGAGGTCGAGGAACTTGCCGGCCGCGCCGACGAACGGCCGGCCCGTCTCGTCCTCGTTCGCGCCAGGTGCCTCCCCGACCACGATCAGGCGCGCGTCGGGAACGCCGTCGGAGAACACGACCTGGGTGCGCGTTCCGGACAGCCGGCAGCTCGTGCAGCCCAGGGCCGCCTGACGGAGCTCCTCGTAGGAGGCCGGCAGCACGGGCATCGCCCGAGGGGAGCTCGCCGCGGCGAGCGCCGGAGCCGGTGGGCGCGCGGGCTGCCTCGCCTCGGCGACGGGGGTCGCCCGCGGGGCCGATGGAGCCGACGGGCCCGGTGGAGCCGATGGGGCCGGTGGACGAGCCGCCCCCGTGGCACGCGCGGCGGCGGCGAGCGCGAGGACCTGCTCCCGCGTGAGGCTCGCGAGCACGATCTCGTGCTCGCCGAGCTCGGCGCGCTGCCGTAGGAGCCGGGCGGCTCGCTCCCTCAGAGGAGCCGCCACCCGGGCCACCTCGGAAGCGTCATCGATGCTCCTTCCCCGTCGGTTCGACGGAGGCGGCCGCGAGGAGCGCCCCGACGCGATCGAGGACCTCTTCGGCGACCTCGTCCTTGGAGAGCAGCGGAAGCGCCTCGGGGTCGCGCCCGCGCGAGAGGATCGTCACGCGGTTGGTGGCGACCTCGAAGCCGGCACCCTCCTCGGTCGCGTCGTTCGCCACCACGAGATCGAAGCCCTTGGCGTCGAGCTTCCTGCTGGCGTTGGCGACGAGGTCCGTGGTCTCGAGGGCGAAGCCCACGCTGACGCTCCCGGGCCGACGGGCGTCGCGCGTGGCCCGGGCGATATCCGGATTGGCTGCGAGCGCGACCGCGAGGGACTCGCCCGCCGCTTCCCGCTTGACCTTCTGCGGGCGCGCCTCGGCCGGCCGGTAGTCCGCGACCGCGGCCGCGAACACGGAGACGTCGGCGCGGGCGATGCGGTCCGCGACGGCGGCGTGCATCTCCGCCGCGGTCTCCACCCGCACGAGCTCCACGCCGATCGGCGCCGGCAGCGCGGACGGCCCCGAGACGAGCGTCACGTCGGCGCCACGCCGCCACGCGGCCTGCGCGAGCGCGTAACCCATGCGCCCGGAGGAACGATTGCCGAGATAGCGAACCGGGTCGAGCGCCTCGCGCGTGGGACCGGCCGTGACGAGGACGCGGCGCCCTTTCCACGCCGGATCGGAGCCCAGCGCGCGGCCGAGGTGCTCCTCGATCTCCGCCGGCTCGAGCATCCTGCCCGGGCCCTGTCCGCCTTCGTCCTCCCCGACCGCCAGGGGGCCCTCCGCCGGGCCGGCGATCGCGTACCCGAGCTTCTCGCGCAGGTGCTCGAGGTTCTCCTGGACCTGCGGGTGCGCGAACATGCCGTCGTTCATGGCCGGGCAGACGACGACCGGCGCACGGGTCGCGAGCAGCGTCGTGCAGAGGAGGTCGTCCGCTCTTCCCTGCGCCGCGCGCGCGATGAAGTCGGCGGTCGCCGGCGCGACGCACACGACGTCGGCGTCGCGCCCGAGGCGCACGTGCAGGGCCGCACCTTCGGCCGAGAAGAGGTCCGTGAGCGCCCGGCGCCCCGTGACGCCCTCGAAGGACAGCGGCGCGACGAAACGCTGAGCGGCGTCCGTGAGGACGACGTCCACCTCGGCGCCCAGCTTGGTCAGGTCACGCGCGAGCTGCACCGACTTGTAGGCGGCGATGCTACCGGTCACACCGAGCAGGATGCGCCGCCCGTGCCAGGGGCGACGGGGAACGAGCTCGGTGTGCGACAAGTCTACTCTCTCCCGATCGTCTCCTCGCGACGGCGACGCTTCACGAGGCGGAACTCGATCTGGCCCGAGGTCAGCGCCTCCAACGCGCGCGTCGTGAGCTTCTTCTCTTCGCCGAGCGGCATGGCCTCACGCGGAAGCGAGTTGAGCTCCCGGGCGTATTTGGCGGCGACCAGCACACCCAGGTACTTGCTCTCGGTGCCGGTGGCGACCTCGTTGGGGGTGAAGACCCTCATGCGAACTCCTATGGATTATGGATTGACGTTCGTGTATTCGGCGTAGTTCTCGTCGAGGATACGCCCGATCTCACGCCGTAGGCGAACCGCGAGGCCAACCGCCCTCGGGTCCGCGGATGCGACCGTCCCGCCGTGCGCGCGTCCCTCGTCGTTCCCGGATACGATACCCCGGATGGTTTCGACGCACCGCTCCAGGTCGTCGTTGACCACCACGTAGTCGAATTCCTCGACGACCTGCAACTCCCGGAGGGCCGACGCCAGCCGGCGCGCCACGTCCGCGCGGTCTTCGGTGCCGCGACCGGTGAGACGGCCCAGGAGGGTGTCGACGTCGGGGGGCAGGACGAAGATGAGCTTCGCCTCCGGGATCCGGGCCTTGATCTGACGGGCGCCCTGCACGTCGATGTCGAGCACGACGTGGACGCCGCGCGCCGCGGCGCGCTCCAGCTCCGCCCGCGGCGTTCCGTACAGCCGCCCGTGCACCTCGGCCCACTCGACGAGCTCGTCCTGGGCGACCATCTCCTCGAAGCGTCGGCGATCCACGAAGTGGTAGTCGACACCGTCGATCTCGCCGACGCGCGCCATGCGGGTGGTCGCCGAGATGGAGAAGACGTAATCGGTCGACTCTCCGACCAAGCGATGCGCGAGCGTGGTCTTCCCCGTCCCGCTCGGCGCCGCGAGAACGACCGGACACGCGCGCCGGCTCACTCGACGTTCTCCACCTGCTCGCGGATCCGCTCGATCTCTTCCTTGAGCGCCACCGCCGAGCGCGCCATCTGCGCGTCGTTCGCCTTCGATGCGATGGTGTTCGCCTCCCGCTGCATCTCCTGGGCGAGGAAGCCCAATCGCTTGCCGACGGGCTCCGAGCCGTCGGCCGCGAGCGCCTCGCGGAACAGCTCGACGTGCGAGCGGAAGCGCACGACCTCCTCGTTCACGTCCCAGCGCTCGGCGAGGTAGGCGATCTCGCGCGCGAGTCGCTCTTCGTCCACGTCGACTTGCTCGGAGAGCTCCCGAACCTGGTCACGCAGCCGGTCGCGCTGCTCGATCAACCGCTGCGGCGCACGAGCCGCGACGGCGGCGAGCTCGGACCCGATCGCATCGAGACGCGCGGCGATGTCGGCAGCGAGGCGCTCCCCTTCGGACTCGCGTAGCGACCGCACCGAGGCCGCGGCCGCTTCCGCCAGCTCGACCACAGTGGATACGTCGACGTCCAACGTGCGGTCGCTCTCGGGGCCGCGAAGAAGCTCGGTGAAGTGGGACAGCATGGCCAAGGTGACCTCGCCCGACACGTTGAGGTCGCGTCTGAGCGCCTCGAGCGCCGCGAGGTAGGCCCGTGCCTTCTCCAGATCCGGCCGGATCCCGAGGTCGCGCTCGCCGTCGCGCCGCAGGGACAGCGCGGCGCTCACGTGACCGCGATGGAGGTGCCTCTTCAGGGCCTGCGCGATGGTCGGCTCGAGCTTGTCGAGACCGCTCGGCGTCTTGATCGCCAAGTTCAGGTAGCGATGGTTGACGGTCTTGACCTCCAGACGCAGCCTACCCGCTTGAACGTCGAGCTCGGCTTCGCCGTATCCGGTCATGCTCCGGATCATCGGTCCGCTCCGTCGTGGGCTTGGCTGTTCGCCGCGCCACCTCCGGCGGCGTCGAGAGCGCCCAAGGTAACGCGCCCCCGGGGCGCGCGCGCACCCGCCTCCGGTGGCCGGCTCAGTTCCACAAGTCCCAGTGCAGCCCGAAGAACGAACGCGTGACCGGGAGCACGCGCCCCGGGAAGTTCTGCAGGTTCCGTCGGATGGTGAAGTTCTCCCACGTGAGGAACAGCCGTACGGTCAGGATGCGCGCCTGGATGCGGCCGTACCAGCTCTGATAGAAGGGGACGGTCGCGAGTCCCTGCCCCGTGCCGTCCGTCGGCACGAACACCTGCATCGGATCGTGTCCCCGGACACCGACGGACCACCACAGCTCGAAGTTGCCGCTCTCCAGGTAGGTGCGGTGGAAGACGAAGGCGCCCCGATAGATCTCCCGCGGCAGGTAGGGCGCGTCCTGGTCCCAGCGCTGGTAGGAGCCCTCGAGCCGGAGCGACGGCCAGGGCGTCGGGAGCGAGCCCCACAGCTCGATGCCCTCCCGCTTGCCGCCGAGCGCGACGGGCGCTCCCCGGTCGAGCTCGAGGCCGAGCGGCAGGAACGCGTCCGCGTCCACGCGCAGCGCCGCGGCGGCCGCCGTCGCGCCGAGCGCCGTCAGCGACCCGCCCGCGCGGAGCACGCGGCGCTCCGAGGTGACGAACGTCGGCGGCGGGGGCGGCGTGGGCGCCGTGTCGGGCGGAACGATCACCGGCTCGACGTCGAGCAACGGTCCCGTGCGCGCGGCATACGTGCCTTCGTCCCACGACCCGAAGAGGGTGACGCCCGGCAGCGGGCTGATCCAGCCGTTGGCTGCCCAGCTCACCACGTTGCGCCCTTCCCAGTCCCCTCGCGCCACGCGCCCCTCGAGGCCGAGACGCGCCCCGTCGTAGCCCACGGCGGCGTCCACGCGCCGGTCTCGCAGATCGTCGTCCGGAAAGAGGCGCGCCTCGCCACGCGCCCAGAGGCCGCCGCGGGTCGCCGCGAGCCGCGCGCCGTACTGGGCGCGCGTCCCTCCCTCGAAGTCGTAGGCGTCGCGGGTATCGTCGACCCGGTGGGACGACCACGCCGTATAGATCTCGGCGGCGACGCCGGCGAAGAGGTCGGCGCGCGCGCGGATGGCCACGTCGTTCCTCCGCACCGACGACGCGTACGCCGCCACCTGCGTCTCGGTGTTCATGCGCCGATAGTCGAACGCCAGCCCCGCCCGGTCGCGGAGATGGAGCTGATACCGCATCCACGTTCCGGTTCGGTTTCCTCCCTCGTCCTGGCCGTAGCTCCGCGTGTCCACCCGCTCGAGCGCGAACCCGAGGCTGCCGCGGAGCGCGGTGGGGTCGGCATACAGGCCGCGGAACATGTTCGTGTCGAGCTGTCCCGTTCCGGCCTCGATCAGTGCGAGAGCCCTCCCCTCTTCGTAGCGATAGGAGGTGAGCTCCACGAGCATCTCGCCCCCCGAGCGCTCGAGCCGCACCCGCTCGATGCCTCCGAGTCCGACGTGCTGGAGGTCGGTCACGCCCCCGGCGAGCGGCGTCACCTCCATGCCGTCACGGATCACACGATATCCGCCGCCTCCCGTGCCGAAGGCGGTGATCGCTGTCGGCGTGCCGTAGTCGCCGCCGAGGAGCGTGAGGAGGCCCGGGACCTCGGCCACCAGCTCGGCCAGCGTGCTCGCACCGGACTCCATGATCTCCCCGTGGTCCCACTCCCACACACCGGTGACGAACGGAGGTGGCGCGTCGGGCCCCGGGGAAGGCCGCGCGAGCGGGGGGAGGTTGTAAAAGATCGTGTCCGCGGACGCGGTGTCCGGGGCTTGGTCGGGGGCCGTTCCGTCGGGGACGGCGACGACCACGGTGTCGGAGGGAACGGAGTCGGCGGGCAGCGAGTCCGGTCGGATCTGCGCCTCGACACCGGTCGAGAAGACGATCAGCATCGCGACCAGGATCGGACCCGAGACCGCGCCGGCGGGCGCGTGCGTCGGGGCGGTCATCCGCGAGGGCCGAGGCCCGAGGTCACCGCGCGCGGCCCCGCACCCACTCGACGAGGAGACGGGTGGGAACGCCGTACCCGCCCTTTCGTTGGTACGGAAGCGTGCCGTCGCCGTACGCCGTCCCCGCGATGTCGAGGTGCGCCCACTTCGCATCCGCGACGAACTCGGAGAGGAAGCACGCCGCGGTGATGCTGGAGGCCGGCCGCCCTCCGACGTTCTGCAGATCCGCCGTCGTGCTCTCGAGCTGCTTGCCGTAGACGTCCCAGAGCGGCAGCCGCCAGCAACGCTCGCCCGTGGACTCACCCGCCGCGGTGATCTCCGCGACGAGCGCGTCGTCGTTGCCGAACACGGCCGACGCCTGATGTCCCAGCGCGATCACGACGCCGCCCGTGAGCGTCGCGCAGTCGACCATCGCCGCCGGTCGCATGCGCGCTCCGTAGGTGAGCGCGTCGGCGAGGATGAGGCGCCCCTCGGCATCCGTGTTGATGACCTCGACCGTCTTGCCGGCGAGGGTGCCGATCACGTCTCCCGGCTTGAGCGCGGTCCCCGACGGGAGGTTCTCCGAGGACGGGACGAGCCCGATCACGTTGGCGCGCACGCCCAGCTCCGCGATCGCCTGCATGGCGGCGATCACCGCCGCACCGCCCGACATGTCGAACTTCATGCTCTCCATGCCGTCTGCGGGCTTGATGGAGATGCCGCCCGCATCGAACGAGAGCCCCTTCCCAACCAGGATCAGCGGCGCGTCCTTCTTGGCTCCGCCCCGGTGCTCGAGGATGATGAAGCGTGCCTCCTCCTGCGATCCGCGGGAGACCGCGAGGACGGCGTGCATCCCCTCGTCGTACATGCGGGCTTCGTCGAAGATCGTCACGCGGAGCCCGACGCTCGCGGCGACGCGCTCCGCCTCCGCGGCGAGGTGCGAGGGCGTGGCCATGTTCCCCGGCCGAGCCTGCAGCGTACGCGCGAAGTTCGCCGCCCTGCCGATGATCGAGCCGGCGATCACCCCGGCCTGGAGCGCCTCCCCCTTGCCGCCTCCGATGAAGTCCACCGCCTCCACGTCGGTGAGGTGGTCGTCCTCGGGTGCCTTGAGCTCGCGAAAGCGCCAGGCGGCGAGCGAGGCCCCCTCGGCCGCGGACTGCCCGCGGACTTCGTCCGCCATGCCGGGGAGAGCGTCGAGGCTGACCGTCAGGCTCGTGAGCCGGAGCCGCTCCGCCGCCCGCACCGCGCGGCCGGCCATCCGCCGCACGGTCTCCGCGTTCAGCGCATCCGCCGACCCGACCCCGAGCAGCAGGACCCGCTTCGGGCCGGTGGACCCGCCGTACAGCAGGACCTCGTCCGCCGTCTTCCCTCTCAGGTCCCCGAGCTGCATGGCCCTGCCGATCGCGCCGCCGAGGGCCTTGTCGAGAGGCGCGAGGCCCCGCTTGGCGGACGTCGAGCCCTGCACCACGGGGATCGCGAGCAGCTCGGTCTCGTGCTTCGCCGGATCGGCCTGGAGGTAGCGGAGCTGCATGGGTCAGATTCCGTCGATGATCGTATTGAGGGTCGAGCTCGGCCGCATGACCGCGGCGGCGCGCGCCGGATCCGGCCGGTAATAGCCGCCCAGGTCCTGCGGCGATCCCTGCGCCGCCTGGAGCTCGGCCAGGATCTTCGACTCGTTGTCGGCCAGCGCCCGCGCGATCGGGCGGAAACGCTCGGCCAGCCGCGCGTCGGCTCGCTGACCGGCCAGCGCCTGGGCCCAGTAGAGCGTGAGGTAGAACGTGCTCCCGCGGTTGTCCAGCTCGTGCACCTTCGCCGAAGGCGACTTGGCCTCCGACAGGTAACGCGCCGTCGCTTCGTCGAGTGTGTCGCCCAGCACGCGCGCCGCGGGATGGTCGAACTCGTCCGCCAGGTGCTGGAAGGAGGCCGCCAGCGCCATGTACTCGCCGAGCGAGTCCCAGCGCAGATGGCCCTCCTCCCGCAGCTGCTGCACGTGCTTGGGTGCCGACCCGCCTGCGCCCGTCTCGAACAGGCCGCCGCCTTCGAGCAGCGGAACGATCGACAGCATGCGTGCGGAGGTGCCCAGCTCGAGGATCGGGAAGAGGTCCGTCAGGTAGTCCCGCAGCACGTTGCCCGTCACGGAGATCGTGTCCTGTCCGCGCCGGATCCGCTCGAGCGAGAGCTTCATCGCCTCGACCGGCGACAGGACGCGGATGTCGAGCCCGCGTGTATCCTGCTCCGCGAGGTAGGCCTCGACTTTGCGGATCAGCTCGGCGTCGTGCGCCCGCTCCCGGTCCAACCAGAACACGGCCGGCGTGCCGGTTGCGCGGGCCCTCCGCACGGCGAGCTTCACCCAGTCGCGCACCGGCGCGTCCTTGGTCTGACAGGCCCGCCAGACGTCACCGGCCTCGACGGCGTGCTCGAGCAGCACGGCCCCGTCCTCGGCCACGACGCGCACGGTCCCGTCCGCCTGGATCTCGAACGTCTTGTCGTGCGAGCCGTACTCCTCCGCCGCCTGCGCCATCAGACCCACGTTGGGAACGCTCCCCATCGTCGCCGGAGCGAACTGGCCGTGCTGGATGCAATCCCGGATGACGGCGTCGTAGATGCCGGCGTAGCTCGAGTCCGGGATCACGGCCTTGGTGTCCTGGAGCTCCCCCGCCCGATTCCACATCCGGCCGGAGTCGCGCACGAGGGGTGGCATGGACGCGTCGATGATGACGTCGCTCGGGACGTGCAGGTTGGTGATGCCCTTGGCGGAGTCCACCATGGCGAGCGCCGGACCTCGCTCGAGCGCCGCATGGACGTCCGCCTCGATCGCGGCGCGCTCGGCGTCCGGTGCCTTCGCGACTTTGGCGAGGAGATCGCCCAGACCGTTGTCCGGATCGACGCCCAGCCGCTCGAGCGTCTCGCCGTGCTTCGCGAAGACGTCCTCGAAGTAGGCACGCACGGCGTGCCCGAAGATGACCGGGTCGGACACCTTCATCATGGTCGCCTTCAGGTGCAACGAGAGCAGCAGGCCTTTCGACTTCGCGTCCCGGATCTGTTCACCCAGGAATTGCGCGAGCGCTCGCTTGCTCATGAAGGTCGCGTCGAGCACCTCGCCGGCTTCGAGCGACAGGGACGCTTTGAGCACGGTCACCCGGCCGTCGCGCCCGACGTGCTCGATGCGCGCCGTCGTGGGACGCGCGATCGTGACGGACTTCTCGTTGTGGCGGAAATCGCCCGACTGCATGGTGGCGACGTGGGTGCCGGAGGCACTCGGCCAGGGACGCATGCGAGGCGGATGCGCGCGGGCGAAATCCTTGACGGACTTCGGCGCGCGGCGATCGGAGTTTCCCTGTCGGAGGACGGGGTTCACGGCGCTCCCTTTCACACGATCGTAGCGCGCGCGGATATCC
Source organism: Gemmatimonadales bacterium (assembly GCA_050181335.1). Classification (GTDB taxonomy): domain Bacteria; phylum Gemmatimonadota; class Gemmatimonadetes; order Longimicrobiales; family Gaopeijiaceae; genus UBA2982. The sequence goes on along the minus strand of JBFXDG010000004.1, from coordinate 204,650 downwards.
CGCTCTTCGGGCGTGCTCGGGGATTCCGGATAGTCGGGCAGCGGATAACCCTGCTCGCGCAGCTCCGCGATCGTGGCCTTCAGCTGAGGCACCGAGGCGCTGACGTTCGGCAGCTTGATGATGTTCGCCTCGGGCTCGTCCACCAGGCGGCCGAGCTCGGCCAGGTCGTCCGACACCCGCCGGCCACCGTCCAGCCGGTCCGCGAACGCGGCGAGCACGCGACCCGCGAGCGAGATGTCGCGCGTCTCGACCGGAACGCCGGCGGCACCGGCGAAGGCCCGGACCACCGGAAGGAAGGCGTGGGTCGCGAGCGCGGGCGCCTCGTCGGTCCATGTATAGATGATCGGGGTGGACATTCCGTTCGGGCCGTGAGGGGTGGCGGAGAGGCCGACAGTGTGAGGCCGACAGTATAGGGGGGATGGAGGCACGGTCGAAGGGGCCTGGCGCGCGGGTGCGGCGATCGTCGGCTCGCTTGGTTTTGCCGCGCCGGGAGCAGACATTCTACGTACTGCAGGGTTCGCCTCACTCCCACCCCGAGCTCGCATGCCGTCGACGCGCGCACGCACCCTCGTCACCGCCACCCTTCTTACGCTGGCGGCCTCCGCCGGGCTAGCGTCGGCCCAGGTTCCGGAAGGACGGAACCGCGAGCCGGCGGCCGCGGCCGCCGCGGCGGGTGGGACCTACCGTCACGACCTCGCCCCCCGCGCCACCGCGGTTCGCGCCGTGGGCCCGATCGACGTGGACGGCCGGCTGGACGAGGCCGTCTGGTCGCAGGCGACGCCCATCACCGACTTCATCCAGGAGCTCCCGCTCGAGGGACAGGCCGCCACGCAGCGCTCCGAGTTCCGCATCGCGTACGACGACGACGCCATCTACGTCGGCGCGATGCTCTACGACGACGGACCGCTCACCCCGAGGATGACGCGGCGCGACGCCGGACGCGGCGACTTCGACTTCTTCACCGTCGCGTTCGACAGCTTCCACGACCACGAGACGTCGTACCAGTTCTCGGTGGCCGCATCGGGATCGTACCGCGACGGCATCGGCGGGGGCGGAGGTGGCGGCGGCGGAGGTGGCGGCGGCGGCGCCGACAACTCGTGGGACCCGGTCTGGACGCGGGCGATACAGATCCGCGCGGATGGATGGTCGGCCGAAGTTCGGATCCCCTTCAGCCAGCTCCGCTTCAGCCGCGGCGAATCCCAGGTGTGGGGCATCCACATCGACCGCGTGGTTCATCGGCTGCAGGAACGGACCGTCTTTCCCTTCATCCCGACGCTCGACCGTGGCGGGCCCTCCCGTTACGCGCACCTCGACGGCATCTCCGGCATCCAGCCGGGAAGACGTCTCGAGCTGCTTCCCTATGCGACCGCCCGAGGCGAGTACATCCATCTCGAGACGCCGACGGGCGTGACGTTCTCGAATCCCTACCGCACGGGCTCCGACGAGTTCGGCGACGTCGGCGTGGACCTGAAGTACCGGCTGACGTCCAATGTCACGTTGGACGCCACGGTCAATCCGGACTTCGGCCAGGTCGAGCTCGACCCGTCGGTGATCAACCTCACGGACTTCGAGACCCGCTACGAGGAGCGCCGCCCGTTCTTCGTGGAGGGTGCCGACATCTTCAACTTCGGCGAGGGGGGCCCGGGCGGCAGTACGGGCCGTCCGCCGCAGCTGCTCTACTCGCGCCGCATCGGCCGCGCACCGCAGGGCTCGGTGCCCTCCAGCGCCGCGTTCTCCGACGTCGCGACCACGACCACCATCCTCGGCGCGGCGAAGGCGACCGGCCGCACGCAGGGCGGATGGTCGCTCGGCTTCCTGGAAGCGGTCACCGGCGAGGAGACGGCGCGCTTCACCGACGGCAGCCAGACGGCCGGTGAGACGGTGGTCGAGCCGTTGTCGAACTACCTCGTGGCCAGGGTCCGGCGGCAGCTCGGCGGGGGCGAGACGCGCTTCGGCATCATCGGGGCGTCGGTCAACCGCTCGCTCTCCGGAACCGGGATGGACGCGCGCCTGCACTCGGCGGCGTACTCGGGCGGCGTCGACTTCGCGCACGAGTGGTCGAACCGCACCTACAAGATCAGCAGCGTGTTCACGACCAGCTACGTCGAGGGCGACCCGGGCGCGATCACGCGCACGCAGCGCTCCTCGACCCGTTACTACCAGCGCCCCGACGCGTGGCATCTGGACCTCGATCCGTCGGCGCGCTCGCTCGCCGGATACTACGGCTTCGTCGACCTGGTGAAGCAGGCCGGCGCGTTCATCGCGAAGGCGGCGGTGTCGGTCGCGAGCCCCGGCTACGAGGTGAACGACCTCGGCTTCCAGCCCGCGTCCGACCGCGTGGTGCTCGACACGAACTTCCAGTACTCGCAGCCGCTCCCGGGCAGGGTGCTGAGGAACTGGAACGTTCGTTGGAGCCCGGACGGTGCGTGGAACTACGCGGGGGACCGCGTGCACGGCGAGGTGAACGGCAACATCAACGTGCAGTTCCTGAACTACTGGGGCCTCGGGGCGCGCCTCGCGTACAACCCGCGCAACGACGACGACCGGCTCACGCGCGGCGGGCCGATCGCCCGCACGCCCCGGCGTTGGAGCGGCACGGCCAACATCAACAGCGACTCGCGCCGGAATCTCACCGCGCGCCTGCAGTACGACTGGGCGACGAACGAGGCCGGTGGATGGCAGCACGACGTGGGGCTCAACCTGACGGCCTCGCCCACCGATCAGCTCCGTATCCAGGTCTCGCCGTCGCTGTCCCGCCGCTTCGAGACCGCGCAGTTCGTGACCAGCGTCGAGGACGCCCTCGCGACCGCCACGTACGGTCGCCGGTATCTCTTCGCCGACCTCGACCAGACGACGCTGTCCCTGGAGACGCGCGTGGACGTCACGGTGTCGCCTTCGGTCTCGCTCCAGCTCTACGTGGAGCCGTTCATGTCGGCGGGTGATTACCAGGGCGTGAAGGAGTTCGCGCGCCGGCGCGCATTCGACTTCCTCGCGTACGGGGAGGACGTCGGCACGCTCACGCAGGATGCGAACGGCTATACCGCCGATCCGGACGGCGCGGGTCCCGCCGCGTCGTTCTCGGTGCCCAACCGCGACTTCAGCTACCGCAGCCTGCTCGGCAACGCGGTGCTGCGCTGGGAGTGGCGCCAGGGCTCCACGCTCTACCTCGTGTGGCAGCAGCGGCGCATCGACTCGCTCACGAACCGCGGCCCGGTGGGAGGCGACCCGTGGGTCGGGAGCTTCGACCTCGGGCGCGACGCGGCCGACATGTTCGGCGCGCCGGCGGACAACATCTTCGCCATCAAGGTCAACTACTGGTTGAATCCCTAGGCACCGCCGCCCAGGCCCACCAGCCCGCCGCATCACACCCCGGAGCCCGTGTGCTGTCTCCCCTCGCGAAGACGATCATGCTGCTGACGGCGTCCAACGTCTTCATGACTCTGGCATGGTATGCGCACCTACGGGAGCTCGGTCACCGACCCTGGATCGTCGCGGCTCTGGTCAGCTGGGGGATCGCGCTCTTCGAGTACCTCCTGCAGGTGCCGGCCAACCGCATCGGACACACGCAGATGAGCATCGGTCAGCTCAAGATCCTCCAGGAAGTGATCACGCTCTCCGTGTTCGTGCCCATCGCGACGTTCTACCTGCGCGAGCCCGTGAAGCTCGACTACCTCTGGGCCGGACTTTGCTTATGCGCGGCCGCCTTCTTCATCTTTCGGAGTGGACTCGCTCCTGAATAGGTCACGGTGGTCGGGGCACGCCGCCCTGCTCGCGCCTCTCGTTCTCGTCGCCGCATGCGGCGGCAGCAGCAGCACCGTGCCGAGCGGTGATCCGGATTCGATCGAGCTCTCGGCTCCCGTGGTCGCCTTCTCCTCCCTCCTCGCGACCGAGGACCTCGACGCGACGGTGCGCGACGTCGGCGGCGCGGTCATCGCGGCGACCGTCGCGTGGAGCACCGACGACCCGTCCGTGGTGACCGTCACGAACCAGGGCGTGGTCATGGCGGTCGGCAACGGCACCGCCCACGTGATCGCCGCCGCGGGCGCGGTCGAAGACACCGCCGAGATCACGGTGCAGCAGGTCGCGGCCACGCTGTCCCTCGCGCCCGATACGCTGAGGTTCGCGTCGGCGGGAGACACGGCCACGATCTCCCGCACGGTGCGCGACGCCGGTGGCTCCCCGATGTCCGGCGTCGCCGTCACGTTCGCCACCGTCAATCCGAGCGTCGCGACCGTCAACGTCTCCTCCGGCCGGGTCACCGCGCAGGGCAACGGCGCGACCAACATCACGGCCCAGGTGGCGCCGGGCGGCTCCGGGCTCACGAAGAGCGTCCGCGTGGAGGTCGGCGGCGCGCTCGCGCCCGCGTATCTCGTCGGCGGATATCTCGGGACGGCCTACACCGATCAGGTCGGGCCGGCCAGCGGCGGCGGAACGTTCACGTACGCCGTGACCGCGGGCGCCCTCCCGGGCGGCCTCGCGCTGAGCTCCTCGACCGCCGACATCACGGGGACGCCGAATGCGTCCGGGGTGTTCTTCTTCGAGGTGACCGCGACGAACGGGACGCTCACGCTGTCGGAGCGCTACGCGATCACGATCTCCACGAAGCCGTCCTCGGCGTTCAATCTCTGGATCGCGTACAACGGCGGACCGATGCCGTCCGCGAACGTGCGCACGGCGATCACGAACGCGCTGGATCGGTGGGAGGAGGTCGTGAACACCGACGCGGGCGCCGCGGTCACGTATCCGCCGAACGCCTTCAGCTCCGGTCAGTGCCAGCTGGTCACCGGCACGCTCTTCAACAATGCGTTCATCGAAGACGTCGCGGTCCTGCTGGCGGTCGGCCCGATCGACGGGCTGAACAATACGCTCGCGCAGGGCGGCCCCTGCGGATCGACGCGGCCGCAGATCCCCGTGGTCATCAGCGGGCAGATGAAGCTCGACGAGGCGGACGCGGGCGCGTCGGCGACATTCCTCCAGGACGTGCTGTGGCACGAGATCGCGCACGTGCTCGGCATCGGCACCCTCTGGCAGGGATCCACCACGGGTGTCGGCACCCCGACCGTGTTCTACAACGGCACGAATGGCAACGCCGAATGGCGGGCGTACGGCGGGCCCGCCGACGGGGTGCCGCTCGAGCCCGATATCGGGGCGCACTGGCACGAGGGGTACTTCGACGACGAGATCATGACGCCTAGGGCCGAAGGCCCGTCGGCCGTGCACCCGATCAGCCGCATAACCATCGGCGCGCTCCTCGATCTCGGCTGGGGTGCCCTGCTCTCGTCCGCGGATCCCTACTCGCTGCCCGGGTGCTCGCCTGCGTGCACCGTGCCCGCTCGCGCGGCGGGCGAGGGTGGGGACGCTCGCCTGGACGACGTGGTCATCGAGCCCCTGACACCCCTGCCCCCGCAGGCTTTCCGGGACTGACGCGGCCCCCCTTGGAGGGGATCGGCCTCACGCCAGCCGCCCGGTTCCCAGGCCCTAGCTCGGGAGCCGCTCAGGGGTGCTCCGCAGCCCGCGGAGAGGGATTCGCATCGTGACCGAGACCCCGCCCGTCGGTCCCGGCGCAATGAGCACTCGTGCCTGCGCCTGAGATAGGCGACGGTTATGGTCGTTCGCGGTTTGCACGGCTCCGACGATCGACCACACGCTCGATGCAATCACAGCGATAGCGGATATAGTGCAGATGCCTTCCCCTTCGCAGAGATCGCCTTCGGGTCCGTCCGCCATGGCCCCGAAGACAATGCCGGACGAAATGCGCAAAGCGTTCGGGAGAAACCCGCGGGTCCAGTCGCCAGCGTAGGCGAATCCCGCAGTGGGGACGAAAAGTTCGATCACCCCACTCGCCACGGGGCTATGTCGGCTGCCGATATAAACCGTGTCCGCGGCCTGCGCCACGACCGGCTGTGCGGCGGATAAGGCGAGAATCAGAACAAGAATGGGCTGGCGCATGGGCGTCCCTAAAGGCGGTCTACGCTTGGCAGCCTATCGTTCGAGCCGGACCAGAACGCCTGCGGCACTCGATTCACCGGTCAACTCCCCGTCGTCCCAAGTCCACGTGGCATCCTTCACGAACGTGTCGACCGGCTGAGAGATCACGAGAGTGTTTCCGGAAACGGTGAACGTACCGTCCATGTCTGCGGTGAACGGCCCGCCCACGCCGGCTGGCACGAACAAGCTACCGGCCACGGAACCGTCCGCACCCAAGATCAGCGTCAGGCTGCCACCGGCGGCAAGGACATCATTGCCGCCGCCGACGAAATACGTGGCCTCGTACGTGCCTGCGATGTTCTCGAGCGTAGGAGCAAGCGAATCCGAGCCGCAGCCCAGACTCCATACGCACACGCCGATCATGAGAGAAAGACGGTAGGGCATGAGTCCTCCGCGAGTCGTGAATCGTCTCACAATCAGGGCTGATCAACATACCGATCGCGGCCTCTCGTCGCGGGGCGTGTGCGTCGCGGTATTCGCGGGACCCTGACTCGGCGACTCCCTCCTCCCTTTCTCGCTGCCTGCTTGCCGGGCCCAGGCTTTCGGTTTATCTTCGGGTCACGTCTTGGCTCTCATCGGGCCATGCGATTCCCGGCTCCGGGCGCTGAGGGTGCGGACGATGATGTGAGGTGAAACCGCGCTTTCCGGAGCCGGGATCGCGTCTCTTCGCTTCCCATCCCGCCATGTCCACCGCCTCCTCCGGCACGCAGGGTCATCTCACGAACCGAGGACGAGGGTGGGCCTCCTACGCACAGGACTCGGAGCTCGCCAAGACGACATGGCAGCAGACGACCGCACCCGACGGCGCCTGGGCATCCGGACCGGGCTCGAGCACGGCGTTCCATCCGGTTTCGCGCCGCACCACCGGCAGCCGTCAGGCTCTCTGTCTCTGGCTGCCCACCTTCGAGCTCCGTCTGGAGCTGGTGCGCTCCCCCGAGCTCGACAGCACGTCGGTCGCACTCCTCTCGCCGGGGGAGAGCACGCGCAGGACGATCTGGCAGGTCTCCGAGCGCGCCTACGATGCGGGCGTCCGTCCGGGGCAACTCGTCTCCCAGGCGGTGTCCCTCTGCACCTCGCTCACCCTCCTCGAGCCCGATCCCGCGCACTACGACGCCGCCGTGGACACGCTCCTGGAGGTGCTCACGGAGATCACGCCCACCCTCGAGCCGGCCGGACGAGGGCGTGTCTTCCTGGGGATGGACGGGCTGGACCGTCTCTTCGGCCCGTCCCGCCTCCAGGTGGATCGCGCGTTCCGCGCGCTCTTCCGCGTGTTTCCTGCTCCTCTGGTCGCGGCGACCCGAGCGGGCATGGCAGCCGGGAAGTTCGGCGCATGGGTCGCCGCAGCGTCGGCACGCCCCGGCGAGCACGTCATCGTGCCCGAGGAAGGCCTCGTCCGGTTCCTCGGACGCTGTCCGGTCGGCGTGCTGCCGGTCGACCCTCTCGTGGTTCAGCGTCTGGAGCGTCTCGGCGTCCGGACGCTCGGCGAGCTCTCCCGCTTCCCCGAGCCCGCGCTCGTCGCCCAGTTCGGGGAGGACGGCAGGAACGCGCTCGCCTGGTCGAACGGCCGGCGCATCGATCCGGTGCAGCCATGGCATCCCCCTCGACCGATCCGCGTATCCCTCGAGTTCTCGAGCCCGGCGGGGCTCACGGAGACGCTGCACGGCGCGCTGGACCGGTTGATCGAGCGTGCGCTGTCGCGTCCCGCGCGCCGCGGACGCAGCGTGACCGGCGTGCGCATGGGCGCGCACCTGGAAGGCGGCGGATCGTGGATCGTGGAGACCGTGCTCCGCGAAGCGACGACCTCTCGCGAGCGCATCGCCGCCCCCCTGCGCGCGAAGATGGCGCTCTCGCCCCCGCCGAAGGCCGTGCAGACGCTCCTGCTCGAGCTCACGCATTTCGGCGCGCCGAGCGCCCAGATCGGGATCTTCGATCGCAAAGCGGAAAACGGTCGCGAGGCGTGCGGCAACGACCTCGCCCAGGGCGAGGTGCCTCCTTCTCTGCGCGACGCGGTGAAGGAGCTGAAGCTCCGCCTCGGGGACTCGCCCCTCTACCGGGTGGTCGAGGTCGATCCGTGGTCGCGAATCCCGGAGCGCCGGCACGCGCTCCTGGCATTCGATCCGTGAGCGATTCCGCGAAGCCGAGCCGGCCGCGTTTGCGGCCACTCGCCAAGCCGGTCGCCGTGACCGTGCACACCGACGAGCACGGCGAGCCGCGCCACGTACGGCTTCCCGGCAAGACCGCTCGCCGCGTCGAGGCCGTGCGCGAACGTTGGCGCATCGACGACGAGTGGTGGCGCGCGCCCATCTCGCGCGAGTATCTGTCCGTCGTCCTGGACGACGGACGCGTGCTCACGCTCTACCGCGATCTGGCGGACGGACGCTGGTTCGCCCAGAAAGACTAGATGATGACGACGTTTGACCCCCACCTGCTGCGCATCGAGCCCATCCCCCCGAAAGGCCTGCGGGTCGTCCTCCACTTGGAGCACGGGGATCCGCTCGAGGTGACGCTGGAGGCCCTCGAGCTGTCGCGTCTGGGCGTGGGCGACGCGCTGACGAGCGAAGCCCGAACGGCCCTGCTCGACCTCGACGCGGACGTGCGCGTCCGCGAAGCCGCGCTGGGCCTCATCGCCCACCGCGCGCGCACGCGGCAGGAGCTGGCGCGCAAGCTGCGGAGGAAAGGGTTCGGGAAGGAGCGCATCGAGACCTGTCTGACACGACTGGAGCAGAAGGGCCTGATGGACGACGCGGCGGTGGCCGCCGCGCTCGTGCGAGACCGGCTGCGTCACCGGCCGCGTGGGGAGGCGCGCCTTGTGTCCGAGCTGCGTGCCAAAGGCATCGAGTCGGACATGGCATCGGAGACGATCTCGCGCGTGTTCGCCGACGAGGAGGTGAGCGACGCCGCTCTGGCCCGGGAGGCGGCGGTAGGCTGGCTCGGCCGCCAGGGACGATCCGTGCGGGCGGCGCTCTCCGACAGGGGCTCGCCCGAACGGGACAAGGCGAGACGAAGACTGCACGGGTACCTGGCGCGGCGCGGATTTCGCGGCGACGCGCTCGGTGAGGCGATGGCGCACGCCGAGCGGATCTCGGCCGGGAGCTCCGACGTCGACGCGTCCGCCTGAAACACGGATCTCGCCCACGCGTAGTCTCGGGCAGGAGGATACGCCGCGATGGCCAAGAGACCCAAGAAGACGAAGGTCCGGATTCCCAAAGGACCGTGCGAGCCGGAGCCGCCACGCCGCCCGCCCTTCCCCAAGCCCACCCCGCCGTCCGACACGCGGGGCGGACCGGATCCCCTGCAGTGGCTGAAGCTCGGGAAGAAGCGCTGAGCGGAGCGCGGCGCTAGTCGACCGACGCGGCCATGCAGGAGGCCTCGTCCGGCGCGCCGACCCACCCCTCGGCGCGCGCGATCGAGTCGGCCGCTCGGCGCAGCCAGCGCGATGCGTCCGCGTGCGGCAGGAGCGCTTCTCCGGCGGTGTACTCCAGCCCCGCGAGTACCTCGGCGTAGGGGCCGAACCCGGACAGGCGGACCGGGAGCACGAGCACGCGGCGACCCGCCTGGTTCTCGCCCTCGACGAACGCGCGGATCTCCCGCTCGGCCACCTGGCGCGCCGGAGGCCAGTCCTCGCGGAGCGTCGCGCTGCGCACGGAGTGGAACGCCGTCTTCGCGACCTCGCGCTCGATGCCGCCCATGGCCGCGAGCAGCTCGTCGTTCTCCTCCGGATCACCCATGCCGTGCGCGATGAGCAGGACGCTCTCGCGCGCCGGATCGCGGCTCAGAGCCAGCGCTCGGTCGGCGAAGATCCGCTGCGTCTCCTCGGCGTCGACCATGCCGTGCAGATGCGTCGCCACCCTCAAGCCGTGCGCGATCGCCGGAGGCGGGCCCCCGGGCGCCGCGCCATCTCCGCCGGGACCGCCGGCGTGTGGTCCGTGCGACGGGATGAAGAACGCCGGCGGGACATCGCTCAGACCGAGGAGATACTCCGTCTGGTCGAGGAACGACGCACCGGACACGAACATCCGCACGACGGCGACGCGCTCGACACCGTCCGCGCGCAGCGAATCCAAGGCTCCGGACAGCGTCGCCGGATCGGCCATCCCGTAGGCGATCGCGGTGGGCCGCTCGCGCGCCAAAGGCGCGACCGCTTCGGCGATGGCCGCGTCCCACTCGGGTGTCCCGCCGTGCGCCATCACCAGGACGCCGAAGGCGCTGCACGCGTCCGCAGGAAACCCCTGCGTGGACGCCTCTTCGAACGCGGTGCCGAGGATCGCGAGGGCGAGCGAGGCGACGAACGTCGTGCGGGCAGGGGGCGTCAATGGGGCTCCGTGGGGGAAGCAGTAGCGGTTGAGTTTCAATCTCAACAGCAGAATGCGTGTCTACCGGCGGAGCGTCAAGTCATGCAGGCCGAGGCCTTATGCCGAGGGACTCACCCGCGCACGGTGGAGGGCGTCGCGGCCGTCGTCGCGGCCAGCGGCGGGGGCCCCACGTTGTATCGGTAGCCCGTCCAGATGAGGACGAGGCCGATCAGCTCCATCACGTAGAGCACCTCGGTGTGCCCCATCCGGGTCGCCGCGCCCCCGATCCCGGGCAGCAGCGCCCCGACGGCGATGAACCAGTTGCCGACGAAGCGATGGCGCGACCCGGGGTCGCTCCTGTAACGCCACGCCGACGCGATCGCTCCCCCGATCAGGAAGATCGCCGCGTACGAGTTGACGAACGGACTGAAGAGTCGCGCCCGGCGCCACTCCATCACGCTGCCCGTCAGGCGGTGCGACTCCACGAGCGCGTAGTCGATCGGCGAAAGGAGGACCGTGATGGCCCCCGCGATCACGACGACGCCGACGGCCGCCGCCATCCACGTCGCGGTGCGTCGTGAGAACATCAGGTAGACGGTGCCCTGCGCGAGGGGCCATCCGCCCAGCAGCGCACCGGAGATGTACCACGCGCGAAAGATCCCTTCGTGCCAGCCGAAGAGCGTCGTCCACGCCTCCGTGAGCGTGCCGAGCCCATACACGGCGATGCCGATCGACCACCACCACAGGTGAGGCGCCGGCCTGCGGCTCTGCCAGCGACGGAACACCACAGGCGCGAAGAACGCCGCCAGCAGCGTCGTGACGATCGGTATGTAGTGGACGGGCGTCGGCACGGCTCGAGGCGTTAGAAAGCCACGTCCCAGCTCACCGTCATGTTTCGCTTCGGCTCCGGGCGGAAGAACGATGCGTTGGCGGTCTCGGCGTACAGCTCGTTGGTGAGGTTGGCCACGCCGATCGTCAGGCCGTGCGTGATCCTCCCCGTCCGGATCAGCCGCACTCCCGCTCGGAGGCCGTGCACGGTGAACGATGGCAGCTCGGTTCCGACGGGATTGCCGGAGCCGAGGGCCGCGTCCTTTTGCTTCCCGCTATGGCGTGTCTCCCACTCGCCCCAGAAGCGGCCCGCGGGATCGTGATACCCCGCGCGCCCCGTCAGCTTGGTCGAGTAGCTCTCGCCCACGGGGTTGAGCGGGTCACGCGCGTCCTCGGCGTCGAGCGTCGCGAGCGACGCCCCGAATCCGATTCCGCTCGGCAGGCGGACGTCGGCGTTCACCTCGAAGCCCTGGAGCCTGATCTTGTCGAGGTTCACGTTCTCGTAGGTGTCGAGCCCCGCCGTCTGCACGGTGTCACCGCTCTGATCGACGACGGGCTCGCTGCGGATGCCGTCCGAGATCTCGTTGCGGAAGAAGAATCCCTCGACGTACAGCAGGTCGTCCTGGAAGCGGGCGCCGAGGTCGTAGTTGAAGCTCTTCTCGGGCTCGAGGGCCTCGCTCGAGCGCTGGTAGGCGTTCGCCTCCGGAACCGCGCCGTCGAAGAAGAGCTCGACGAGATTCGGCGAACGGAATCCTCGGCCGACCGACGTGATGAGCTCGAGCCCGGGCACCACCTCGAACATCGCGTTCACGGAACCCACCAGGCTGCTGTGCGACGCCGACGTCGGCGTGTTGCCGAGGTTGTCGGTGACGCGCGTCTTGGCGGAAACGTCCTGATAGCGCCCTCCGGCGATCAGCGTCAGTCGATCGGCGAAGTCCATCTCACCCTGCAGGAATGCGCCCATGCTACGGAACCGCGCGTGCGGGATCGACGGGGCGTTGGACGTGGACACCATCGGGGGACCGAACCCGGTGATCGTCTCGCGATTGTTGTCCCGTCCCTCCGAGTGATCCTCGAAGCCGTCGACGCCGTAGGTGAGCATCACGTCACCCTGGACCGACTTGCGCGCCTCCGCGCGCAGACCGTACGTGCGGATGTCGGTAAAGTTGCGATTGTCGAGCGTGAGCCCGGCTCCCGGGAAGAACGGGATGAAGGCATCGAAGAAGAGCTCGCGCTCGTTGTCCTGTCCGTAGATCGTCAGGCTCACGTCCTGGGCGATCGGATTGGCGAGCCCTCGCGCGCGGAGACCGCCCGATAGCTTCGTGAAGCTCTGCGACGGGTACGTGATCTCGATTTCCGCATCCCCCGGGTTGTACGCGTCGGGGGCCACGAAGCCGAAGCCGGTATCGTCCGCGTTGTACTGCTCGACTTTCGCGAACACGCCGACCGACTCGTCGAAGTCCCAACCCACGCGTGTATCGAACGAGCGATCGCGCACACCGGAATGCTGCACCTCCACGTCCTGGGCGAGGGTGATCTCCCCGAAGCTCCCACTCGGCGCCTCGTACGTGCCCGCGGTTCTCCAGCTGCCGCCGCCCTCGAACGAGAACGCTCCGCCGCGCGCCTCGAAGCGCGCGGATACCTTGCTCTGCTCCGACGCCGTACCGAAGACGTACGACGCGAACCCCCTCGACCCCGGCTCGACGACGCCTTCCGTGATGATGTTCACGACGCCGGCGATGGCATCCGATCCGTACAGGACCGAGGCCGGGCCACGGACGACCTCGACCTGGTCGATCGCGCCGACGTCGACCAGCGCCGGCAGCTCGCCGAAGTCCCGCTGGCGACGAGTGTTGTTCATGCGGATGCCGTCGTCGAGGAGGAGGATGCGTTGGCCTCCCTGACCGCGGATCTGAGGGCGCACCTGGTTGATGCCGACGCCGGTGACGTCGAGACCCGGCAGCGTCCGGAACAGATCCGAGATCGAGTTGGGCATCTGCTCGATGAAGTCCCGCCGCTGGACGACGGACACGGGCGCCGGGCTGTGCGAGCGCGCCCTCGGTCCCCGCGTCGCCGTGACCACGATGGGATCCGACACGAAGACCAGGGTGTCTCGGGGTGCCGCGGGCGTTTGGGCCGCGACCGCTGAACCGAGGACGAAGCTGATCGAGAGGGCTACGAGGGGTGCGGCAACGCCCGTACGGACGACCGGCATCATGGGTGCTCCGGCAGAGAAGAAGATACGGGCACCTCACCCAGGCGCCCGCGGGGGAGACGTCAAGCTATTCGCCGCCCCCCGTGCCAGGAATTCGGACTTCTACAGCCTGGGGGGTCGGGAAAAGTCCTTACGTCCCGGCCTGACCGCTGTCGAGCCCGTGCTCGACCACGAAGCGGGTGAGCCCGGCGACGCTCCGGATGCGCAGCTTGCCCATGACCCGCTCGCGGTGCGTCTCCACAGTTCGGGGGGAGATGCCGAGCTGGTCGGCGATGCCGCGATTGGTCTTCCCCTGCGCCACCAGCACCAGGACCTCGACCTCGCGCGGCGTCAGGGAGTCGAGCCGGCTACGCCGCTGCTCCTGCTCGAGCTCCTGACGGAGACCCACGGACAGCTGCTGGGTCACGCGGGCGCTGAAGTACTCGCGGCCCTCGTGCACGGCGGTCACGGCGGCGCGCAGCTCCGCCGGCGACACGTCCTTGAGCACGTAGCCATCGGCCCCCGCACGAACGGCCTCGAGCACGTACTCCGGCTCGTCGTGCATCGACAGCAGGAGGACCCGCACGCCGGTTCCGGCGTCGCGGAGCGCCCGGGCGACCTCGATGCCGGTCTTGCCCGGCATGGTGACGTCGAGCACGACCAGGTCGGGCTGCTGCGCTTCGGCGAGGGCGAGGGCCTGGTCGCCGTCACCCGCCTCGGCCACCACCTCGAGCCCGTCGATCTCCTCGAGCACGCCGCGGATCCCCTGGCGAACGACCGCGTGATCGTCGGCGATGACGACGCGAATGGCTTCCTCGCTCATGCGTCCGCTCCGCTCGGGTCCACCGGCAGCCGTACGCTCACGCGCGCCCCTCCCCCGTTCGCGTTGCCGAAGGCGAAATCACCCCCGAGCGCGGCGATCCGTTCCCTGATTCCCGCGAGGCCACCGCGGGACCGCAACCGACCTGCGGCGTCCGGCGGGAAGCCGGGCCCGTTGTCCGTCACCGTCAGCGTCACGCCCGTCGGTTCGGCCTGGAGCCTCACCTGGACGCGGCGCGAGCCACCGTGGCGGACCGCGTTCGCGAGCGCCTCCTGGAGCGCCCGGTAGAGGGCGACCTCGGCGTCGGCCGCGAGCGGCGGCACGCGCTCCGGTGCCTCGAAGGCGATCTCGAGGGCATCCTGCCCCTCGAAGTCGCGCGCCAGCGCGCGCAGCGCGGGGACGAGGCCGAGGTCGTCGAGCGCCATCGGCCGCAGGTTACGCGTGACGCTGCGGATGCTCTTGATCCCCTCTCCCACGAGCGTCTTGGCGCGCGCGAGCGCGGGCGCGATGGCGGCGTCGCCGCGCTCCTCCACGAGGCCGAGCTGCAGGTTGAGCGCGGCGAGCACCTGCGCGGTCTCGTCGTGCAGGGCCCTCCAGAGGCGATCACGCTCCTCCTCGTGCTGCCGCACCATGCGCGCCTGCAGCTTCTCCAGCTCCGCCGTCCTCGCGCCCAGGCTGCGGTGGAGCTCCTCGTTGGCCAGCGCCGCCCCCACCTGCTGACCGAAGGCGAGGAGGAAGCGATTGTCGAGCACCGTGAACGGATCGCGCGCCTCGCCGACCACGACCAGCGCACCCATCACCCCGTCGTCGCCCAACACGGGCAGCGCCGCCGTGTATGCGTGAAAGCTGCGCGTCGTCGACCCTTCGTCGCGCGCGCCGCGGGCCACGCTCGGGATGCCGGTGCGAACCACGTCGCGGGCGCTCCTTCCCGCGGCCGCGGGAGGCGGCTCGAAGGGCCAGAGCGCGGCGACGCCGGCTCCCTGCACGAAGCGTCCGCCCTCGGGGGTCTCGAGCCACAACGCGGAGCCGTGCACGCCGCGGAGCGAGAGCGCCCTGCGGAGCATGGCTTCCGCCATCGTCTCCTGGCTCCCCGGCGTGACCTGCAGCTCGCCCGAGAGCGCCGTCAGCGTGCGGAGACCCTGATCGAGATCCTCGAGCACCAGAAAGAGGATGCCGAGCCCCATCGCCAGCTCGAACCCGATGTCCAGGTAGTAGCCCCAAGGCGTCCACGCGCCTTGGGCGCGCAGCAGCGGATAGTCGAGGTGATGGAGCGCCCACAGCACCAGCACCACCGAGAGGAACCGAGCCGCCGGCGAGCGCACGAGCCGATCGTAGCGGAAGAACGCCCACGCGGCCCATCCGGTGGTCGCGCTCAGGAACGCCACCATCGGCGCGGTGGTCCACACCGATACGTCGAGGACGTAGATCGACAGATACGACCAGACGAGTGGCAAGGCGGCGATCGCCAGATAGATGCGCTTCCAGACCAGGCGCTGCGCGAACACGAGCGTGGCCCACAGCAGCGCGAGCGCCGTCCATCCCGTCGCGACCTGGTGCGCGAAGAGCCAGAACGTCGTCCCCGTGCGCAGGAAGGTGACCATGGCGAGCAGCCGGGTCGCGTAGATCCCCCAGGCGATCGCCCAGAGACCGAAGTACCGCCCCCGGTAGCGCGCGTGCAGGAGCGCGCACTGGAGCAGCAGGCCGATCGTCACGGCGAGCTGGAGATCGGCCGCGGCGAGCTCGGCCGCGGCGGTCGGGAGCGAATCCATGGCTCGAAGATCCCGCAGCCCGGAGCCCGCAGCAATGCGACGGGCCGAAGTGGGCATCAACGTCCCGCGGCCTGCACGCCTTGCCGGCTCCCGGCGTCGCGGGCACGGCATTCTGCCCGATGGGACCTGGCACTCCGGGAAGGCACGGATCGTGCTTCTACGGCGCGCGCCGTGAGCCCACGCTCGCGGCAGTGACGTGGACGACCTCCATGGGTCGCCCGCGGCCGTGGTTCCGGCGGGGCGCGTGCACCGTCTCCCCCGGAGGTCGTGGGCGATCCACCACGTCTCCGGCCCTTGCTCCGGCGAGGGCCTTCCGCGCAAATAGCCGTATGCGCTTCCCACCTCACGGCACTCGCAGGCAGCGCGCCCTCCTCGTCGCCTCGCTGGCGTGCGGCGTGGTCGCTCAGCTCGCCTGCCACGACACGCCGACCGACGTCGTCTCCTCGGGCACGATCAGCGGCATCCCCTTCACGGTCCTCTCCGGCGTCGTCAAGCAACCGGCGGCCGACGGCCCGATCTCCGGAGAGGTCAGCGGCAGCGGCGGCGCGCTGATCGTCCTCGACGCCGACCCTGCCGCGCTCGGCATGAGCGATCCGCGGCGGCTGCACGTGCGCACGACGTTCGCTCTCAGGCACGGCGGCACGATCACGATGGCCGGGTTCGGTACCTCGGCCGATCCGCTGGGCGGCGGCACGGCCGTGGTGATCGGCCGCAACGAAGACGAGTTCGAGTATGCGTTCTACGTCGCCGACACGGTGTTCGCCGACAGCGCGTTCGTGCCCCGCCCCGCGCAGCCCAACGTCGAGCACACGGTGGTGGCCGAGTTCTACGCGGAGGACGTCCCCGGCTACGGTGCGGGGAGCGGCATCACGATGTGGCGGCTCGACGACCTCACCCCCTCGCTCGGGGAGGACGTGCTCGGATGCGCGAGCGGGCCGGCCATGGGCACGGGTACGCTCGCCGGCGACAGGATGGCGTTCGCGCTCGCGGACGCGTTCATCCTGGCAGTCGAGGTGGTGGACACGATCGTCGGCCCCTGCACCTGAGCGGGCCCGGCCAGCCTTGCCCGCAGCGGGCCCGACACGGGACATTCAGGCCCCGTTTCTCCGCCCCGGCCCACAGCAATCGCACACGCACCAGGAGCGCATGGTGAACAAGGTCTTCCTCTCCCTCGCGACGCTCGTCCTCACCGCGGCCGCACCCGTCGCCGCCCAAGCCGGCAACTTCAGCTTCTTCGTCACCAGCCGCGGCGTCGGCAACGGCGCGAACCTCGGCGGGCTGCGCGGGGCCGATCAGCATTGTCAGACGCTGGCGTATGCCACGGGATTCGGTGACGCCACGTGGCGTGCGTACCTGAGCGCGATGGCGATGGACGGGCAGCCCGCGGTGAACGCGCGGGACCGCATCGGCACGGGGCCCTGGTACAACTTCCGCGGGACCCTCATCGCACGCGACGTGACGGAGCTGCACTCCGAGAGCGCCAACCTCACCAAGGAGACGATCCTCAACGAGCGTGGCCAGACGTCCAACGGCCGGGGGGACACGCCGAACCAGCACGACATCCTGACGGGCTCGAACCCCGACGGGACCGTCTACACGGGCACGGGTACCACGGCCTGTGCGAACTGGACGAGCAACGGCGAGGGCTCGGCGCGGGTGGGCCACCACGACCGACAGGGAGGCGGCGACAACCCGACCTCCTGGAACTCCGCGCACGACTCGCGCGGCTGCAGCCAGGAGGACCTCGTGGCGACGGGAGGGAACGGCTACTTCTACTGCTTCGCCGCCGCCGGCAACGTCCCGGGCGACGAAGAGGAGTAGCCCGACGCGCGCCGAGGCGTCGCCGCGCAGGCTCGCACCCGCTTCGGACATGATCGGGCGCATCTCGTTCGCGATCGCGCTGCTCGCCGCGGCACCGATCGTGGGCGCGCGCGTCCGCGCGCAGGAGATTCCACGCATGGAGCCCTGGGGCATCACGGCCGTCGAAGGCCTCGAGCTCGGTCACCACACCCTGGACGCGCGCCCGACGGGATGCACCGTCGTGCTGGCGCGCGCGGGTGCCGTCGGGGGCGTGGACATCCGCGGCAGCTCTCCGGGCACACGCGAGACCGCGCTCCTGGATCCGGTGAACACGGTGAGCGTGGTGCACGGCGTCGTGCTCTCCGGCGGCTCGGCGTTCGGGCTCGACGCGGCCTCGGGCGTGATGCGGTACCTCGACGAGCGGGGGATCGGCTATCGCGTCGGCCCCCGGGTCGTGCCGATCGTCGTCGGCGCCATCCTCTTCGACCTCGGCCTCGAGGGTGACCGCCCCGCGCGGCCCGGCCCCGAGTGCGGATATACCGCTGCATCGGCCGCTTCCAGCGCCGCGCCGCGCGAGGGCTCGGTGGGGGCCGGAGCCGGGGCCACCGTCGGCAAGCTCGGAGGCGGGCGGCCGATGCGCGGCGGGTTCGGCACCGCCTCCGTCCGTCTCGCGAGCGGCTTGACGGTCGCCGCCGCGGTCGCGGTCAACGCCGTGGGGGACGTGATCGATCCGCGGACCGGCGAGATCGTCGCGGGCGCGCTCGCCGCCGACGGCCGGACGTTCCTCGACGCCCGCCGCGTGCTGAGGAACGGCGAGGTCGGCGCGACCGCCCCGGTCGGCGGCAACACCACCATCGGCATCGTCGCCACGAACGCGGTCCTGACGAAGGCGGAGGTCACCAAGGTCGCGCAGATGGCGCAGGACGGGCTGGCGCGCACGATCTATCCCGCGCACACGACCCGCGACGGGGACACGGTGTTCTCGCTCGCCACCGGCGCCTGGAACGGAACGGCCGACGTGACGGTGATCGGTGCGCTCGCGGCGGACGTCATGGCCGAGGCGATCCTGCGCGCGGTCCGCGAGGCCACCTCGCTACCCGACATCCCCGCGGTATCCGACGTGAGACCGCAGGCACGCTGAGCCCACACGAGTGAAGCCGTCGCAAGGGTCGTGGCGCTTCAGCTGATCGCGATCCTCGGCTACTCGGCGGCGCTCGTCACGCTCGGCCTCTGGGTGGGCCGGCGGGTCGAGAAGGCCTCGACGTTCTTCGTCGCCGACCGCCGGCTGGGACCGTGGCTGGTCTTCTCGACCATGCTGGCGGCCAACATCGGCGCGGGCTCGATCATCGGTGCCTCGGGGCTCGGTTACGCCGCCGGTTGGGCCGCGTGGTGGTGGGTCGGCTCGGCCGGCGTCGGCTCCCTCCTGCTGGCGCTCTGGATCGGTCCGCGCATCTGGCGCGTCGCGAGCCGGAACGGGCTCTACACGGCGGGCGATTACCTGGAGCTCCGCTACGGCAGCGCCGTGCGGGCGACGGTGGCCACGGTCCTCTGGTTCCTGACGCTCGTCATCCTGGCGGCTCAGCTCATCGCCATGTCCGAGATCTTCGAGTGGGTGCTCGGGGTGCCTCGCTGGGTAGGCGCGGTGCTCGGGGGCGCGGTCATGACCGCGTACTTCGCGGCGGGCGGGCTCCTCACCGCCGCGTGGGTGAACGCGGTGCAGCTCGTCATCCTCCTCGGCGGGTTCGCCGTCGGCGTCCCGATCGCGCTCGGCCGGGCAGGCGGCTGGCAGACCGTGCTCGCCGCGGCTCCCGAGCAGAGCCTCGAGACGTTCCTCTTCGCGCCCGGCGCGGGCGTCGTCCTCGTCGCGCTGCTCGTCCCGGCGTTCATCGTCTCGCCAGGGCTCCTCCAGAAGGCCTACGGCGCCCGCGACGAGCGCGCGGTTCGCCTCGGCGTGGCCGCCAATGGCGTGGTCCTGCTGCTGTTCGCGCTCGTCCCGCCGCTCCTCGGGATGATCGCGCACGTCTACGATCCCGCGCTGGAGAACGCCGAGTTCGCCGTGCCGCTGGTCCTGACGGAAGGGCTCCCTCCCCTCCTCGGAGCGCTGGGGCTCGCGGCCGTCTTCTCCGCGGAGGTGAGCACCGCCGATGCCATCCTCTTCATGCTCGCCACATCGCTCTCGAAGGACATCTACAAACGGTACTGGGCGCCGGCCGCCGACGACGTGCGGGTGCTCCGCGTCGCCCGGCTCGCCGCGCTCGCCGGGGGCGCGCTCGCCGTCGCTCTGGCGGTGGTGATTCCCACGGTGATCGACTCGCTGCGGGTCTTCTACGCGATCCTCGGCGTGAGCCTCTTCGTGCCGATCGCGGCCGGGCTCCATACCCGGCGTCCGGGCGTTCCGGAAGCGCTCGCGGCGATCGGCGCGGGCATCGCGGCGCTCCTCGCGATGCAGCTCTCGGAGCTGGGCGGCGGGAGCCTGCTCCTCGACCCGACCGTGGTCGGGATCGCCGCGTCGGGTGTCGCCTTCACGGCCGTCTTCTGGGCTCGCTCGCTCCGCGGGGGCGTCGGTGGTGCGGGAAAGCCGGCTCCCCTAGAGTAAGGCCCCACAGAGACATCCCGAGCCGGGGCGGAGACGACGTGAGCACGTTCGACGAGCAGAAGGAGCGGGTGCGGTCCGAGGGCGGCTTCATCGCCGCGCTCGACCAGAGCGGAGGCAGCACCCCCAAGGCGCTGAAGCAGTACGGCGTCGAGGACGGAGCCTGGAAGACCGAGGATCAGATGTTCGACCTGGTCCATGCGATGCGCGCGCGGCTGATCACCAGCCCCGCCTTCGACGGCAAGCGCATCATGGGCGCGATCCTCTTCGAGGGGACGATGGATCGCGACATCGAGGGCACCCCGACCGCCAGCTATCTCTGGAAGAAGAAGCGGGTCGTGCCGTTCCTCAAGGTCGACAAGGGCCTCGCGGCCGAGAAGGACGGCGTGCAGCTCATGAAGCCGATCCCCGGCCTCGATCAGCTCCTCGATCGCGCGCGCGCCAAGGAAGTGTTCGGCACCAAGATGCGCTCGGTCATCAAGCAGGCGAACGCGAACGGGATCCGCGAGATCGTCGAGCAGCAGTTCCAGATCGGCCGTCAGATCCTCGCCAAGGGCCTCGTGCCGATCATCGAGCCGGAGGTGGACATCGCCTGCCCCGACAAGGCGAAGGCCGAGGAGATGCTCCGCTCCGAGATCCTGCGCGCGCTCGACGGACTGGGGGCGAACGAGCGCGTCATGCTCAAGCTGACGCTTCCCGAGAAGGACGACTTCTACCGGCCGCTCATCGAGCACCCAAAGGTCTTGAAGGTCGTCGCGCTCTCCGGTGGATACTCGAGGGACGCAGCCAACCAGCGCCTGGCACGCAACCACGGCATGGTCGCGAGCTTCTCGCGCGCGCTCGTGGAAGGGCTGCTCGCGCAGCAGTCGGAGAAGGACTTCAACTCGGCCCTGGACGCGGCGATCGAGAGCATCTTTCGCGCGTCGATGACCTGACGCCGCGCGAGGAGAAGCTTGAGTCCCTGGGCGAGCTTCGTCCTCGAAACGACGGCGGGTCTGATCGGCGTCTTCGCGGGCGTCGTGCTCGCCCTGTGGACCGAGCGCCTGCGGGAGTCCAGACAGGAGGCGCGCGAGCGCGCCGCGCTCGACCAGGATCTCGCGCACTCGAGGCGGCTCGTGCTCTCGAGCGTCGTGAAGAACACCTCGGAGGCGAAGAACCTCTGGACGCTGCTCGAAACCGACGAGGATCCCTATCTCTTCCAGATCTCGTTCGAGCTGGCGGTGTGGGACGCGACACAGATCCAGTTCATGCGCCTCGCCGAAGTGGATGAGCGCGTGCTCCTCAGCCGCTTCTTCGACCAGGTCGGCCGGCTCACGCGCCTGATCGAGTTCCACCGCCAGCTGCGGGTGCAGCTCGAGCTCCGTCAGCTCGGCATGGACGCCGGTGACCGGACGCTGTTGGCGCAGAGCGCCGGGCGGCTGCGCGCCGTCGCCGAGGACGTGCGCATCGACGGGCTCGTCATCGTGACCGACCTGGGGGAGCCCGTCCACAAGCGTCTCCTCGGCATCCACGAAGCCGCCGCCCCGGCGGCGTGAGCCTGCCGCGCCCTCGCGCCGCTTGACGCCCGGGGCCGGACGACGAAGCGTTATCCCGCGCAGCCCTCACCCATCATCCAGCACGAAGGTGCCGCATGCCCATGTTCCTGATCGAGCGCCAGATCCCAGGCGTGGAGCGCATGACGGCCCCAGAGCTACGCGCGGTCGCCCGCAAGTCCAACCACGTCCTCGCCGACCTCGGAAGCCAGATTCGCTGGCATCACAGCTACATCGTGGACGGCCGCACGTTCTGCGTGTACGAAGCGACCGACGAGGAGCTCATCCGCGAGCACGCTCGCCTGAGCGGCTTTCCGTGCAACAAGATCACGCTCGTGCAGGGCATGATCGACCCGTCGATGGGCAAGGCCTGACCTAGCGACCCAGCGGGATCGCCGCACGAACGCCCACGCGGCCCCCGGCGCGCACCACCGGCGAGAGCGCGACGCGGCCGAGCGGCAGGATGGGCTCCCAGCGCTCGGACCCGGAGGCGAGGCCGACGAGGACGCCGATCGGGAGCCCGATCACGGCACCGCCGACGACGCCCCACGCGAAGGCGTCGGTGCGCGTCTCGGGATGAACGATGCACCAACCTTCGCACGGGCTCCACGTGGCCGCCGAGACGATGCCACCGGCACCGGCCGCGATCCCGACGGTGACCGCGAAGCCGCGGCCGAACCTCCGGTGCACACCGAGGCTCCGCTCCAGGCCGGCGATGTCGGACCGGCCGATCGCGTAGGCGCCGTCCGGACCGGCGAGCCGCAGCGCGTCGTCCGACGCGCTCTCCACCGAGCCGGTGAACGTCCTTCCGTCGACGTGTCGGACACGCACGCGTTCGCCGACATCCGGCCAGGCCTGCGCGTGTGCTGCACCCGAGGGCAGGAGGACGAACGCGAGGAGCGCGATTCTGTGAGACGGCCGCATGGGATCCTCCGGGCTCGAGACATGACGAACGCCCTGAATCTCCCGCGAGCGCGCGCCGGTCTCGATACGTCGACCGACGTAGGCGGCCGCGGCGACGACGTACCGGAGCGCGGGCCGCTCAGAACGTGTCGCAGGCGGCCGGGTCGCCCAGCTCGAGACCGGTGCCCAGCCACTGCTGCCGCTGCGCCGACGTCCCGTGCGTGAAGGACTCGGGCACGACCGCGCGTCCCGCTTCCCGCGCGAGCCGGTCGTCGCCGATCGCGGCGGCGGCGGCCAGGCCCTCGTCCACGTCGCCGGGCTCGAGCACCTGCTCCCTGCGGTTCGCGTGGTGCGCCCACACCCCCGCGTAACAGTCGGCCTGGAGCTCGACGAGAACCTGTATCCTGTTCGCCGCGCCCTCGGCGCTCGCCACGCGCTGCAGCTCGCGCGCACGTTGGAGATCGCCGAGCAGGTTCTGCACGTGGTGGCCCACCTCGTGGCCGACCACGTACGCCTGCGCGAAGTCTCCCGGTCCGCCCATGCGCGCCAGCTCCGCGAAGAAGCTCGTGTCGAGATAGAGGCTCTGATCGTTCGGGCAATAGAACGGGCCGGTCGCGGCCGAGCTGAACCCGCACGCCGACTGAACCGCGTCGCTGAACAGCACCATGGTCGGCGGCACGTAGCGCTCGCCGCGCGCCGCGAAGAGCTCCGTCCACACGTCCTCCGTCATGGCGAGGACGGCGCTCATGAACTGTCCGGCCTCGTCCGTCGGAGCCGGCGCATCGCGCACCGGCGCGGAGGCCCCGCCTCCTCCGTCCACGACCTGGAGGAACTGCAGCGGGTTGCCACCCAGCAGCCACACGACGAGCAGGATCAACAGCGTGCCACCGCCGATCCCGGCGCCGCCCGCCATCCGGCGGCCTCGCACGTCCCTGACGTTTGCGCTCTGGCGACCCTGTCTCCACCGCATCGCGGCCTCCGGTTCGTGGTCCCTGCGCCGGACGAATGCAGGGTGTATGCCGCACGGCGCTCAGCCTGGTACCAGGGAGGACGGCGACTAGATTCCTCCCCCCATGGATCTCGCGACACTGGCCAACCTCGGAGAGTTCGTCGGCGGGCTGGTCGTCATGGTGTCCCTGATCTATCTGGCGCATCAGGTGCGGCAGAATACCCTCTCGCTCCGCACGGAGAACTACGCGCGCATCCTCGATCGGATGTCGACGATCCAGGCCCAGATCGCGACGGACGGTGACCTCAATCGCATCGTCGTCCGGGGCTGTCAGGATCCGACGGCGCTCACGCCGTCCGAGCGCATCCGGTTCACGTGGGCGATGTACGAGCTCATCGGTGCCGGCGAGTTCATGTTCCACCAGGGACAGGGAGGCACGCTGCCCGAGGACGTCTGGGAGCGCTGGCGGGCCACGATCGTCTGGTGGCTGTCGTTTCCGGGCGTGAGGCTCTGGTGGGCAGCGAGGCCGTCGCCCTTCTCGCGAAGCTTCGAGACGTTCGTCGAGGAGGTCCTGCACACGCATCCGGTCGACCAGGGCGCGGCGGCGCGCTGGACCGCGTTCATTGCGGGAGAGGGGGTGCCTTCCCTCCGGCGTCCGGAGCCCGTGAGCGAATCGACCGACTCGTAGGGGCTGGGCCCACTCGCTGGTGCCCCGCCACCTTTCGGCTTATCTTCGGTGTCCTTCGTCGAAGCGCCGGAGCGATCCGTGTCGATTCCCTACGTCGAGCTGCACTGCCATTCGGGCTTTTCGTTCCTGGACGGCGCCTCCCATCCGGAGGAGCTCGTGCTGCGCGCGGTCGAGCTCGGCTACCCTGCCCTCGCGCTCACGGATCACAACGGGCTCTACGGCTCGATGGAGTTCGCGCACCACGCGAAGCAGGCGGGCCTCCAGCCCATCACGGGCGCCGAGCTCACGCTGCGCGAGTGCTTCCCGGGGTCCGCGAACGAACCCCGGTTCGGCCACCACGTCACCCTCCTGGCAGAGACGCCGACCGGCTACGCGAACCTCTGCCGCCTGCTCACCCAAGCGCATATGGGATCGGAGCGCACGGATCCCAGGCTTCCGCTCGCCACGCTGCTCGAGCTCACCGAGGGGCTCATCCTCCTCACGGGCTGCGCGAAGAGCCCGGTGGCCGCCGCCCTCGAGTCTTCCGTCGCCGACGCCGAAGCCCTCACGGGTCGCCTGATCTCCGCGTTCGGCCCGGGCAACGTGTTCGTGGAGCTGCAGGACAACGCCGTCAAAGGCGACGCAGTCCGCAACAAGGCGCTCGCGCGGCTCGCGGGCAGAATGGGCCTCGGGGTCGTCGCGACCGGCAACGTGCACTACCACCGCCCCGAGCGGCACCGCCTCCAGGACGTGCTCGTCTCGATCAAGAATCGGATGACGCTCGACGGCGCGCACGGCGCGCGCCGCTCGAACAGCCTCTTCCACCTCTTCTCGCCGTGGGAGGTCGAGCATCGCTTCGAGAGCCGGCCCGAAGCGATCGCCAATACGCTGCTCATCGCCGAGCGGTGCTCCGCGTTCGACATCACAGAGGATCTGGGCTACGAGTTCCCCGACTTCGAGGGATCGGCGAGCGGAACCGCGCTCGCCACGCTCACCCAATTCTGTCGTGCGCGCATCGCGGAGCTGTACCCTCTGGGGAGCGCCCAGGAGCGGGACGCCGTGGAGCGGTTGGACACCGAGCTCGGGCTCGTGGACCTGCACGGTCTCGCGGGCTTCTTCCTCGTCTATCGGGACATCATGCAGCTCGCGGCGGAGGTCGCGCGCGACGTGCGCGGCGAAGCGGCTCGCGCGAGCTCGGGGCTCCCGCCCGGGCGCGGACGCGGCTCCTCGGTGTCGTCGATCATCTGCTACCTGATCGGCCTCTCGCACATCGATCCGGTGAAGAACAACCTCTTCCTGGGACGCTTCCTCAACGAGGCGCTCCGAAGCGTACCGGACATCGACCTCGACTTTCCGAGGGATATCCGCGAGAGGCTCATTCTCCGCGTCTACGACAAGTACGGCTCCGAGCATACGGGGCTCGTCTGCATCTTCCCCACCTACGGGCTCCGGTCCGCGGTGCGCGAGATCGGGAAGGCGCTCGAGCTGCCGCTCGGGGAGCTCGAGAAGCTCTCCAAGCTGGCCGAGCACCGCTCCGCGCACGGGCTCGCGGAGGAGATCGCCGCGCTACCCGAGTTCAAGGATCGCGCGGACGGCGCGCTGTGGAGGATGCTCGGGGAGCTCGCCGAGGACATCGCGGGGCTTCCTCGTCACATCTCGCAGCACGTCGGCGGGATGATCATCTCCAGCCGGCCGCTCGTGGAGATCGTCCCGCTCGAGCCCGCGGCCTGGGAAGGCCGTGTGCTCTGTCAGTGGGACAAGGACTCGTGCGAGGACGCCGGCTTCATCAAGATCGACTTCCTCGCGCTCGGCATGCTCTCGGCCGTCGAAGAATGCATCGACCTGATCGCCGCGCGCGAGGGGACCGCACCCGATCTGTCCCGCATCGACTACCAGGACGAGGCGCTCTACGACCGCATCTGCTCGGGAGACACCGTCGGGCTCTTCCAGATCGAGAGTCGCGCGCAGATCCAGATGCTGCGGCGCACACGGCCGCGGAACCTGGAGGATCTCGGCGTGCAAGTCGCGATCGTGCGCCCGGGGCCGATCGTCGGCGGCGCGGTGAACCCCTACGTGCGGCGCCGCGAGATGCTCCGCGAGAATCCCGACTACCAGGTGCCTTACGCGCATCCTCTGCTCGAGGAAGCGCTCGGGGAGACGCTCGGCGTCATCATCTTCCAGGATCAGGTTCTCAAGGTGTGCCAGGCGCTCGCGAGCTTCACCGACGGTCAGGCCGAGAGCCTACGCAGGGCGATGAGCCGCAAGCGCTCGAAGGAAGCGCTCGCCGCGCACTGGAGCGAGTTCCTCGCCGGCGCGAGCGCGAACGGCGTCGACGAGACGACCGCGCGCGAGGTGTTCGCTCAGGTGACGGCGTTCTCCGAGTTCGGCTTCCCCAAATCCCACGCGGCCGCGTTCGCGCTCCTCGCTTACCAGTCGGCGTGGCTGCGTCACTATCATCCGGTCGAGTTCTACGTCGCGCTCTTCAACAACCAGCCGATGGGCTTCTACTCGCTGGACGCGCTCGGCCGCGACGCGCGCCGGAACGGCGTGCGCACGCTGCTGCCCGACCTGAACCGGAGCGCGGTGAAGTGCACCGTGGAAGGGAGCGACCTGCGCATCGGGCTCGGCTTCGTGCGGGAATGGGGGGAGGAGATCGCAGAGCGCGTGGTCGCCGAGCGCGAATCGAACGGTCCCTACACCTCCCTGGTGGATTTCCTGCGCCGCACGCCCGCCGCGCTGAAGAGGCCGGCGATCGAGAACCTCGTCTGGGTCGGGGGATGCAGCGCGCTCGGGCTCACCCGTCGCGAGCTGCTCTGGCAGACCGGCCTCTGGCTGGGCCCCGAGAACGACGAGGAGCGCTCGGGCGGCCGCGAGGATCACGCGCAGACGGAGCTCGGGCTCGACGACCCGTACGCGGGGCTCTCCTTCCCCGACCTCGAGCCCTCGGACCGCATGATCGCCGAGTATCGCATGCTCAGCTTCTCCGCCCAGCTCCACCCGTTGACGCTCCTCGGCGGCTCGATGCCGCCCGGCACGATCACGTCGGACCGACTGCCGCATCTCCGTCAGGGGAGCACGGTGTGCGTCGCCGGGCTCGTGACCGCGCGCCAGCGCCCGCAGACCGCGAAGGGCTACGTCTTCGTCCTCATGGAGGACGAGCACGGCCCCGTGAACGTGATCGTGAAGCCCGACGTCTATCAGCGCGATCGCTCGGCCGTGCGCATGGAGCCGTTCCTGACCGTGCGGGGGCGGTTGCAGAAGGACGGCGCCTCGCTGAACGTCATCGCCGAGAGCGTGGAAGCGCTCCGCGTCAAAGGGACGCCCGCCCCTCGGCCGAGCAGCACCCGGTCGTATGCCGCGGCCGCCGAACAGGAGCCCGCGATGGCGATCAGGGAGCGCCCCCCGGAGCCCCAAGCCTTCGCGGAGCTACAGACGTCGCTGCCCGATACGCAGGAGTACTGGAGAGATCCCTGGCCGTCGTGGGGCCAGCCCACCGAGTCGCCAAACGACTCCGTACGGCAACCACCGGGCGCATTCCGTTACCTGACCGCGCTCCGGCAGAGCCCACCCGGCATCAAGAGCTTCGGATGAGCCCACCCACATGGCGGAGGTGACTGCATGAACGGAGTGAAGAAGGCGACCCCGATCGTCGTCGTGGACGAGGTCGAGCGGTGCCTACCCTTCTGGACCGAGAAGCTCGGCTTCGAGGTGACCGCCACGGTGCCGCACGAAGACCGCCTCGGCTTCGCGATCCTCCAGAGCGGCGGCGTCGAGCTCATGTACCAGAGCCGCGCGAGCGTCGACGCCGATCTCGGCGCGTCCGGCGCCCCGAAGAGCCTCGCCAAGGAGCTCGCATCCAGCACGACGACGCTGTTCGTCGAAGTGGACCGCTTGGACGTCGTGCTCGCGGTGCTCGGCGACACGCCGGTCGTCGTGCCGCGCCGCACGACGTTCTACGGCATGGACGAGATCTTCGTGCGCTCGCCCTGCGGAACGCTGGTGGGGCTGGCGGCGCGAACGGAGTGAAGCCCGCTCGGCGTCGCGACCTCCGCCCTCAGCCTCTGGGCCAGAGGTTGTTGGCGCGGTCCACGTCCGGCGCGTAGCCCGTCGGGTCGATCTCCACGCGCGTGACGCTCTCGGAGCCCACGTCGATGTCGAACGTGCGGTTGCCCGCGAGCCAATGCTCGACAGGGACCTCGCGCTCGATCGTCTGGCCGGAGGAGGTTCGGATGCGCACCTTCGCCGGATAAGGCGCGAGGCCCACGTCCTCGATGACCACGATCGTCCTTCCGCCGGTCCTCGAGACCTCGCGCACGGAGTGGTCTAGCGGCCACGTCTCGTACCAGAAAGAGGTCCACAGCCAGTCGAGGTCCTCGCCGGCGAAGCGCTCGAACGTGGAGAAGAAGTCCCACGGCGTGGGATGCTTGTACGCCCACTCGGCGATGAACGTCCGATAGGCCTCGTCCCACTTCTCGGCGCCCATGATGTCACGCAGCGCCATCATCAGCGCGGCGGGCTTGTAGTAGGAGGCGATGCCGTAGCCGCTGCCGGGCTCGTACCAGTCCGCGTGGCGCATGAGGGGCTGCTCGTCGCGCGCCGCTGCGAAGCCGAGATACGTGCGTGCCTCGACGCGGTGGTGATCCACGCCCGGCCACAGCTCCATCTTGCTCTGGTTCTCGATGAAGTTGGCCGAGCCCTCGTCCATCCACGCGTACCGCTTCTCGTTGGTGCCCACGATCATCGGCACCCACATGTGCGCGATCTCGTGCGACGTCGTGCTGAAGAGTGCCTGGGCGTCGCTTCCCTCGTAGGGTCCGATGAGCGTCATCATGGGGAACTCCATTCCGCCTTCGATCATGTCGGCGCCCTCGACCACCGTCATGTGCGGCCAGGGATACGTGAGCCCCGTGTACTTGGAGTGGAACTCGATCGCCTGCTTGCCGTAGCGCCAGGATTCCGCCCACAGCGGTGCCCGCTCCGGCCGCCAGAGCGCGTGGATGAGGACGCGGTCGTCGTTGCCGTCGCCGTCGCGATCGGGCACGAGCGCCGACGTCGCGTCCCAACGCTGCACGTTGGATGCGGTCCAGGTGAAGTCGCGGACGCTGTCCGCCTGGAACTCCCACGTCAGCCAGCCTTCGGGGGCGTCGGCCGTCACGGCCTGGATGTCGCGCTCGCCCTGGCCGGCGATCATCACGAGCGTGTCGGCCGTGGCCGCCGCGGCCAGCCGCTCACGCGTGAGCGCCGAGTACACCGCCTCCGGGTTCGTGAGCGTGCCGGTCGCGAGCACGCTCCAGTCCACCGGCACGGTGAGGCTCACGGTGTAGCTCCCGAATCCGTCGTAGAACTCTCCGGTCCCGAGGAACGGCTCCGCGTCCCACACCCGGAGATCGTCGAGAACGGCCATCTTCGGGAACCAGTACGCCAGGAAGTAGACCTCGTGGTTCGAGTGGCCCATGCGCTCGGCGATCCCCTTCTCCGGGACGGTCATCGCCCATTCGATCTCGAGGCGGAGCGTATCTCCCTGCGAGAGGGCCGCGGGCGTGCGCAGCTCCATCACGGTACCGTCGATCCGGTAGCCGGGACCGTCCTCTAGATCACCTTCCTCGAGGGTGGCGTCCCCCGCGCGCACGCTCCGGAGCGTCACCCCTCCGGTGATCTCGCCGGGCTCGTGCCGAATCGCGCCTTCCTTGTGGAAGTTCTGATAGAGGTTCAGGAAGACCGTGCGCAGCGTGGCCGGAGCGTTGTTCGCGTACGTGATGCGAACGGTGCCCTCGAGCGTAGCCGCCGCGGGGTCGAGACGCGCGTCGATGTCGTACTTCGACCACTGCTGCCAGTAGGCGTGTCCCGGGCTGCCGTCCGTGCTACGCCATCCTCTCTCGACCGCACGCTGGTACTCCGGGGGCGGAACGACCTTCGCCGGAATCGGCCGCTCGATGGCGCTCTCCTGGGCGGCGGCACCCGTCGGAAGGGCGACGACGGCGCTCACGGCGAGGATCCGGGTCGTGAGCCGGAGACGGCGTGCGCACGCTAGACGGGTCATGGGCGCTCCAGGAGGGTTCCGTGACAGATAAGGACACTGGTCCCTCCGTCGGAGATCCGCCACCCGCACCCGTCATGGAAGCGGGAGTCGCCCTCCCGCCGCGAACGACCGGATCAGCCCCGGTCGGAGATGGGCACGAAGTCCCGGACGTCCGGGCCGGTGAAGACCTGGAGCGGCCGCGCGATCCTCTGCTCCTTGTCGGTGATCATCTCTTCCCAGTGGGCCAGCCAACCCGCCGCACGGGGAATCGCGAAGAGCACCGGGAACATCTCCACCGGGAAGCCCATCGACTGGTAGATGATGCCGGAGTAGAAGTCGACGTTGGGGTAGAGGTTGCGCTCGATGAAGTAATCCTCCTCGAGCGCGATGCGCTCGAGCTCGAGCGCGATGTCGAGCAGCGGATTGCGGCCGGTGACCTCGAAGACCTCGTCCGCGGTGCGCTTGATGATGCTCGCGCGCGGATCGTAGGCCTTGTAGATGCGGTGGCCGAAGCCCATCAGGCGCTCTTCCTTGCGCTTCACCCGGGCGATGAACTCGGGGATGTTGTTCACGCTGCCGATGCGCGTGAGCATGCGCAGGACCGCCTCGTTCGCTCCCCCGTGGAGCGGACCATAGAGCGCGGCCATGGCACCGGCGAGAGCCGAGTACGGATCGGCACGCGACGATCCGATGACCCGCATCGCCGTCGTCGAGCAGTTCTGCTCGTGATCGGCGTGGAGGATGAAGAGGATGTCGAGGGCCCGCTCGAGGACCGGGCTCGGCTTGTGCTCTTTCGTGCCGATCTTGAAGAGCATGCTGAGGAAGTTGGCCGTGTAGGAGAGCTCGTTCTCCGGATACACGAGCGGCAAGCCGCGATGGTGCCGGTAGGTGTACGCCGCCAACGTGGGCATCTTGGCGATGAGCCGCACGATCTGCTGCCAGCGGACCTTGGCGTCGTCGACTTCCTTGGCCTCCGGATAGAACGTCGACAGCGACGCGACCATGCTGATGACCATGCCCATCGCATGCGCGTCGTACCGGAAGCCACCGACCTGCTCGGTGATGTTCTCGTGGACGTACGTGTGGAACGTCACTTCCTGCACGAAGTCGTCCAGCTGCGTCTGCGTCGGCAGCTCGCCCTTGAGGATCAGGTAGGCCACCTCGAGGTGCGACGCGCGCTCGGCGAGCTGCTCGATGGGATAGCCCCGATAGCGCAGGATACCCTTGTCGCCGTCGATGTAGGTGATGGCGCTGCGCGTCGAGGCGGTGTTCGAGAAGGCGGGATCGTACGACATCATCCCGAAGTCATCCTCGCCCACCTTGATCTGGCGCAGATCCATGGCGCTGATGACATCCCCCTCGTGGATGTCGATCTCGTATTCGCGGCCCGTGCGGTTGTCCCGAACCGAGAGCGTGTTCTTGCCCTTGCTTGCGGCTTTGGCCATCGAGCTCTCCGAGGTGGCGGGCCGCGTGCCCGCCGTGGACTTGGTTGTGGTAGTCACGCCGTCCGTGCGCCGTTTCGCAGGTGTCCGTGCTGTTGCCAGCCAGGAAGTATATCGCCCGGGAAAGCCGCTCCCAAGCCGATCACGTCGCCGTGGACACCACGCGGTACCTGGGCGTTGGAGGGTTGCTCGGCGCGCACGCGGCCCGTACCGTCGGGGACGTAGGCTGTCCGTCACGCCGGAGCCCCCCCGCCGCGATGTTCGACCCGCTCGACGATCGGCGACGGCGCGTCCAAGGCGCCATCCTCATGCACGGGACGTCCCCCGCCAGGGAGGACGCGGCACGCCTGCTCGCCAGGCTGACGCTCGAGTCGGGCGCGGCGGGTGCGGCCGTCGGTCTGATGAGCGATCCCCTGCGAGGCAGGCTCGCGCCTGTCCTCGCCATCGCGGCCCGCGTGCACCCCGGATGGGATGCCCGCCTACCTCGTACGGTCGTGCGATCGGTCGGACGTGAGACCGATCCTTCCTGGTGCCTGATGGTTCGCGACGTCGACGCGACGGGGCTCGCCCGCGCGGAGGGCGCTCTCAGCTCTCTGTCCGCCGCGCTCGCCGGGGCCGCGGACCCCGCCCATCGGCCGGTCATCGACACCCCGACGTCGGGTCCCATGGCGACGTTCCTCGGGGCGCTCGACGCGTACCGGTTGAGCGGCTTCGGGAGGGCGTCCCGGATCGAGCCCCATCGGCGCGAGCTGCGGCGAGCGCTGGAGGGTCGCGCGCGCGGAGCGGCCGGAGCGGTGGTTCGGGCGCTGTCCGACCCCGCGAGGCTCACGGCCGCGCTCTCGGATCTGGGGCACGAGCTCGAGGATGCGAACCGGCTGCTCGAGGCCTCCGTCGTGTACGCGATCCTCTACGAGCTCTCGCTCTCGGAGGACGACGCCGACGGGTGCGTGGACGCGGCGCGGTGGGCAGGAAGGACGGCGCGGAGAGCGGCGGATTGGGAGGGCGCCCTGCGTTGGTACAGTCTGGCGAAACGGATCGCCGAGCAGCGAGGCGACTACCTTCGCCTCGTGCGCGTGCTCGACGGCATGGGCAACACGCACCGCGAGCGGGGCGCCTTTCCCAAGGCCCGTCGATCGTACCGCGACGCCTGGAAGCTCGCCCAGGTCGCCGGCAGCGCCGTCGAGACCGCGAACGTCGCCCTGGGCCTGATGACGGTCGAGCGCGAGGCAGGCCGTCTGGACTCGGCGGCCGCGTTCGGCTGGACCGCGCTCGGTCTCCAATCGGACCGCGCCGAGCGGGCGAACCTCCTGCTCAACATCGGAACGCTGCTCCGCGAAGGCGGAGATCTCGACGCGGCCGAGTGCGCGTACCGCGCCTCGCGCGCGCTCGCCGCCGCGTCCGACCTTCGGCTCCTGGCGGCCGATGCCTTGGCGTACTGCGCCGCGCTACGCGGCGAGGCCCGGTCCTACGACACGCTCCGGCCGCGGGGCGTCCACGCGGCGCCCTACGTGAAGGTGCAGCTCGGCTACTTCCGCGGCGCCGCTCTGCGGGCGCTCGGTGATCCGCGCGCGCACCGCGTCCTGCTCGCCGTGGAGCGTTACGCGAGGGCTCGCGGGCTGCGGGAGTGGGAGATGAAGGCGGCGCTGCTGCGGGAGAGCCCGCTACCGCACACGCGGCGCGTCATCGAGACGCCGCCCCACGTCAGCCGAGGTCTGCGGGAGCTGGAGGCGGCTCTGGCGTAGGTTCCCGGAGCTCGTGGTGTGATTTCCCGAGCTGGTGGTGTGATTGCCCGAGCTCGTGGTGTGCTCGACCGCGACGGGATCGCTGCACGCGCCGGCTGCCAATGCGCATACGCCGAGCAGCAGCGCCGCCCACCGGCGCACGAGTCCTCGCTTCCGCATCACGTCACCTTCGGATGATGGGCTCCGCGGCGCAAGTCCGACATCCGATCCGTCGGTGCGGCCGCTTCCTGCCCAAGGAGTACCGGGGGCGGGAATCGAACCCGCATGTCCCGGAGGACAGCGGCTTTTGAGGCCGCCGCGTCTACCGTTCCGCCACCCCGGCGAGGTGCTGCGCGCGCGGACCTAGGCTACCGACTCGGCGACGTCATGCCAACGGGTCACGTCGCGGGCGATCCGGGGGCCGGCGCCCTCCCCGCGACCGCTTCCCGACCCCGCCGGGTCGCGAGCAGGGGCTGAGCCTCGGAGCCGAAGCGGATCCCGCAACGCTCGGCGGCGCCCGGAACGCGCAGAAGCTTGCCCGGCCTCGCCGCCAACATGCCGAGGCGACGATACCCCATGCGCGCACAGGCGCGCAGAGCCGACGCGTTGTTCCAGTACACGAAGGCCACGAAACGCGTGACGCCCGCCCCTTCGAGCTGCCGCAGCGCGGATGCGGTGATCGCTCCGTAGAGACGCCGACCGCGGAAGCTCCGGTGCGTGAAAGCCTTGTACAGGTACGCCGTGTCGGTGGGCAGCCCGAGCGCGACACCGGCCGCGTGCTCCGGCTCGACGGATCCCAGCGCCAGCCAACTGTAGCTGGCGAGACGGCCCTCGCTCAGCGCCGCGATGCAGAGGTCGTGGCCGCGGTCGATGCGATCCGCGAATTCAGGCGAAAGACCGCTGCCGGGTCGGGTCGCGTGCCTGCGGACCTCGTCGGACGTGAGGAAGCGCACCTCGAACGACGCGTCCACCGGGGCGTCGCGCAGCCGATCGGCCTCCAGGAGCAGTACGTGGACGAGATCGATCGACGCCCCTCTCTGGAGGATCCGATTCAGCCCGGCGGTGAACGCACCGCGCACGCCGGTCTCCGCCGTCCTCTCGCGCAGCCGCTCGAGCCATCCGAGCGACGCGCCACCCGTGTGCTCCCGCGATGGATCCATTCGTCCCCCCGAGCTCGCCTCGCGCCCAGCCGTACATCATGAACCGGGCCAGCCTCTCGCGACTCGGGGCGCGCTCAGGCGAGCAGGCGGTCCATCGGGTATCGGAAAGTGTCGGGATGGAGCTTGAGCGCTCCGAGGAGATCCGCGGCGGAGAAGCCGCGCACGTCGTACACGCAGAGCGTCACCACCGGACAGCGGCGAGCGATGCGCGCATCGTAGCCGGCCTCGTAATCGATCAGCCCGTCCATGCCCACGGCGCGCTTCACGTCCAGGGCGTGGCCGACCACGCAGAACCCATCGACGCCTCGTCGCTGCGCGCGCTCGAAGGCGGTCTCGAGGTACGCGAGCTGCCCTTCCACCGTGCCGACGAACTGCGACAGGCCGAGCTCCCCGGCGTCGAGGCGCGATTTGGCCACCGGATGGCGCTCGCGCAGGCGCTGCGCGACCTCCCGCTGGATCGGCGGGCTCGCCACGAGGTAACCGGCCCGACCCTCACGGAACCCCTGGGCCAGAAACGCCGCCGCCAGCTCGGCACGCCCCCCGTCGTCGCCGTGCGCCGCGACCAGGTGACCCGCCAGACGGTCGGGAGACAGGGAGGATCCTCCCGACGACCCGCCCGAGAGGGGGCCCCCCCCGGGCTGTTGCTCGGCGAACGCGAGGAGGTCCGCACGCCGAAAGCGGCGCTCGCGCCGCCGTCCGACACGGAGGCAGGGGAGCCGGCCCGCATTCGTCCACCGACGCAGCGACGTCTCGCTCACCTTGAGGAGCGCCGCCGCGCCTTTGATATCGAGCAGCTCGTCGGACATCCGGGAGGCTCCTGCTCAGCGCGGAGAGGGCTACGGCACCGATCCTGCTTCGAGGAGATCTGGTCGCCAACAGGGGGCGCCAGGCATGGAGGAACAAAGACTAGTAAAGAATAGTACTGAGCAGCTCCTGAACGCCACTTCGATGTCTGGTTCCCCTCGTGCTACCGTCCGTCGCCGCTCCCCGCCGCCATCCCACCGATGAGCCCCCGAGTGCCATCGGGCTCCGGGTCGTCCTAGCCGAGGACGACCCCTCCGTCGTCCAAGCCGTCGCCGCGGAGCTCGCCCGCGCGTTCCCCGCCGCGGTCGTCGAGCACGCCGAGTCGCGGGACGCGTTCGAGCGCGCGCTCGTCGGGCTCAGCCCCGACGTCGTGCTCGTGGACGACGCGCTCGCGTGGTTGGACGTGCGGGAGGCGCTCTCCCTGCTGCAGGATGCGATGCCCGCCGCCCCCTTGGTCGTCATCGCACGGGAGCTGCGCGAGGAAGCCGTCGTCGTGGGCGTGCGCGCCGGAGCGGAGGACGTCGTGTCGCTCCGCAAGCTCGACAGGCTCCGTCGCGCGGTGGACCGCGCGCTGTCCGTACGCCGGCCGCTACGCAAGCTCAGCCCCCGGCAGCTGCATGTGCTCCGGCTCATCGCCGCCGGGCACACCACGCCGGGAATCGCCTCGCGACTGGAACGGAGCCCCAAGACGATCGAGACGCACCGCAGCGAGATCATGAAGCGGCTCGACATCCACGACGTGGTCGGACTCGTCCGGTATGCCGTCCGCGTCGGGCTCGTGACTCCCGACACCTAGGCGGGTCGCACACGCTCCGAGCGGACCCCTGACAGCCCAGGCCACATGGCCCATCATTAGGGTCTCCCCGAGGCTGCGCACGTCCCCAAGGAGCTACCGTGGCGAAGAGCAAGCGTGACCCCTTTGGCGTCCTGGAGTCGGTCGACCTGAAGGAGGGACGCACCTCCTTCTACCGGGTGGCCAAGCTCCAGGAGGACGGCGTCGTCGACTCGCTCGATCGCCTTCCTTTCTCCATACGGGTGCTCCTCGAGAACGCCGTTCGCCACGCGGGCGGCGGATACGTGAGCCCCGATCATGTCGTCGCCGTGGCCCAGTGGAGCCCGACCAACTCGGGCGCGGACGTCCCGTTCATGCCCGCGCGCGTCGTGCTGCAGGACTTC
Organism: Gemmatimonadales bacterium; assembly: GCA_050181335.1. Classification (GTDB taxonomy): domain Bacteria; phylum Gemmatimonadota; class Gemmatimonadetes; order Longimicrobiales; family Gaopeijiaceae; genus UBA2982. Next base: position 167,993 of record JBFXDG010000004.1, on the reverse strand, counting down.
ACGGGGGTGCCCGCGGTCGTCGACCTGGCGGCCATGCGCGACGGACTCGGCGCGCTCGGCGGCGACCCGGCCCGCATCAACCCGGTGGTTCCCGCCGACCTGGTGATCGACCACTCCGTGCAGGTCGATTACTACGGCTTCGCGGACGCTTTCCGGCTCAACGTGGAGAAGGAGTTCGAGCGCAACCGCGAGCGATATGCCCTCCTGCGGTGGGCGCAGTCCGCCTTCGACAACTTCTCGGTGGTTCCTCCGGGCACCGGCATCGTCCATCAGGTGAACCTCGAGTACCTGGCCTCCGTCATCCATCGCAGGAAGCACGGCCGCTCGTACGTGGCCTACCCGGACACGCTGGTCGGCACGGACTCGCACACGACGATGGTGAACGGGCTCGGGGTCGTGGGATGGGGCGTGGGGGGCATCGAGGCCGAGGCGGTGATGCTCGGCCAGCCCTACTACATGCTCATGCCCGAGGTGGTGGGCGTGAAGTTCAGCGGAAGCCTGCCGGAGGGCTCGACCGCGACGGATCTGGTCCTGCGTATGACGGAGCTGCTCCGCAAGCACGGCGTGGTGGACAAGTTCGTCGAGTACTACGGCTCGGGGCTCAGCAACCTCAGCCTTCCCGACAAGGCCACGCTGGCGAACATGTCGCCGGAATACGGGGCCACGATCGGATTCTTTCCGGTGGACGAGCAGACGCTCCGGTACCTGCGCGGCACCGGGCGCCCCGAAGCCCTGGTGCAGCGCGTCGAGCGCATCAGCAAGGAGCTCGGGCTGTTCCGTACGGACGACACGCCCGATCCCGAATACACGTCGAGGCTGGAGCTCGATCTCGGCACCGTGGAGCCGAGCCTCGCGGGCCCACGCCGGCCGCAGGATCGCGTCCGGCTGGCCGACATGCGGCGTCAGTTCGAGAAGGACCTGCCCACCTTGGTGCCGTCGGGCTTCCCCTTCCCCTCCCGTGAGAAGGCCGAGGGCGAGGGACAGCCTCGCGTGGGTGAGAGCTGGGCCGGCGAAGGCGGCAGCGAAGCCGTACGCGTCGCAGCCGATCCACGCTGCATCGTCATCCCGTGGGAGGGTCGTCAGGTGGAGATCACCGACGGCACGGTCGTGATCGCTTCGATCACGAGCTGCACGAACACGTCGAACCCGTCCGTGATGGTGGGCGCCGGCCTCTTGGCGAAGAAGGCGGTCGAGCGCGGCCTCGAGGTGAAGCCGTGGGTCAAGACGTCGATGGCGCCCGGCAGTCAGGTGGTGACCGACTACCTGAAGGCCGCCGGCCTCATGCCGTACCTGGAGACGCTGCACTTCGATCTCGTCGGCTACGGATGCATGACGTGCATCGGCAACAGCGGACCCTTGCCGGAGAACGTGCACAAGGCCGTCGAGGACAACGGGCTGGTCGTCGCCGCGGTGCTGTCGGGGAACCGCAACTTCGAGGCGCGCATCCATCCACTGGTCCGTGCCAACTACCTGGCGTCGCCGATCCTGGTCGTGGCGTACGCGCTGGCGGGCAGGGTCGACATCGACCTCTACAACGAGCCGATCGGCCACGACAAGAACGGCAGCCCGGTGTTCCTCGCCGACATATGGCCCTCGCCCGAAGAGATTCGCGACACGGTCACCGCGGCACTGAAGCCGGAGATGTTCACGTCACGCTACGCCGTGGTGGGCACCGGCGACGAGAACTGGCAGAGCCTGCCGGTTCCGCTCGAGAGCAGCCTCTACGCGTGGGACGATGCTTCGACGTACGTACGCCGCCCGCCGTTCTTCGAGAACATGAGCCTGGAAGTCCCGCCGCTGACCAACATCCGGGGTGCGCGCGTGCTCGCCCTGCTCGGCAACTCCGTCACGACGGACCACATTTCGCCGGCCGGTTCGATCCCCAAAGCCGAGCCGGCTGGACAGTACCTGATCGACCACGGCGTGAGCGTCGTGGACTTCAACACGTTCGGTGCCCGGCGCGGCAATCACGAGGTGATGATGCGGGGCACGTTCGGGAACGTGCGCATCAAGAACAAGCTGCTCCCCGGCCGCGAGGGTGCGTATACGGTGCACTTCCCCACCGAAGAGGTCCTACCGATCTACGACGCGAGCATGCGCTATCAGCAGGCCGGCATCCCGCTCGTGGTGATCGCGGGCACCGAGTACGGGACGGGGAGCTCGCGCGACTGGGCGGCGAAGGGCACGATCCTGCTCGGCGTGCGCGCGGTGATCGCCGAGACGTTCGAGCGCATCCACCGCAGCAACCTGGTCGGAATGGGCGTGCTGCCGCTCGAGTTCATGAGCCGTGACACGGCTGCCAGCCTGGGGCTCACCGGTCGGGAGACCTTCGACATCACGGGGATCGAGAAGGGGCTCGAGCCGGGCGGAACCGTGGAGGTCGCGGCCCGCTCGCCGGACGGCGAGATGAAGGGATTCCAGGCCAGGGTGCGGCTCGACTCCGACATCGACCTGGAGTACTACCGCAACGGGGGCATCCTGCAGACCGTGCTCCGGAAGATGGCGCGCGGCGAGATGTAGCGTCAGTCGAAGGGATCGGGGCGCGTCGACGCCGGAGGTCCCAGCACTTCCTGCAGGATCAGCGCCTGGCGGAGCGCGTGCACACCCCCTGCGCGGAGCTGCTCGCGCACGGCCGCGGCATCCGGATCGAGGGCGCGCACGATCGGATCCAGCCCGTCCTGCGCGGACGGCGCCCGTCCCGATGGATCCGTGCCGTAGCCCGCGTGCGAGAGGTGGACCGCATGGGCGGCGGCGCCCTCCACGGCCGGCTCGGCGGCGCGAGGGAGCACCGGACGAGGAGGCGTTTGCGCGCGCGGCTTCGCCAGCGGGCTCGTCGGCTGCGTCGCTCCGCCGCGCTGCACGGGACGCTGAGGCTTCGGCACGGTACGCGGCTGGGTCCGTTGCTGGACGGGTGGCTGCGGTCTCTTCGGCGCCGCGGGCCGCTGTCCGGGAGCCGGCCGGTCCACCTTCGCCTGCGCCAGGCCGGCGATCTCCTCCCAGAGGTCCTGGGGGATCATCGACTCGGACGACGCCATGCGCTTGCGGCGTTCCTCCTCGGACGACGCCACCTCGTCGTAGGAGCGCTCGACCTCGGCGGTTGCCCGGGCGTCGAAGGAGGTGTCCTGGTCGTACGTCGGGAGGTCCGTGCGCGGCAGCGGACGCCGCGGCGTCCGCTGCCTACGCGCCTGCTCGGCGCGCTCGGCCTCCCACTCGGGCGGCATCTCCGGTAACGGACCGCCCTTGGGTTGCTTGCGGCTCCTCGCGATCGATTCGACGATCGAAAGGAAGATGATGACGCCGAAGAAGATCAGCTGCTCCATCGTCCGGCTCCGCTACCTCAGGACTTGGCGCCCCCTTCGGGGCCGGCGATGGCGGCACGCATCTGCGTGTCGGCCTGGATGTTCCGGAACTTCACGTAGTCCATGACCCCCAGATTGCCCTGCCGGAACGCCTCCGCGAGCGCGAGCGGCACCTGAGCCTCCGCCCTCACGACCTCGGCGCGCATCTCCTCGACCCGCGCCTTCATCTCCTGCTCCTGGGCGACGGCCATGGCGCGCCGCTCCTCGGCGCGTGCCTGCGCCACCCGCTTGTCCGCCTCGGCCTGATCCGTCTGGAGCTCCGCGCCGATGTTCTTGCCCACGTCGACGTCGGCGATGTCGATGGAGAGGATCTCGAACGCGGTGCCGGAGTCGAGGCCTTTGCTCAGCACGGTCTTGGAGATCTTGTCGGGGTTCTCGAGCACCGCCTTGTGCGACTCGGCCGACCCGATCGTGGACACGATGCCCTCGCCGACGCGGGCCAGGATCGTCTCCTCGCCGGCGCCGCCGACGAGGCGGTTGATGTTGGCGCGCACGGTGACGAGCGCGACGGCGATCAGCTGGATGCCGTCCTTCGCCATCGCCGCGACCTTCGGCGTGCTGATGACCTTCGGGTTGACCGACACCTGCACGGCCTCGAAGACGTCGCGCCCAGCCAGATCGATCGCCGCCGCTTGGTTGAACGCGAGGTCGATGTTGGCCTTGTCGGCGCTGATCAACGCACCGACGACGCGGTCGACCCGGCCGCCCGCGAGGTAGTGCGCTTCCAGGTCGTTGATGCTGATGTCGAGGCCGGCCTTGGTGGCGTTGATCAGCGGCCTCACGATGGCGGCCGGGGACACCTTCCTCAGCCGCATCCCGACGAGCGTGCCCATGTTGACCCGCACGCCGGCGAACAGCGCCTCCACCCACAGGCGCACCGGTACGGCCCAGATGATGACGAAGACGACGAAAAGGATCGCGGCCGGCAGCAATAGAGCGACGACTTCTTCCATGCGTGAACCCCGGACAGTTGGAGGTTGCTAGGACGTGCTGCTACGAGCTCGCGCTCTCGGATACCGGTCGCACGACGTGCCGGTATCCCTCCGCGCTTATGATGCGGATGGGCGTACCCTCCGTGATCCAGGCGGATTCGGAGACGACGTCGACGCGCTCGTCCCCGAAGAGCCCCGTTCCCGAGGGGCGGAGGTCCGTGATGGCCTTGCCCACCACGCCCACGAGGTCGCGCCGGGCCTCGGCGGACTCGTAGCCCGTCGCACGGTCGGTCCGCTGCAGCAGGAAGAGTCCGCTCTTCGCGAAGCGCGTGCTGCGGGGAAGTGAGCGGATCATCGCCCACGCGGTCACGGCGATCAGCAGGACCGTCGTGCTCAGCACGAGCCCCGCACGCGTGAAATCGGCCGTCGTCGGCAGGGCTCCCATCAGGCTCATGTAGAGGCCCGCCAGGATGCCGAGGCCGCCGAGCGCACCGAACAAGCCGAACCCCGGAATCAGGAAGACCTCCAACCCGAGCAGCACGAGCCCTGCTCCGAAGACCAGCAGATCCTCGAGACCGGCGAGCCCCACGATCAGGTGCGAGCCGAAGAAGAGCGCGAGCGACAGGATGCCCGCCGCGCCCGCGAGGCCGAAGCCGGCGGTCTTGATCTCCGTGATGAGCCCGATGAACCCGAGCGTCAGCAGGAAGGGCGCGACGACCGGATTGGAGAAGAAGCGAACCACGCCCTCCGCCCAGTTCTGCTCGGACGTGACGACCTGCGCGCCGGGCTCGCCGATCTGCTCGAGCAGCTGCGCGAGATCCTCGACGTCGGAGGCATACCCGACACGCACGGCCTCTTCGGTCGTGAGGGTGAGCAGCTTGCCCGCTTCGTCGATGCCCTCGATCTCGATGTCGGGATCGACCATGGCCTCCGCGATGGCGGGATCGAGTCCGCGCGCCTCCGCGAGCGCCCGCATCTCGCTCCGCATGGCCGACACGATCTTCTCGGGAGCCGTGGCACCGCTGCCGTCCACCGGGGTCGCTGCGCCCATGACGGAGCCGGGACGCATGTAGACGTGGTCCGTCGCGAGCGCGATGAGCGCTCCCGCAGAGAAGGCGCGTCGGTTGACGAGCGTGTAGACGGGCACGCCGGCATCCCCGATGGCGTCGGCGATGCGCTCCGCGGCATCGACGCGCCCGCCCGGCGTGTCCATGTCGAGGATGACCGCGGCCACGCCCCTGGCGGCGGCCTCCTCGAGGCTCCGTTCGATGAACGGGGCCATGCCGAGCTCGACGACGCCCGTGACCGGAACGCGGTAGACGACTCTCTGCGCCACGCCCGTCGAGGGCGTCGCACCGAGCGTGGCCGCCAGCGCCGCGACGATCACGGCGGGAGTCGAGAGGTGACGCCTCATGAGAGCCCCTTCCATGCGGTATCCAACGGTACAAGCTACCCAGTCCGCCCATCCGCACAACGTCGAGGAACGTAGGCTCGTCGCCTTTACGTTCGTATCCCGCAGTTCCAGTACGGAGCCGGGGGGTCGTCTCTTCCATGCGGGGTGCTTGCGACGGAAACTCCCTCCCCTCCACGTGTATAGGCTCCTCGTTGTTTCCGGGCCCTCGAGACGGCGCCGGGCGCGCGGGCTCCACCGACCATACGGGACGACCGATGCGAGAAGCTTGGATCATCGATGGGGTGCGCACGCCCATCGGGCGTCACGGCGGCGCGCTGGCCTCGGTGCGGCCGGACGACCTCGCGGCCCACGTCATCGACGCGCTGGTGATGCGCACCGGCGTCGAGCGCGCGTCGATCGACGACGTGATCTTCGGATGTACGAACCAGGCCGGTGAGGATAACCGCAACGTCGCACGCATGGCGCTCCTGCGCGCGGGGCTCCCCGTGACGGTCCCCGGGCAGACGGTGAACCGGCTCTGCGGCTCCGGGCTGCAAGCGGTGGTGTCGGCCGCGCATGCCGTGCTCGCCGGCGAGGGTGACGTGTTCGTCGCCGGCGGGGTGGAGAGCATGAGCCGCGCGCCCTACGTGATGCTCAAGTCCGAGGTGCCGTACGCGCGCGGCGCGCCGGAGATCGCCGACAGCGTCCTGGGATGGCGCTTCCCCAACCCCGCCTTCGCTCCCGAGTGGACCGTGGGCATGGGGGAGACGGCCGAGAACGTCGCCGAGGAGTTCGGCGTGAGCCGCGAGGCGCAGGATGCGTTCGCGGCCGAAAGTCAGCGGCGCGCGGGTGACGCCCAGCGCGCGTGTCGCTTCGCGGACGAGATCGTTCCCGTCGACGTGCCCCGTGCGCGCGCCGAGCCCATCCGCGTGGACCGCGACGAGCATCCGCGGCCCGAAACCACGATCGCCGATCTGGCCCGCCTGCGACCCGTCTTCAGGAAGGGTGGGACCGTGACCGCGGGCAACTCGTCGGGGATCAACGACGGCGCCGCGGCCCTGCTCGTCGTTTCGGCCGAGCGTGCGCGGGCGCTCGGTCTCCGCCCCATGGCGCGCTTCGTGGCGGGCGGCGTCGCCGGTGTCGAGCCGCAGCGCATGGGAGTCGGCCCGGTGCCGGCGAGCCAACGGGCGCTCGCGCGGGCCGGATGGTCCGCGAGGGAGCTCGACCTGGTCGAGCTGAACGAGGCGTTCGCCGCACAGGCGATTCCCTGCATGGATCGCCTCGGCCTCGATCCGGAAAAGGTCAACGTCAACGGCGGCGCGATCGCGCTGGGGCACCCGATCGGGTGCTCGGGCGCACGCATCGCGGTCACGTTGCTGCACGAGATGAAGCGGCGCGAAGCCGAGCGCGGGCTCGCGACCATGTGCATCGGCGTAGGACAAGGCATCGCGGCCACGTTCGAGAGGGTTCACGCATGAGTGACGGTCGCACGACATTGGAAGAGCTGAGATCCCGCATCGAGATCATCGACCGGCAGCTCGTCGAGCTCATCGGCCGACGGCGCGACGTCGCGCTGGAGATCGGACGGACCAAGCAGACGCTCGGCTTACCCGTGCTCGATCCGCAGCAGGAAGCCAAGGTCGTGCGACGGGCCGCAGAGATCGCGCGTGAGATCGGCGTGGACGAGGAGCTCACACGCGACGTGATCTGGCGGATCATCGCGGCCGCGCGCGACGCGCAGGAAGGTCGCACGCGCTGGGGCCCACCGCCCGCTGCCCCGCCGCCCGCCGTCCCGCCGAACGGCTGAGTCGAGCCGCGCGCTACTCGCCCGTGGCGAGCGACCAGCCACGGCCGAGCATGCCGACCACGTCGGCGGCGCGACCGCGGGGCACCCGCAGCGGCCACATCTCGTCCGGAGGCGTCTCGTCGCGGACCAGGTGGGGATTGAGATCCTCAAGGACCCCGACATCGACGTCCAGGGAGCGGGCGAGCTCGACGAACCGCGTGCCACCGGGTACGTAGACCACGTCGTACGCGTAGGGCTCGGCGGACGACGGGACGGCGATGCCGAGGGAGTCCGCCTCGGCGGCGAGCAGCGCGGTCGCGATCAGGCGCGGGACGTACTCGCGCGTCTCCCGGGGTAAGTGCCGCAGGATCTCCCAGTAGAGCGCCTCGTCGCCGGTGCGGCCGTCGGCATACAGCTCGAGCACACGCTCAATGCGCGCGGGACCTGCGTTGTAGGCTGCGATCGCGAGGTACCACGAGCCGAAGCGCGCCCGCAGCCAGTACAGATAATCGAGCGCGGCCTCGGTGGCCCGCACGGGATCGCGTCGCTCGTCCACGTAGTCGTCCATGCGCAGCCCGTAGTCGCGCGCAGCCGCGTCCATGAACTGCCACAGACCCACCGCGGCCACATGGGACTCCGCCAAGGGCGACAGACCGGACTCGATCATCGCGAGGTAGAGGAGCTCCTCGGGCATCGCGCGCTCGCGCAGCTCGCTGTGGATCAGATCCGCGAATACGCCGCTGCGCTCGAGCAGCATGTCGAGCTCGGCGCGTCGGTTCGTGCGCAGCTCCTCCATCCAGCGCTCGACCCGAGCATTGACCTCGAGCGGCAGCCTGCGAATGGAGAGCCCGGGTACGTGCGCATCGCCCTCGGCTCCCGCGGCGGGCGGAACCACGTCCTCGCCGAGCCAGGAGATGAGGAGGAGCGCCGACACAGCCACCACCGGCACCGCCAAGCGGCGCGGCCGCCGCCCGGCCCGGTTCACTCGAAGGGCTTCCCCCGTGACGTCCGGGGAGCCCGATGTATCCGCACGAGCGCTGGGCTCGCGAAGGTCGTCGGTAGACATCGTCCACCTCCTTCTTCTGGCCCTACGTCCCCCGAGCCCCCCGAGTTGCTCAGGCTGGGAGAATTACCTCGTCAGAGCGTACCACCGCCCCCCGCCCGGAGATCCAAGCGAAGAGGTCCGGCCGGGGCTGAAGCCTCGGTCCGGACCCCTGGAGTGCGCGGCGGACGGTTATTCCGCCGGGTAGACGGAAACGACGTTCTTGGCCCGCATGCGCTCGAACTTGACGACGCCGTCGACCAGGGAGAACAGGGTGTCGTCCCGGGCGCGCGCGACGTTGCGGCCGGGGTGTACCCGGGTGCCCCGCTGGCGCACGACGATCGTCCCGGCCGTCACGGCTTCGCCCGCGAAGCGCTTCACGCCCAGATACTGCGGGTTGCTGTCACGTCCGTTCCGACTGGACCCGACGCCTTTCTTGTGTGCCATGACCCCTCTCCAATGCCTGCCAGCGTGCTCGAAAGGTCCGCGCTCAGGCGAGCGCCACCTCGTCCACGCGGATCTCCGTGAAGCCCTGCCGGTGTCCCTGCTTTTTGCGGTAGCCCTTCCGGCGCTTGCGCTTGAAGACGATGATCTTCTTGTCGCGTCCGTGACGCAGGACCTCGGCCTTCACCGTGGCCCCCGCGACCGTGGGCGCGCCCACCTTGACGTCGGCCTCGCCGTCCCCGGCGAGCAGGACGTGGTCGAACACCACGGACGCGCCCGGCTCGGCATCGAGGGACGGCACGCGCAGGCGGGCGCCGGGCTCGGCCCGAAATTGCTTTCCACCCGTCTGAAAAACCGCATACATACTGGGATCTCGCCGCTCGAAGCTGGTCGTCGTGCCGGTCGCCGGCCCACGACGTGGGACCGCGATAGCCGGTAAATGTCAGCCGGGCCTCGGGGACGGTCAAGGCGAGGTGGGACGGACGGCGGCGTGGACGGCATGGATCTCGCATTCGTGCCCGCCATGAAAGGTCGCCTGAAGGTCGGGACCCCCACCGGGCGCGCGGGGCGCGCACCCCGGGGTAGGCGCGGCGCGTGGGCCATCGGCGTGGTCGCGATCTGTGCCTGCGCGCCGGCGCTGCGTGCGGGGGCGGACTTCGATCCGGCGGTCGAGCTCGCCGGTCCCCTCACCTTCGCCTGGGACGCTCCGGACACGCTTCCGGTCGGCGACCTCCGTCTCGAAGGCAACGAGATCGTCGAAGCGCGGGTGCGCGACGCCATCGAGCACGAGCTGGCGGAACGCGGGATCCGACGCACGGAGAGCTCGCCCGACCTCCTCGTGCACTTCCACGGCGTCGTACGAGACCGGATCCAGGTCATCCAGAGTGACCGCGACCGCGGGTACCGGACGAGCCGCTACGGCGACGACGACGTCGACGTCCTCCAATACGAGGAAGGCACGTTGGTGGTGGACGTCGCGGACGCCGAGACCCGCAAGGTGATCTGGCGGGGGTGGGCGGTGGCCGACGTCGGTAGCGCCCTGGACGACCAGGACGAGCTGACCGAGCTCGTGAACCGGGGCGTGGACTCGATGTTCGCGTTCTTCCCCGTCGAGGCGGCGACCACGGCGCCCTGACCGGGCCGCGCGCGGCCAGCAGCTAAGCCGCGTACTTCTCCGTCACGTCGTTCTCGGCCGGGCCCGACAGGAGACGGAACTCGTCGAGGCGCATGAGCGGATCGTCGCGCATGTCGAGCTCGAGCCGCGTCCGCGTGCGGAGGCGCTTGAGCAGCCCCGGCTCGTTCTCGATGACCCTGAGCGCCACCTCCGGATGGACGCGCACGACGATGCGCTTCTCCTCCTTCGACGCGGCGATGCGCTCCAGGCTGCGCTCGATCCGGCGCACCACCGTGGCGGGCTTGTAGACCCGCCCGATCCCGCCGCACGACGGGCAGACGTCCGTGAGCGAAGTGAACAGCGAGGGGCGAATCCGCTGGCGCGTCATCTCGACCAGACCCAGGTCCGAGACCTCGAACGCCTTCGTACGCGCTCTGTCGCGCCCGAGATGCGAGCGCAGCTCGCGCAGCACCTTGTCGCGGCTCTCCTGCATCTCCATGTCGATGAAGTCCACGACGATGATTCCGCCGATGTCGCGCAGGCGGAGCTGCTTCGTGATCACCCGCGCGGCCTCGAGGTTCGTCCTGAGGATCGTCTCTTCCGGATCCTTGCGTCCCTTTCCGGTGAACTTGCCCGTGTTCACGTCGATCGAGACGAGCGCCTCGGTCGGCTCGATCACGACGTATCCGCCGGACTTGAGCCTGACCGTGCGCTGGAACGCCTTCTGGATCTCCTCCTCGACGCCGTACTGGTCGAAGAGGGAGACCGGGCCCTCGTGCAGGTGCACGCGGTCGGTGAGATCCGGAGCGACCGTGCGGACGTAGTCGCGCACCTCGTCGAACACCTCGCGCGAGTCGACGCGCAGGGCGTCGAACTTGTCGCTGAACAGGTCGCGAATGACGCCGCTGATCAGCTTGGCCTCGCGGTGCACCGCGGCCGGCGCCGAGGCCGTCGCGGAGGCTTGGCGAATCTTCTCCCAGCGCTGGTGGAGGCTGCGGAACTCCTGCTCCAGCGTCTTCTGGGTGACTTCCTCGCTGACCGTGCGGACGATCATCCCGCCGCTGTCCGGCGGGAGCACTCCCTGGGCCATCTTGCGCAGCTTCGCCCGCTGCTCGCGACCCTCGATCTTGCGGCTCACCCCGACACGGGACGAGTAGGGCATGTAGACGAGGAACCGCCCCGGCAGCGAGATCTCGGCGGTGAGCCTGGGGCCCTTGGTGCCGATCGCTTCCTTGGTCACCTGGACGAGGAGGCTCTGACCCTTCTGCAGGTGATCTTGGATGTTGGGGAGCTTGCGCTGCTTCTGCCGGCGCCGGCCACCGCCGCGCCCCCGGCCGTTGCCGTTCCCGTTCCCGTTGCCTTCGGCCTCGTCGTCGTCGTCTTCGCCGTCCCCGAAGTTCAGGTCGGCCACGTGCAGGAAGCCGGCCTTCTCGGTGCCCAGGTCGACGAACGCCGCCTGGATGCCGGGGAGGACCGCATCGACGCGGCCCAGGAAGATGTCGCCCAGGATCCGATCCTGATCCGGGCGGTCGAACATGACTTCAACGAGCTCTTGGTCTTCCAGCAGCGCCACCCATGACTCCTGGGGTGTAGCGCTGACGAGGATTTCTCTCCTCAAATCAGTCTCCGAATGTGTGGTCGCTCCGGTTTCCCGAACCGGCACCGGGCGCGTCCCGAGCCTGCCCCTCCGCCGGCGGCGGATGCGGCAAGCCCGGCGACCACCAGGCTCCGGCGTCGCGGGCGCGGTGCGGCGGCGTCCGTGCGAGCAGATCCCCACGGGCGCGCACCACCAACCGCCGCGGTGCGACGTGCTTGGGGACTGATAGGCGCGTTAGGCGCATTTGGTTCCTGGGGGCGCGCCGCGGGGTGGCGGGGCTCGCGTCCCAGGGGCGAGGGCGGACCTCAGATCCTGGCCAGCTCGTCGGCCAGGTGGCGGGCGATGACCAGGCGCTGGATCTCGTTGGTGCCCTCGCCGATCTCGCAGATCTTGGCGTCGCGCATCATCCGCTCCACCGGATGGTCGCTCGTGTAGCCGGCCGCTCCCATGACCTGGATCGCCCCCAGGGAGGCTCGCATGGCCAGCTCCGAGCAGTAGAGCTTGGCCATCGCGGCCTCCTTCGAGAACGGCTGGCCGGCATCCTTGAGCCAGGCCGCGTGGTAGGTCAGGTGGCGGCCGGCTTCCACCTCGGTCGCCAGGTCGGCCAGCTTGAACTGGACCGGCTGGAAGTCCCAGACGGGCCGACCGAACTGCTGCCGCGCGCCTGCGTACCGGCCGGCGGCCTCGAGCGCGCCTTCCGCCAGCCCGAGCGAGAGCGCCGCGATCCCGATGCGGCCCGCGTCCAGCGTCTTCATGAAGTTGGCGAACCCCTCGCCCTCCTCCCCCAGACGCTGGTCGGCGGGAACGAAGACGTCTTCCAGGAGGAGCTCGCGGGTGTCCGACGCCCGCCAGCCCATCTTGTCCTCCTTTTCGCCGACGCGGACCCCGTCGCTGAACGGGAGGTCCGCGAGGTGACCCATCCCCTGCGACTCGGCCTTCGCGACGTCCACCGTGGGCTTGCACACGATGAAGCTGGTGATGCCGTGCGTGCCCGAGCCCGGCTCCGTCACCCCGGTGACGACGAAGATCTCGCCCACGCCCGCGTTGGTGATGAAGACCTTGGCCCCGCTCAGGCGATAGCCACCGTCCACGCGCGTGGCGCGCGTGCGAGTCCCGGAGGCATCGGATCCCGCACCGGCCTCCGTCAGCCCGAAGCCTCCGAGCACCTCTCCCCGCGCGAGCGGAGGAACGAAGCGCGCCTTCTGCTCGGCGGTGCCGAAGGCGAGGATGGGCGACGTTCCGAGCGTCGTATGCGCCGAGACCGTGATGGCGTGGCTCGCGTCCACCTTCGCCAGCTCCTCGATGACGAGGATGTAGCTCAGATAGTCCCTCCCCATGCCGCCGAGCTCGCGCGGGACCGGCACGCCGAAGAGGCCGAGCTTCGCCATCCGTGCCACGGTGGCCCACGGAAACTCGCCACGGTCGTCGAGGTCGCGCGCCACGGGCGCGATCTCCTCTCGCGCGAAGCCGGCCACGCGTTCGCGGAGCTCGTGGTGCTCCGTGTTGAGGTATCGATCCATCGCGGATGATTCCAGTCGTCTGGACGCGTCAGTCCTGTGCGGCGCGGCAGCGGTCGCAGCTCCCGCAGCGCGGCGGCGCCGACTCCCCAAAGTAACGGAGGAGCGCGCGCCGCCGGCAACCACGGGTGCCGGCGTAGCGCTGCACCGAATCCACCTTCGCGAGCGCGGACTTCCTCAAGCGCAACGCACCGCGAAAGTCGGCCCGCCTCCGCACGCCGAGCCGGCGCGCGAAGTCGCCGTCGGTCGTCGGGGCTCGCGGCTCGACGCGGCGCACCGCTCCGATGCGCTCGAGCGCCGCGACCGGACCCGTGCCGGAATCCGAGAGCCACTCCTCGAGGGCGGCGCCGACGTCGGGAGTCGAGTCGGGGCCGAGACCCACCGTGCCATCGGGACCGGACGCGAGGCCGAGCCGACGGTGCCAATCGCGCAGGATACGCGCCGGCGGGTGCGTACGATCGACGAAGGACCGCGCCAGCCGTCGATCCGAGCGGGCGTGGAACGCCACACAGGCCGCCGGGCCCCCGTCGCGGCCCGCGCGTCCCGCCTCCTGGTAGTAGGCCTCCAGGGTGCCGGGGAGCTGGACGTGGACGACCGTGCGCACGTCCGGCTTGTCGATCCCCATGCCGAACGCATTGGTGGCGACGACGACACGGCACCGCCCTTCCATGAACGCCGCCTGCACGCGCGAGCGCTCGGGACCCGGCAGACCGGCGTGGTAGGCCTCCGTGCGCACCCCGCGCGCGGCGAGGCCGTCCCGCACGCGCTCGACGGACCCGCGCGTCGGCGCGTAGACGATCGCCGGGCCGGGTCGCCGACCGAGGATCCGGAAGGCCCCGGCGACGCGCTCGGCCAGCGTGCGCCCGCGTTGGACCGCCCAGGATAGGTTGGGCCGGTCGAAGGAGCGCACGACGACGAACGGCCGCTCCAGGGCGAGGCTGTCGAGGACGTCCTGGCGAACCGCGGGCGTCGCCGTCGCGGTGAGCGCCATGGTCGGACATCTCAGCATGCCACGCAGGACGCCGATGCGCCGGTAGGCGGGCCTGAAGTCGTGTCCCCATTCCGAGATGCAGTGCGCCTCGTCCACCGCCAGCAGGCGCACCTCGAGGCCCCGCAGAACCTCGCGGAAGGCGTCGAGCTCCAGCCGCTCGGGCGCCACGAACAAGATGTCGATTCGACCCTCCGTCGCCGCCGACAAGGCGTCGCGGCGCACGGCGGCGGGCTGGTTCGCGCTCAGATGCGCGGCGCGGAGCCCGGCCGCCCCCGCGCGCTCCACCTGATCCTCCATGAGCGAGACGAGCGGCGTGATGACGAGCGTCAACCCACCGAGCGCGAGCGCCGGCACCTGGTAGCACACGCTCTTTCCACCGCCGGTGGGAAGGATGCCCAATGCGTCACGACCGGCGAGGACGGCCCTGACGAGGTCCTCCTGCCCGGGCCGGAACGCAGGATATCCGAGGTGGCGCTTCAGGAGCTCGACGGGATCCGCGACCATGCCTCCAGGGATGCCGCGCGACGCGTGGCGCGGCGATGGAGGAATGGGACGAGCTCAGGTGCGCCCGGGCTCCTCGGGCTTCTCGGGCTCGTCGCCGCTCTGCAGGGGACGCCGCTCCGGCACCAACCGCAGCGCCATGCCGACGAGCAGGAGGGCGAGCGCGGTACCGGTGACGTACGGGTTGTCGAGGTACATCCCGACGAGCGCGATGACGGCGGCGACGGCGAAGATGCGCGTTTTCCACACCAGGAAACGTCGCGAGCGCGGCTTGCGGTCGAGGAAGAGGCTCAAGACGGTCGCTCCTTCTTTCGGTCGAGGAACCGCCGAACTCCCGAGCGACACTCCTCCGAGACGCGCGCCCTGGCGTTCACCTCGGCACCGCGCTCGAGCGCCTGTGGCAGCGGCATGCCGTCCAACTCGTAGAGGAGCCGCTTGGTCAGAGACAGCGCGCCCGGCGGACGGGAAGCGAGCTCGCCGACGTAGGCGGCCGACTCGCGGTCGAACACGTCCGCGGCGTACACGCGGTTCACCAGGCCCATCGACAACGCTTCGCCGGCCGAGAAGCGATTGCCCAGCGCGACCAGCTCGAATGCGCGCGTCTCGCCGACCTTTCGGCGGAGCAGCGACATCACGAGCGCGGGCACGAAGCCGAGGTGGACCTCCGGATAGCCCAACTCCGCATCCTCGCGCGCGAGGACCAGATCGCAGGCGGTCGCGAGCCCGCACCCTCCCGCCACCGCCCTTCCCTGCACCAAGGCGACGATCGGACGCGGATGGGCGCGCATGCGGGCGAAGAGCGCCGCCAGGGCGCGGGCGTCCGCGAGCCCCCGCTCGTAGCCATCCGCCAGGGCCGGATCGGCGATGCGCGCGAGCTCCGCGAGGTCGAGACCGGCGCAGAAGTCCCGGCCGGCCCCCGCGAGCACCACCACCCGGACCTCCGGGTCGCCCGCGGTTCGCTGGAGCGCGGACGCCAGGGCACCGACGAGCGCGGCGTCGAGCGCGTTGCGCTTGTCCGGCCGGTTGAGCGTGAGGCGGGCGACGCCGTCCGAGCGCGTCTCCAGGAGGATCGGCTCGGTCATCGGATCGACGGGCTCCAGCCGGCTGGAACCCGACCGCGGCCCCGAACGGCGCGGGCGACGTCGTCGGGCACGTCGATCTCCATCCGTAGAAGCGCCGTCCCGAGGACCTTCCCCTGCGAGTCCGTGCGCAGCGAGCGCGTGCCGCCGCCCCCGAGCGCTTCGTGCAGGAGGAAGTTCAGCGCGGCGACCTTCGGCAGCTCGAAGCGCTCGACCTCGCCGCGCACGAGGGCTCCCAGATGCGCCTTCACGCGTTCGGCCGTGAGTTCGTCGCGCAACAGCTCGAAGTGGGCGGGATCGTACGCGATCACGCCGATGTTGGCGGTGTCGCCTTTGTCTCCCGAGCGGGCGTGCGCGAGATGCACCAGCTGCACGCGTGTCATATGCGCAGCATCTCCACCTCCACGTATGGCTCGACCGCGTCCCGGTCGATCAGGGCGGGCCAGAACGCGACGATCTCGTCCACCCGCGGGCGCCCCGTCGCGTACCCGGTCACCGAGGGCGGTCCGGTCAGGACGAGCGGGGCGATCTCGCGCGTGAACCGCTCGACGGGTGCGCGGTCGTCGGCGCGCACGGCGACGCGGAGCTGGACCTCGGGTATGTCCGCGGGCGGCTCACCGGCGAGGGCGCCGTGCGTCGAGTCCCACCCGACCAGCTCGACGCGCGTCTCGGCGAACGCGAGGCCGAGGCGGTCGAGGCGCTCGCGCAGCACGCAGGACGCCGCGCGAGCCTTGGCCGCCGCGTCCGGCCACGCGTACGTGAGCGTGCCGACCGACTTCCAGCCCGCCGAGTACGCCACGGAGACCTTGAGCCGTTGCGGAGGTGGCCGTCCAGTGGCGCCCCGCACCCGCACGCGATCGTCGCCCAGATCCTCGAGCTCCACGGTGGTGAAGTCCGCCACCACGTCGGGGCCCATGTAGGCCGCCGGATCGCCGATCTCGTAGACGAGCTGCTCGGTCACCGATGCGCGGTTCACCACGCCGCCCGAGCCCTGGTGCTTGGTGAGCACGAAGGTGCCGTCCGATCCTGCCTCCACGATCGGGAATCCGACGTCGGCGAGATGGGGGATGGCCCACCACTCGGCCGAGCAGTTGCCGCCCGTGCTCTGGGCGCCGCACTCGTTCAGGTGTCCCGCGACCACCCCCGCGGCGAGACGGTCGTAGTCGTCGAACGACCACCCGAGCTCGTGCACGAGCGGCGCGTAGGTCAGCGCGGCGTCCACCGCGCGGCCCGTCAGCACCACGCTGGCCCCCCGGCCGAGCGCGTCCACGATGGGCGCGCCGCCGAGGTACACGTTGGCGCTCTGCACCCGGTCGAGCACGTCGGCGAGCGGGCGGCCCGACTCCATGTGCCGCAGATCGTGACCGTCGTCGACGAGCCGGCCGAGCCGGTCCATCAGGTCGTCGCCCGTCACGAGCGCGACGGTGGACTTCCCTGCCGCGCCGGCACGCCGACCCGCGTCGACGAGCGCCTGGGCGCACCCGCGCGGGTTCACCCCACCCGCGTTGCTCACCACGCGAATCCCGCGGGAGACGCACGCGGGGAAGATCCGCTCCATGAGCGCGACGAAGTCCCGCGCGTACCCCGCCCCCGGATCCTTCGCGCGTTGCTTGCGCAGGATCGACATCGTGACCTCTGCGAGGTAGTCGAGCACGAGGTAGTCGATCGGGCCGCCTTCGACCTGCCGCACCGGCGCGTCCAGCTCGTCCCCCCAGAAGCCCTGCCCCGCCGCGACCCTCACGACTCGCTCGCGCGTCACGGGCCTTCCTGGAACGCGCGCGCCGAGATCTGGAACGGCCCGAGGTGCGGGCCGGGATTCCTCAGGGCGGCGCGCAGCAGGAGGATGAGCGTGGGCCTCAGCTCCTCCGGCAGCAGCACGTCGTCGACGAAGCCGCGGGCGGCGGCGAAGCGGGCGTCGAGCTGGCGCTCGTAGTCGGCGCGCACCTCGTCCATCTTCTCCACGAGCTCGTCGTCGGGCGGCACGCCGCGCTCCTTCAACTTCTCGAGCTGCGCGCTGAAGAGCGCCATCACGGCGCTCTCCCCCTCCATGACGCCCATGCGGCCGGTGGGCAGCGAGACGATGAAGTCGGGATCGAAGCCCTGCCCGGCCATCGCATAGTAGCCGGCGCCCGACGCATGGTTCAGCGTCACGACGAGCTTCGGCACCGTGGCGGTCGCCATCGCCTCCACGAACTCGGCCCCCGCGCGTATGATGCCGGAGTGCTCCGCCTCCGGGCCGACCATGAACCCCGACACGTCCTGCACGAAGAGCAGCGGAGTGCCGTGCCGGTTCATCGTCTCGATGAAGTACGCGACCTTGCGCGCCGTTTCCGCGTACACGATGCCGCCGAAGTGCGGCGCCCCTTTGCCGCTCTTGAACATCCCCCGGGCGTTCGCGATCACGCCGATCGCCACGCCGTCGAGGAACGCCGTCCCGCAGATCATCTCGGGCGCGTGACCGGGCTGGAACTCGTCCAACGGCTCGCCGTCCAGGATGCACGCGAGGACCGCGCGCATGTCGTACGGCTGGCGGTGGTCGTCGGGCATGAGGTCGTAGAGCTCGTAGCCCAGTCGGGTCGGCGGGGTCGCGACGCGCGGCGTGCGCGGCTCCTCCGGCAGCTCCGCGATGAGCTGCCGCAGTCGGTCGATGCAGGCGGCGTCGTCCTCCACCAGGTAATGCGCCACCGCGCTGACCTCGGTATGCACGTGCGCCCCCCCGAGCTCCTCGGCCTCGACGATCTGGCCGGTCGCGCCCTTGACGAGGTTGGGCCCGCCCAAGCCCATGAAGGACGTGCCCTCGACCATCAGGATCACGTCGGAGAGCGCCGGCAGGTAGGCGCCGCCGGCGATGCACGGGCCCATGACGGCCGCGAACTGCGGAATCCGTAAGTACCTGCGCATCAAGGAGTTGTAATAGAAGATGCGCGCCGCCCCGTATTGGCCCGGGAAGACCCCGCCCTGGTACGGGAGGTTCACGCCGGCGGAGTCCACCAGGTAGACGATCGGGATCCGGCAGCGCATCGCGACCTCCTGCGCGCGCAGGATCTTCTTGATCGTCTCGGGCCACCACGAGCCGGCCTTCACGGTCGCGTCGTTCGCGACCACGACCGCCTCGCGTCCCGCGATGCGCCCGACGCACGTCACGACGCCAGCCGCCGGGGCTTGCCCGTCGTAGAGATCGCAGGCGACCAGCAGTCCGATCTCGAACGGCGTGCCCGGATCGAGGAGGAGGCCGACGCGCTCGCGCGCCGTCAGCTTGCCCTGTCGATGCTGGCGCTCGATCCGCTCGTCGCCGCCTCCGGCGCGGAGCCGGTCCCGCAGCTCCTTGAGCTCCGCGGAGAGCTGACCGAGCCTGCCCGCCGACGCGCTCGCGGCTGGACGCGCCGTCAACGCCCGACTCTCGGTTCGCGGATCACGATGCCTTCTGCGACGCGGCGAACCAGTCCTTGATGTACGCGATGGCCGTCGTGGTCGTCGTGCCGGGCCCGAAGAGCCGCCCGATCCCACGCGCCTCCAGCGCGCTCACGTCCTCCTCGGGGATGATGCCGCCCCCCGTCAGGAGCACCTGATCGGCTCCCGCCTCGGCGAGGAGCTCCTGCACGCGGGGGAAGAGCGTCATGTGCGCCCCGGAGAGCACGGACATCGCGACCACGTCCACGTCCTCCTGCACCGCGGCGGCGACGATCATCTCGGGCGTCTGGTGCAAACCCGTATAGATGACCTCGAAGCCGGCGTCGCGGAACGCGCTCGCGATCACCTTGGCGCCGCGGTCGTGGCCGTCCAGGCCGGGCTTGGCGACGAGGACGCGGATCTTCCTCGCGGTCGGTGCGCTCGCGTTCGTCATCTGGAGTCCTTCATCAGAAGAAGACGGGCTCCTTGTAGGATCCGAAGATCTCTTCCATCGCGTGGCGTATCTCGAACAGAGTGGCATAGGCGCGGGCACAATCGAGAATGCGGGGCACGAGGTTGTCGCCCGAGCGGCACGCCTCGGTGAGCGCGGCCAGGGTCGCATCGACCCGCCGGCCGTCCCGTCGGGCACGCAGCGCGGCCATGCCCGCGACCTGCCTGCGCTCGACGGACGGGGCGATCCTGAGCGTCTCGATCTCGATGCGCTCGGAGCCTTCCTCGAACTCGTTCACTCCGACGATCACCCGTTCGCCCGTCTCGACCTCCCGCTGCTGCCGCATGGCCGACATGGCGATCTGCTGCTGGAACCAGCCCTGCTCGATGCCCGGGACGACGCCCCCGAGCGCGTCGATCTCGGCGAAGAGCTCGAGGGCGTCCCGCTCCAGCTCGTCGGTGAGCGTCTCGACGAAATACGATCCTGCGAGCGGGTCGATCGTGTTCGTCACGCCCGACTCGTGCGCGAGGATCTGCTGCGTCCGCAGCGCGATCCGCACGGCCTTCTCCGTGGGGAGCGCGAGCGTCTCGTCCATCGAGTTCGTGTGCAGCGACTGCGTGCCGCCGAGCGCGGCGGCCATCGCCTGATAGGCGACGCGCACGATGTTGTTCTCGGCCTGCTGCGCCGTGAGCGTCACGCCCGCCGTCTGCGCGTGCGTGCGAAGGCGCCACGACTCGGGATCCGTCGCGCCGTAGCGCTCCCGCATGCCGCGCGCCCAGATGCGCCGGGCGGCGCGCAGCTTTGCGATCTCCTCGAAGAAGTCGTTGTGCACGTCGAAGAAGAACGAGAGCCGCGGGGCGAACGCGTCCACGTCGAGGCCGCGCGCGATCCCGCGCTCGACGTACTCGAACCCGTTCCGCAGCGTGAACGCCAATTCCTGCGCCGCCGTGGCACCGGCCTCGCGGATGTGGTAGCCGGAGATCGAGATGGGGTTGTACTTGGGCGCGTGCTCGCTGCACCAGGCGAACATGTCCACGATGCAGCGGAGCGCCGGCTCGGGTGGGAAGACCCACGCGTGCTGGGCCTGGTACTCCTTCAGGATGTCGTTCTGGGCCGTGCCGCGGAGGTTCGCGGGAGCGATGCCCTGCTTCTCCGCAGCGGCGACGTAGAAGCAGAAGAGGATGATCGCCGGCCCGTTGATGGTCATGGACACCGAGACCTGATCGAGCGGGATGCCCTCGAAGAGGCGCTCCATGTCGGCGAGCGACGAGATGGCCACCCCGCACACGCCCACCTCGCCGAGCGAGCGCGGGTGGTCGGAGTCGAACCCCATGAGCGTGGGGAAGTCGAACGCGACGGAGAGCCCGGTCTGGCCGTGCTCGAGCAGGTACTTGTACCGCGCGTTCGTGTCCTCCGCCGTGGCGAACCCCGCGAACTGGCGCATCGTCCACAGCCGCGTGCGGTACATCGTCGCGTAGGGCCCGCGCGTGAACGGGTAGAGCCCGGGCAGCCCGATCGAATCCGGGTCCGCGCCCTCGCGGTCGAGCTCGGTGTACAGGGGCCGCACCGGACGCCCCGATACCGTCGTGAACGAGGCTTCCCGCTCGGGCAGCGCATCATGGAGCGCCTTCCAGGCCGCCAGCCGCTCGCGAGCGTCGGAGCCCTCCGGCGATGTCGCCGCGTCGTCAGGTATCGCGTCGGGCTCGTCGGCCGACTCCTGCGCGCGCGCCTGGCGCTGGCGAAACTTCCTTTCTGCCGTGGACATCGAACGAAAGATGACCCGTCTTCGAAGAAAGGGTCAACGAAGCAGCAGGCCGAGGATCTCGCCGGCGACGGAGTAGGCGGTCCCCTCCCCCGCCTCGATGCGGTCCAAGCCGCCCTCGAGGTGGGTCTCCACCGCCTCCGAAGCCCACGCCGCCCGCCTCAAGCCGCGCTCGACCACGTCGCGCACCCGCGCCCGGGCGCGCACCCTTCGGCGGACGTGGAGCGCGCCGCTCGCCTCGAGCCAATCCCGGTGGGCGTCGAGCGCGCTCGACAGCGCGTCGAGCCCGTCCCCCGTGAGGGCGTTGGTGGCGAGCACCGGTACGTCCCAGGCGGCACCTTCCGGCGGCGGCGCGGCCGCGGCGGGCCGGCTGCCCTGGCGCGAGAGATCGACGCCGTGATGGGCCGGCACGTCCTCGAGCGCGCGTCCGGCCCGCAGATGCAGCGACTGCTGGATCTCCTTCACCAGACGCGCCGCACCCGGGCGGTCCGACTTGTTCACCACGAAGACGTCGGCGATCTCCATCAGGCCCGCCTTCATCGCCTGGATGGCGTCGCCCGACTCGGGCACGAGCACGACGATGACGGTGTCGGCCGCCGCGGTGATCTCGAGCTCCGTCTGCCCCACGCCCACCGTCTCGATCAGGATACGCTCGAAGCCGAACGCATCCATGAGATCGATCACCTCCTTGGTGGTCGTGGCGAGCCCGCCGGACGATCCCCGGCTCGCCATCGAGCGGATGAAGACGGAAGGATCGGTGGCCAGCTCCCCCATGCGGATCCGGTCGCCCAGGAGCGCGCCTCCCGTGTACGGCGACGTCGGGTCGACGGCGACGATGCCGAGCTGCTCGTCGCGCCGTCGGTAGATGCCCGCGAGCGCGGCGACCAGGCTGGACTTGCCGGCTCCGGGGGGACCGGTGAGCCCCGTTCGTTTCGCGCGGGGGCTGCGCGCGAGCAGCGCGTGCAGGAGATCCTGGAAGCCGGGTCGCTCGTCCTCGACGATCGAGATGGCGCGCGCGAGCGCGACCGTGCGGCGCTCGCCGAACTGCGTCAGGAGGCGCTCGAGCTGCTCAGGTGCGGCCACGGTCCTCCATCTCGTGGATGCCATGCGGGCGGATGCCGCGGGCGTGGCGCAGCGGGTTCTCGAGCAGATGCGTCGGGATGAAGAGCACCACGATGAACATCATGAGCGCGGCGAGGAGGCCGGCCCCGAGCAGCCACGGATTGCGGAGCGCGATGAACAGGATGGAGCTGATCACGGCGACCGCCGTGGCGAATATGCTCAGCAGCAGGCGCCGCGCCTGCAGGTGCAGGAAATGCTCCTGCGTCTGGATGTCGCGGGGATGCACGCGAATGCGTAGCTCCTCGCGCTCGGCGCGGCCGACCAGGTCCCGGACGGAGCGCACCGTGCCCTGGGCCTCCTCCATGAAGCTGCGCGCGAGCTGCGCCGGCTGCTGACTGGTCGAGCGGATGAGCTCGGCGCGGTTCTGCTGCACCACGCCGCGAATGAAGGAGAGCCCGTCGAAGTTCGCGTCGTAGTGGAACGCCACGCCCTCGATGAGCGCGGCGGTGCGCAGGAAGTAGACGAGCTCCTGGGGAAGCGTGAGCGGCCAGGTGTAGAACGTGTCGAGCACCTGCGAGATGATCTGCTCGATGATGCGCGCCCGGTTGGTGGTCTTCGCGCGCTCCACGATCCTCAGGATCTCCGTCGCCGCCTCACGGATGTCGCCGCGGGGGACCTCCGCGCTGATCATGCCCAGGCGGTACATCTCGTTGATCACGCCATCGATGTCCTCACGTCCCACGGCGAGGGCGACGCGCAGGATCGACTCCCTCGTCCAACGCGGCACGTCGAGCGTGGCCCCCCAATCGAGCAAGACCAGCGTGCCGTCGTCCTGGACGAGCAGGTTTCCGGGATGCGGATCCGCGTGCATGAAGCCGTCCATCACCATCATGCGGAGATAGACGCCGGTCAGGGACTCCATCACCTGCTGGAACGAGAGCCGCCCCGAGGCGAAGAGACCGTGGAGCTGATCGATCTTGGTGCCCACGCAGTGCTCCATGACGAGCACGCGCCGCGTCGTATAGGCGGCGTGCACGGCGGGCGCCCGCACCTTGCGCTCGCCCGCGAAGGCGCGCTGGAAGCGCGCGATGTTCTCCGCCTCCTGGGTGAAGTCCATCTCGGCGCGGACGCGCACGGAGAACTCGCGGACCACGTTGGTGAGCCCACGCACGTGGTGGTTCGGGAAGATCACGTTCAGCCAGAAGAGCAGACGGAAGGAGATGTCGAGATCGAGCGCGACCGCCTCCTCCACACCGGGACGGAGCACCTTCACGACCACGTCCTCGCCGCCAACGCGGGCCCGGTGGACCTGCCCCAGGCTGGCCGCCGCCTCCGGCGCGTCGTGGAAGTCCTCGAACACCTCCGACACCGGCTTGCCCAGCTCGCGCTCGATGACGGCGCGGATCTGCGACGCGGGGTGCGGCGGCACCCGGTCCTGCAGCCGGCTGATGCGCGACAGGTAGGGCTCGGGGAGGATGTCCGCTCGCGCGCTGAGGAGCTGCGCGAGCTTGATGAACGTCGGACCGAGCGCGGCGACGCGCTGCGTGAGCTTCTCCGCGCGCCGCTCGTGATGCGCCGGCGTGCGCCGCGCCCCCCTTCCGAAGAGGATCCACGCCTTGCGATCGCGCAGGAACGCGACCGCGAACGGCGTGAGGCTGAGTAGAACGGAGGACGTCCTGGCGATGCGCTTCATCGCGCGCGCCCCTCCCCCGCGTGGCCGGGGCTCGTCACAGGAGCAGCGCGGAGGCGAGGCCCAACAGGAACAGGAAGCCGCACAGATCCGTGAACGGCGTGACGAACATCGACGAGGATACGGCCGGGTCCAGACCGAGCCGGTCCATGATCGAGGGCACGAAGGATCCCAGGAAGCCGGCGACCGCCAGATTGCCCCACATCGCCAGCAGCACGACGAGACCGAGCAGCGGATCCCCCCCGAGCAGCATCGCGAACAGCGCCACGATCGAGCCCAGAACCGCGCCGTTGATGACACCCACGGCGAGCTCCCTGCCGACGTGCCTGCGAAGCGCCGTGTTGTCGTGCGGCGCGTTGTCCACGGCGAGGCTGCGGGCGGTGACGGCGAGCGCCTGGGTGCCGGCATTGCCTCCGAGCCCGGCCACGATCGGCATGATCGCCGCCAGGACCACGACGCTCTCGATCGTATCGGAGAACACGTACACCACCGCCGACGCCAGCGCCGCCGTGCCCAGGTTGGCGAGGAGCCACGGCATGCGTGCGCGCACGGACTCGTGCCAGGTGAAGCGCAGCGCCTCGTCGCCGCTCCCCAAGCCGGCCATCTGCAGGATATCCTCCGTCTGCTCGGCCTCCAGCACGTCGATCACGTCGTCGAAGGTGATGCGCCCGAGCAGGACGCCGCGCTCGTCGACCACGGGGAGCGACACGACGTTGTAGCGGGCGATGAGGCGCCCGACCTCCTCCTGGTCCACGCTCGGGAGCACGGTGGCGATGGGCTCCTCGACCAGATCGGCGATGCAGCTCGTGGGGTCCGCCATGATCAGCCGGTCGAGGTTGAGCGTCCCCTGGAGCCGGTTCTCCTCGTCCACGACCCACACGACGTAGAAGACGCCGACCTCGCGCCCCTGCCTCCGCACCTCGTCGATGGCCTCCGCCGCGGTCAGCGTGGACAGGACCGCGACGAACTCGGTGGTCATCAGACCGCCGGCCGTGTCCTCCCCATACTCGAGCAGCTCGATGAGGTCGCCGGCCTCCTCCGCCGGCAACGCCCTCAGGATGCGTTGCTGCTCGCTGGGCTCGAGCTCGGCGAAGAGGTCGGCGGCGTCGTCGTCGGCCAGCTCGCTGAGGAGCTCGGCGCTCTTCTCCGGCGTGAGCGCCGCCAGCAGGTCGCCGCGGTCCTCGCCCTCCTCCATCTCGGCGAGCGCCTCGGACGCCTGCTCGGCCGGGAGCACCGACACGAGCCGCACGCGGACGTCGTCGTCGAGCACCTCGACCAGATCGGCGAGGTCGGACGCGTGCAGCGTGAGCGCGAGCTCCCGGGCCGACTCGAGATCACCCTCGGCGAGGAGGGCTTCGATGCGGTTCCGGGTGTCCTCGAGCTCTTCGTGAACAGTGCTCATGAGGGAGCTGCCGTACGGCTACGGATGCCGAGGCGCCAGGTTCAGTGCGGAGCATCCCGAGTGGAACGCCGCAGGAAGATCCCGGACTGGTATGGGACGGGCAAGGCATGGCCTCGCCGCCGAGGGCGGGATCAGCCCGCCGAGGAAGTCCTCATCGCCTCGCGCACCAGCCGCTCCTGCAACGCGAACATGGGGCTGTCGTCACGCTCGTGGCCGTCGGGATGATCGTGCCCCAGAACGTGCAGCGTGCCGTGGATGGCGAGCCTGACGAGCTCTTCGGCCAGAGAGATGCCGAGATCCGCGGCTTGCCTGCTCGCCTGCTCGAATCCGACGTAGACGTCCCCGACCA
This sequence comes from Gemmatimonadales bacterium, assembly GCA_050181335.1. Classification (GTDB taxonomy): domain Bacteria; phylum Gemmatimonadota; class Gemmatimonadetes; order Longimicrobiales; family Gaopeijiaceae; genus UBA2982. Next base: position 142,132 of record JBFXDG010000004.1, on the reverse strand, counting down.
CGTCCGGCGCGTCCCCCAAGGAGAAAGCGAGCACGTCGGTGGGGCCTTCCTTCGCGAGGAACCTCGCGTTGAGCGCCGAGATCGCCGGATCGTCCACGAGCGCCACGGAGATCTCCGCGCTGGACGGCGGCCCTCCCTCGCCCGCGCTCTCGAGCGCGAGCAGGACCGCGTGTTGGATCGCGCGCGTGTCGACCGCCCGGAAGCTTCCCGCGTCGACGTGCACCTCGAGGCCCTTCCACCGCGCGGCCGAGCTCACGCGACTCCGCTGTCGACCTCGTGGTCGATCTCGTGGTCGACCTCGTCGTCCTCGTCGGCGGACTGCTCGGTGAGGTGCTTCGTCTCGGGATACTCGATGCGGCGGTGCGCGATGCCCGCGAGCATGGTGACGAACTGGTCCTTCACCAGGGCGATCTCCCGGAGGGTGAGAGGCGCGTCGTCGAGCTGACCGTCCGCGATCTTGGCGTCCACGATCGCATCGATCAAGTCACGCACCCGCTCCGGCGTGGGATCCTGCAGCACCCGCGCCGCCGACTCGGACGAATCGGCGAGCATCGCGATCGCCGACTCCTTCGTGGACGGCTTCGGCCCGGCGTAGGAGAACGCCTGCACGTCCACCGGCGTGTTGGACGCCGCCGTGGCCTTGTCGTAGAAGAACCCGATCCGCTGCGTGCCGTGGTGCTCGGCGATGAAGCGCACCACGACGTCGGGAACCTTGGCCTCCTTGGCGAGGCGGATCCCCTCCGTGACGTGCTCGCGCACGATGGACGCCGACGTCTCGGGTCGCAGCTTGTCGTGCGGGTTTCGCCGGTCGGTGAGGTTCTCCACGAAGTAGTGCGGCCGGAGGATCTTTCCCACGTCGTGGTACAGGAGCCCGACGCGGCACAGGAGCCCGTTCGCGTCGATCCGCGTCGCGGCGGACTCGCCCAGGTTGGCCGCGGCCACCGTGTGCGCGTACGTGCCGGGCGCCTCCATGGCGAGACTGCGCAGCAGAGGCCGCGACTGATCCGCCCACTCGAGCAGGGTCTGATCGGTCGTGATCCCCGTGAACATCTCGAAGAACCAGAGGAACCCGACGGCCAGGAGCGCGGATGCGGTCGCGTTCACGGCGAGGACGCCGGCGCCCTGCCATACCTCCGGCCAGGGGCGCGACGTCGCGAGGGCGTGCGCCATCAGCGCGAGAGCGCCGGCCCCCGCGGTGATGGCGATCGACACCCACGTCTCCGACCTCGTCCGCACGGCGCGCACGCTCATGGCGGCCGCGGCGCCGGCGGCGATCACCGTCAGCACGGTCCCGTACGACGAGTACGGCGCGAGCGTCCCGGTGAGCGCGGCGAGCACGAAGACGAGCAGCAGCGCCATGCGCGTGTCCCACAGCACCGAGACCGGCAGCGCGACGAAGGCGATGGGGAGCGCCTCCGGCGGCAGGCCCACGCGGTCGATCACCGCGGCCGCCCCGAAGTAGGCCGCCGTCAGGACCGCGAGCAGGACGAGCCAGCGATAGTTGGCGTACACCTCCGGCCGCGACAGGAAGAGCAGCAGCCCGAAGATGCCGAGCAGGATGAGGTTGAGCAGCACGAGGCCCACGAAGGCGACGACGTCGGTGGCGGGCTCCGTGTCTCCGCGGAGCGCGTCTCTCGCATCGTAGTAGGCCTCCAGGCGCTCGCGCGTCTCGGGACCGATCGGGTCACCCGCGCGCACGATGGCCTGGCCCTGCAGGACGTCGCCCTTCGTGAGCGGAACCGACTCGCGCGCGGCGCCGCGGTCCCTCTCCGTCTCCAGCACGTCGAGCGCGAGGCTGTGCTCGAGGTGCGAGATGAGGATCAGCCGCAGGACCTCGCGCGCATCGGGGGCGACGGCCGCGGGAAGCAGCTCGACGGCCTCGCCATAGAAGTCCGTCGCGGTCAGGATGGAGTCGGTCGATACCGACGACTCGGTGCCGTCGCTCCGGCGCACGGTCACCGTCTCGGTCGTGACGTCGTCCATGCGCGCGGGATCCACCACGCCGCGTGGCAGCACCTCGCGGGCCGCTCGAACGGCAGCGCGCTCGAAGACCGTGCGGGTGGCGTCGTCCAACAGGTAGCGGAGCTGCGAGGTGGTCACCGAGATCCGACTCGAGCGCAGCACCTCTTCGACCGCGCCCTGCCGCTCGGCCGCCAGCTCCAGGCGGTCGAAGAACCGCTCGAGGCGGCGCGCCATGGAGTCGGGCGCCGCGTCGCGGTACACGAACGTGGGCGGCACCGCCTCCATCGCCAGCCGGCGATCGCGCTCCAGCTCCAGGGCCGTCTTGGGAATGCTGAACGCGACGTCCGCGATGACGTCCTCCTGCGCGACGGTCCCCTCGGCCGGCCCGACCACCTCCGTCGTCCGCTCCGGGGGGAACAGCACGCTCAGGAAGACGGCCAGCGCCAGCAGGAGCAGGATGCGGGCGCCGTGATGGCGGGCCCGCTCGCCCACCGTGCGGCCGGGATCACCCGACAGCCGCTGCAGGACCGAGGCCGCCCGCGGGCTCACGTGTGCGTGTCCTGATCCTTCGAGTAGGCGCGGATGATGTCCTTCACGAGCCGGTGCCGGATCACGTCGCGCTCGTCCAGGTAGACCATCGCGATGCCGTTGATGCCCGAGAGGATCGCTTCGACCTCGAGCAGCCCGGAGTCCTCACGGCGCGGGAGATCGATCTGCGTCTTGTCGCCGGTGATCACCACGCGCGAGCTCATCCCCAGGCGCGTGAGGAACATCTTCATCTGCGCGCGCGTCGCGTTCTGGGCTTCGTCCAGGATCACGAAGGCGTCCGACAGCGTCCTGCCGCGCATGTACGCCAGCGGCGCGATCTCGATGGTCGTGTCCTCGAGCGCGCGCCGCACACGGTCGTGCGGCATCATGTCCTCCAGCGCGTCGTAGAGCGGCCGCAGGTACGGATCGACCTTCTGCTGGAGGTCGCCCGGCAGGAATCCGAGGTTCTCACCGGCCTCCACCGCGGGCCGCGCCAGGATGATGCGCCTCACGCGCCGCTTGTAGAGCGCGTCCACCGCGCAGGCTACGCCGAGATACGTCTTCCCGGTGCCCGCCGGTCCGATGCCGATGACGATGTCGTTCTGCGCGATGGCCGCGACATATCCGCGCTGCCCTTCGGTCTTGGGCACGATGACGCGTCGCGAGCCGGGCAGCGCGATGCGGACCTCGCCCTGCGCGTCGACGATGCCGCCCGCGCCGCCGAGCGCCTCGGCACCCTCGGCGAAGCGGGCGATGTCGTCCGTGTCGAACGGGGCGCGGAGTCGCGCGAGCTCGATGACGTGTTGCACCACGGGCACCGCGCGCTCGACCGCCGCCAGCTCGCCCGAGAGGATGACGTGATCGCCGCGCAACACGACCCGGACGCCGAAGAGGCGCCCCATCTCCTGGATGTTGCGGTCGTTGACCCCCGCGAGCATCAGCGGATCCGCGCCCTCCGCATCCAGCCGGTGCTCGACCAACGTGTGGCTGTTCGCCAATGCGCCTCCTGGGAGGGCTACCTGATCCCCCGACTTCGACCCGCGATGACCTCGAGACCCAAGGCCTCCAGCTCGCTTCGGCCCACCGGCGCCGGAGCGCCCTCGAAGAGCGCCCGAGCCGCGGTCGTCTTGGGGAACGCGATCACGTCCCGCAGGCTTCCCGAGCCGGTGAAGCGTTGCACGATACGGTCCATTCCCAGGGCGATGCCACCGTGCGGGGGCGCCCCGGCGGCCAGAGCCCCCAGCAGGAAGCCGAACTTCGTGTCGATTTCCTCGTCGGAGAGCCCCAGGACCCGCAGAATGCGGCGCTGCAGATCGGGCTGATGGACGCGGATGCTCCCCGAGCCGAACTCCGTGCCGTTGTACACCAGGTCGTACGCGGTGCCGCGCACCGCCAGCGGCTCGGTCTCGAGCAGGTGGATGTCGTCCCGGTGCGGCATCACGAACGGGTGGTGCGCAGCCGCGAGAACGCCGTCCTCCTCCAGGAAGACGGGGAACTCCGTCACCCACAGCCAGGCGTGCTCGGTGGACGGCGTGAGCTCGAGCGCGCGCGCGCACGCCTGGCGAACCGCCGCGAGCGCCGGCGAGGTGATCCCGTCCGGTCCGGCGACGGCGACGACGAGGTCGTCCACCCCGAGACCGAGGGCGTCGGCATGCCCCGCCGCGAGGAACTTGCCGAGCGTGCCCGACATTCCCTCCGAGCTCCGCTTCGCCCAGAGCAGCCCCCCCGCCCCGGCCGCCTTGGCTTCGGCCTCGATCGCCTCGATGGCTTTGCGGGAAAGGCGCGCCCCGCCCTCGAGGCGAAGTCCGCGCACCCGACCGCCCGCCGCGATCTGGCTCTTGATGATCCCGAAGTCCAGGTCGGAGAGCGCCGGCGTCCAGTCGGCGATCTCCAGGCCGAAGCGCAGATCGGGACGGTCGGAGCCGTAGCGCTCCATCGAGTCCGCCCAGCTCATGCGCGGGAACGGGAGCGACGACTCGATTCCCGCCACACGCGCGAGCGCGGCGACGAGCCCCTCCATCCAGCGCATGATGTCGTCGGGCTCGACGAAGGAGGCCTCCACGTCGATCTGCGTGAACTCCGGCTGGCGGTCGGCCCTGAGGTCCTCGTCGCGGAAGCAGCGCGCGATCTGGAAGTAGCGGTCGAAGCCCGCCACCATGAGGATCTGCTTGTAGAGCTGAGGGCTCTGCGGGAGTGCATAGAACTCGCCATGGTGCACACGGCTCGGCACCAGATAGTCGCGCGCGCCTTCGGGCGTCGCCTTCGTGAGCATCGGCGTCTCCACCTCGACGAAACCGAGCGCGTCGAAGTAGTTGCGCGCCGCCAGGACGAGCTGGTGCCTGAGCACGAGGTTCCGCTGCAGCTCCTCGCGCCGCAGGTCGAGCACCCGGTGCTGGAGGCGGAGCTCTTCGGCCGGCAGCTCGTCTCCGGCGGCCCGGTACACCGGAATCGCGGGCGTCGCCGCGTCCGACAGGCGCTCGAGCCGCTTGGCGCGCACCTCGACGTCGCCCGTCGCCATGTCCGCGTTGCGCGCGCCTTCGGGGCGGCGCTCGACGACGCCCTCGACGAGGATGACGTCCTCGTGCCCCAGCTCGTGCGCGAGCGCGAGCGAGGCGGGCTCGGTCCACGCGGGCCCGATCGACACCTGCACCAGACCGGACCGGTCACGCAGGTCCACGAACACGAGCCCACCGAGATCGCGACGCCGGTGCACCCAACCCGCCAGCCGCGGCTCGGTGCCGTGATCGGTGGCCCGTAGCCCGCCGACCATCCGCGTCCGCAAGCGCGTGCCCTCGGCGTTGGGCTCGTCTCTACCGCGAGGCATCGACTCCATGATCCACTGAGGCTGAGGTCTTACGGCGTGACAGAAGACTCACGATCAGAAGATATCCGCACATGACGCCGACGATGTCCGCGACCCAGTCGGACCAGTCGGGCGTCCGACCGCGGACGAACACCTGGTGGAACTCGTCGGTCGCGCCGTACAGCATGCCGATGAAGATCAGGACGAGGTGCGGCGGTGGCACGAGGGACCGGACGCGACCGAAACCCAAGCCCATCCCGAGCACGGCATACAGCCCGGCGTGCATGACCTTGTCGCTGCCCGTGAACAGGTAGGGCACGGTCGGGTTCGACCACGCGCTCAACAAAAAGAGGACCACAGCCCATGCGGCCGCCGGTCCCCAAACACTCCATCGGCTCGGCAAACTCGGCTCGTCGGTCGCGCTTCGCGACGTACCTCCTCACTCGGGTCTTCGTCGGGTCTTCGTCGTTCGGAACGGTTCGTTCGAAACGGAGGGCGGCGGAGGGCGGCCCACCGGGGCACGGGCCGGGCTGCAGGCCCTCGAACGAGGCGGCTAAGTTAAGCCGGTGCTGTAGCCAAGTGTAGGGTACGACTCCGGAACCACGACATGGCCGACCCGACGCGCGCCGATCTCCTGGCGCTGCCGCCCGATGCGCTCCGGCACGTCCTCGGCGATCATTTCCGACGACGTGGGCAGCCGCCGTACCGTGCGGGACAGGTCGAGCGCTGGCTCTACGAGTCGCTGTCACCCTCGCTCGACGCGATGACCGACCTTCCGCGGGGGGAGCGGGAAGCGCTCGCCGAGGCGTTCACGGTGGTCGAGCCCGAGGCGGCGACCGTCGCGCGCAGCCAGGACGGGACGGTCAAGCACGTGTGGCGGCTGCCCGACGGCGAGCTGGTCGAGTCCGTGCTGATTCCGACCCAGCATCGGCTGACGCTGTGCATCTCGAGCCAAGCGGGATGCGCGATGGGATGCACGTTCTGCGCGACCGGATGGGGCGGCTTCCGGCGCCAGCTCTCCGCGGGTGAGATCGTCGCGCAGTACCGGGCGTCGAGACGCTGGGCGGACGCGCACGCGCTCGGCGCCATCTCGAACATCGTCTACATGGGGATGGGCGAGCCGCTCGCCAACCGCGCGGCCGTCTCCGACTCGCTGAGCATCCTGAACCGCGGATATGGCGTGGGCGCGCGCAGGATCACCGTGTCGACGGTGGGCCACGTGCCGGGCATCCTGGAGCTCGCAGAACGACCCGAGCAGTTCAGGCTCGCGCTCTCCCTGCACGCGCCGACGAGCGACCTCAGGCGCGAGCTCATCCCGCTCGAGAAGCGCTACCCCCTCCCCGAGGTGCTGGACGCGCTCGAGCGCTTCGACGCCGCGGGCGGCAAGCGCATCACGTTCGAGTACACGATGATCGACGGGATCAACGACGCGCTCGACCTGGTCGGTCCGCTCGCCGATCTGGCCACGCGCGTCGGCGCATTCGTGAACCTCATCCCGTTCAACCCCATCCCGTACCAGGACTGGCGGCCTTCGCCGAAGGCGCGGATCCGCGCCTTCTCGACCGGGCTCGAGCGCCGCGGCGTCACGGTGGCCGTGCGGGAGTCCCGCGGGCGCGACATCGACGCGGCGTGCGGGCAGCTCCGCGCGCACGCGCTCGTCCAGATGGGCGCCGCGCGCGTCTGAGCGCCCCGGCTCAGCGGATCGGGCGGAACAGCCGACCCCAGCGGATCTCGCGGATCCACGGGAACGGCCGGTAGGAGCCCTTGTTGTACGAGAAGTAGGTGAAGACCGCCCGCCCCTCGAGGCGCCAGCCCTCGAGCAGGCCCCAGTAGCGCGAGTCCAGGCTCTGCTCGCGGTTGTCGCCGAGCATGAAGTACCGATCCTCGGGGATCACGAGCGGGCCCCAGTTGTCGCGCGTGGGCACATAGGTGCGGGGGTCCACGCCGTCGGGGAGGTAGTCGGACTGCCACTCCATCCACGGGTGCGTCTCGTCCTGAGCGGGCGAGTGCACCACGTACGGCTCGTCCAACGCCTTGCCGTTCCGGTAGAGCACCCGGTTCCGCATCTCGAGCGTGTCGCCGGGCATGCCGATGAGCCGCTTGATCAGCTTGAGCGTCTCCTCGTGCGGCGGATCGAAGACGAGGATGTCGCCGAACCGCGGATCCGAATATCCCGGGATGCGGATGCTGGTGCCGGGGATCCGGGAGCCGATGGCGGCGCGGTTGACCACGAGCATGTCGCCGACGAGGAGCGTCTCCTCCATCGAGCCCGACGTGATCACGAACGTCTGCAGGAGGAAGGTCCGCAGGAAGAGGAAGAGCGCGAGCGCGATGACGATCGACTTCGCCCATTCGGCCGCGGGGCTCGCGGGCTTCTTGGGGCGCGCGTTCGCCGGCTGCGGCTCCGCATCCGACTCGTTCTTGCCGTCCTTCCTGGCCATCTCTTTCTCTTCGGCTCAGCGTCCGAGCCAGCCACGGGGATCCCACGGCGCCCGGTCCGACGCAGGGCCGAAAGGATCGGGCTCGTCCACACGGCTGGCCCAATCCCTACCCAACAGTACGGTGACGTCCACGAAGAGGTTCGGATCGGGCTCGACGAGGACGTTACGGATTCCGAGTGCGTTGGCAACGGCCTCGGCCAGCTCCTCCCGGCCGGATCGGTCGATCACGACCGTCGTGTCGCGGTCGAACGTGGACGCGTTGCCGAACTGGACGACGTCGAAGCCTTCGTCCTGGAGAAGGTTGCGGACGTCGCGCGCGACGCCGGCCACCCCGCCGGCGTTCAGCACCTCGACCCGCACGCGCTCGCGCGGGGCGGAGCGGGACGGGTTCTCGGCGGCTCCGGCTTCGGGGAAGCGACGGCCGAGATACGCCGTGGCGGCCACCAGCGCGCAGACCGCCATGAGCACCACCATGCCGCGTCGGCTCATCGTCGGCTCAGCATCGGCTCAGCGTGGCTCAGCGTGGCTCATGGGCGCGCGGCGAGCTCGTTCCAGAGCGCGAGCGTGTCGGGATGGATCGGGCGTCGGCTCTGCAGCGCCCTCGTCATGCGCTCGCCGGCGACGTCCCGCACGACCGCCTCGAGATCGCCCGGCATCCGGGACCGCAGCGCGGCGTGCACGTCCGCTCCGTAGGTGCGCCCGGGCTCCAGGTAGTCGGCCGCGTACAGCGCGTGCGCGAGCATCGGGAGCCCAGCACCGCCGGTCGTGTGCGACGCCACCGCCGCCAGGATCTCCGCGTCGTCCACCCCCTCTCGCCGGAGTCGCTCGGCGGCCGCCGGTCCGTGCAGCACCGGCCCGGGCAGGTCCCGTGCGGACGGCGGCACCTGGTCGCGCAGCACGTCGGCGCGCTCGTCGCGGAGCGCGTCGTGCAGGTATCCGGCGGCCCGCCAGCGCGCCTGGTCGTCCCGGGCGAGACCCAGCGCCGACGCCCACTCGCCGAGGAGCGCCGCCACGCGCCCCATGTGCTCACGGCGCGCGGCGCCCGCCACCGACCACTCGGGCAGCTCCCCGCGCGCCGCCGCGGCGACGAGCGGGTGCAGACCGCCGGAGCGGTCGGCCGCGGGCTCGCGCGATGTCTTGGGGAGCATGCGCGGTAGTTACAATAGCGCCCACGAGAGGTCCAGCCCGCCCTTTCCGCCCTTGCCCGGCAGGATTTTCGATGGCCCTTCGGTGGGACGCGCTCCTCGCTCGCCACACGGCGGCCGAGCTGCACGGGGTGCTCGCGGGAAGCCGGGCGCGCGCCCTCCGCCTGGACGGGGCGACACGGGAGCTCGCGCTGCTGCTCGAGGACCGCACGCTCCGCTGGTCGCTCCATCCGGCGGCGGGGTGGCCCCGCGTGCTCGGTCCGACGACGCCCTCCGAGCAGGACCTTCCGCTCCGCGGCCGCGTCGTCGCCGTCGATTCCCCACCGGACGAGCGGATCGTGCGCATCCACCTCACCCCCGCCGCCGGGCGGCCCGTCGCGCTCGTGGTCGAGCTCATGGGCAATCAGTGGAACGCGCTGCTGATCGAAGGCCGCGACGACGACGACGAGCCGGATCCGCCCGTCATTCGGCACGTGCTCTGGCGTCGCGAGGGCGCGCGCCCGCAGAAGGTGGGCGAACCTTATCAGCGCCCGCGACCGCTCGGACGCGCCGGCGTGCGAGGGGACGTGTCCGAGCAGGAATGGCTCGATGCGCTGGCTCCGGTCGGCGAGGAAAGCCGGCCGGCCGCGCTCGTGCGCACGTTCGCATGGACGTCGCCCCTCAACGCGGCGGCGCTGCTGGGCGCACCGGAGACCGCGGGCGCCGCCGCCGATCTGCGCGTGGGCTACGCCCGCTGGCGGCGCATGGCGACCGGGACACGCGCGCCCGAGCCGGTGCTCCTCGACATCGCGGGAGAGCGGCAGCCGTATCCCTTTCCCCTCCCCGGCACCCCGGCAACGCGCATCGACGACCTGCTGCACGCCTTCTCGCTGCTCCCGGCCGACGAAGGCGGCGCAGCGCCGCCCGCGAGCGTCCTGGACGCCTCGCTCCTGTCCGCGCTCGAGCGTGCCCTGGCTCGGGCTTCCGGTCGGGAGCAGCGACTCGCGCGGGAGATCTCCGAGCTTCCCGACCCGGCCGTCCTGCGCGCGACGGGGGACCTCATCCTCGCGCGCTATGCGGATATCCCGCACGGCGCGTCCCGCGCTCGGCTCGACGCGTTCGACGGCTCGAGCGTGGAGGTGGAGCTCGATCCCGCGGAAGCGCCGCACGCGAACGCCGCGCGCTATTACCGGGACGCCACGAAAGCCGAGCGCGCGGCGGAGCGTCTACCGGCGCTGCTCGACGAGGCGCGCGCGGCTCGTGCGCGCTGGGAGAAGCTCGTGGAGGACGCGAAGGCCGGCGCCCTGTCCGCCGAGGCGGCCCAGAGCGCGCTCGGGACGGACCGCCCCCGAGCACCCGCGGCGGCGAGCGAACGAGGCCCGGCGCTCCCGTACCGTGTCTTTCGCAGCTCCGGCGGCCTCGAGATCCGCGTCGGCCGTGGGTCGCGGCACAACGACGACCTCACCTTCCGGCATTCGTCGCCCGGTGACGTGTGGCTGCACGCGCGGCACGTCGGCGGCGCGCACGTGATCCTCCGGTGGCCCGGACCCGGCAACCCTCCCGCCCGCGACCTCGCCGAGGCGGCGACGCTCGCCGCGCTGCATTCCAAGGCGCGCACGTCGGGCAGCGTGCCGGTCGACTGGACGCTCAGGAAATACGTGCGCAAGCCGCGCAAAGCGCCCCCCGGTCGGGTGGCGGTGGAGCGTGTCGAGACCCTCTTCGTGCGACCGGAGCCGGCGCTGCTCGAGGCGTTGGCGGTGCGGCAGGAGCCCTAGCGGCTAACGCGCGTCCATCCCGGCGCGCAGCGACGCGAGGAAGCGCGCGCCTTCGGCGATCCCCCCGCGATCGATCGCCTGGATGAGCGCGCTCCCCACCACCACCCCGTCCGCCACCGCGGCGACCGCGGCCGCCTGCTCGGGCGTCGAGATGCCGAAGCCGACGGCCACGGGGAGCTCGACGGCCTCGCGGATGCGGCCGACCTCCGTGCCGAGCTCGCCGCGAAGCTCCCCCCGCGCGCCGGTCACGCCGGTGCGCGAGATGTAGTAGAGGAACCCGGACCCGCCGCGGGCCACCTCCGACACACGCGCGAGCGGTGTCGTGGGCGCGACGAGGCGGATCAGGTCGAGCGGCGAGTCGATGATCCTCGATTCGAGGGCGGGATCGGAGCCCGTCGGCATGTCGGTCACGAGCAGACCCTGCGCGCCGGCGGCGTGTGCGTCCCGCAGGAAATCGGCAATCCCGTAGCGCAGGACCGGGTTCAGGTAGGTGAACAGGACGACCGGCGTGTCGTTCTTCCCGCGGAAGGTGGCCAGATCGTCCAGGATGCCGGGCAGCCTGGTCCCTCGCTCGATCGACACGAACGACGCGTGCTGGATGACCGGCCCGTCGGCGAGCGGGTCGGAGAACGGGATGCCGAGCTCGATCACGTCGGCTCCAGCGCCGGCGATGGCGTCGAGCGCCGCGACCGTGGAGCTCCGGTCGGGATAACCCGCGGTGACGTACGGGACGAGCGCGGCCCGGCCCTCGGCGCGCCGCGCGCCGAACCTCTGCGAGATCAAGAGATCACGAAGCGATCAGGTAGTCGCTCACCCGGATGCCGTACCTCTGCGGATCCGTGGTCTTGATGATCTGGCGGCGCGGCCCCCCGGTGACGGGATCGTTCTCCGAGAGATCGAGCGTCTTCGGCTGCGAGAGCGGCAACCCGACGGGGTCGGAGATGACGCGCACGACCGGCCGGTGCAGGAGGCCCGCGTCCTTGTTGACCTGCGCGACGATCGCCAGCTCGTGCGTATCGAGGATGACGAGCGTGCCCACCGGGTACACGCCGGTGGCCGTGATGAGCACCTTCACCAGCAGCGTGTCCAAGCCGCGCTTGGGGTTGTCGCGCATCTCCTGCAGCACGGCGTCCGGGGGCCACGGCTTGTACTGGTAGCTGCGCACGGACGTCCCCGCGTCGAAGGAGTCGGCCACCGCGACGATGCGCGTGAACAGCGACGGTGCCCGCGCGCGCTTGTTCGCCGGGTAGCCCGTCAGGTCCGTCTTCATGTGGTGCTCGTACGCCATCAGCATCTGGCGGTACGGCATGTCCGCGAACCCGTGCATGTCGAACAGCAACAGCAGCCCCTCGGTGGGGTGCTCCTTCAGGTGCGCCCACTCCGCGTCGGTGAGCGCCCCCGCCTTGTTGATGATGTCGATGTCGAGGCGCTGCTTGCCGACGTCGTGGAAGAGCGCGCCGAGGCCCAGGTCGTAGAGCTGCAGGCGGTCGAGCCCCAGGCGCTGACCGATGATCACGCTGAAAATCGACACGTTCACGCAGTGCGTGAACGTGTACTCGTCGAAGTCGCGCAGCGTGGTCATCGTGACCATGGACGGCTCGTTGGAGAGCACCTGGTCCACGATCCCCTGCACCGCGCGCTTGACCTTCCGGACGTTGACCGCCTTGCCGAGGCGCATGTCCTCGAACACGTCCTTGGCCACCTTCACCGACTGCGCATACGTGCGCTTGGCGGCGGTGAGCTTCTCCTCCTCGGCGGGCTCCTTCTCGACGTCGGTCGCTGACCTGAGGTGGATGTGCTGCACGGGCGCGCTCGCGAAGCGCTCCATGAACGCCTCGAACGGATCCTCGGGCGTGGGCTTGCGGAGCAGCATCGAGAGGAACGGCGCCCATTCGCGCTTCTCGATCCCCGGAAGCACCTCCACCGCGCCGATCCCGTGCGCCTGCAGCGCGCTCGCGAACGAGCCGAACGTGGCGAAGTTCGACAGGTCGAGCCGCAGACGCGTCTCATTGAGGAAGAAGAAGTCGCCGACGACGCGCACCTCGGCGCCTCCGTCCGTGTTCACCACGCGCTCCATGAGCCCGTGCAGCTCGGTCAGCGCCTGCTGCACCGTCTCGTTCTCGACCGGATAGAGCCGCAGGGCGCTGAGCGAGCCGTAGAGCGCGGTCAGCAGCCGACGTCCTTCCTCCTGGTAGTTGATCGCGCCCTCGGCCTGTGCCATGGCCTAGGCCTCGCTGCGCAGCGCGCGGTTCACGTTGCTGCGTACGACCGGGTCCTCGTCGTGGCTGGCGCGGCTCAGCGAAGCGCGTGCGTCGTCGGTCGACATGTGGCCGAGCGCGAGCGCAGCGGCCGCGCGGATCTCCGTCGGCTCGCGCTTGCCGAGGAAGCCCTTCCCGTTGAGCAGCCCGTCGAGGAGAGCGAGGCCGTCCGCCTCCGCGACCATGCCATACGCCTGGAAGACCGCGACCTTCTCGGTGATGTCCGCGTTGCGGATATCCTTGCCCTTCACGATGGCCGCGAGTGTCCCCGCCGCGGGCCGGTAGCGGAGCGTACCGAGCGCGCGCGCGGCCGCGATGCGCACGTCGCGCTCGGGATCGCCGAGGGTCTTCTCGAGCGCTCCGGCCACCGTGGAGGCCTTGAGCGTGATCGCCGCCTCGATGGCCGCCAGGCGCACCTTCGGGTCCGCATGGGCCACGAGGTTCGCGAGCGAGGGGCCCGCTTCGCTGATCTGCATCTCGCCGGCCAGTCGGGCCGCGCCCGCGGCCACCACGGGATCGGCCTCCTGCAGCAGCTTGACCGCGGCCGCGCGGTTGCGGCTCGCGATCCCCTGCACCGCCTTGCGCAGGACCGCCTGCAGCTCCTTGTGGTCCACCGTCTCGGAGGCACGCAGCAGAGGCGCCAGCGCGCCGCCCCGGAGGAACTGGAGGAAGCTGCCGAGCTGGGCCGCCGATACCCGGATCGTCCCGTCGAACAGGGCCTTGATGAGCTGCTCGATCGCCTCGGGCGCGCTGATGCGGTCGAGGATGCGTCGCGACTCCTCCACCCGCTGGGGATCGAAGATCGTGGGCGTCCCTTCGAGGCGACGGAGCTCTTCGAGCACGTGGGTCGCCGGCACCAACGCGCCACGGCTCAGGAAGTTCGGGAGCAGCGTCGCGAGGATCTTGAGGATCGCGGACTGTCGCTCCCGATTGCCGGGCTCCTCGAGTCGATCGAAGAGCGCGTTGAGCACGTCGGCGCGCGTATCCCGCTGTATCTCCTTCTGGAGCTCGGCACGGAGATGCTCCATCTCGCGCCGATCGAGCGCGTACAGCGTGGGATTGAAGTCGTCCTGCTTGACGGTTTGCGGCGGCCGCTGCTCCTCGGCGGCGCCCGCCTCGGGACGCTGTGCCGCCGCGGCCTCTTCTTCCTCCCCCTCGAGCGCGGCCTGCATCTCGGCCTGCGTGTTGCCCGCGCCGGCCTCCGGCATCGACACGCCTTCGGCGAGGAGATCCACGTACTGGTACTCGAAGAAGCGCAGGTCGGCTTCCCAGAGCACGGTGAGGAGGTCGTCGCCTTCCGGCACGAGCTTGCGAGCCTGCTGCAGAACGCCGAGGAAGCGGCTCAGCTCCTCCGTCTCGAGACCGGGCAGGAAGGTGACCTCGCGGATGCCGTCCTTGAAGAAGAGGAAGGCGAGGGAGTCGTTGCGGCTCTCCGACCTGTAGACCTGCTGGTCGGCGAGGTACATGTGATCCTCGTCCACCCTGAGGACGAGTCGGTCCGTCTGCTGCCACAGCGACAGGAACTCGCCCTTGAGCTGCTCACCGAAACGATGGCGTACGGGGTTGTTCTCGTCGTAGAGCTGGTAGGCCCTGAATGTCTTGCCGAGCGTGACGAGGAGGGCCTGCACGGCCGCGAGCAGAGCGGGATCGCCGTCCCATTCCTCGGCGGCGGTGGCGGTCTGCGCGGGGGGCGTGCGGGCCTGCGTCATCGCCCGAAGCTCCGCGCCCGCGGCGCGTCAGAGTAGCGAGCCACGGCCTTCGAGGCGCGCAACATGCGCGACGTCCTTGTCCCCGCGGCCCGAGAGGCAGACCACGACCGGACCTGCGTATTGCCTGCCGTGGGCGAGCACGTGAGCGACCGCGTGCGCCGACTCGAGAGCGGGGATGATCCCTTCCAGCTCGGAGAGCTCGTGGAACGCAGCGAGGGCCTCGGCATCGGTGGCGGACGTATAACGAGCGCGCTGGGTGTCCTTCAAGAAGGAATGCTCGGGACCGACGCCGGGATAATCCAGCCCCGCCGACACGGAATGCGCGGGCGCGACCTGACCGTCCGGGTCCTGGAGAAGATAGCTGAGCGAGCCGTGGAGGACACCCGGAGCGCCAGCCGCCAGAGACGCGGAATGATGCCCGCTGTCGACGCCCTCACCAGCAGCTTCCACGCCGATGAGGGCGACGTCCGCGTCGCGCACGAACGCGTGGAAGATCCCGATGGCATTCGATCCGCCCCCGACGCACGCGACGACGGCGGCGGGCAGCCTGCCTTCGGCCGCGAGGATCTGCTCGCGCGCCTCGTGCCCGATCACCGATTGGAAGTCGCGCACCATGCGCGGGAAAGGCGCGGGCCCCACCACCGATCCGATGATGTAGTGCGTCGTGTCGACGTTCGTGACCCAGTCGCGGATCGCCTCGTTGGTGGCGTCCTTGAGCGTGCGCGTTCCCGACCCGACCGGTCGCACTTCGGCGCCGAGGAGCTCCATGCGGTAGACATTCAGCGCCTGACGCTTCACGTCCTCCTCGCCCATGTAGACGACGCACTCGAGGTCGAACAGCGCGCACGCGGTCGCGGTGGCGACGCCGTGCTGGCCGGCGCCGGTCTCGGCGATGATGCGCCGCTTCCCCATCCGCGTCGCGAGGAGCGCCTGCCCGAGCGTGTTGTTGATCTTGTGCGCCCCGGTGTGGTTCAGATCCTCGCGTTTGAGGTAGACGGCCGGATGACCGGCCGCTTCCCCGAGACGCCGAGCGAGGTAGAGCGGGCTCGGGCGGCCCGCGAAGTCCGTGAGCAGACGATCCAGGCTCTTCCTGAACTCCGGATCGCGCCGCGCCGTGTCGTAGGCCTCCGTGAGCTCGTCCAGCGCACGGACGAGGGTCTCCGGAACGTACCGGCCGCCGTACGGGCCGAAGCGCTCTTCCAGCTTCTCCGCGGACGCGAGGAACGCCGACGGCGTCGTCATCGCGGGGCCGCCGCCGTCGCGCCGCGCGCGGCTTCGACGAACGCGTGCACGCGCTCGTGGTCCTTCGCGCCCAGGGCGCGCTCCACGCCCGACGAGACGTCCACCACGTCGGGTTGGAAGGCACGCACGGCATCCGCCACGTTGTCGGGCCCGAGCCCCCCGGCGAGCACGAAGTCGAGCTCTCGGGGAACGAGCGCGCGGACACGCGCAGCGTCCAAGGCGACACGCGCACCGCTCCCGCCCTTCGATCCGTCTTTCCATCCCTCGAGCAGGATCGCGTCCACCGAGCGCGCATAATGTGCGATCGCAGCCTCGAGCTCCTCGACGGAGCGCGCGCGGACGGCCTTCCAGATCGACCAGGGACCGCGCGTGCGGATCGCCTCGACCGTCGTGATCGATTCGTCCCCCGACAGCTGCACGACGTCGGCGCGGAGAGCGTCGGCCGCGCCGGCGACGTCGTCTGGAGACTCGTCGACCAACACCGCCACCTTGAGGGCCCGCGTGCCGGCGACGATCGCCCCGGCGCTCCTCGGAGCGACGCTGCGGCCGAACCCGGAGGTGAGGACCACGCCCAGGTAGTCCGCGCCCGCCTCGTCCGCCGCGAGGGCATCCTCGCGCCGCATCAGGCCGCAGATCTTCACGCGCATCCGGTGCTCCTCACCCACGGATCCGCTCCCTGCGGCTCGCCGCCCGCGGGATGGTCGCCAGATACCGGACCGCGACCTGCGGATCGGGCGCGCGCAGCAGCGTCTCCCCGACGAGGATCGCGTCCACGCCGGCGTCGCCGAGGAGCGCGGCATCGCGGGGCCCCCGGATCCCGCTCTCGGAGACGACGAGGACGTCGTCCGGGACGTCCTCGAGGAGGTCGATCGTCGTTCCCAGATCCGTCTGGAACGTGGACAGGTCGCGGTTGTTGATGCCGACGATCTCGGCGCCGATCTCGAGCGCGCGAGCCAGCTCGGCCCGGTCGTGCACCTCCACGAGGACCGCCATGCCGTGCGCCGTCGCCTCGGCGTGCAGGCTCACGAGGCTCGCGTCGGAGAGGATGCGCACGATTAGGAGCACGGCGTCGGCGCCGGCGGCTCGGGCCTCCACGACCTGCAACGGATCGATCGTGAAGTCCTTTCTCAACACCGGCAGCGACGTCGCCGCCTTCGTCGCGACGAGATCGTCCAGGCTTCCGTCGAAGTAGACCCGGTCCGTGAGCACGCTCAGCGCCGCCGCCCCCGCCCGCTCGTAGCCGCGCGTGAGGTCCGCGGGATCGAGCCCCGTACGGATCGGGCCTGCCCCCGGGGAGCGGCGCTTGCACTCGGCGATCAGCGCGACGTGCTCGGTCGAGGCCAGCGCGCCGGCGAAGTCACGCGGCGGGCTCGCCGTCGCCGCGGCGCGCTCGAGCTCCCTCGTACGATCGCGCAAACCGTCCACCTCGACGGTCTTCGTCCGGACGATATCGGCCAAGATCCCCGGAAGGCGCTGCGATTCTTGCGTTTCGGGCAACGTTCGGGTAACCTAGTTCGGTTCTTGTTCGGGTCTAATGGCAGGACGGGAGGACCAGGAGAGACGACGATGCCCCTCACGAAGCGTCAGAAAGAGATCCTCGACTACGTCAGCGCGTTCATCGAAGACCATGGCTACGCGCCGAGCTTCGAGGAGATCGCGGAGTCGTTCGGGTACACGTCCCTCGCGACGGTCCACGAACACCTGAGCAATCTGGAGCGCAAGGGCTACATAAGGAAGTCGTACAACGAGAGCCGATCCCTGGAGCTGACGAGCCCCGAGGCCGGCCCTCCCTCCGTCGAGCTTCCCCTTCTGGGGGCGGTGGCCGCCGGGCTTCCCATCGAGGCGATCAGCAACGACGAGACCATCGCCGTGCCGCCCGACATGGTCCGCAAGAAGAAGGACAACTACGTGCTGCGGGTCGAGGGCAACTCGATGATCGAGGAGCAGATCCGCGACGGGGACTACATCGTGGTGCAGGCCCAGCAGACGGCCGAGGACGGGCAGATGGTCGTGGCCCTCGTCGGCGGCGAGGCCGCCACGGTGAAGAAGCTCTACCGTGAGCCCGGCGGGCGGGTGCGCCTGCAGCCGGCCAACCCGACCATGAAGCCGATCTTCGCCGACGCGCGCGACGTGCGCGTGCAGGGGGTCGTCGTAGGGGTCATCCGCAAGTACTAGGTTGCCGACACCGCGGTTCTACGCGGTGGCGCGTCCGGGGGGATGGCGCGGCGTCGGCAACCTCGCGGGCGGGTATGCGACGCCGCCGAGCGGGCTGACGGCGTCCACGGCCACGACGCGGTGTCGCGTACCCGCCTCGTGAGCGACATCCTTCGGACGTCGCCCACGGGGAGAAGCTCACCACGCGGGGTGCAGTGACGCTCGAAGGCTGGGGCTGGACGGATGAATGGCGCGCTCGGCTCGAAGCGCTGAGCGTCGAAGCTCCGTGCGAACCTGCGCGCGTCATCGGCCAGGATCGAGATCGGTGGTCCATCGGCACGCGCGCTTCCGGCGCGGTCAGCGCTCGGGTGGCATCGGGACGGCTGGATTCGTACCCGGTCGTCGGGGACTGGGTCGTGGCGTGTCCCGGCCCCACCGCTTCCGACCCGTGGTCCCTGGTGGCGGTCCTTCCACGTCGAACTGCCTTTGCGCGCGCCGCGGCGGGCACGGGGGCAGCCGCGCAAGTGCTGGCCGCCAACGTCGACCGCGTGTGGATCGTGCACGGCCTCGACGTGCCACCCAACCTTCGACGACTCGAGCGCTACCTCGCGTTGGCCTGGGAGTCCGGAGCCGCGCCGTCGGTCGTGCTCACGAAGGCCGACCTGGCGGACGACTTGGCGGGCTGCGTGGCGGAGGTCTCCCGCATCGCCATCGGCATCCCGGTGCACAGCGTAAGCACGGAGGACGTGGAGAGCGTGCGCGCCCTTCGAGCGACCCTCGCTCCGGGGGAAACGGTCGTGCTGCTGGGACCTTCGGGTGCGGGCAAGTCGACGCTGCTGAACCTCCTCGCCGAAGCGAGCGTATCCGCCACGGGGGCGGTTCGCCCGAGCGACCGAAAGGGCCGCCACACCACGACGCGCCGCGCGCTGTTTCAGCTGGAGGGGGGTGCCTTGGTGCTCGACACGCCAGGTCTGCGGGAGCTTCGCGTCTGGGACCTGGACGAAGGGCTCGACCGTGCGTTTCCCGACATCGAGCAGCTCGCCCGAGGCTGCCGCTTCCGGGACTGCAGACACGAACGTGAGCCGGAGTGTGCGGTCCTGGCCGCGGTGGCGGCTGGAGACCTGGACTCGGACCGGCTGGCGAGCTTCCGAAAGCTACGAGCCGAAGCTGCCCACGAAGCTCGCAAAGCCGATCCTCGGGCCCGAGCCGCTGCCCTTGCCGAGCACAAGACGGCCCTCAAGACGTTGAAGCATCATCTCAAGTTTCGCGGGCCGGAATGAAGCCGGTCTTCCTTTGCGCCATGCGAATGCGTCCGTGTCTCGGGCCCGCATGATGCTCACGGGTACGTCATGAAGCCACGGATCACGGTCATCACGCTGGGCGTCGATGATCTGGACCGCGCAGTGACGTTCTATCGGGACGGTCTGGGTCTCGCGACCGACGGCATCGTCGGCGAGGAATTCGAGCATGGCGCCGTGGCGTTCTTCGATCTCCGCGGTGGCGTGCGGCTGGCGTTATGGCCTCGGGCGAGCATCAGCCACGACTCCGGCCTGCCGCAGACACCGCGGAGCGCGACCGAGCTCACGCTCGGCCACAACGTGGGCTCGGCTGCCGAGGTCGATCGCGTGATGGAAGAGGCGTCGCGCGCGGGCGCCCACATCGTGAAGCCTGCGGGCAACACGTTCTGGGGCGGTTACGCGGGGTACTTCCAGGATCCGGACGGACACCTCTGGGAGGCCGTCTGGAATCCGAAGGCGATCCCCGAGGAGTAGCGGCGGCGCCTCCGCGTCGAGCTACCGCTCCGGCTCCAGCTCGATCGGGATCTCGGCCGCATAGAGCATCGAGCGATCCTCGTCGATCGCGGCCCAGCGCTCGAGGGTGTCGACGTCGGGACGTACGACGGCTTCGAAGACGGTCTCGCCGTTGGCTACGACGCGGATAGGCTGCTGGAGAGCGAAGGCATCCGGGGAGATCAGCAGCCTGATTCGCCGCACGCCGTGGGTGAGCAGCGTGACGGTGTTTCCCTCGCGTCTCGCGTCGACGACGCCCGCCCCTGCCCCGGCGGTGACCGAAGCGAGGTACCGGCGCTCGCCGTCGCCCGCGGCCGCTCCGAGCTGATCGATCACCAGCCAGTGCGCGCGGTTGTATCGGTCGGTCCGCTCGGTGGCCCAGAACACGCGCTCGGGATGGGGACTCCGCGGGTGGGCCGCGATGAAGCGCTCGATGTTCGCCTCCTCTTCCGGCCACCACCGCGTGTCGTGCCCCCCCGGCTTGGGCGTGAACTCGAAATCGGCGCGCACGTTCTCGAGCGCGCCGAGGAACGGGACGATCTGGCGGACGGGATAGAGCGGGTCCTGCTCACCGTTGACGATGAAGAGCGGCTTGTTGGTGAGGTTGGCGAGGTGCACGTCGCCGTCCGCGCCGTTCGCGGGGTTGAGCAGCACGCGGGGATCACCGATGAACGGGAGGAAGGCCGCCCACGGCGTCGTGTCGCGAAAGCCGAGGAAGTACGCACCGGTGCCTCCGTCCGACTGGCCGAACACGACCACGCGGTTCTCGTCCACGTTGTACGTGTGCTTCACGTCGGAGAGGATGCCGTGCAGGTTCTCCACCTGGCTCGCCTGCCACCACATCGACTCGCTCCACGAGAGCGGGACGACGGCGATCCGGTCGTGGCCGGTGACGACGTCGTAGTTCCGCCACCACCGTCCTCCGGGTCCGGGATCCGCGCGGGAGATCCCCCCGTGGAGATAGAACGCCACGGGATAGGGCCGGGACGCATCGTAGTCGTCGGGAACGATCAATACGTAGCGGTGCTCGCGCCCGTCCCGGATCGCGCGCGTCATCTCGATCCGCCCGCGGGCCACGTCGGCCCGGTGCGGGGTCCCCTCGCGCAACCGCGCGTACGCCGCGTCGAACGCGGCGGTGCCCTGCGCCACGACCGCGTCGTGCCCCGTGAGACACAGGGCGGCGGACAGGATCAGGACGGCGCGCATGCGAGGGATAATCGGCGCTGACGATCCGGGGCGCCACCGAAAAGTCTGGCTCCGGTGGAATCCCCCGTGCCAACGTGGGGCATGAGCCTGAGGGAGTGGGTCGAGAAGCTCGCGGCGACGCGCATCGAGGCGGTCGACTACGATCCGGCGCGCCTCGGCGACGAGATCGCCCTCCGCACCGAATGGGTGCCCGCGGCGAAAGGCGGGGCGAACTTCCGCACGCACCGATTGAAGCACACGGGCCCGCGACGCGCCGAGTTCCGGGTGACCGGCGGCTTCGTCGCGTTCTTCGTGGTCTTCACGCTGATCGGGCTCGGCGTGTCGCTCGGCTTCGGGGCGGGCGCGCTCGCCGGCCTGCGCTCCGGATCGCTGTGGTCGCTCTTCATGATCGTCCCCATCCTGATCGGTGGCGGCTTCGCCGCCATCGGCGTCTGGATGGGGTGGGTCCACGGCGCACCCGCCGTGTTCGACAAGCAGCGGGGCGAGTACTGGAAAGGACGCGTGTCCCCGGCGGAGGCGTCGAATCGGCACACGATCCGGGAGCGCGTGCCCCTCGATCACATCCACGCGCTCCAGCTGCTGCGCGAGCGCTGCACGGGCAACGACGCCTCGTACTACAGCTACGAGCTCAACCTGGTGCTGAAGGACGGCACGCGCATGAACGTCGTCGATCACGGCAACCGGGAGCGGCTGCGCCGAGATGCCGAGGAGCTGGCGAAGTTCCTCGGCCGGCCTCTGTGGGACGCGAGCGAGTGACGGGGCCGCGACTGGGGCCAGCTCAGGCCGTCGCGCTCCGCAGCCGCTCCAGCGTTTCGGCGGCCTTCCCCGCGTCGAGGCTCTCCTCGGCGAGCCGAGCTCCCTGCTCCCAGGACTCCGCGGCGTCCGCGGCGATCAGGGCGGCAGCGGCGTTCATGACGACGGCCGAGCGCGTGGGACCATGCTCGCCGGAGAGAATCGCTTCGATCATCGCGGCGTTGCGCTCGGGATCGCCCCCGGCGAGCGCCTCGATGCGGACGTCCTCGAGCCCCACGTCGCTCGGCGTGATCTCGTACTCGACGATCTCGCCGTCGGCGAGCTCGGATACGCGGGTGACGCCCGCCGGGCTGACCTCGTCCATCCCCACCGCACCGTGCACGACCAGCGCGCGCACGTGCCCGAGCGCGCGCAGCGCGTCCGGTACCAGCGCGAGCAGACCGGGATCGGCCACGCCCACCACCTGACGCTTCGCCCCCGCGGGGTTCGTCAGGGGTCCCAGGATGTTCATGATGGTCGTGATGCCGAGCGCGCGCCGCACGGGCCCCACGTGCTTCATGGCGGGGTGCAGGAGCGGCGCGAACATGAAGACGATGCCCGCTTCGTCGAGCACCTCGGCCATGCGCTCCGGCGCGAGGTCGATGCGTACGCCCAGCGCCTCGAACACGTCCGCGCTGCCGCATCTGGAGGTGAAGGAGCGGTTGCCGTGCTTGGCCACGGGCACGCCCGCCCCTGCGACCACGAGCGCGGCCGCGGTCGAGATGTTGAACGTGGTGACGCTGCCGCCGCCGGTCCCCGCCGTGTCCACGAGCCGCTCGGGCGTCTTGGCCGCCACCGGGACCATGGCCTTGCGGAGCGCGCGTACCCCGCCGGCGACTTCGCTCGGCGCGACCCCCTTGGCGCGCAGGCCGACGAGCAGCCCGCCCATCTGAGCCTCGGAGGCGGAGCCGTCCATGAAGCGATCGAACGCCGCCTCGGCCTCCTCGGCCGTGAGCGACCGCCCCCGCGCGACGGCTTCCAGGAGGGGGGTCAAGGTGTCGGCGCTCATGGGCTCCCTGGAGCGGCCTCGCTGGCCACGCCTTCCTGGGGTGCGTCGGTGGGGTACGAAAGGGGCGAAATCCTAACTAGACTTACCCCGTGGAAGCCACGACCCACGTCCGCCTCCTCCTCACCGTCCACTACGACGGCGGCGGCTTTCACGGATGGCAGCTCCAGCCGGACCGGCGTACGGTCCAGGGCGTCCTGGAGGAGGTCCTCTCGAAGCTCGGCGACCGCCCCTGCACCGTTCTGGGCTCGGGACGCACCGATACGGGCGTGCACGCCACGGGCCAGGTGGCGAGCGTGGATCTTCCGGAGTCGTGGACACCCGAGAAGCTCCATCGCGCGCTCGACGCGCTGCTCCCCGACGACGTGTGGGTCGAATCGGTCCAGCGCGCGCGCGCCGACTTCCACCCGCGCTTCGACGCCGTGGCCCGCACGTACGTCTACCACATCGGCACGAGCCCGAGCGCGGCCTCGCCCTTCCACCGGAGATGGTGCTGGCCACTCCGCGAGCCGCTCGATCGCGACCTGCTCGTGCGCGCCGCCGCGCCGATCCCGGGAACGCACTCCTTCGAGGCGTTCGCGAAGACGGGCCAGCCGGAACGTGGCGACGAGTGCACGGTATCCGCCGCGGCGTGGTCGGAGTGGCAGCTCGGCCCCCGTTTCACGATCACCGCCGACCGTTTCCTGCACCACATGGTGCGCTACCTGGTCGGCACGATGGTGGACGTGGCGCGGGGACGCAGGCCGCCCGGCGACGTCGGGGCGCTGCTCGAGCGAGGCACGCGGCTCCTGACCTCGCCGCCCGCACCACCCGAGGGCCTGTTCCTGTCGCACGTCGCGTATCCCGAAGACGTCTTGCTCGAGGCGGAGACGGCCGGCCGTTCGAGCTCGTCGCACCGCTCACCACAGACGAGGAGAACCGCCACCGTATGAAGATCTTCCTGGACACGGCCGACCTGGGGGAGATCCGGCGCGCGGCGGACGCGAATCTGATCGACGGCATCACGACCAACCCGTCGCTCGTGGCGAAGGTGGCCGGCAAGCGCGATCCGAAGGAGATCTATCTCGAGATCTGCCGCGCGGTGGACGGCCCTGTGAGCCTGGAGGTCGTCGGGATCGACAAGGAGACAATGGTCGCGGAGGGCAGGAAGCTCGCCGCCATCCATGAGAACGCGGTGGTCAAGGTCCCGCTCACGGAGGCGGGCCTGAAGGCGTGCCGCGCGCTCGTCGCCGAGGGCATGAAGGTCAACGTTACGCTCTGCTTCTCGGTGTCGCAGGCGCTGCTCGCCGCCAAGGCGGGTGCGTCCTACATCTCGCCGTTCGTGGGGCGCATCGACGACACCTCCGGCGAGGGCATGCATCTGATCCACCAGATCCGCCAGGTGTACGACAACTACGGGTTCGGCACGGAGATCCTGGCCGCGTCGCTCCGGCATCCGGTGCACGTCGTCGAATCGATGATGATGGGCGCGGACTGCTGCACGCTCCCGCCGAGCGTGCTCTGGCAGCTCACCAAGCACCCGCTCACGGATCGTGGATTGGAGACGTTCTTGAAGGATTGGGAGACGCTCGGTGCGAGGATTTGACGCCTTGAGCCAAGGATTCGCTCGCCGCCGGGGTGGCGCCGTGGCGCTCGGGCTGCTGCTCGCGGCCGCGTGCACCGCCGAGCCGAGAACGGACCGGGGCGGTGAGGGGATCGCGCTCGCGGCCACGCCCGCGTCGGCGCCCGCCGCGGCGTCGGCCCCGACCGTGCGGCTCGATCAGCAGCTGGACCAGCAGCTCGACGAGAGCCGGACGACCGCCATCGTGCGCGCGGCCAACCGCGTCGCGCCCGCCGTCGTCAGCGTGAACGTGATCCAGCGGCAGGCGATCCAGCCGAGGAGCACGTGGGAGAGCTTCTTCTTGCCGCCCGGTGCCGAGCGCCGGAGCGTGAGCTTTGGCTCGGGCGTCATCGTGCGGCCCGACGGCATCATCGTGACGAACAATCACGTCATCGAGGGCGCCGAGCAGATCCGCGTGACGCTGCAGAGCGGCGCCGACGTCGACGCCGAGCTGGTGGGAACGGACGCGCTCGCCGACATCGCGGTGCTGCGCGTGAACGGCCGCGATCTTCCCGCCGCGCCGGTCGGCTCGGCCGCGGACCTGATGATCGGCGAGTGGGCGGTCGCCATCGGCAACCCGCTCGGCAACTACGTCGGCGACACGCAGCCGACGGTCACGGCGGGCGTCGTCTCGGCGGTCGGTCGCAACATCGCGCCGTCCGCGGGCGACGAAACGTTCTTCCTGGGCATGATCCAGACGGACGCCGCGATCAACCCGGGCAACTCGGGCGGCCCGCTGGTGAACTCGGCCGGCGAGGTGATCGGCATCAACGCGTCGATCATCTCGCGGAGCGGCGGCAGCGAGGGGCTGGGGTTCGCCATCCCCATCGACCGGGCGCTTCGCATCGTGGACGACCTGCTCCGCTTCGGAGAGGTGCGCCGCGCGTGGGTCGGCGTGGACGTGGAGCCGGTCGACGCCGACGCGTGGGGGCGCACGCGCGGCGTGCGCGTGAGCAGCGTGGCGCAGGGCTCGCCGGGCGCGAACGCGGGGCTCCGCGTGGGTGACCGTCTGCTCCGCGTGAACGGCAAGTCGATGGCCGGCCCGCTCGACTTCCAGGGCGCGCTGCTCGACCTGCGCGCAGGGGACCGGCTCTCGCTCGAGGTCGAAGGCCGCCGCGGCGCGGTGGACATCGACGCCGTGCCGATCCCTTCCATGACCGCGGAGCGCGTGCGGGTGCTCGAGGACATCGAGCTGATCACCGTCACGCCGCAGGTGCGCGCCGAGCGCGGCATCCGGAGCGAGGAAGGCGCGATGATCACCGACATCACACCGGCCATGATGCAGCAGATCGGGCTCCGGCCGGGCGACGTGATCGTCGGCATCAACCGCACGCCGGTGCGGAGCGCCGAGGAGTTCGCGCGGGCCATCCAATCGATGGGAGGCCGGGGACAGTTCGTGCTGACGTTCGAGCGCGACGGCGGCTACGGCGTGCGGAACCTCTCTTGGGGACGATGACCCGATGAGCTCCCTCGATCGCTACGTGCATCCGCTGACGGACCGGTACGCATCGCGGGAGATGCAGGCGGTCTTTTCGCCGGGACGTCGCTTCGGCATCTGGCGCCGGCTCTGGCTCGCGCTCGCCGAGGCCGAGGCCGAGCTCGGGCTCGACATCTCGGACGCCGCGCTCGACGCGATGCGCGCCGAGCTGGACACGGTTGACCTGGCTCGGGCGGCCGAGCTCGAGAAGCGCTTTCGGCACGACGTGATGGCGCACGTGCACCTCTTCGGCGACGATGCGCCGGCCGCCAAGGCGATCATCCATCTGGGCGCGACCAGCGCGTTCGTGACGGACAACGCGGACATCATCCTGCACCGTGCGGCGCTGGAGCTCGTCCGCGAGCGGCTCGTACGCTGCGTCGCGGCGCTCGCCGACTTCGCGCGTGCGCATGCCGACGTCGCAACGCTCGCCTATACGCACTTCCAGCCCGCGCAGCCGACGACGGTCGGCAAGCGCGCCACGCTCTGGATCCAGGATCTGCTGCTCGACGTCGAGGAGATCGACTATCGCCTCGAGACCCTCCGCTTCCGCGGCGTGAAGGGCACCACCGGCACGCAAGCATCGTTTCTCGAGCTGTTCGAGGGCGACCACGCCAAGGTCGAGGCGCTCGACGCCGACGTGTCGAGGCGGATGGGGTTCGAGCGCGCGTTCGCCGTGAGCGGCCAGACGTACACGCGGAAGCTCGACTACCAGGTGCTGGCCTCGCTCGCCGGCGCGGCGATCTCCATCTCGAAGATCGGCCACGACCTCCGGCTGCTCGCCCACCTGCGCGAGGTCGAGGAGCCGTTCGAGGAGGAGCAGATCGGCTCCTCCGCCATGCCGTACAAGCGCAATCCCATGCGCGCGGAGCGTATGTGCGCGCTCGCGCGCCACGTGATCGTGCTCGCCCAGGATCCCGCGTTCACGGCGGCGACACAGTGGCTCGAGCGCACGCTCGACGACTCGGCGAACCGGAGGGTGTCGATCCCCGACGCGTTCCTCGCGCTCGACGGCTGTTTGGTCCTGCTCGAGAACGTCGCCAAGGGGCTCGTGGTGAATCCGGAGGTCATCCGGCGCAATCTCGCGGAGCACCTTCCCTTTATGGCCGTGGAGACGATCTTGATGCACGCCGTTTCCCGGGGTGGCGACAGGCAGCAGCTCCACGAGCGACTCCGCCGGCACTCCATCGACGCGGCTCGGCAGATGAAGGAGGGCACGGAAGTGGACCTGCTGGAGAGGATCGCAGCCGATCGGGCCATCGGGCTCTCGCGCGCGGACCTCGACCGGCTGGCGGACGCGGCCCGCTACGTCGGACGCGCACCCGAGCAGGTGGCGCGCTTCCTGGAGATCCACGTCGCGCCGGTCCTCGCCCATCGCCGCGAGCGTACACCCACCGTCGCAGAGGCCGTGCTGCATGTCTAAGACGAACGTCGAGTCGTTGCTCGAGTCCCGTCTCGATCTCCGACTGCTCCACCGCGGCAAGGTCCGCGACGTCTACGAGATCGACGCGGAAACCCTCCTGATGGTCGCGTCGGACCGCGTGAGCGCGTTCGACGTCGTGCTCCCGCAGCCGATCCCGCACAAGGGAGAGGTCCTCACGCTGGTCACGGCGTGGTGGCTCGAGCAGCTCGAGCGGTTCATGCCGCACCATCTCCTCGCGGTCGATCCGGAGCTCATCGTCGCGCGCTATCCGCAGCTCGAGGAGAGCCGCGAGATCTGGGGCCGGCGCGCCATGCTCGTTCGGCGCACGAAGCCGGTCCTCGTGGAGTGCGTGGTGCGTGGCTACATCACCGGCTCGGCGTGGAAGGAGTACGCCAAGAGTGGGACCCTCGCCGGTGAGCCGCTCGCCCGAGGTTTGAAGGAGAGCCAGAAGCTCGAGCCGCCCATCTTCTCGCCCGCCACCAAGGCGCAGACCGGCCACGACGAGAACATCACGTTCGGGCACGTCGAGGAGATGCTCGGCAAGGAGCTCGCCGGGCGGCTGCGCGACCTGACGCTGCGCGTCTACGAGTACGGCCGCGACGTGGCGGGGCAGCGCGGCATCATCCTGGCGGACACCAAGCTCGAGTTCGGAATCGACTCGGCGGGTACGCTCCTGCTGATCGACGAGGTGCTCACGCCCGACTCCTCGCGCTTCTGGCCGAAGGAGAGCTACGCGGTCGGGCGCGGACAGCCGTCGCTCGACAAGCAGCCGATCCGCGATTTCCTCGACGGGCTGAAGGACTGGAACAAGGCGCCTCCCGCGCCCGACCTGCCGCCGCAGGTGGTGAAGGCGACGTCGGAGCGCTACCAGGACGTCTTCCGGCGCCTCACGGGCACGACGCTGGCGGAGTACGAGCCGCCGCGCTTCGGAGCCGATCGATGAAGCTCGCCCCATGAAGTTGGTACGCGAAGGCTACCCGTTCGTCGGCGCCGCGGCCGTTCTCGCGGCGGCCGCGTGGGTCGCCGTCGCGCAGCTCGGCGGCGCGGCGTGGACGGGCGCGGCGATCGTGCTGTCGGTGCTCGCCGCGTTCGTGCTCTGGTTCTTCCGCGACCCCGTGCGCAATGCGCCGCCCGACGCGGCCGTCGTGGTGGCCCCGGGCGAAGGCAGGGTGGTCGACATCAAGGAGATCGACGAGCCGTCCTTCCTCCGCACGACCGCGCGGCGCATCTCGATCTTCCTCTCCGTCTTCGACGTGCACGTGCAGCGCGCGCCGGTCAGCGGCACAGTCGAGCACCGCGTGCACAGGCCCGGCAAGTTCGCGGTCGCCTGGCTCGAGAAGGCATCGGAGGACAACGAGCAGGCGTCGCTCGGGTTCACCACCCCGCACGGCCGCGTGCTCGTGCGGCAGATCGCGGGCCTCGTGGCGCGACGGATCGTCACCGATCCGGCGGTGGGCGACCACGTCGAGCGCGGCGAGCGCATCGGCATCATCCGCTTCGGCTCGCGCGTGGACCTCTTCGTGCCGCTCGACTGGGAGCTCACGTGCGCGGTGGGCGACCGCGCGCGCGTGGGCGCCACGGCGCTCGCGCGCGTGCCCGCGGGGGTCCGAACCCGCCCATGAGACCGCGCGCGCCCAGCCGACAGACCCTCCAACGCGGGGTGGTGATCCTCCCCTCCGCGTTCACGCTGGGCAATCTCTTCTTCGGCGTCTACGCGATCATCTCGGCCTCCCGCGGCGACTTCATCTGGGCGGCCTGGTTCGTCGTGTTCGCCGGGACGCTCGACGTGCTCGACGGAAGCGTGGCACGCCTCACGCGCACGGGCTCGCGCTTCGGCGCGGAGCTCGACTCGCTCGTCGACGCGATCTCCTTCGGCGTCGCACCCGGCTTCATCCTGTATCGCGTGTTCTTCGAGAACACGCAGGGCTACTGGATCCTCTCGTTCGTCTACATCATGGCCGTCGTCGTGCGGCTCGCGCGCTTCAACATCGAGCAGGGCGGCGAGGCGAAGCGCCATTTCCACGGCCTGCCCTCTCCGGCGGCCGGCATGACGCTGGCCTGCTTCTATCCGTTCAGCCAGACGCCGTTCTTCCAGCAGAACTTCGCCGACCTGCGCTGGCTCGACATCATGGCGGTCGCGGTCGTGCTCATCGGCGTGCTGCTCGTGAGCCACGTGCCCTACGCGCGGTTTCCGAAGATCGGGCTGCGGACACCGCGCGGGATCGTGAACACCGTGCTCATGCTGGCCGGGGTGTTCGCCGCGCTCACCGTACCGCGCTACTTCCTCTTCTCGTTGGGCGTCCTCTACATCACGTGGGGGCTCCTCAAGTCGGTGATCCTCGGTCTGCTCGACCGTCTGCCGGGCGGCGATCCGCTCCTGGACGAGGAAGAGGAGGACGATCCCGCGTTGAGCGAAGTCAGAACCCTCGACTACACCGAGCTGAAGGCGGAGTCGAAGGGCGACCGCGACGACGACGATCTCGTCCAGGACCGCATTCAGGGAGGACGCGTGGAGGAGCGAGCGTGAGCCGTTTTCATCTGGAGATCCGCGTGAAGCCGAGGCCCGGCCTGCTCGATCCGCAGGGCAAGGCGATCCACGGCGCGCTGCGCTCGCTCGGATGGCCGGAGGTGAGCGACGTGCGCGTGGGCAAGGCGATCTACCTCGATCTCGAGGCTGCATCCGAGAGCGACGCGATCGAACGGGCCCGGGCCATGTGCCGCAAGCTGCTCGCCAACCCGGTCACGGAGGACTTCGAGGTGGCGCTCGCGTCACTGAATGGAAAATCGGAGGCCGCTCGTTGAAGACCGCGGTCATCCAGTTTCCGGGATCGAACGGCGACTACGATCTGGTGCAGGCGGTCGAGCACGTCGGCGGAGCGCCCGAGCTGATCTGGCACCGCGACACGCGCGGCCTCGACGGATACGACGCGGTCCTGCTGCCGGGCGGGTTCTCCTATGGGGATTACCTGCGGGCGGGCGCGATCGCGAGCCTCTCGCCGATCATGGCGGAGGTGAAGCGCTTCGCCGACTCGGGCGGGCCGGTGCTCGGCATCTGCAACGGGTTCCAGACGCTCTGCGAGGCGCATCTCCTTCCCGGCGCGCTCGTGCGCAACGACGCGCTGCGGTTCGTCGGCACCGACGTGCACGTCCGCGTCGAGCGCACGGATACGCCCTTCACGACCGACTATACGAGCCGCCAGATCCTCCGCATCCCGATCGCGCATGGCGAGGGCAGCTACGAGGCCGACGAGCAGACGCTCGAGCGACTCGAGGGTGAAGGCCTCGTCGTCTTCCGTTACGTGGACGCCGCGGGCGAGCGGACGGAGGGCTGTAATCCCAACGGCTCGTGCAACGACATCGCAGGCATCATGAACGAGAGAGGCAACGTGCTCGGCATGATGCCCCACCCCGAGCGCGCCGTGGAAGACCTCCTCGGCTCCTCGGACGGCGAGGGCCTCTTCACTTCGCTCGTCGGCTCGTTGGCCGCCGGCTCGGTGCGCTCCTCGTGAGTGGAGCCGCGGGACCCACCACGGAGGGCGTCGATGCGGTGCCGCCTCGCGCGGGCGACCCGCACATCACCCCGGAGGTCGTGGCCGACCACGGGCTCTCGCCCGACGAATACGACCGCATCCGCCGCGCTCTGGGCCGCGACCCCACGTTCACGGAGCTCGGCATCTTCAGCGCGATGTGGTCCGAGCACTGCGGCTACAAGAACTCGCGACGGCTGCTCCGGCTGCTCCCCACGAAGGCGCCCTGGGTCATCCAGGGGCCCGGCGAGAACGCCGGCGTGATCGACGTGGGGGACGGCTGGGCGCTCGCGTTCAAGATCGAATCGCACAACCACCCGTCCGCGGTGGAGCCGTATCAGGGCGCGGCCACCGGCGTGGGCGGCATCCTGCGCGACATCTTCACGATGGGCGCGCGACCCGTCGCCGTGCTGGACTCGCTCCGCTTCGGCGACCTGGACAGCCCGCGCGTACGCTACCTGTTCGGCGGCGTCGTGAGCGGCGTCGGCGACTACGGCAACTGCGTCGGCATCCCGAACATCGGCGGCGAGGTCGTGTTCGACCGGGGCTACGAGGGCAACCCCATCGTGAACGCGATGTGCCTCGGCCTGCTGAAGAAGGAAGAGCTCATCACGGCGTCGGCGAGCGGCGTCGGCAACGCGCTCATGGCCGTCGGCTCGCGCACCGGCCGCGACGGGATCCACGGCGCCACGTTCGCGAGCGAGGAGCTCTCCGAGGGCTCCGACGAGTCGAGCCGTCCCCAGGTGCAGGTCGGCGACCCGTTCACCGAGAAGCTGCTGCTCGAGGCGAGCCTCGAGCTGATCGCCAGCGGCGCGATCACCGGGATCCAGGACATGGGCGCGGCGGGCATCACCTCCTCCGCCTCCGAGATGGCGGGACGCGCCGGCAACGGCGTCGAGCTGGAGATGGCGAGCGTGCCCACCCGCGAGCCCGGCATGACGCCCTACGAGATCCTGCTCTCGGAGTCGCAGGAGCGGATGCTCGTGGTCGCCGAGCGGGGACGCGAGGCCGACGTCGAGCGGATCCTGGGCAAGTGGGAGCTCGAGGCGGCCGAGATCGGCCGCGTCACCGACGACGGCCGCTTCCGCATCCTCGAGAATGGCGCGGTGGTCGCGGACGTCCCCGTGCTGCCCCTCACGCAGGGCTGTCCGACCTACGAGCGCGAGGGCGTCGAATCGGAGGAGATCGTCCGCCTGCGCCAGGTCGACCTCGGCGAGCACCTGATCCCCACGGGCGATCTCACCAAGACGTTCCTCCTGCTGCTCGGCTCGCCGAACATCGCGTCGAAGCGCTGGGTCTACCGGCAGTACGACACCACGATCCGGACGGCGACGGCCGTGCGCCCCGGCGGCGATGCCGGCGTGATCCGGATCCGCGGCACGTCGCGCGCGGTGGCGGCGACGACCGACTGCAATGGACGGTACGTCTACCTCGAGCCCCGGCGCGGCGCGATGATCGCGGTCGCCGAGGCCGCCCGGAACCTCGTGTGCGTCGGCGCGCTGCCCAACGCGATCACCAACAACCTCAACTTCGGCAACCCGCTGAAGGCCCACATCTACTACCAGCTCCGCGAAGCCGTGCTGGGCATGGCCGAGGCGTGCGAGGCGTTCGAGACGCCGGTCACGGGCGGCAACGTCTCGCTCTACAACGAGACCGACGGCCGCGCGATCTACCCCACGCCGGTGATCGGCATGGTCGGTGTGATCGACGACGTGAGCACGATCGTCCGGCACGCGTTCACGAATGCCGGGGACGACGTCGTCCTGCTCGGCCGCAACACCGAGGAGCTCGGCGGCTCGGAGTACCTCTACGTCACCGCCGACCTGGTCGCCGGCACACCGCCGAGCGTGGACCTCGAGAGCGAGCGCGCGCTCCAGCACGCGGTGCTGGCGATGATCCGCGGGCGCCTCCTCCGCTCCGCGCACGACTGCTCGGAGGGGGGCCTCGCCTGCGCGCTCGCGGAGTGCGCGCTCGGTGACGGCGACGCGCCGCTCGGCGTGCATGTCGAGCTGGACGACGAGATCCGCCCGGTCGGGGTGCTCTTCGGCGAAGCGCAGGGTCGCATCGTCGTCTCGTGCGCTCCCTCCGCGACCGCCGAGGTGCTGCGGCTGGCGGCTCGCTACGAGGTGCCGGCGCGTCGCATCGGTCATGTGAGCTCGGGCGACGAAGGGTTCTCGATCTCACTCCGGAATGCTTCGGTGCGCACGACCGTGGCGGCGATGGCCGACGCGTACTTCGACTCGCTCTCGCGCGTCATGGACGCGCCGGCGACGGGGGACTAGCCAGCCATGTGCGGCATCGTGGGTGTGAGCGGCATCGAGAATGCCGCCGAGCAGGCGTTCCTCGCGCTCTACGCCCTCCAGCATCGCGGCCAGGAGGCCTCCGGCATCGTGACGTTCGACGGCACGACGCAGCGCTCGCACAAGGGCCGCGGGCTGGTGTCCGAGGTCTTCAGCGCCGAGACGCTCTCCCGGCTGCGGGGTGACGTCGCGATCGGGCACACCCGCTACTCGACGGCCGGCGGCAACGACGTCGCCAACGCGCAGCCACTCACGGCGCGGTTCGCTCGCGGCCAGCTCGCTCTGGCACACAACGGGAACCTGACCAACCACCTGGACGTTCGCGCCCGGCTCGTCGAAGACGGCGCGATCATCCGCTCCTCGGCGGACTCCGAAGCGCTCGTCCATCTCATCGCGAAGTCGAAGCACCCGAGCGTGGACTCGCAGATCGACGACGCGCTCTCGCACCTGGAAGGCGCGTTCTCCGTCGTGATCTCCGTGGACGACACGCTGTACGCCGCGCGCGACCCGCGTGGTTTTCGCCCCCTCGTGCTCGGCCGCAAAGGCGACGGCTACGTGGTGGTCAGCGAGACGTGCGCCCTCGACATCATCGGTGCGGAGCTCGTGCGCGACATCGCGCCGGGCGAGGTCCTGAAGATCCGCGACGGGAAGGTCGAGCAGCTGCGGTCGCTCCGACCTGCGCATCCGCCCGCACCCTGCATCTTCGAGCTGGTCTACTTCGCACGCCCGGACTCGAAGATCTGGGGCGTGAGCGTTGACCGGGCGCGACGCGCGTTCGGACGCCGTCTCGCTCTCGAGCACCCGGTCGAGGCCGACGCCGTCATCGCGGTACCGGACTCGGCCAACTCCGCCGCGCTCGGGTTCTCCGAGCAGGGCGGCATCCCCTTCGAGCTCGGCCTGCTCCGCAACCATTACGTGGGCCGCACGTTCATCCAGCCGCAGCAGCACGACCGCGACTTCGGCGCGCGCATGAAGTACAACCCGGTCAGCGAGGTCGTGGACGGCAAGAGCGTCGTGATCGTGGACGACTCGCTGGTGCGGGGCACGACCAGCCGGAGCCTCGTGCGCATGCTGCGGAAGGTCGGCGCGGCCGAGGTGCATTTCCGGATCGCGAGCCCGCCGGTGCGCTGGCCGTGCTTCTACGGCATCGACATGCCGACGCGGCGCGAGCTGATCGGCGCGGAGCTGGAGGTCTCGGAGATCGCGCAGAAGCTCGGCGTCGACTCGCTCGGCTACCTGTCCCTCGACGGGATGGTCGAAGCGGTCGAGGAGGCCGGACCCTACTGCACCGCATGCTTCTCGGGCGACTACCCCGCCCCGCTCGTCGACGTGGAGAAGGGCCTCGCCTCTCCCGAGGGGCCGCTCTTCCGCTGCTGATTGAGCGCGCGCGAGCGCCTCTTTCGGCTCCCCAAGGCCGAGCTGCACGTCCATCTGGACGGGTCGCTGCGTCCCTCCACGCTGATCGACCTCGCCCGCGAGCGCGGCGTGACGCTGCCCGCGGCCGACGCGGTGACGCTGGCCGAGCGCATGGTGGTGAGGGATGCGGACAGCCTCGAGGAGTACCTCGAGCGCTTCCGGCTCACGCTGGCCGTCATGCAGGACGCCGAGGCCATCGAGCGCATCGCCTACGAGCTCGCCGAGGACTACGCGCGCGAGCACGTCGGCTGGCTCGAGGTTCGGTTCTGCCCCGGGCTGTGCACCGCGCGCGGCCTCGAGCCCGAGTGCGTCTTGGATGCGACGCTCGCCGGACTGGCCCGTGCGCGGCGTGATCACGGCATCCCGTCGGCGGTGATCGTCACCGCCCTCCGTTCGCTCCCGGCTCGGGCGTCGTGCGAGATGGCCGAGCTCGCCGCGGCCTACCGCGACCGCGGCGTGTGCGCCTTCGACCTGGCCGGCGCCGAGAAGGGTCATCCCGTGCGAGATCACCTCGATGCGGTCCGCATCGCGCGGGCCGCTGGCCTGCCGCTCACCATCCACGCGGGTGAGGGCTTCGGAGCGGCCTCGGTCCGGGAAGCCGTGGAGCTCGGTCGCGCCGCACGCCTCGGCCACGGCACGCGGCTCATCGAGGATGCCGCGTTGTTGGAGGACGTTCGCGCCGCGGGGATCGTGCTCGAGGTATGCCTGACGTCGAACGTGCAGACGCACGTGGTGGCTTCCTACGCAGCGCATCCGCTCCGCCGGTATTTCGACGCGGGCGTGCACGTGAGCCTGTGCACGGACAACCGCCTGATGTCGGGCGTGACGCTGACCGACGAGTACGAGAAGGCGCAGGACGCGCTCCGGTTCTCGTGGGAGGAGCTCGTCGAGATCGCGCGCATGGGGTTCGCGGGCGCGTTCGCGCCGCCCGACACGAAGGCCGCGATGTTGGCCGACTTCGCGGCGCGGGCTTCGCGGTCGGCGCCGAGCTAGACGACCGCCCCTAGAAGAACAACCGGACCCGGACGCCCGAGGACCGCGTCCCGATATCGAACCCACGCGCGTTTTGCGCCGGGCTCAGGGGCACCGTGCGACGCGTGGCCACCGCCTCGAGCGCGAGATGGCCGCCCACGCTGACGCGCCGATGGGGAAACCAGTCCAGGCCGATGCCGAGGAAGCCGCCGAGGTCCCTCGATGACGCGTCGAACGCGCCCGCCCCGGTTTCGGTCCACGTGCCCACGAGACCCACGACGACGTAAGGAGCCACGTCTGTGTCCTCCGACGACCAATAGCGCGCCAGCCACGGACGGACCGCCACCGCGTGGGCGTCGCCGTCGTCGTCGATGAGCCGCGCGCTGCCTTCGAGCCCCACGTCCGTACGCGCACCCACCCGCGCCGCGTAGCCCACGGTCGTCGTCGTGCCGACGCCGAGCACGATGGCGTGCGCGGCTCGGTCGATCACCCGGGGCGTATCCTGGGCCTGGGCCGCAGAGGCCTGGGCCGCGGAGGCGATGGATGAGAACGTGAGGACGAGGATCAGACGCTTCGCGCGCGGCACGGCTAGAACAACCCGAGCTTCAGGCCCGCGACCACCAGGACACCGACCACCCGTGCGCACCGATGCCGTGACATGCCCATGACACCCTCCGCGCTGAGGTCCGGAATCGTGGGTCCCACTGCCCGCCCGCGCGGCAGGATCCCGCGAAGCGCGTCTACAATCTTCCCGCCAGATACCCTTCCGCCAGCTCGACGAACTCCTTCGAGCCCATGTAGAGCGGCGTGCGCTGGTGCAGCGACTCCGGCTCGATCTCCATGATGCGCCGGCATCCGTCGCTGGCCCTCCCGCCGGCCTGCTCGACGATCATCGCCATGGGATTGGCCTCGTACATCAGCCGCAGCTTCCCCTGCGGGCTCTCCTTGTCCGCGGGGTACATGAAGAGGCCGCCCTGGAGGATCGTGCGGTGGATATCCGCCACGAACGATCCGATGTAACGCGACCCGAACCCGCCGTCGGTCTTGAGGTGCGTGACGAGCCTCTGCTGCTCCCGTGACCACCGGGTGTAGTAGGCTTCGTTGATCGAGTAGACCTTCTTGGGCGGCTCGGCGATCGTCATGCGCGGATGGCTCAGGAGGAACTCGCCGATCGACGGATCGAGCGTGAAGCCGTGCACGCCGGCACCGCTCGTGTAGACGAGCATCGTCGAGGACCCGTAGACCACGTAGCCGGCCGCGACCTGGTTGTCGCCGCGCTGGAGGCAGTCCTCCATGACCCCTCGGGCGCCGTCGCTGCACTTCCTGTGGATGCTGAAGATGGTGCCGATCGAGACGTTGACGTCGATGTTCGACGAGCCGTCGAGCGGGTCGAAGATCACGACATAGTCGCCGGCGTCGAACTTCTCGGGGATGGGGATGAGCCCATCGCTCTCCTCCGACGCCATGCACGCGACGAGCCCGGTGTGATCGAGGGCACGGATCATCACCTTGTTCGCGAAGAGGTCCAGCTTCTGCTGCTCCTCACCGTGGACGTTCTGCTCGTTCGTTCCCCCCAGGATGTCCACGAGGCCCGCCTTCGTCACCTCGCGGCTGATGAGCTTCGCGGCGAGCGCGATGTCGTGGAGGAGGCTCGTGAACGCGCCCGTGGCTTCGGGATGGAGTCGCTGCTGGTCGACCAGGAAGCGCGAGATCGTGACGACGTGGCTTTGAGGCATGGGGGCAAACATCTGTCTCGGCGACGGACCGCGTCAACCGCCTCCCGCACGCTTGGCCGCCGATACGGTGTAGCTGCCGTCTGGACGGCCGACCACGGACACCGTGCCGTGCTGGTCCGTCCGCCAGACGAGCGCCCCGGCCCGCTCCAGCCGGCCGACGATGTCCGGGTCGGGGTGGCCGTAGCGGTTGCCCTTCCCCACCGACACGAGCGCGACCTGCGGATGGGCGCGGGCGAGGAGCAACGAGTCGGTCGACGTGTCGCTTCCGTGGTGGCCGACCTTCAGGATCTCGAGCGTGGGCGGCACCTCGGAGACGACGCGGCGCTCGGCGTCCGTGTAGGCGTCCCCGGTGAGGAGGACGTCGAGCTGCCCGTAGCTCACGCGCAGGATCACCGACGTCACGTTCGCGTCCTCGGCGGGCTCGGCGTCGCGGGCCGGGGCCAGCACGTCGATGACGAGCCCGCCGATCTCCAAGCGGTCGCCCGCTCGCGCCGCACGCCACGGCACGCCCTGCGCGGCCGCGAGCTCCAGCACATCGAGGTACTCCGGGCTCGGCGCGGCGAAGCCGGGATCATAGACGGCGCCGACGTCGAAGGAGCGCAGGATCGGTGCCGCGCCTCCGACGTGATCGAGGTGTGGATGCGTGAGCACGAGCGCATCGAGTCGCCTCACGCCCCGCCGGGCGAGCGCTCGGACCGCAGGATGCGCGCCCGGCTCCGCGCCGGGGTCCGACAGCGGCGGACCGGCGTCCACGAGCACCCAGCTTCCCCGGGGCGTGCGGAGCGCGATCGCGTCGCCCTGGCCCACGTCGATCATCATGACCTCGGCGGAGCCCATCCCCTGCCAGGCCACGAGCATCGGCCAGCCGAGCACGCCGCTGGCCACGTAGCCCCCCACCAGCAGCCTGCGGGCGCGGCCGCGCACACGGGGATGGCGGGCGAGCTGCCAAGCGACGAGAAGCCCGCACGATCCGGCGACGACCGTGCTCCGCGTGGTCCACACGCTCGCCCAGGGGAGCGCGGCCGCGAACGACGCACCCGCGTCCAGCCACGCGAGCGTCCAGGCGACCCCGCCCGCCATGAACGCCGCCGCCGTGTGCGAGACGAAGTCGAGCGCGAGCGTGACGATCGAGCCGATGAGCGCCCATGCGACGAGCGGCGTGGCCGCGATGGTCGCCGGAATGCCGACGAGGGATACGCGCTCGAAGTGCCACGCCACGACCGGGAGTGTCGCGAGCGTGGCGGCGAAGCCCGACGCGAGCCCGAGCGCGAGCTCCTGCGGACAGCGCCTCCCGAGCGCGCGCACGCACAGCCGCTGCAGCGCCGCGCACGCCGGGCCGCACCAGGCCACGAGACCCGCCACACCGGCGAAGGAGAGCTGGACGCCGGCCGAGGCCACACGGCGGGGATCGAGCACGACGAGCACGAGGAGCGCGGAGCCCAACGCGCCCCACCTGGCGGGCGGGCGCGTGCGCGCGCGTGACACCGCGACGAGCGAGATCATGAGCGACGCGCGCAGCGCCGCGTCGGGGAAGCCGATGAAGCCGACGTAGACGTTCGAGACGACCGCCGCGCCGACCCAGGCCTGGGCGGTCGATCGGCCGCACGCGCGCAGGAGGCCGAGCACCAGCGCGGCGATCACGCCGACGTGGTAGCCGGAGATCGCCAGCATGTGCGCGATGCCGGCACGCGCGTAGACCTCGCGCAGGTCGGGATCGAGCCCCTCGGCGCGCGCCAGCACCAGCGCCGACACGAACGGCGCCCGGTCGCCGTAGAGGCGCTCGAGACGGGCGACGAGCCCGTCCCTCCAGCGGACGCCGAGCCACCGGAGCTCGCGCGGCCCCCGGCCGGCAGAGCGCTCGGCCGACCGGGCGAAGAACCACGGCCGGCCGCCCTGCCCCGTCCGCCAGCTCCCGACGACGCGCACGGGGTCCCCGGCGAGCAGCGTCGCGTCGCGCACGACCACGGTGACCGCCCCGCATCCCCCGTCGCGCTGGAGGGGCGCCGATCCCGCGCGCGGCGTCGCCAGGAAGCGGCCTTCGACCGCGGCCAGGGCGCCTTCCGGGCCCGGCGCGCAGTGGGCCGGCTCCCGGCGCATCCACGCGGCCGCCAGCCCTGCGCACGCCGCGGCCACGAGGAGGCCGCGCGCGATGGGACGTGAGGATGTCCCGTTGGGCCACAGGAGCCAGACCGCCGCGACGAGCGGCGCCAGGACGATCGGTGCGCCGGCCAGCACCCAGGCCGCTCCGGCCGAGAACGCCAGAGCGAGCCCCAGGACGGGCGGAGCGTGACCCAACTAGGTCGGACGCCCCCCCGCGGCTCGGAACGGTCAGCCTCTGTCCCTCTCCCTTTCTTCCCCGAAGAGCTCCTGTTGATCGCGATCGACGAATCGACCGCGCTCCTCCAAGTCCTCCGCCTCCAGGCGCGCACGCAGGATGCTGCGCACCTTGAGATCGGACCGCACGCCGGCCACGAGCATCACGAGCATGCCGGCGAGCACGCTACCGAACGCCACCACCGTGAGCGGCACGCCGTACAGCGTGATCAACCCGAGCCGCAGCGTCACGCGCTGACCCGTGTTGAGCGACGCGAAGCCCATGGCGAGCGCGAGGGCCGCGATCACGCCGGCACCCCCGAGCACTTTGTTCACGCCGATGCCGCGGCGTCCGCCGCGACGACTCCCACCGCTTCCGCTGCTTCCACGCCTCCGAACGTCGCGCCCGTGGTGTGCACGAGCTCGACGTGGGTGTAGGATCCCACCCGTGACGCGTCGGCGTCGAACGCCACGACCTTGTTCCGTCGGGTGCGGCCGATCACCTGACCCGCGTGGCGGCCCGGCTTCTCGACGAGAACCTCCTCGATGCGGCCGACCTCGCCGGCGTTGATCTCCGCCTGGATGCCACGGCTCACCTCGATCAGCTCCGCGAGTCGCGCCTGCGCTTCCTCGGGGTCGACGAAGTCCGCCGCCGGCAGACGCGCCGCGGGGGTCCCATCGCGGACCGAGTACTTGTAGGTGTACGCCTCGTCGAAGCGCACGGTGCGCATGAGGGCGAGCGTGTCGCGGTACTCGGCGTCCGTCTCGCCCGGGAACGCCACGATGATGTCCGTGGAGAGCGCGACGCCCGGCACCGCGGCGCGCACCATGGCGATCTTCTCGAGCAGGGTGGCCACGTCGTAGCGACGCAGCATGCGCTTCAGCGTGCGGTCGCTCCCGGACTGCGCGGGCAGGTGCAGCTGCTCGCACACGGCGGGCTCTTCTGCCATCACCTCGACCAGCTCCGGGGTCACGTCGTTCGGGTGAGGCGACGTGAAGCGTACGCGCCGAATGCCGTCCACGTGGGATACGCGCCGGAGAAGCTCCGGGAACGACACGTCCTCGAAGCGATACGAGTTCACCGTCTGGCCGAGCAGCGTGACCTCGGTGACGCCCCGCTCGGCGAGGCCCTGCACCTCCCTCACGACCTCGACGGCGCTCCGGTTCTTCTCGGGTCCGCGCACGTACGGCACGATGCAGAACGTGCAGCGGTGGTCGCAGCCTCGCTGGATGGGCACCCACGCGACCGGGCCATCGGAGCGGAGCTGCTCGAGACCCTGGTAGTTCTCGGCCGGATCGAGCTCGAGCACCGCCAGGCGAGCTCCGCCGCCCTTGGGCCGCGACGCACGCCGTTCGGCGATCCGGTCGAGCGACTCCGGCAACGACCGGTAGCCGTCGGGGCCCATCACGAGGTCCACGTAGGGCGCCTGCTCGAGCAGGCTCGTGCCGAGCCGCTGCGCCATGCAGCCCGTCACGCCGATCACCATCTCGGGCCTCTCGCGCTTCAGGCCGTTGAGCTGCGAGACGCGTCCGAGCACGCGCGTCTCGGCGTGCTCACGGATCGCGCAGGTGTTCACGAGCACGACGTCGGCTTCCTCCGGCGTGCGCACGATCTCGTATCCGCGCGCGGCGAGCAGACCCTCCATCAGCTCGCCGTCGCTGATGTTCATCTGGCACCCGTACGTCTCCACGTACGCGCGCTTGCCGGCGGTCGGTCGGATCATGCGTCAAT
The DNA here is from genome assembly GCA_050181335.1 of Gemmatimonadales bacterium. Classification (GTDB taxonomy): domain Bacteria; phylum Gemmatimonadota; class Gemmatimonadetes; order Longimicrobiales; family Gaopeijiaceae; genus UBA2982. Next base: position 100,846 of record JBFXDG010000004.1, on the reverse strand, counting down.
TCGCGCACCTCGAGCGGGGCGCGTCAATACGTGGATGCCGACGGGCCCGCGGCCCGTTCAGTAGCCGAGGAGCCTCAACGACAGCGTCGCCCGCCAGAAGTCCTCGTGGTACGTCCCGCCGATCCTGCGCCCCTTCTCGAGCCCGAGGTCGACGCTGGCCAGCACGACGTCGTTCGTCTGGTTGAGCGCGAACCCCACCCCGCCGGTGAGCACCTGCTCGTTCGCGTCGCCCGCTTCCAGCGAGAACGGAAGATCCGTCCGCCGGAACCCCAGCCTGAGGGGAGCGCTGCGGCCGAGGAACCGCACGTTCGAGAGCTCGAGCCCGGCGCCGTAGGCCAACGTCGCGCCGGCCTCCGCCCCTCCGCCGAGGTCCGTCGCCGTGGCCGCCCAGTCCGCCCGCGCGGCGCTCGCGCTCAAGAGCAGCCCGGGAGCGAGCTGTCCGCTCGCGCCCACGCGGAGCTGCAGCGGCATGGCGAACGAGCGGTCGCCCCCCGCCGTGCGCGAGGTGGCGATCGCCTTCAGCTCGGTCGACGCCGTGGCGCTCGCGGCCACGCGGAAGAGCCCGCCCACGTCGGCGGATCCGCCCAGCGTGACCTGATAGCCCTGGTAGTTCCACGTGCCCGATGTGGCATAGGGGACCGGCCGCCCCGCGGCCGCGGAGTCGGCGAACTCGCGCACGAGGCTGCGGACCACCGTGCCGGAGTAGCGTCCGACCGAAAACCCGACCGCGACCGCCGGCGTGATCAGGTGGGAGTAGCCGGCCGCCAGCATCGCGACGGAGCCGTCCTGCTCGAACGCATCCACGGCTTCGGACGGCGTCCCGAGCAAGTCCACCGTGACCGGCCGCTCGCCGCGGAACCGCTGATCCAGCACGGAGGTCGCCTGCAGCGTCGCCATGCCGCCGGCGAAGGGATATCCGGCCGCGAGGAGCGGAAAGCGGTTGCCCTGAAAGGTCGTCGTGCCGCCGCCCGAGCGGCGCAGCTCGACCCAAGTCGGCTGCGCGGAGATCAGTCCGCCCGGCACCAGCAGGCGCGCGGACGCCGCCGGGTCGGCCGGAAGCAGGCCGCCCGAGCCGGGAAGGCCGATGCCGAGGCTGCCCAATGCCCGCGCGCGGCCGTCGAGCGCCTCCATGGGCAGGCCGATGCCCGCGGCGTTGAAGAGCGACTGCGCGCTCGCCGGCGCGGCCGCCGCGAGCAGCGAGCCGGACACGAGCACCATGCGCGCCAACCTGCTCGACGTCATCGGATCTCCATCGGCGGGCTCACCGTCAGGACCAGGTTCAGGACCGGCGCGTTCGTGGCGCCCGGTCCGAAGAAGGACGCGAATGAGAAGCTGTTGGGCTCCGGCGTCGCCAGGATCGCGAGCGTGGTCGGTGGCTGCCGCCCGGACGGGTCCGGACCCGAGAGGAAGCCCTGCACGTAGCGTGTGATCGGAAGATCCACCAACGAGCCCTCCACCCCGAGGAGGCCGGGCGAGATCGGCGTGCCGCCCGTCGCGCCGAGCGCGCTCCCGAGCGGCGCCTTCGGTAGGGTCGCCTTGTCGAGGACCGGTCGCACCTCCACCGCCACGGTATCGGTGGGCTGGAAGGCGTCGGGCGAGCGTCGCGTGTGCACGCCGAGGCCCGCGTACGTCACGTGCTGCGGACCGAGCGTGAACGGACAGCCGACGGCCGCACAGAGCTCGGGCGGCCCGTTCAACGTGCTCGGTACGGCCACGTCGAAGACCGTCCGCCAGGCCGGGGATCCCCCCACCCTCAGGCCGTCCGCTGGAGGCGGCGGCGGCGAAGGATCATAGATGAACGTCTCCTGGGTCACCCCGACGTCGAACACGATCACGGTGTCGGGATCCAGCAGCGAATTCGCCACGACCCGGAGGGCGGCCGCGACGAGCTGCAGGCGATGGCCGTCCGTGAGGAGGTCGATGCGACCGGCTCGCACGGAGTCCGACCCCTCTCTCCACTGGCTGATCGTCGCGCTGTCGAGGAAGAACTGCGCCGAGTCCCCCAGCGCGGGATCGTAGTCCCACGTCGCGAGCGGCGTCACGGCGCCGCCTCCGGGCTGGCTCCAGGGCACCGCCCCGCCCAACGTGTCCACCGCGTTGGTCCAGTTGGCGGTCGCCGCGTCCCACCTCTCGAGCGTCTGACCGAAGCCCAGCTGCACGACGCCGCCGTTGGTGCTGGCCGCCTGGTCCACGAGCACGACGACGTAGGCGTCCACGAACGTGAGCGCCGAGTCCGTCCGCAGCGTGTTCGTCGAATCGCGCACCAGCGCGCTCCTGGGAATGGAGCCGAAGCGCACGAGCGTGCGCGCCTCCACGCCGTCGTACGCGCGGGCGATCACGGTGGACGACATGTCGTCGACACGCCCGTAGCCGCCGAACACCTGCAGGTTGGACGCGAACTCGTCCCAGTCGAGCTGGAGCGATACGGTCACGGGCTCGACGGGGAGCTGGCTGTCGTCCGGTCCGGTCGCGACCTCCTCACCGCATGCCGCGAGGGCCACGAGGCCCGCCGCGACGGCTGTCGCCGCGGCGCGCTTGCTCCTGGATGACGTCCGTGGTGTTCCGAGCTTCATTCGCTCCTCGTTCTCGGCCTGCATCTACTCCGCATCCCCAAACGACTCGTCGAACGGCTCGGGCAGCAAATCCGCGAGCGTCCACTCCCTTCGGTCCCCGCGGGCTTCCGAGACGACCTGGAGCCGAGACGAGAACTCACTCAGTACCTGCCTGCACGCACCGCACGGTGCCACCGCCTTCGATCCTTCGGTAACGATCGCGAGCCGCCGGTACTGACGGGCTCCGCCTGCCACCGCGCTCGCCACTGCAGCCCGCTCGGCACAGATCGTCAGCCCGAAGGACGCGTTCTCCACGTTGCATCCCGTGTAGATGCTCCCGTCCTCCGCGAGGAGCGCCGCACCGACCCGGAATCCGGAGTACGGCGCATACGCGCGCTCCATCGCTTCGCGCGCCCTCGCCAACAGCGCGACGGAGCCGTCACGATCCACGTGCCAGACCCGTCCAGACCCTCGGTAGACGCCGCGTCAAACCCGTCAGGATCTCGTAGCTGATCGTGCCGGCCAAATCGGCCACGTCGTCCAGCGTGATCGCCTCCTCACCCTCCGAACCCACCAGCGTCGCCGCGTCACCGCTACGGACTCCGGGCACGCCGCTGATGTCTACCACGGTCATGTCCATCGAGATCCGTCCGATGATCGGGACGGCGCGGCCGCACACCAGCGCCCGCCCGCGATTTCCCAGGGCACGGGGCAGCCCGTCTCCATACCCGATCGACAGCGTCGCCCAGCGCTCGGGCCCGCGCGCGCGGTACGTCGCGCCGTACCCGAGCGTCGTGCCGGGGTCCGCATCCCGCAGGTGGACCACGCGGGCGTGGACCGAGATCACAGGCTCCGGGACCGGCAGCCCTTCGCCGATCCTTCCTCCGTAGAGGAAGATGCCCGGTCGCACGGCCGCGCGGGGGAGCCCTGCCGCGGCCTCGGGCATCCGGAACGCGCCCGCGCTGTTGAGGAGGTGCACCGTCAGGCCCGAGAGCCGCTCACCGGCGCGTCCCAGCACCTCCTCCAGGCGAGCCCACTGCTCGCGCGCGCCCACCGCGTCCTCGTCCGCCGAGTGGAGGTGGGTCTGACACCCGACCCATTCCACGTGCGCGCCCGGCGCCGCGAGGACGCGGGGGAGCCACTCGGCCGCCTTGCTCCAATCGAAGCCCGTGCGGCCCATGCCCGTGTCGACGTCGAGGTGCAGCTTCACGACTCGACCCTCGGCCTTCGCCGCCTCGATCAGGGCGTCGAGCGCCTCGACGCTCGACACGCTGAGCTGGAGGTCCGCCGCGACCGCCTCGCGGAGCGACGGGCCCACGGCGGGCGAGCACACGATGACGGGGCTCGAGACGCCGAGCTCGCGGAGCGTGACCCCTTCCTCGACCGTGGCGACGCCCCATCCCCACGGTCCCTCGGGCGAGAGCGCGGCCACCACCTCGCGCAGGCCCAGCCCATACGCGTCCGCCTTGACCATCGGGATGATGCCGACGCCCGGCCCGACCGACGACCGAACGCGCCGGTAGTTCCGCCGGAGCGCGTCGCCGCGGACGTGCACCCAGGCCCGTGCGTCGGGACTCGTTGACATGCGGCGCCAAAGATGCCAAGAACCTGCCTGGTATACGACCCCCACGCGGACGCATGAGCGCATCGCCCCCCGATCCACCCGCCGGCGGAGCCGGACACGCCCGCGCCGGATCCCCCCGTTTCGGGGATGAAGGGGACCTCGACCGCGCGCTCGCGCTCGTGCGGTTCCTCAGGGCCGAGTGCGACTGGGACCGGGTCCAGACCGCCGAGTCGCTGATCCCGCACCTGCTCGAGGAGACGCACGAGGTCGTGGACGCCATCCACGCCGGCGACGTACGCGCACTCGAAGGCGAGCTGGGGGACCTCCTCCTGAACCTCGCCTTCCAGATCGTCGTGGCCGAAGAGTCGGGTGCGCTCGACGCCGCGTCGGTCTACGGGCGGCTCGAAGCCAAGATGATCGCGCGCCATCCCCACCTCTTCGGGGACGGTGTCCGCCGGGACTGGGAGGCGCTGAAGGCCGGCGAACGGGAGAAGGAAGGCAGGGCCGGCAGCGTGCTGGAGGGCCTCGCCAAGGGACTCGATCCGCTCACGAAGGCGTACCGGATCCAGGAGCGCGTCGCGCGCGTCGGCTTCGACTGGGAGGACCACCGCGGCGCGCTCGCCAAGGTGGAGGAGGAGCTCGCCGAGGTGCGTGGCGCGCTCCGCTCCGAGATCGCCGCGAGCATCGAGGAGGAGACCGGGGATCTGCTCTTCGCCGTCGTGAATCTCTCCCGACTCGCGGGCGTGCACCCCACCACGGCGCTCGCACGCGCGAACGACAAATTCCAGAAGCGCTTCACCGAGGTCGAGCGCCTCGCGACCGAACGCGGCATCGACATGGCATCCGCCGGCCTCGCGGCGCTCGACGCGCTGTGGGACGAAGTGAAGGGCCGTTAGCCCGAAGTCGGCGTCGTCGCGCCTAATACCCCGCGCGCTTGTCCACGACGTTCTCCCATTCTTCCGCCGCGGCGCCGTCGAGGTAGCGGCGCAGGTTCCGTAGGATCAGATCGGTCTCGCGGCGCCAGAACCCCCGCGTGACCCCCGACACGTGCGGCGTGACCAGGACGTTCGGGAACCGCCAGAGCGGATGATCGGAGGGCAGCGGCTCCTCCGCGAAGACGTCGAGCCCCGCGCCGCGCAGCCGCCCTTCCCCGAGCGCCACGAGCAGCGCCGGCTCGTCGATGAGCCGGCCGCGTGAGACGTTGATCACCAGCGCGCCGCGCCTCATCATGCCGAGCTCCCGCTCGCCGATCATCCCTTTCGTGGCGGGCGTCTCCGGCGCCGTGACCACGACGGTGTCGCTGCGCTCGAGCAGCGCCTCGAGGGCGCTCGTGCCTCGCACGATCTGGATGCGCTCGGCGAGCGAGCCTCCGCCGTAGACCGGCGCGAGGTCCGTCTCGCCGGGTGAGGCGGGGGTTCGCTTGAGCGCGACCACGCGCGCGCCGAGGCTCGCGACGCGACGCGCGATCTCCTTGCCGATGCCGCCGAACCCGACGATCCCCACCGTCGAGCCGGCGAGCTCCGAGAGCGGCGTATCCGCCGAGTAGAACGGCTCCTGCCACCACTCCGAGCGCCGCTTCCCCTCGACCGCGTAGTCGAGGCCTCGGCCGAAGAAGAGGATCATCGCGAGCACCGTCTCGGCGATCGGCGGCGCGTGCACCACGGCGGAGTTCGTGAAGATCACGGGGCTCTCGACCATCGCGGGCGTGAGCGACTTGGCCACGCCCGCCGCCCCGGAGTGAACCCAGCGGAGCGCGGGCCCGGCCTCCAACAGCGCGGCCGGGATTCCGTACCCGAAGTAGATCTCCGCGGTCGGCACCGCCCCCAGGACGGACGGATGCACCCTCGACGCGCCGTCGCCCGCGCCGCTGGTCTCCTCCTCGATCACGACGAGCTCCCAGTCGGACGGCAGCGCGGCTCCGATCTCCTTGGGTACCCATGACGGCATCGACCAAGCCGGACGGCGGTCGGCCATGTCGAGGATCGCGCGGCGCATGGTGTTCTCGACGACGGAGGACGTGCCGGGCTACGGGTACAGCCGGTTCATCAGCCGCGGGAAGGGAATCAGCTCGCGGATATGATGCTTGCCCGTGATCCACGCCACGGTCCGCTCGATCCCGAGGCCGAACCCCGCGTGCGGGAACGTCCCGTAGCGCCGCAGGTCCAGGTACCAGGCGTACGCGTCGAGCGGCAGTCCCTCCGCCTCGATGCGGGCCTTCAGGCGCTCGAGGTCGTCCTCGCGCTGGCTGCCGCCGATCAGCTCGCCGTAGCCTTCCGGCGCGAGCAGATCGTCGCAGAGCACGGTGCGCGGGTCCGCGGGGTTCTCCTTCATGTAGAAGGCCTTCGCCTGCTTCGGGTAGTCGTGCACGAAGAGCGGCAGCTCGCGCGACTCCATGAGCGCCAGCTCGTCCGGCGCCCCGAGGTCCTGTCCCCACGTGATCTCGCCTCGTTCCGACGACGACGCCGACTGCGCGGAGTACTTGGTCTGCAGCTCGGCGACGGCGTCGGTGTAACTGATGCGCGGGAAGGGTGGCTTCACGTTCTCGAGCTTGCTCGTGTCGCGCTCGAGCACGGCCAGCTCGTCGCGGCACCGCTCGAGCGCGCGCTCCACGATGTAGGAGACGAGGTCCTCCTGGAGCCGCATGTTGTCGTTCGAGTCCGCGAAGGCGACCTCCGGCTCGACCATCCAGAACTCCGTGAGATGGCGGCGCGTCTTCGATTTCTCGGCGCGGAACGTCGGACCGAAGCAGTATACGCGCCGGAAAGCCGGGCACGCGGCCTCGATGTAGAGCTGGCCCGTCTGGGCCAGGAACGCGCGATCGCCGAAGTAGTCCGTCTCGAACAACGTCCCCGCGTGCTCGCCGATCGCGCCGGTGAGGATCGGCGAGTCGATGCGGACGAAGTCGCGCTGGTAGAAGAAGTCGTGGATCGCCTGCTCGACCTCCGCCCGCACGCGCAGGCCGGCGCGCTGCTGCGAGGACCGGAGCCAGAGGTGGCGGTTGTCGAGCAGGAAGTCGACGCCGTGCTCCTTCGGCTGGATCGGATAGGGCTCGGCGAGCGAATCGACCTGCAGCGCGCTCACGCCGATCTCGTACCCGCCCGGGGCGCGCGGCTCGGCCTTCACCTCGCCGCTCAGCGTGACCAGGGACTCCGGCGTCAGCGCGCCGTGCGCGGCCCAGGAGGCGTCGTCCACCGCGCTCTTCACCAGGACGCCCTGCACCACGCCGGTGCCGTCGCGCAGCGTCAAGAAGGCGACCTTGCCGTGTCCCCGCTTCGCCTCGACCCATCCACGGAGGGTGACCGACCGGCCGGCGTGCTCGGAGAGCTGTCTGATCTCGACCATCCTCGACCCTGTGCGCAATCGTTGGCGGTTCGCCCGACGCCGCTCCTCACCCCGCTCGCGTCGGAGCGGCCGATACTATAGCACGGCGCCCCTCACCCGACGCCGTACATCTCCAGCCGCTCCCGGTACCGGCCGCGGAGCTGCGCCAGGATACGCGCGTGGTCGGGCTTCGCCAGGTCCGGGTCGGCCGCCGTCAGCGCGCGTGCCTCGCGCTGCGCCGCGACGAGCAGATCCTCGTGCACCATGAGGTCGGCGAAGCGCAGCCCCGGGTCCCCGTGCTGCTGGCTGCCGAAGAGGTCGCCCTGGCCCCGGATCTGGAGGTCGGCCTTCGCCACCTCGAAGCCGTCGTTCGTCCGCTGGAAGATCTCGAGCCGCTCAATCGCGCCCGAGTCGGGGTCCGTCACGAGCACGCAGGTGCCGTGGGCTTCGCCCCGGCCGACCCGCCCGCGGAGCTGATGGAGCTGCGCCAGCCCGAACCGTTCGGCGTGCTCCACGACCATCACGCTGGCGTTGGCGACGTCGATGCCCACCTCGATGACCGTCGTGGTCACCAGCACGTCGACCTCACCCGCCAGGAAGGAGCGCATGACGGCGTCCTTCGCGCTCGCGGCGAGCTGCCCGTGGAGCAGCCCCACCCGGTGCTCGGGGAACACGTCGTCGCGCAGACGCTCGTGCTCGTCCGTCGCGGCGAGGAGATCCACCTTCTCCGATTCGGCGACGAGCGGATAGACCACGTAGGCCTGCCGACCGGAGCGGACCTCGCGGCGGACGAGCTCGTACACGTCGTCGCGCTCCTCGGGCGACCTGATCTCGGTGGTGACGGGCGTCCGTCCGGGTGGCTGCTCGTCGAGCACGCTGAGGTCGAGGTCGCCGTAGAGCGCCATGGCGAGGGAGCGCGGGATCGGCGTGGCAGACATGACGAGCAGGTCGGGTCGGACGTCCTTGCGCTCGAGCAGCGCCAAGCGCTGGCGCACCCCGAAGCGGTGCTGCTCGTCGACGACCACCAGGCCCAGCGAGCAGAACGCCACGCCTTCCTGGATGAGCGCGTGCGTGCCCACGACGAGCCGCGCCGTTCCGGAGGCGAGCCGCTCCAGCGCGTCGCGGCGCGCCGGCGCGGACAGGCTGCCCGTGATCAACGTGACGTCCAGCGCGAGCGGCTCCAGGAGCTCCCGCATGCGGCGCGCGTGCTGCTCCGCGAGGATCTCGGTCGGGGCCATGAGCGCCGCCTGGTGACCCGCCTCGGCGGCGAGCAGCATCGCGAACAGGGCCACCACCGTCTTGCCCGAGCCGACGTCGCCCTGCAGCAGCCTGCTCATGCGCGCGGGCGACTGCATGTCGGCGAAGATCTCGCGCAGCGAGCGCGCCTGCGCCTCCGTGAGCGTGAAGGGCAGCGCTTCGTGCAGCGGCCGGATCAGCTCGTTCGTGCGGGCATGCCGGATGCCGGGCTCGAGCTCCGTGGCCCTCCTGCGCGCGCGCGCCTGCACGAGCTGCAGGAAGAACAGCTCGTCGAACGCGAGCCGGCGCCGGCCCTCGTCGGCCTGGCGGAGGCTCTCGGGACGGTGGATCCAGGTGAGCGCCTTCGACAGCGGCGGCAGCCCGCGCCGCTCGAGCCCCTCGCGCGACAGATACTCGTCGTCGTCCGCCCACGACAGGAGCGCGTCCAGGTTGCGGGCGAAGACGTCGCGGAGCACCCACTGCGGGAGATCCTCGCTGGCGGGATACGTGACGTAGATCCGCCCGCGGTCCTCGGCGGTCGCGTCGGACGGGCCCGCGTCCGTCGCGCGCGCCACCACGGTCATCTCGCGCGGTTGGATCTGCCTCCCGTGGAAGAACCTGACCGGTCCGGTCACCAGCAGCGTGTCGCCCTCGCGGATCTTCCGATCGAGCCACGGCTGCCCCGGCCACGCCGCCGTGATCATGCCGCTCTCGTCCTCGATGACCGCCTGGAAGATGCGCAGCCCCCTGCGCGTGGGAATGACGCCCTTGCTCCTCACCCGCCCCACGGCCGTGGCGTCCATGCCCACGTCGAGGCGCCCGATCGGGTGCACGGTCGAGGCGTCGTCGTAGCGGCGCGGCACGTGATAGAGCAGGTCGCGCGCCGTGACGATGCCGAGGTCGGCGAAGGCATCGGCGCGCTTCGGGCCGACTCCCTTCAGGAACTGAACCGGCCGATCGAGCTGCGAGTAGCTCACTGCGTGAAGAGTGCGTCGGCGAAGCGATCGGCGTCGAACGGAGCCACGTCCTCGATGCCCTCGCCCGTGCCGACGAGCTTCACGGGCACGCCGTGCTCCTCCTTGAGCGCCACGACGATCCCGCCCTTCGACGACGAGTCGAGCTTCGCCAGGATGATGCCGGTCACGCCCACCGCCTTGCGGAACGCTTCCATCTGCCTGACGGCGTTCTGGCCCACCGTGGCATCCAGGACGAGCAGCGTCTCGTGCGGCGCGCCCGGCATCCGCCGGCGAACGACACGATCGATCTTGACCAGCTCGTCCATGAGGCCACGGTTCGTGTGCAGCCTACCCGCCGTATCGATGATGACGACGTCGATGCCGCGAGACTCGGCCGCCTCCAACGCGTCGAACGCCACCGCGGCGGGATCTCCGCCCTGCTGGCCTTTCAGGAACTCCACGCCGATCCGCTTCGCCCAGCTCTCCAGCTGGGCCACCGCCCCTGCCCGGAAGGTGTCGGCCGCGGCGACCAGGACCGTGCGCCCGTCGCGCGCCATGAGGTTGGCGAGCTTGGCCACGGACGTCGTCTTGCCCACCCCGTTCACGCCGACCACGAGATAGACCGTCGGACCGGTATCCGCCATGCGCAGATCGGCCGGCTCGCCGGTTCCCAGGATCTCCACGATCGTCGACCGGAGCGTGGACACGACGTCCGCGCCGCTGCGCACCTTTCCGCGCCGGAGCGCGTCCTCGGCGCGGTCGGTCAGACGCAGGGTCGCCGGCACGCCGAAGTCGGCCCGTAGAAGCGTTTCCTCGAGGCTCTCGATCGACACCTGATCGACGCCGCCCCCGGCCAGCACACGGACGTCCGTCAGCCCGAGGTCGACGATCCGTCGCCACAGGCTCTTCTTCTCGTCCTTGGTCTTGAAGAGGCGCATGACCCCTACCTCAACCCGCTCCGTCTCCTGCCGATCCACTCGGCGCAGAGCAGCAGGATCACGAGGAGATAGGGCCAGGGGCTCGTGCGCAGCGGCGTCCCCGCGCGCTCGACCTCCGCGCCCCCCGTCAGCGCCTCCGAGTCCGCCGAGCTCGGAACGATCGACGGGGAGGCGAGCTCGAGCGTGGCCGCCGCCACGTCGAAGCGGCCGTCCCCGAGCGCGGCGCCCGACGCGCTCTGGACGCGGTACGTGTACGGGCCCGGTGGCAGGACGCCCGTCGACTGCGTCGCCTGGTCACCGAGCGGTCCTTCCCAGACGACCGAGTCGCGTTCGCCCACGACGCGGCTCACCACGAGCGTGCGGGCGACGCTGTCCGGCGGCACGCTCCAGAGCACCGGCTCACCCCTCGGCACGACCCACTCCGTCGGCCTCACCTCGAGCGCGGTCGCGCCTTCCCCGGCGAGCAGCCAACCCGCCACGCCGGACCAGAGGCGCCGGTAGACGTCGCGGCCGTTCTCCCGCGCGGCCCATCGCCAGAATCCCTGCGCGAGGCCGACCGCCACCCTGCCGCTCTCCCGCTCGTCGAGCTGGAGCGCCGCCTCGGGCGTTCCGGTCCCGCGCAGCTGGACGAGCAGCGCGCCGCGCACGCGCGCCGGGTCCGTGGGCAGCAGCACATCGGAGAGCGGCGGCAGGTCCTGCACCGTGACGCCGGCGAGCGAGCCCGCGATCGGGGACATGGGAACGTCGCCGGACGCATACCATTCCCCCGGGCGCGGATCCCCCGTGGGGATCCCCGCGAGCAGCGCCCCTTCGGCGTCGTCGGGAAGCAGGATCGTCCTGCCGCTGCGGCGCGTGAGGCTGCGGGCCCAGGCGTCCGCGTCGCGCCCGAGGCCGTGCAGCACGAGCAGCGTAGCCGAAGACGCGGCCTCCCGCACGGTGGCGGAGTCGACCGGCACGCCGCGGTCGAGCGCCGCGCCCATGGGGAGGAAGCGGTCCGGTCCCGCGCGCAGGTAGCCGACGCTCGGCAGACCCGTGACATCCTCGAGGAGCGGAAGCAGATACCGCGGCTCCCAGTCGGGGCGGAGGGAGAGGAGCACCAGGGCGCCCTCTTCGTGGCCGACGCTCACGTACGCGACCGCCTCGTCGTCGGAGGGGAACGCGTCGGCACCGGCGGCCGGGCCGACCGAGGCCGTCGCCGTGTAGCGCACCCGTCCGGTCGTCGAGGCCGGCGGCAGCTCGATCGGCACGCGCGCGCGAAGACCCGGCGATGGCGCGGGCACGCGCACGTCGGCGACGAGGCGACTTTCCTCGAGCACGCGCACCGTGACGGAGTCGAGCACGGAGTCCGCCGAAGAGGCCACGTGGATCTCCACCTCGCCGCGCACGGGATCCGAGGGGCGTCCGACGTCCGGGATCGCGAGCGCGGAGACCCCGGCGTTCACGAGGTCCGGGTCGCCGAACGGCTCCAGCTCGATCTCGAGCGGGAGCGTCTCGAGCGCCGAGCGCACGGCCACCGCGTCCTCGAGCCTGAAGTCCGAGAGCACACGCACCCGGCGCACGCCCGCCTCGGCGGCGCGGTCGAGCGTCGGCGCCAGCAGCGTCCTCGGCGACGACGGATCCGCGCTGGACTCGTCGAGCGGCTGGTCGCCGCCGAAGGCCACCACCTGCCAGCCGTCGCGCTGGAGGTCCGTGGCTCGTGTGCTGGCCGCGCTCCACGCGGAGGCGCCGCCGCCCGCGGCAGCGGACATGCTCAGCGACGCGTCGAGGAGCACCCACTCGGCGGCGGCTCCACCCCCGCCGCCGACCGGCACGCGGACGTCGAAGAGGAGGACGAGCACGATGACCCATGCGGCTGCGCGCGCCGCGGCCAGCCACCTCGCCGCCGGCACCGCCATCTCGAGCCGGAGGTACAGCCAGAAGGAGTACGCGACGAGCCCGGCCGCCAGGGCCAGGAGCAGGCTCCAGCGGATCACGGGAAACGCTCTACTGAAGCCTCCCGCTCGTCGCCGCCGTGACCGCGCCGTCGTCCGCGTCGACCTCCTCGGCCTCCACGAGCAGGGTGCGAACCGGGCCGGCCGGCGGGATACCCTCCAGGAGCGCCACCCGCACGCTGGACTCCTCGAGCCAGCGCATGCGGTCGTCGGAGGGGACGGGATCGCCCGCCGGCAGATCGACCGACAGCGGATCGACGTGGCGCCCGTTGATCAGCATCTCGTAGTGGAGATGGGGTCCGGTCGCGAGACCGGTCATCCCGACGTATCCGATCACGTCCCCCTGATGGACGCGGCTCCCGACCACGAGCCCGCTGCGGAAGGAGCGCAGGTGGGCGTACCGCGTCACCCACCCGTTCGCGTGTCGGATCTGGATCGAGTTGCCGTAGCCACCGTCCGTGCCGCGCTGGATGACCACGCCGTCGGCGGTCGCCATCACGTCCGTGCCCATCGCGGCCGCGTAGTCCACGCCGCGGTGCGACCGCCACGTGTTCAGGATCGGGTGGTAGCGGGAGTTCGTGAACTGGGACGAGATGCGCCGGAACTCGAGCGGCTTGAGGAGGAACGCACGCCGCACCGACTGCCCTTCCAGGTCGTAGTAGGAGCCCTGGCCGTCTCCGTTCGGATCGAACCATATCGCGTGATACGGCTCGCCCGCGTTCACGAGCTCGGCTGCGAGGAGCCGGCCCGACCGCATGGAGCCGTCGGGTCTGACCTCGCGCTCGACCGCGAACCGATAGGTGTCCCCGGACTGGATCTGGCGGTAGAAGTCCACCTGCCACTGGAAGACCTGATCGAGCTCGTGGATCATCTCGTTCCGATCGGCCGTCCGCATGGTCGCGAGCGCTGGGTTCATCACCACCGCCGTCCACAGCTCGGACTCGATCTCGCCGCTCGCGTACATCGTGTCGACGTAGACGGGGGTCCGGATCAGGCTCGACTCCCATCCGAGCGGCTCGCGGGAGAGCCGCACCGTCTCGTCCAGCGACAGCGCGACGTCGATCCCGCGCACGGCCTGCTCGCCCTTGAGGTAGCGGAGCGTGATCTCCGTGCCCTCGCGCATCCTGCGCGGCGAAGCATGCTCCTGGAACGCCAGCAGCAGGGACGCCTGCTCGTTCGCGGAGAGCGTACCGTCGAGCAGCTCGCCGAACGTATCGCCTCTGCCGAGCGCGTAGATCCGGACGTCTTCGGCCGGAGGCACGTGGAGACGGGCGAGCTGCCCCACGTCCGGCGGCTCCGCCGTGCATGCGGCGCACGCGACGGCCGCCAGGGCAGCCGCCGTGATCTTCCGCCCGTCCGGGAACGACCGGCGCGGACGTCTTCTCATTGTGCTCGTGTCACCGTGCTCGTTCCTCGCCTGGCCCCCAGCCGAGTCACTCCATCTGACGCCGGATGAAGGTGGGGATGTCCAGCCCTGAAATCTGATCCCGGGACACCGAGCGTTCCGGGAAGCGCGACATCGATACCACGTGCGGCAGCACTTGGTTCGGACGGGCCCCCGCAACGGCCCGCACCGGCTCCGCCCTCGCCTCCATCTGGCGCACCGCCGGAATATCGGCGACCACCGGCTCTTGCGCAGGGGGGATGGGGGGCTGGGGCTGCGGCCGCGTACGCCGGAAATCGCCCGGAATGATCTTCTCGTCGGTGCCCGAGTCGAAGCCGGTCGCGATGACCGTGACCCTGATCTTTCCCTCCATGGAGGCGTCGTGCACGGCGCCGAAGATGATCTCGGCGTCGTCACCGGCCTCCCCTTGAATCAATGAAGAGACCGCCGTCACTTCGTCAATGGCGAGATCGAGCCCGCCCGTGATGTTGATGAGGACGCCCCGCGCGCCGGCGATGGAAACGTCGTCGAGCAGCGGCGAGGAGATCGCGGCCCTCGCGGCCACCTCGGCGCGGTCGTCGCCCTCCGCGTAGCCCGAGCCCATGAGCGCCGGCCCCCGCGAGGCCATCACCGTGCGCACGTCGGCGAAGTCCACGTTCACGTCGCCGGTGACGCTGATGAGGTCCGAGATGCCCTGCGTCGCGTGCAGCAGGATCTCGTCGGCCTTCTTGAGCGCGTCGCGGAACGACGTGCCCTTGGGAACGACGGCGAGCAGCCGATCGTTGGGCACCACGATCATGGTGTCCACGGTGCGGCGCAGCTCGGCCATCCCCTGCTGTGCCTGCCGCTCGCGCTTCTTGCCCTCGAAGGAGAACGGCCGCGTCACCACGCCGATCGTGAGCGCGCCCATGTCGCGCGCGATCTCGGCGACGAGCGGCGCGGCGCCCGTGCCCGTGCCGCCGCCCATGCCGGCCGTCACGAAGACGAGATCGGCGCCCTCGAGCGCGCGACGCACCTCGTCTTCGCTCTCCGCCAGCGCCTGACGACCGACCTCGGGACGCGCGCCCGCACCCAACCCGCGGGTGAGCTTCTTGCCGATCTGGATGGTCACCGGAGCCTTCGAGGTCTTGAGGACCTGGCTGTCGGTGTTCATGGCGATGAACTCCACGCCCTCCAGGCGCTCGTCCACCATGCGGTTGACCGCGTTGCCGCCCGCGCCGCCGACACCGACGACCTTCATGCGCGCATTGCGCACCGGCTGCTCCTCGAACTCGAACATCATCATGACTCCCTCCGATGGTGAGAGATCAAAAGAATTCCTTGAGCCACGTCCCCAGCTTGGTGAACACGCCCGACGTGACCGTCGAGGCGCCCTTCCCCGTCTCGCCGAAGCGATCCGCCCCCCAGAGCGCGAGCCCCGCCGCGACCGCGAAGCGGGGGCGCCGCACTGAATCCGCGATGCCCGACAGACCCTCGGACGGCACGCCGAGGCGCACCGGCAGGCCGAAGACCTGCTGAGCCAGATCGACGATGCCCGGCAGGGCGGCCGTGCCGCCCGTGAGGACGATCCCGGCGCCGAGGTGCTCGAGGAGCCCCTGGCCCTGCAGCTCGCCCTGGACGATCCCGAACAGCTCGTCGAGGCGCTGCTCGATCACGTGCGCGATCAGCTCCCGCGCGACGCGGCGCGTCTGGCCGGGGGCGGGCCCCGGCAGCGGCACGGTCTCGCGCGGATCGACCAGCTGCGCGAGCGCGACGCCGAAGTGCTCCTTCGTGCGGTGCGCCTCGGCGAACGGAACGGAGAGCCCGCGCACCAGATCCGCCGTCAACGTCGCCCCGCCGTAGGGGAGGATCGAGACGTGCTGGACCTTGCCCTCGTAGTAGGCCGCGACGTCGGTGGTCGCCGCGCCGATCTCGATCATCGCGACGCCGACTTCCTTCTCGTCCTCGGTGAGCGCCGCGCGCGCGGCGGCGAGCGGCTCGAGCACGAGCTCCTGCACCCGGTAGCCCGCGCGGTTGACGGCCTTGCAGATGTTGGCCGACGCGGTGATCTGGCAGGTCACCAGGAACAGCTCGGCCTCCAGACGCACGCCGGCCATGCCCAGCGGATCCTTGATGCCCCGCTGGTGATCGACGCGATACTCCTGCGGGATCGCGTGCACCATCTCGCGATCGGGCGGCAGCGCCACGGCGCGCGCGACCACGTGGACCCGGTCGATGTCGTCCTGCGCGATCTCGTCCTCGGCGATGGCCACCACGCCCATCGAGCTCGAGGCCTTGATGTGATCGCCCCCGATGCCCGCGTAGACACGGTCCACCGTGATGCCGGCCATGAGCTCGGCCTCCTTCATGGCCGCGCGCACGGACTCGGTGATCCCGTCGATGTTCGTGACGAGGTCACCGCGCAGCCCGTCGGTACGGGCCTGACCGACGCCCAGGATGGTGAGCCCCGGCCGGCGCGGGTCGTTCGCCACCTCGCCGATCACGGCGCAGGTGTTCGCGGTTCCGATGTCGAGTCCGGCGATCAGATTCGCTCGCATGTCAGTCGAGTTCGACGCTCCGATGGGTGGAGACGGGACGGCGCACGACCACCTGGTCGGCGAACCGAAGGTCGATCGCGCTCGGCATCCCGGTCCGCGCCTTGCTCGCCGCGTCCGCCAGCGCGGTGAGGCCCTCGCGGAGCCGCGCCGGCGAGGCGTGCGACGGCAGGAGGAACTCGACGTTCGGATCGGACCAGTGGACGGACAGCGCGCCGCTCGGCGTCCACGAGACGCTGGACACGAGCTGGAGGAAGGAGGTGTCGGTGGCCATGAGGTGCTCGACCTCGGCGGCCAGCTTGCGCACCTCCGAGGGGAAGTGGCGCGAGCCGCGGGGCGGCCGACGGTCGGTGTGGATCACCGGCAGGTCGAGACGGAACGCCGCGGGATCGAGCGGCAGGCGACGGCCTTCGGCATCCATCGGCTCGAGCGTCGGCGTCGGGCCGAGCGCGATCGGGGTCCGCTCGGTGACCGTGATCTGCAGGCCGCCGGGAAGCCGGCGGCCGACGCGCACGGACTTCACGAGCGGGTGCGCGGCGACGCGGTCGTGCCATACGTCCTTGTCGCTCCACACGGACGTCTCGGGCGCGAGCGCGAGCAGCGCGACGACCTCTTCTTCCTGGAGGTAGCGATTGCCGCGCACGTCCACGTGGTCGATGCGGAAGATCTCCAGGTCGACGAGGGCCTCCGGCACGCGAGGACCCCACGCCATGAGCGCGCCGAAGCAGGCGGTCGCGAGCAGGATCCGCACGTCCCTACGCATGGACCACCTCCGCGAGCTGATTCACCACGGCCCGCCCGACCACCTCGATGGAGCCGGCCCCGACGGTGATGAGCACGTCGCCCGCCCGGAGGTCGTCGACCAGCGCGCCGGCGACCGTCGCCACCTGCGGGTGGTACCGTACGTCGGTCGCGCCCGCGGCCCGCGTGGCGGCGGCGACCGTCTCTCCGGTGATGCCCGCGATGGGCTTCTCGCGCGCCGGGAAGACGTCGGTGACCCAGACGACGTCCGCCGCGGCCAGCGCTCTGCCGAACTCGCGCGCGAAGTCGCGCGTCCGGGTGTAGAGGTGCGGCTGGAACACCACCACGAGACGCGCGTCGGGGAACGACGCCCGCGCCGTGGCGAGGGTCGCCGAGATCTCGGTGGGATGATGCGCGTAGTCGTCGATCACGAGGACGCCTCCCACCTCACCCACCCGCTCGAAGCGTCGCGCGACGCCGGTGAACTCCGCCAGCGCCTCGAGGATCGGCCGCCACGCGACGCCCAGCGCGCGCGCGACCGCCGCGGCCGCCAGCGCGTTGAGGAGGTTGTGACGGCCGCCCTTCCTCAGCCCGAGCGTGCCGGCGCGGCGCCCTTCCTCGAGCAGCGTCGCGCGCGTGCCCTCCGGGCCGATGGTGACGTCCACGGCGCGCAGCATCGAGCCCGCCGACGTTCCGTACGTGAGCGCCTTGTCCGCCACCCGCGGCAGCAGCGAGGAGGCGCCGTGGTCGTCCGCGCACGCGATCACGCGTCCACCCCGGCGCACACCGTCCAGGAAGCGCCTGAACCCTTCGCGCACGCCCGCGTAGTCCCCGTAGATGTCGAGGTGATCGGCCTCGACGTTGGTGATCACCGCGATGTCGGGCGTGAGCTGATGGAAGGAGCGGTCGTATTCGTCCGCCTCGACCACGTACAGCGACGGCGAGCCGTAACGCAGGTTCCCGTCCCACGCGGCGACACGGCCGCCCACGAGTCCCGTCGGATCCCTGTCGGCGCGCGCGAGCACCTCCGTCGACATCGCGGTCGTCGTCGTCTTGCCGTGCGTGCCGGCGACCGCGACCACCGTGCCGGACGCCACCCAGGCGCCGAGGGCCTCCGCCCGCTTGAGGACCGGGATGCCCGCGCGACGGGCGGCCAGCAGCTCGGGATGGTCCTGCGGCACGGCGGAGGTGATCACGAGCGCCGACGCGCCCGTCACGTGACCGGGGTCGTGGGAGGGGCTCACCTGCACGCCGAGACGCGCCAGGTCGGACAGCGCCTCGCTCGGCTTCTGGTCGCAGCCGCTCACCTTCCCGCCGCTCCGCTTCAGCAGCTCGGCGAGCGCGCACATGCCGGCGCCGCCCGCGCCCATGAAATGCACCGGGCGATCGGCCGCCAACGCGCGCAGGTCAGGGAGCTCGCTCATCGCGCGCCTCCGCCAGCGGGAGGCGTGAGCAGCGTCGCGATATCCGCGGCGATGTCCGCGGCCGCGTTGGGCCGCGCCCACGCGAGCGCCGCCTGACGCATCGTCTCGAGCCGTGCGGGGGACGCCAACAGACCGCTCACCGCGGCCCAGAGCCGCTCGCCGGTCAGCCCGTTCTGCGGCGCCACCAGCGCGGCACCCGCGCGCTCGAGCGCACGCGCGTTGTGCGTCTGGTGATCGGCGGCCGCCGTCGGGAGCGGAACGAGCACGACGGGGAGCCCGTGCAGGAGCAGCTCGGCGGTCGACATCGCGCCCGCGCGCGACACGGCCAGGTCGGCCGCGCGGAGCGCGCTCGGGAAGTCGTCCACGTAGGGCACGGGGTGAACCCAGTCGGGAGAGCCCGCGGCGGCGAGGGCCTCGCCCACCGCGCCGGCGTGGGCCGGTCCCGTCACCCAGAGGACGTGCAGGTCCCGTGGACGAGCGAGCTCGCCCCGCGCAACGGCGCTCACCGCGTCCGCGAGCACCTCGTTGATCGCGAGCGAGCCCTGGCTGCCGCCCGCCACGAGCAGCAGACGCGCGTCCATCGGAATGCCGAAGCGCGCCCGCGCCTCCGCCCGCGGCAGGCCTTCGGCCGTGCGCACGGGGTTGCCGGTGACGAGCGCCCGGTCACGCAGCGCCGGAAGCAGCTGCAGAACCTCCGGGAACGCGACGTACGCGCGGCTCGCCCAGCGGCTCAGCACCCGGGTGACCTTGCCGGGCACCGAGTTCTGCTCCTGCAGGACGAGGGGAACGCCGCCGAGCGCGGCCACGAACCCGGCAGGGGCCGCGGCATACCCGCCGGTCACCACGACCACCTCCGGGCGCACACGCGCGAGGAGCGTCGCGACGCGGAGGAACGACAGGACGATGCTCGGCACCGCGCGTACCGCCGCGAGCGAACGGGTCGCCCCGCGGACGGGAAGCAGCACGTGCCACTCGCCGCGCGCCGGGAGAACGCGCGCCTCGAGACCTCGCCGCGCGCCGATGAAGAGCACGCGCACGTCGGGCCGTCGGGCGCGCAGCGCGTCCGCGATGGCGAGCGCGGGATAGAGATGCCCGCCCGTTCCACCCCCCGCGACCACCACGACCGGACCGTCATGCACGGGCCGCCTTTCCGCCCGGCGCCGAGCGGGCCACCGAGATCAGGATGCCGAGGGCCACCAGGGTGACGATCAGGTTGGAGCGACCATAGGAGATGAGCGGGAGCGGCAGCCCCGTGGGGGGCGCGAGCGCGAGGCCCACCGCCATGTGCAGGAACGCCTGCAGGGCGATGAGGCTCGCGCAGCCGATCGCCACCAGCTCGCCGAACTGGTCGGGCGCGCGGCGCGCGATGCGGAAGCCGACGAGCACGATCGCGGCGTAGAGGGCGACCAGCACGACGACGCCGAGGAAGCCCCACTCCTCGCCGATCATCGCGAACACGAAGTCGTTGTGGGCCTCGGGCAGGAATCCGAACTTCTGCCGCCCTTCGCCGAAGCCGACGCCGGACAGCCCACCCGAGCCGAGCGCGACGAGCGATTGGTGGACCTGGAAGCCCGCGCCGCCGGGATCGGACGCGGGGTCCAGGAACGCATCGATGCGCGCCGCGCGGAACCCGACCGAGAGCTGGTGCCAGAGCACCGGCACGGCGAGCAACGCGAGCAGCACGAAGTGCGAGATGCGCGCCCCCGCCGTGAAGACGATGAGCGGCCCGAGCATCGCGATCACGAGCGCGGTGGAGAGATGGGGCTCCGCGAGGATCAGCGCGAGCACCACGCCCCACACGGTGAGGAACGGCCCGAGCCCCTTGCCGAGCGACTGGAAGAGCGGCGCCTTCTTCACGGCGAGCGCGGCGGTCCACACGATCACCGCGACCTTCGCGATCTCGGAGGGCTGCACCGTGATGCCGACCTGGAGCCAGCGGCGCGCGCCGTTGATCTCGGGCGCGATCGACGTCGTGAACGGCAGCACGACGGCGAGCAGACCCAGCACGCTCGCCACGAGCAGCACCCAGGCGCCGCGCTCCCAGAGGCGGTAGGGAATCCACGCGCACATGATCAGGCAGCCCATCCCCACGCCCGCGCCGGCGGCCTGCCGGATCACGTAATACGTGTCGGGGAGACCCTGCCGGAGCGCCAGCACCGAAGACGCCGAGTAGAGCGACACGAGCCCGAACGAGAGGAGGAGGAGCGTGAGGCCGAGGATCGCCGCCGGCTCCCATCCCCGACCGAGGCCCGCGTCGGGCAGCCGCACGGGTCCCGCCGGCGCGACGTCCATCGGGCGGGGTGCGATGCCGCGGCGGGCGCTCGAGCGGGCTCTCACGCCACCTCCGCCGCGAGCTCGGCGAAGCGCCGGCCGCGGTGCTCGTAGTTCTCGAACATGTCGTAGCTCGAGCACGCCGGTGACAGCAGCACGATGTCGCCGGGTCTGGCGAGCTCGGCGGCGCGTCGCACCACGCTCTCGAAGCCCGTGCTCAGGAGCTCGAGCCCGAAGCCCGCATCGCTCCCGTCGCGGCGCGCGGCGCGCAGCTCGTCGTACACGCGCCTCCCGACCGCGCCGTACGCGATCACGGCCCTGGCCTTCCCCTCGAGCGACTCGGCGAGCGGGCCGAACGGCTCGCCTTTGTCCTTGCCGCCCAGCAGGATGACCACCTGTCGATCGAGGCTCGCGAGCGCGCTCCGGGTCGCGGCGACGTTGGTCGCCTTGGAGTCGTTGACCCACAGCACACCGCCGCGGTCCAGGACGGGCTCCAGACGGTGAGGCAGCGGGCGCGCGGAGCGGAGGCCCTCGGCGATGCGGTCGGGCCGGGCGCCGGCGAGGCGCGCCACCAGCGAGGCCGCGAGCGCATTGTCGACGTTGTGCCGGCCGATCATCCGCAGCTCCGAGCGGCCCACGAGCCGCTCGGGGACGCCATCGATCCGGAGCGTGAGCACGTCGTCGTCGACGAAGGCGTTCGACGTGCTCGCGTCACCCCCGAAATGGAAGCGGCTCCCCCGAGCCGAGCCCGCGAGGCGCGCGACCTGGGCGTCCTCCGCGGGCAGCACCCAGCGGCTGGCCTCGGTCGCGTTGTCGAAGAGCCTCGCCTTGTCGGCATAGTACTCCTCGACGCTGGCGTAGCGGTCGAGATGATCGGGCGAGAGGTTCGTGACCACGCCGATCGAGGGGCTGAACGAGTCGATCCCCGCGAGCTGGAAGGAGCTCATCTCGAGCACGTACCAGTCGGGAGGATCGTCCACGAGCGCGAGCTCGGAGGCGGCCGGGGCCAGCCCGCCTCCCACGTTCCCGCCGGCGAGCGCGTGCAGACCGGCGCTCTCGAGCAGGTGGGCGATGAGCATCGTCGTGGTCGTCTTCCCGTTGGTGCCGGTGACGGCGATCAGTGGAGCAGTGAAGAACCGAACGGCGAGCTCGGGCTCGGTGATCCAGCGGACCCCTCGCCGAGCGAGCTCCCGGAGCACCGGAGCACCGGGCGGGACTCCTGGACTGACCACGACCAGCCCGGCGCCTGCCACTCTACCGATGTCGTGGGTCCCCACGTCGACCGATGCTCCAGCGGCGCGGAGATCGGTTCCACGAGCTGCAGTCGCGGCATCAGAGCTCGAATCCGAGACATAGACTTCACCTCCCTTTGCGAGGGCCAAACGCGCGGCGGCTACGCCGCTCGCGCCGAGGCCGATGACGGCAACACTCGTCCCCTGCAAACGTCTCATGCGCCCTCAACTTCTCCTCACAGCAACGCACGAGCGCATCATATTCGCTCAACGGATCTTGAGAGTGCTGATCGCGAGCATCGAGAACAGCACACCGAGGATCCAGAACCGGATCACCACCTTCGTCTCGGGCCATCCGAGCTGCTCGAAGTGGTGGTGGATGGGAGCCATCCGGAAAATCCGCCGCCCTTCGCCGAACCGACGGCGGGTGTACTTGAACCAGCCGACCTGCAGCGCGACCGAGAGCGTCTCGAGCACGAAGACGCCGCCGACGATGGCGAGCAGGAACTCCGCCTTCAGCAGGATCGCCATGACGCCGAGCGCTCCACCGAGCGCGAGCGATCCCGTGTCGCCCATGAACACCTGGGCGGGGTGGGCGTTGAACCACAGGAAGCCGATGGCCGCTCCGGCGAGCGCCACCGCGAAGATCGTGAGCTCGCCCGCACCCGGCAGATAGAAGAAGCCGAGGTACGCGGACGTGTCCGTCCGGCCGGCGATGTACGCGAAGACGCCCAGCGTGGCGGCCGAGATCGCGACGAGACCCGCGGCCAGTCCGTCGATCCCGTCCGTGAGGTTCACGGCGTTCGAGGAGCCCGAGATCACCCACGCGGCGAAGACGACGAACACGGGCGGCGCGAAGACGGCCGCGACGTCGGAGAAGAACGGCACCGTCGTCCAGGTGGTCGGGTGCGGCGAGATCGGGTTCAGCACGAGGAAGACGCCGAGCGCGAGGCCGAACGACCACTGGCCGATCATCTTGTAGCGCGCGACGAGGCCGCGCGTCTTCCCCTGCACCACCTTCAGGTAGTCGTCGAGGAAGCCGATCGCGCCCATCCACACGAACGAGACGAGCGCCACGACCGTGTACCAGTTCGTCAGGTCCGCCCAGAGGACCGTCGAGACGACGGTCGCGCCGATCATGATCAGGCCGCCCATGGTGGGCGTCCCGGCCTTGGACTGGTGCGTCGCGGGCCCGCTCGTGCGCACCACCTGGCCGACCTTGGCCTCGGCGAGGCGGCGGATCACGACGGGGCCGAGCAGGAACGCGATGAGCAGCGACGTCACGACGGCGCCGGCCGCGCGGAACGTGATGTAGACGAAGACGTTGAAGACGCCGTGGATCTCGGCGAGCGGGGGCAGGAGATGGTAGAGCATCAGGCCGACACCGCCGTGTCACCGAGGAAATCGCGCTCCAGCAGCGGCAGGATTCCCTCGAGGGCGATCCCGCGCGACGCCTTGAGCAGGACGACCTCGCCGCCCTCGAGACGGTCACGCAGCGCGGGGTACGCGCTCTGCCAATCCGCCGCCGTGATCACGTCGGCGCGGCCCGCGGCTCCCAGCGCCGCGGCGGCGTCGGCGAAGCGTCCGGTCGCGACGACCAGGTCGAAGCCGCGCGCGAGTGCGTTCGCCAGGACGTCCCGGTGCAGCCGGTCCGACTCGGTGCCGAGCTCGAGCATGCTGCCGAGGACGGCCACCCGGCGCTCCGCGCGCTGCGCGGCGAGCAGATCGAGCGCCGCGCGCACGCTCTGCGGGTTCGCGTTGTAGCAGTCCACGACGAGCGTGAGCGAGGCGAGCCGGCGGATCTCGCCGCGCAGCGAGTGCGTCTCCGTGCCGGAGATCCCGCGCGCCGCGTCGGCGGCGGAGACTCCGAGCAGCTCGGCGACCGCCAGAGCCAGCATCGCATCCGCCACGGCGTGACGTCCGACGAGCCGCAGGGAGACCGCCTCGCCGCGCCACGTGAGATCGTACCTGCCCGTGGCGTCGGCCCGCGCGTTCTCGGGGCGGAGATCGGCGTCGGCGCGCTGCGTCCAGCCGGCCACGCGGAGCCGCGGGCAGATCGTGCGCGCGCGCTCCGCGAGGGCCTCGGGCTCGTCGCCGACCAGGCACCGACCGCCGGCTGCGACGCCCCTCAGCAGATCGAGCTTCTCCTCGAGGACGCCTTCCACCGAGCCGAGCTTCTCCAGGTGGCTCTCCCCCACCGTCGTGACGACGCCGATGTCCGGACGGGCGATCTGCGCCAGCGTGCGGATCTCGCCGGGCTCGTTCGTTCCCATCTCGAGCACCAACGCCTCCGCGTCGTCGGGCGCCGACAGGAGCGTGAGCGGGAGCCCCACGCGGTTGTTGCGGTTGCCGCGCGTCGCGTGCACGCGCTTGGCGGAGCGGAGCGCCGCCGCGGTGAGATCCTTGGTGGTCGTCTTGCCGGACGATCCCGTGATCCCGACGACCGGGACGGTGATGCGGGCGCGACGATGGGCAGCCAAGGCGCCGAGCGCGACGAGCGTGTCGTCGACGCGGTAGACCGGTGCGCTCGTGGTGGGGCCGCCGCTCGCGCTCCACGCTCGCGTGACCACGGCGCCGCGTGCCCCGCGCGACAGGGCGTCGGCCACGAAGTCGTGCCCGTCGAAGCGGTCGCCGACCAGGGCGACGTAGAGCTGTCCGTCGGTCACGTCGCGCGAGTCGGTGGACACGCCCGTGTAGGTGACGCTCTGCGAGCCACCGCCGAGCGCGAGCGCCTCGCGCACCCCCGCGTCGGTCCAGACGAACGACGAGCCGGTCATGCGACCTCGCCCTTCGCCTTCAGGCGCGCGAGGACCTCGGCCACGACGCGTCGCTCGTCGAACGGGCGCTTCTCGCGTCCGATCACCTGATAGGTCTCGTGGCCCTTCCCGGCGAGCACCACCGTGTCGCCCGGCCGGGCGGTGCGCAGCGCCAGGTCGATCGCCTCGCGGCGGTCGGTGACGCGCCGGTAGTCCGCGGCCGCGAGCCCGAGCGCGAGATCGTCCAGGATGCGCTCCGGATCCTCCGTCCGAGGATTGTCGGACGTGAGGATCGCGAGGTCGGCGATGCCGGCGACCGCCTCCGCCATCGGCCTGCGCTTCGAGCGATCGCGGTCGCCGCCCGCGCCGAAGACCACGATGAGCCGTCCGCGCGTGAGCGGCTTCACGGCCGCGAGCGCGCTCGCGAGCGCCGCCGGCGTGTGCGCGAAGTCGATGAGGACGACGAACGGCGACGTGACGACGGCCTCCAGCCTGCCGCTCACCTGCGGCGCGGTGCCCAGACGCTCGACGACGTCGTCGAGGCTGACGCCGGCCGCGAGCGCGGCCGCTGCCGCCGCCAGCGCGTTCTCGACGTTGTAGCGTCCGAGCAGCGGCGTGCGGACGTGCCTCTCCGCTCCGTCCACGCGCAGCAGGAACGACGCGCCCCGCGCGTCCAGCTGGAGCTCGTGCGCCGAGACGTCGGCAGACCGCTCGACACCGTACGTGCGCAGCTTGCGCCCTTTGACGTCGAGCCGATCCCAAGCGGAGTCACCGCGATTCACGACGACCGTGCCCCGCTGGGACGCCAGGTCGACCAGTCGGGCCTTCGCCGCGAAGTAGTCGGCGAGATCTTCGTGGTAGTCGAGGTGGTCCTGGGAGAGGTTCGTGAAGACCACGACCTCGAAGGCGAGCGCATCGAGTCGGTGCTGCGCCAGAGCGTGCGAAGAGGCCTCGAACACCACCGCGCCGATGCCGCCGTCGGCCAGCTCCCGCAGCCAAACCGCTACCTGAACGGGCCCGGGCGTCGTGAGACGCTCGCTGCCGGGGCGCACGCCCTCGCGCTCGATCAGGCCGAGCGTCCCGATGACCGCCGTCGGCACGTCTCCTCCGATCAGGTGCCGGATGAGGACCGCCGTGGTCGTCTTGCCGTTGGTGCCCGTGACGGCCAGGCTCCGCAGACGCTTGCTCGGCGAGCCCATCACCGTATCCGCCGCGAGCGCGGCAGCACGCCGGCCGTCGCTGACCACGAGCTGCGGCACCGGCGCGTCGACGGGGTGCTCGACCACCGCGGCTGCAGCGCCACGACGCGCGGCCTCCCCGACGAAGTCGTGCGCGTCGCTCGCCGTGCCTTTCCAGGCGAGGAAGAGGTCGCCAGCGGACGTGGTGCGGGAATCCTGACTGACGCCCCGAACGACGACGTCCCCCGGGGCCCTGGACTCCTCGAGGAGCCCTGCCGACCGGAGGACGAGGCTCACTGCGTCCAGCCGCACCGGAGTCGGGGCGGGCATCAATCGGCACCCAGCCGGAGGCGTATGGTGTCGCCCTGTTGCACGCGCTCGCCGGCGCGCGGCTCCGTGCCGACGATCCTGCCCACGCCCAGCGACGAGACCCGCAGGCCGAGCGCGTGCAGGCGCCGGACCGCCACGCGCGAGGGCAGCCCCGACACGTTGGGCAGCGATACGCTCGCCGTCCGGTCGATCGGCACGATCTCGATCGGGCTCGGCTCCGACTCGATGGGCCGGGAGGCGAACTGTGCCGGGCCGACGTTGCTGGACACGGCGGTCTCCTGGCGCGCAGAGCGCAGGAGCGCGCCACGATCGAGCGGCGTGGCCCGTGCCGCGAGCGCGGCTTCCATCGTCGCGCGCGTGACGGGCGCCGCGACCGCGCCGCCGTAGTACTCCCCCGCGGGACGGTCGAGGCCCACGAACACCACCAGCTGCGGGGCGTCGGCCGGGAAGAAGCTCGCGAAGGAGGAGTAGTAGGCGCCCTTCTCGTAGCCGTCCCCGGTGTTGAGCCACGCCGTGCCGGTCTTCCCGGCGACGGCGAAGGTGGTGAGCCCTCCGGCGGTGCCGGTGCCGTCCTCGACCACCCCGACGAGCGCGGCGCTCACCGCCTCGGCCACGTCCTCGTCGATGACCCGGCGGATCACACGCGGCTCGAACCGCTCCAGGACCGCGCCGTCCGCGTCGCGGATCTCGCGCACCAGCCGGGGCTGCATGAGCAGGCCGCCGTTCGCCAGCGTGCCGTAGGCCATCGCCATCTGTAGCGGCGTGACGGAGATCTCGTATCCGATGGCGAGCGAGGCCGCGGACTGGGGAGTCCAGCCGCTCGGACGCCGCAGCGTGCCCGGTACCTCCCCCGGCAGCTCGATGCCGGTGAGCACGCCGAAGCCGAAGTCGCGCAGGTTCTCGTACTGCTCGCCGGTGCTCAGCTCCTGGGCCGCCATCGCGATGCCGATGTTCGACGACTCACGGAGCGCGTCACCCAGCGAGAGGCGACCGGTGGGCGTGACGTGCGTGTCGTGCAGCGTGCGGCCCTCGACCGACCACGCGGCCGTCTTTCCCACGTCGAGCGTGTCGTCGAGCGTCGCCAGCCTGCGCTCGAGCAGCGCGGCGACCGTGAACGGCTTCAGCGTCGAGCCCGGCTCGTAGGGCGTGTTCAGCGCAGCGAGCGAGCTCGCCTCGCCGTCCCGCACGGAGACGAGCGCGAGGATCTCACCGGAGCTCGGGTCGGTGACGACGACATCGCCGCCGTGCGCGTCGGTCGACTCGATCGCCTCCATCAGCGCTTGCTGCGCGATCTCCTGGAGGTCCATGTCGATCGTGAGCACGACCTCGCCGCCCGAACGGGGCGGCACCACCGTGACGCGCTCCCCGGGGATCTCCCTGCCCGCGTTGTCACGCGCGACCATCTCCCTGCCCGGTGTTCCCGCCAGCAGGCGCTCGAACGCCTGCTCGATCCCGCCGCTGCCGGCACCGTCGACCACGCCACCCAGCACGCTGCGCGCGAGCTCGCCGTGCGGATGGTGGCGCTGGAGCACGCGCTCGAGGTGGATGCCCGGAACCGAGCGCAGGCTCTCGCGGACGTCCGGAGCGTGGAGGTCGGGTGCGACCGCCCAGGCACGCTGGCGGGAGGTGAGGCGCTCGGCCTGCGAGCGGGAGAGCCCGAGCTGCTCGCGCAGGAGCGCGCGGGTGCCCCCGACGTCCTCGATCTCGCGGGGCGCGATGCTCACGCGGACGCGCTCGCGTGACACGGCGAGCGGCGCGCCGTCACGGTCCAGGATCGAGCCCCGCGCCGCGGCGACCATCATGTCGTCGCTGTGCTGTGCCTCCGCCAGGTCGCGCCAGTGCCCGGCCTGCAGCACCTGGATCTGTGCCGCCCGCGCGCAGATCGCGAGCGCGGCGAGCAGCCACGAAGCGAGCACGAGACGACGGCGCCAGACGGGCACGCGCGCCGATGCCTTGCGGCGCTTGGCGGGCTGCTTCACGGACCGCTTCTCGTTCCTCTTCTTCACTTCGACGACTCCGCCAGGAGGATCACCAGCTCCGACGCGTCCGGCGTGTGCATGCCGAGCCGGGCCCGCGCCTCGGGCACCACGCGCGCGCGGCTCGTGAGCACCTGGATCTCGCGCTCCAGCTCGACCACCTGCGCTTCGGCGACGGCGGTGCTCCGGCGCACCTCGTCGAACTCGGCGAGCGTCTCGAGCGCGCGGCTCTGTCGCCAGGTGACGTAGCCGAGCGAGCCGAGAAGGAGCGCGATCGTCACGGCCGCGCGGCCCAGGACGGCTGCGTCCATCAGGCGGCCCTCCGCCAAGCGCGCAGCCGCGCGCTGCGAGCGCGCGGGTTCGCGCGCATCTCTTCCTCGCTCGGGCGTACGGGCTTCTTGGTCAGCGTCTCGCCGAGCGGTCGGCCACGGCACACGCACACCATCGCCTCCGGAGGGCAGACGCACGCGAGGCTCCACTCGCGGAACGCGTTCTTCACCAGCCGGTCCTCGAGCGAGTGGTACGAGATCACCACCATCACCGCCCCGTCGTTCATCACCTCTCGTATCGCGGGCAACCCGCGCTCCAGCGCCTCCAGCTCCTCGTTGACCGCGATGCGCACCGCCTGGAAGATCCGCGCCTTGTCGCGCGCCGTCGGAGCGCGGCCCAGCGTGACCGCCAGCGCGGCGACCAGGTCGTCGCTCGACTCGAGCGCCGCCGTGGCCCTCCTCTTCACGACCTCGCGGGCGAGACGACGGGCTTTCGGCTCCTCGCCGAAGTCGCGGAACACCTGAGCGAGTCGCTCCTCGCTGGCTTCGGCGAGGAAGCTGCGCGCGTCCGGCCCGCCCGCGGCATTCATCCGCATATCCAGTGCCACCCCGCGCGCGAACGTGAAGCCGCGCTCCGGGGCGTCGATCTGATGCGAGCTCACGCCGAGATCGAGCAGCGCGCCGTCGAGCCCCTCCCGGGTCTCCTCCTCCGAGAGCGCCCGGTCGAAGCGTGCCTGACGGAAGCGCACCCGATCACCCAGCTCGGCGAGCGTCATACGCGCATGCGCGATCGCATCGGGATCGCGATCCACCGCGAGCACCCTGCACGCGCGGCAACGCTCCAGGATCAGGCGGCTGTGCCCGCCACCCCCGACGGTGCCGTCGAGATAGAGCCCGTCGCCGTGCGGCTCGAGGAGGGCGAGCACCTCCGCTCCCATGACCGGGTCGTGGTAGGCGTTCATGGGCTCTACCCGAACAAGCGGTGGGCCAGGTTCTGCAGATCCGCCGTCTTGGCGAGAACCTGCTCCCGATACTTCGCCGGATCCCACAGCTCGACCCGGTCGATGTTCCCGCTCAGGAGGACCGTGCCCGCCAGGCCCGCCGAGGCCTGCAGGGACGCCGGCACGAGGATCCTGCCCTGCTTGTCCGGGGAGACTTCCACCGCGTTCGCCACGATGAGCCGCACCTGGTTCCACGCCTGGGGATCGCCGCCCCTGAACTGGAGAAGTCGGCTCTGCACCTCGACCCACTTGTCGGCAGTGAACAGCGTGAGGTAGTCGGGCTCCCACTGGAGCAGGACGAACCGGTCGCTGTCGGCCTCACGACGGAACGCCGAGGGGAGGCTGACCCTCCCCTTCTCGTCCATCTGATGCTCGTACTGCCCGACGAATCCGCTCACACGACCCCGGCGTCGGTGGTATGAGGTGGGTAACGGTGGGGATGAGTGGGAGATAATACGCCTGGGGCGGCACGAGCGTCAAGGGTGAGTTTTGCGAATTTTCGGCCTCGCCGACCGCCCGCCGATCCGCCGGAAATCCCCACGGCATGCGGCTATCCGGGTTTCGCCCTCTCGGGCAATTTTCTCGAAATCCGAAGGAAACCCGAAGGGCTGCCCCGCCCGGGTGGGGCGAGGTGGGGAGAGGGCATCGGGACGGATGCCGGAAAAGAAGAAGCGCCGCGGGGGGAAACTCCCCCCGCGGCGCTCCGTATCGCCGTTAGCGGCGCGTCAGCCGATCAGTAGCCGCGCCGGATGATGATGTCGCAGATCTCGAGGTACTGGTCGACGCCCGACATCAGGGTCGCCATGTCCACGCCGGCGCGCGCGGGATATCCCCCGGCCTGGCCGAACAGCGTCTTGGCTTCCTGGAAGCCGGGCTGCGCCTCACGGGCCTGGGCGAGCGTCGGCTGCTCCTCGGTGGGCATGATGCCCCGCGTCCGCTGGAACACGCTGTAGGCGTGCCAGAAGTTGAGCTGCTCCCGCATGTTGGTGCTGATGTTCGGGAGGTTCTTGGCGAGCATCATCCCGCGGATCGAATACGCCCAGTCGTTCTTCTGGAAGCCGTTGGTATACGCCTCGTTGAAGATCAGGCTCGCGGCGTTGTCGGCCTTCGCCTGGTCGGTCGCCGTCGGACGTAGCGCGGCGGCCGCATCCTCGAGGCGCCGCTCGGCGATCAGCCAGGTCGCCTTGCGCAGGTACGCCGACTCGTTGTCCGGCTGGAGCTCGATCAGGCGATCGAGCGCCACGTAGGCGTCCGCCTGACGGCCCGAGCGCTGGAGCGCGTCGGTGTAGAGGCTCTGGAGCTGGGCGTCGTCCGGATGGTTCTGCAGGATGCGCTCGGCCATGCTGATGGCCGCCGGATAGTCCTCGAGCTGCATGTACGCCAGCACGATGTTCCGCAGCGCGTCGAGCGTCATCTCGTCGCCCTGGAGCTCGTAGAGCTTCAGGAAGGTGTCGATCGCCTGGCGGTAGTACCCCGCCGCCTCCGGCGTCACCGTGCCGCTGGCCTCCGTCTGCGCCTCGATCGCTCCCATGAAGGCGAACGTGCCGAACAGGGTGAGCAGGTCCTGGTTCTCGGGCTCGACCTCGAGGCCGGGCTCGATGAACTCCATGGCGCCGGCCGGGTTGCCGGCCTCGGCCATCTCGGACGCGATGCGCAGGCGGATCGCGGCGTTGCCGGGGTTGACCTCCAGGTAACGACGGAAGTAGTCCCGACCGCGCTCGTCTTCGCCGAGCTGCGTGGCGAGGACACCCGCGGTCTGCAGCGCGACCTCGTTCAGCGGATCGAGCTGGAGCACCCGATCGAAGTCCTCGAGCGCCTCCTGCTGGCGGCCGAGCTCGAACAGGATGCGCGCCCTCAGGAAGCGCGTGGTGAGCGCGTTCGGGTTGATGGCGAGCGACTCGTCGCAGTTGCGCAGCGCGCTCTCCCACTGCTGGCTGGCGACGTAGTCCTGACAGATCTGCGCCGAGCGGATGACGGTGTTGTAGCGCTCGAACTGCTGGATGACGTGCTCCGCGGCCTGCTCGCGCCCGTTGCGCGGCACCGTGACCGGCGGCAGCACGAACTCGTCGTTGCTCTGCACCGTGCGGATCGACGCGTTCAGCGTGAAGTTCCGCTCGGCGTCCTGCGTGTAGTTCCCGCAGATGATCACGGGGATGTTGACCTGCGTGGCGAGCTGGATGCCGGTGAGACAGTTCACGTCCTCGACGTCGACGTTGAACCTGTCCGCCATGTCCTCCATCTCGTCTTCGGTCACGGCGACGTGGAAGGGCAGGGTCCGCATCATCTCCCGCAGGTCCTCGGTGGCCTGCTCGCCGAAGTTGCGCTCCGCCCCCTCGCGTGGCTCGAAGTAGGGGACGAGGACGCGCGACCGACCGCCGTCCTGCGACTCGGCCAGGGCAGGCACCGCGAGCATGGCGAGCACCGCGGCAGCATGGGTTAGCTTGAGCCGTACGAGCATGGCATTTCTCCTGGGGGGCAGTTCCCTGACGTTCTGGTTCGTGTTCTTTCGAGCGCGGGTCTGCCCGGCTGGGGCACCGCACACTATGAGATAACCCGGCAACATTCTCGAGGTCCGGCAAGCCACGTGCCGGACCTCCCCTGTCCCCACGTCCACCCTGATTCGAAAGCGCGACAACCTACGGGCGGCCCCCCGCGGGGGTCAACCTCGCTACCTTGTCAGTCGCCATTTTTCCTGCGCCCGTTCGCGAGATCCGGAACCTCGCCCATGACGACAGCCTCCCCCGCACTGCGCGTGCTCGCCGTCCTGATGGCAGGAACCGCACTCGCGGGGTGCGCGAGCACCGGGCCGACGCCCCCCCGCCCCGCCACGGACGCGGAATGGCGCGCCCTCGCCACCCCACGGCCCGACCCGGTCCCGGGCGCCGCGAGGCTCTCGTTGGCGAGCATCGACCTCGTCGGACAGCCCGCGTGGGCCATACCCGCCTCCGGCGTGACCCCTGCGTTCGCGCTCTCCGAGCTCGTCGTGGCCGGCCTGCTCCGGCGCGGCGACGTACGGTTCGTCGAGCGCCGACGGTTCGCGGCCGCGGTCGCAGCGGAGGACGCGGGCATCCCCAGACCTCCGACCGCTCCGCCCGTGGGTGTCTCCGAAGGCGCGGAGCTCCTCGCCTCCGTCGTCTGGATTCCGCTACCCAATGGGGACGCCTCCCTCGAGGTGCGCCTCGTGCAAGCGGCCACGGGCGTCGTGGCGGGGACGGGGCGAACCACCATTCCCGCGGGTGCCGATCTCGTCTCGACAGCCCGCATGACGGTCGGCTCGATCCTGTCCACCCTCGGCGACGTGGGACGGCGCCCGGCCTGGTCGGACCCCGTCGCCGGCTCCGCCCCCACGCAGCTCGTGCCCGCGAACGTGTCCGCCGGAGCGCTCGGGCGCTTCCTCGAGGGTCTCACGGCCGAAGAGTCGTGGCGGTGGGAACCGGCGCGGATCGCGTACCAAGCCGCGGCGTCGAGCGCGGGGTTCTTCGAGGCCGAGGCAGCGCTCGCGCGCGCCGCCCGACTCCGCCTGGGGGGAACGCTCGGTGCGAGTTGAGCTACTAGTGAGAGCCGAGACCTCTTAGGACATCGATGCGCCGCATCCTCCTGGCTGCAGCTTCGATCACTTGCGTGCCGTTGCCGGCGGCCGCGCAGCTCCCCGCGTGTCAGTTCCGCGGTGCGCCCGACGCCCTGCACGAGCGAGCCGCCCCGCTCGACTCGATCACGATCCGCCTGGGCGAGGGTGCCGCGAAGCTCTGCTACGGCCGCCCCTCCGCCGGAGGCACGGCCCGGGTCGGCGCGGAGTTTCCCTACGGCGCTCCCTGGCAGCTCGGCGCCAACGAGCCCACGACGCTGCACGTCTCCTTCCCTGCACGACTGGGATCCGTGAACCTCGAGCCGGGCTCCTACAGTCTATACGCCATTCCGGCTCCCGGTGACTGGACCGTCGTGGTGAACGGGAACCCCAACCGGTGGGGGCTGCCGATCGACGCCGAGGTGCGCGCGGCCGACATCGGGAGCTTTCCGTTGCCCACGTCCGAGCTCTCCGACTACGAGGACCGTCTGACGTTCCGCTTCGAGCCGGCCGGCGAGCGTGACGGCCTGATCGTCTATTCTTGGGAGCACACCACGCTCGCCATCCCGTTCGCGCACCGCTGACTCCATCCCCAGCTTTCTCGAGGACCGCATGGAAGTGCTTCCCGTCGATCTCGTCGCGTTGATCGGAACCATTCTGGGCATCTCCATCGTCCTCGTGCCGGTCATCGGGCTGACCGCCCGCTTCGCGCTCAAGCCCGTGGTGGAGGGGCTCGCACGCGTCTTCGAGAGCCGCTCCGTGGACGAGACGGTGCGCATCCTCGAGCGGCGCGTCGAGCTGCAGGAGCAGCAGATCGAAGCGTTGCAGGCTTCGATCGAGAAGCTCTCCGAGGGACAGGAGTTCGATCGACAGGTCGCGGCGCCGCGAGCCGGAAGCACGGCCACGCAGCGTTGAGCCGGCCACAGGCCCGACCCGCGAGCGCGTTCGCGTTCGCGGGCGCCGTGGAGATCATCGCGCACCGGGGATACAGCGCGCGCGCGCCCGAGAACACGATGGCCGCGCTCGAGACGGCGGTCGTCGCGGGAGCCGATGCCGTCGAGTTCGACCTGCACGTGACGGCAGATGGTGTGGCCGTGCTCTTCCACGACGAGCGGCTCGAGCGAACGAGCAACGGGAGCGGTCCGCTCCGTGACGTTCCCTACCTCGCGCTGAGCGAGCTCGACGCGGGGTCCTGGTTCGGCCCGGAGTTCGCGGGGGAGCCGATCCCGCGCTTCGCCGACGCGCTCGCGCGGCTCGGCGGACGCATCGGACGGATCTATCCAGAGGTCAAGCACTACGGGCGACGCGCCGACCTCGACGGCATGGTCGAGGCCGTGACCACGGCGGACCTCTTGGACAGCACGGTCTTCATCTCCATGGACTGGGGTGCGCTCGGGCAGATGCGGACCGCGCGCCTCGACCTGAACGTCGGGTACATCGTCGAGGACGCGGCGCGCGCGCGCGATGCCATCGACCGCGCCGACGGTGACGCCCACGCGCTGGTCGACTTCGACGCGCGTATCCTGCTCGCGGAGCCGTCGCTCGCCGAGCATGCGCACGAGCGCGGGGTCGAGCTCGCCGTGTGGACGGTGAACGATCGCGCCACGGCGGCGCAGCTCCTCCATCTCGGCGTCAGACGCATCACGACCAACCGGGTGAGCGACCTCCTGGCCTGGAAGGCCACGCTGTGAACGCGGACCCGGCGCCGCATCCGTTCTCCCCCGCGGGGCGCGCGCGCGCGCTGCGCGAGATGGCGACGCGCGAGCTCGACGTGCTCGTCATCGGAGGAGGGATCACCGGAGCCGGCGTCGCGCGCGACGCCGCGCTGCGTGGATGGCGAGTCGCGTTGGTCGAGAAGGAGGACTTCGCCTTCGGCACCTCCAGCCGCTCGTCGAAGATCGTGCACGGCGGCGTCCGCTACCTCGAGTACGGCCACTTCCTCCTGGTGCGCGAATCCGCCCGCGAGCGGCGCGTCGTGCAGGCCATCGCTCCACACCTCGTGCACCGGCTCGACTTCCTCTATCCCGTGTTCGCGCCGGACTCGCTCATGAAGATCCGGGCGGGCCTCGCGGTGTTCGATTGGCTCGCCAGCGCGGAGGGCGCGGAGAAGCATCGCACCATCGGCCCGGACGAAGTGCGCGAGCAGGTGCCCGGCCTCCGGGATCCGCTGCGGGGTGCCGTGCTGTATCCCGAGTACATCACCGACGACGCGCGCTTCACGCTCGAGAACGCGCTCTCCGCCGCCGAGCACGGGGCGCTGGTGGCCAACCGCGCGCGCGCCGAGACCCTGTATCGCGACTCCACCGGGAGGGTCAGAGGCGCGCGCGTCCGCGACGCCATCGACGGGAGCGCCTACGAGGTGCAGGCTCGCGTCGTGGTGAACGCGGGCGGCCCGTGGGCGGAGGAGATCCTGCGCGAGTCGGGGCTGGAAGCGCCCAAGCACCTGCGCCCGAGTCGCGGGATCCACATCCTCGTCTCGGCGGACCGCCTGCCGATGCGCGGCGCGACGTTCCTGAAGGCCTCCTCGGGGCGACGCGGCCTCGCGATGCGGCGTCTCGGCTACGTGTACATCGGCACGAGCGACGAGGAGCACACGGGCCCGCTCGACGTGCCGACCGCCACGCGCGCGGAGGTGCTCGACGTGCTCGCGATGGCGCAGGACTCCTTCCCCGACGCGAACCTCCGGCTCGACGACGTCCTGGCGACGTGGGCCGGCATCCGTCCGCTCATCGCCGAGCCCGGGAAGTCGACGCGTGACACCTCACGCGAGGACGAGGTGTGGTCCGGTCCGCCGGGTCTCGTCACGATCGCCGGGGGCAAGCTCACGACCTACCGGCGCATGGCCGGCCGCGTGATCGACGTGCTCGTCGGCGAGATCGGCAGGCCCCCCCGCGACGACGATCATACCGCGGACGTTCTGCTTCCCGGGGCTCCGGCCGGAGACGTCACGCTCTACACGGAGGACCGCGCGCGTGCGCTGCGGGCAGCCGGCGTGCCCGATCCGACCATCGCGCGCCTCTGTTGGCTCTACGGCCGGCAGCTCGACGCCCTGCTCGCGCTCGGGGAGGCCGACCCGGAGTGGCTGCATCCCCTCGGCCCCGGCGTTCCGGCGGTGCGCGGCGAGGTCCGGCTCGCCGTCACGACCGAGATGGCTTCGACGCTCACGGACTTCATGGATCGACGCGCCGCGCTGCTGCTCTTCTCGCCCGACTTCGGCCTGGCGGGCGCCGACGAGGCGGCCTCCATCATGGGCACGCTCCTGGGCTGGGACGCCGCGCGGCGCGCGGCCGAGCTCGCAGCCTACGAGCAGATCGCGCGGGCGCACGGCGTGCCGCGCGACTGAGGTCGTCTCCGCGCTCGCCGTTCGCCGGCGGCTCTCTAGCTCACCGGCAGGCGAATCTCGAACGCGGTGCCGCGGTCGCGCTCGGTCCGCACGCTCACGTGGCCTCCGTGCGCCTCGGCAACGCCCTTCACGATCGCCAGGCCGAGCCCGGCGCCGCTGCCCGAGCCCGCCTTCCCGCGGGAGAAGCGCTCGAACAGGTGCTCGAGCAGGGACGGCTCGATGCCCGGCCCCGTGTCCGACACGGTGACGGTCGCGAACTCGTGGTCCTGGCTCACCCCCATGACGACGCTCCCCCCGTCGGGCGTGAACCGCAGCGCGTTGTCCAGGAGATTGGCGAGAGCCTGCAGCAGGCGGTCGCGATCCACCCGCGCCCGCACGACGTCCTTCTCGCGCTCGAAGCACAGCTCCACGCCACGCCGCTCGGCTTGGTCGGCGAACAGGGCCCTCGCCTCCTCCACGATCGGAGCGAGATCCTCGAGCGAAGGACGAACCACGAACGCGCCCGCCTCGATGCGGGCGACGTCGAGGAGATCCTCGATCAGGCTCTGCATGCGCTGCGCGGAGCGCTGGATGATCTCCGTCTGCCGCTTGCGCTCGACGTCGTCGAGCGGCAGGTCGATCAGCAGGTCCGACGCGGCGAGCACGACCCCGAGCGGGTTCCGCAGATCGTGGGACACGATCGAGACGACCTCTTCGCGCTGCGCGATCGCGCGGCGCAGCGCGTTCTCCTTGTCACGGATCGCCGTCATGTCGGTGAACGTGAGCACGGCGCCGCGCAGCTCACCCCCCACGACCTGGGGCCGCATGGACCAGCGCGCGGTGAACGACTCGCCCGAGCGCTTCCACAGCACCGAGCCGTCGAACGAGCCCACGGCCCGCCCCGTCGCGAGCGGCCCGAGCACCGGCGAGGCCTCCCGCGGGCACGGCGATCCGTCCGCCGCGGTGTGGAAGAGCAGATCGTGCACGTTGCGACCGCGGATCTCGTGCTCCTGAAAGCCGAGCAGCTCCACGCCGGCCCGATTCAGCGACGTGCACCGACCTTCGAGATCGACGCCGAGCACCCCGTCATCGGTCGCGGCGAGCACCGCCGCCGTCTCGCGGCGCGCGGCCTCCGCCTCGTCCCATCCGCTCTCCGCCTCGTCGCTCAGCTCACGGAGCCGGAAGCCGAAGCGGGCGACGACGAGCGTCGCGCCCAGCGCGAGGATGCCGAGCGCGAGCGTCAGCCGCGCCTGGAGCGTGCGCGC
Organism: Gemmatimonadales bacterium; assembly: GCA_050181335.1. GTDB lineage: Bacteria > Gemmatimonadota > Gemmatimonadetes > Longimicrobiales > Gaopeijiaceae > UBA2982. Next base: position 63,100 of record JBFXDG010000004.1, on the reverse strand, counting down.
CCGCTCCACCTCCTCGCGTCCGAGGGCGACCTGCCTCTGGATGGCCCTGTCGAGCTCGCGGGTCGCCGTCCTGAGCGTCTCGTACCCGCGGCGGCTCACCTCGAGCGCGTTGCCGACCGAGTCGGAGGCGAAGGCGAGCTGGTTCTCGACGTGCCAGCTCGCGGACAGCGCGGTGAGCTGGACCAACCGCTGCCGCACGTCGAGGTCGAGGTCGTTGGCGACCAGACGCAGCTGGGCGAAGAGGGAGTCCTCGCGCGCCTTGCCCTCGCGGTAGAGCGCCGCGTTGGAGCGGTCTCCGCCGAGCACGTAGGCCTCGAACCTCGACATCAGTTGCGCCTTGAGGACCTCGAGCTGTGAGCTCAGGCTGCTCGCGACGCCGAGGACGTCGGTGATGCGCGTCTGCGCTTCGGCGACGCGCTGGCCGAGATACGCGGGCACCGCGACGAGCGCGATCAGGGACGCGATGACGAACCACAGCGCCCACAGCCCGCGGACCCTACCCCTCTTCGCCGGCGCGCTCATGCGTGCGACGCGGGGCACGACAGCACACCGGCCCCGACCGCCGGAGCGGTCGGGGCCGGGAAGCGCGATCCGTGCGGGATCGGACTAGCCGCGGATACCCGCGAGGCTGATGCCGCGGAGGCGAGCCTCGTCAGGCGGCAGCTGCGCGCTGCCGGCAGGTATCTCGTTGAGCTGCAGGATGTACGCAACCAGATCGACCGCCTGCTGCGGCGTGAGGATGCCCGGCGCGCTGTCGGGCATGTTCTGGTGGATGAACGTGAAGAGGTCGCCCAACGAGCGCCGGCTCCACTTGAGCTTGAACGCGTTGTCGGAGAACTCGGGCACCGTGTGGCACTCGGCGCACATCGAGCGGAACTGATCGCGGCCGCGGTTCGCCTGGGCGGCCGCGTAGACGCCGGAGAGCGCTCCAGCACCGGCGCCGCCGGACGGAGCCGGCGCCGCCGCCGTCGGAGCGGGAGCCGCGGGCGCGGGAGCAGGTGCCGGTGCGGGTTCGGAGCTACCGGACGCGCAGGCAGCCAAGCCCAGAGCGGCGACGACACTGAGTGTTCTCGAGATCAGGTTCATCGGTCTCTTTCTTGGGTCGTGTTCTTGTGGATCGATAGGGTCAGAAACATGCGCCGACACGCGGCGATTGGGCAACCCGCCCCGCGCTTCACGCAGGCTTCTTCGGTAATACCGCGAGAGCCCGGGCATGGTCCTCCGGGGTATTCACGTTCAGGAAGCGCGCGGCCGGGAGCTCGACCACCACGCCGCCCACCGAGGCGAAGAGCTCGTGGGCGGCGAGCCGTCGCTCCTCGAGCGCGCGCGAGACTTCAGGCAGGCACTCGAGGCGATACGCCGCACACAGCGGCTCGACCCGGCCCGTGCCCGCCGGGCCCGCAGCGGCGGCGCGACGGCTGTCGAGCGCTCCGAGCACCGCGCGCACGGTGGCCTCGTCCACCATCGGCATGTCGCAGGCGAGGACGAAGGCACCGATCCGCCCGGAATCCCGAGCATGCACGAGCGCGGCTTCGATGCCCGCCAGCGGACCGAGCCCCGGGTGCAGATCGGGCACTCGCGGCCAGCGGTCCGTGGACCGCGCACCGGCGGAGGAGACGACCACGACGTCGGCGAAGACGCGGGCGAGCGTGCCCGCCGCGCGCCCGAGCAGCGTCTCTCCGTCGAGGAGCGCGGAGGTCTTGTCCGATCCGAAGCGCCGACTCTCGCCTCCGGCGAGCACGGCTCCGAGCAGGCGCGCGTCCTTCAGCCTATGCGCTCCTCGCCCGTGTAGACGTTGCAGCCGCCGTTCCGGGCGAACCCGACCAGCGTCTGTCCGAAGCGAGCGGCGAGATCCACCGCCAGCGTGGACGGCGCGCCGACGGCGACCAGCACGGGCACGCCGGCGGCCACCGCCTTCTGCACGAGCTCGAAGGAGGCACGGCCGCTCACCACCAGGACGTGCTGCGAGGCCGGCAGCAGTCCGTCGAGGAACGCCCGTCCGAGCGCTTTGTCCACGGCGTTGTGCCGGCCCACGTCCTCCTTCACGCAGATCGCCTCGCCTTCCACGGTGAACAGACCCGCGGCGTGCAGGCCGCCGGTGCGCGCGAAGACGGCCTGCGCCGCGCGCAGCCGATCCGGCAGCTCGGGCAGGAGCGCGGCGCCCACGCGCGGACCCTCGGCGAGCACGGCGCAGCCGCGCGCCTCGACGGCGTCGAGGGAAGCCTTGCCGCAGACGCCGCAGCTCGAGGTGGTGTAGAAGCTCCGCGCGAGGGGCCGCAGATCCGGATCCAGACCGGGCGCGAGCCTCGCCTCGACGACGTTGTACTCCTGCGCCTCGCCGCCTCGGCAGTACGTCATCTCCAGGAGATGATCGCGGGCGCTCACCACGCCCTCGGCGTGGAGGAAGCCCGCGACGAGCTCGAAGTCGTCACCCGGCGTGCGCATCGTGACCGTCAGCGGCTCGACGCGCTTGGCGCCTGCGGAGTCCTTCCATGCGAGCCGGATCTCGAGCGGCTCTTCCACCGCCAGCGCGTCCCGGGCGCGGGAGACGTCACCGCCCTGCCGCTTCGTGACCGTCACGGCGCGTACGCCGCCCCGCGGACCGATCACGGGAAGTACTCTGCGTGGATCTCCTCGATCAGGGGTCGCACGTCCACGAAGACCTCCACCACCGACGGGTCGAAGTGGCTGCCCGCGGCGTCGAGGATCATCCGCACGACCTCGTCCTTCGGCACGGCCTTGCGATAGGGCCGGTCCATGGCGAGCGCGTCGTAGAAATCCACGACCGCGCAGATGCGCGCCTCGAGCGGGATCTCGTCCTTCGCGAGACGGTGAGGATATCCGCCACCGTCCCAGCGCTCGTGGTGGGCGAGCGCCACGCGCTCTCCCATCTGGATGACCGGCGACGTGGACCCGGCGAGGATCTGCGCGCCGATCGTGGTGTGGGTGTTCATGATCCGGCGCTCGGAGTCGTCGAGCGGCCCGGCCTTGAGGAGGATGTGATCCGGGATGCCCAGCTTGCCGACGTCGTGCATGGGCGCGGCGTGGAGCAGCAGGTCCACGGTGCCGGGCGCGAGGTGCATCGCCTGCCCCACCACCTGCGAGTAACGCCCGATGCGCTCGATGTGACCGGCGGTGTCGTGATCCTTGTACTCGGCGGCCACCGTCAGCCGGCGGATCGTATCGAGGTGCCCTTCCTGCACGAGGCGCTGGGCGCGCGTCACCTCCTCGAGCGCCCGGCGCAGATCCCCCGTGCGCCGCTCGACGGTCTCCTCGAGCGTGCGCTTGTGCAGGCGCAGCTGATCCTGCGCGGTCTTCAGCTCGAGCAGCCACTTGAGCCGCAGCTTGAGCTCCGTGTGGTCGACCGGCTTGTTGATGAAGTCGTTGATGCCGGCCTCGTACGCCCGCAGGCGGTCCTGCCGCGCCTCGAGGCTGGTGACCATGACGATGGGCAGCTCGTCGGACCGCTTGGTCTGCCGGATGCGACGCGCCACGTCGAAGCCGTCCATGCCGGGCATGTGCCCGTCGGTCAGGACGAGGTCGACCCCGAGCCCGACCTTGGCGATCGCCTCGATGCCGTCGGCCGCCAGCTCCACGTCGTAGCCGAAACCCCGCACGAACTCGGAGTGGAGGGCCCGGATCATCTCGTCGTCGTCGGCAACGAGGATTCTGTACTTGATATCGCTCATCGTGCCGCGTGGGGGACGGACCGGCCTCGGCGCGGCGGCAAGGGAGGTGCCGACGGCGACCTGGCGGGCCAAAGCTACGGCTATCCTTCGGTATCGGCCAAGGTTTTCGAGCCTGCCCGCGGGGGTAGCGCACCGCTCGCGCCCGGATCATCATTGGTCACCCACTGCCCCGGAGGCCGGATGTTCGTGCGCGCGTATCCCACCCTCGCCCTCGCCGCTGCCCTCTCCCTGAGCGTCGGCGCGCCGCTCGCTTCGCAGTCCGTCGACGACGCCCGCCTCGTGCGGGCCGCGCCCGGCGAATGGCTCTCCTACGGGCGCGACTACGCCGAGACGCACTACAGCCCGCTCACGCAGATCGACACGGAGAACGTGCGCCGGCTCGTGCCCGCGTGGACGTGGGACATCCCGAAGTCGGGATCGCGACTCGAGGCCACGCCGATCGTGGCGGACGGCGTGATCTACGCCACGGGACCGAAGAGCTTCGTGTTCGCCCTCGACGCGCGCACCGGCCAGCGGCTGTGGACGTGGGATCCGGCGATTCCGGACGAGACCGAGGGCGGACCCTCCGTATGCTGCGGTGACGTGAACCGCGGCGTGGCCGTGTACGGCGACAAGGTGTTCGTCGGCCTCCTCGACGGTCGGCTCGTCGCGCTCGACCGGGAGTCCGGCACCGTCGTGTGGAACGTGCAGACGACGCCCACCGGAACCGACTACAGCATCACGATGGCCCCCCGCGTCGTGAAGGGGAACGTCATCATCGGCAACAGCGGCGCGGAGTACGGCGTGCGCGGCTACGTGAGCGCGTACAATGCGGACACCGGCCGGATGGCCTGGCGCTGGTACACCGTCCCGGGCAACCCGGCGGACGGCTTCGAGAACGAGGCCATGCGCCGCGCCGCGGAGACGTGGACCGGCCAGTGGTGGATCGTCGGAGGCGGCGGCACCGTGTGGGACGGCATGGCCTACGACCCGGTTCTCGACCTCATCTACATCGGAACGGGCAACGGCGCGCCGTGGAGCCGTGACGAGCGCAGCCCGGGCGGCGGCGACAACCTCTATCTCTCCTCGATCGTCGCGCTGCGCGCCGAGACCGGCGAGTACGTGTGGCACTACCAGACCACGCCGGGCGACGACTGGGACTTCACCGCCGTGCAGCCGCTCATGCTGCTCGACCTGGTGATCGACGGGCGGCAGCGGGCCGTCATCGTGCAGGCTCCGAAGAACGGATTCTTCTACGTCGTCGACCGCATCACCGGCGAGTTCATCTCGGCGGAAGGGTTCGCCGACCAGATCACGTGGGCGACCGGCGTCGACCAGGAAACCGGACGCCCGATCGAGACGCCGGAGGCCCGTTACGGAAGGACCGGCCGCGGCGTGTACCTCTCCCCCGGTCCCACGGGCGCGCACAACTGGTGGCCCATGTCGTGGAATCCCTCCACCGGGCTCGTGTACCTGCCCATGCAGAACACGAACTTCTACTACGTGCGCCAGACCGTCGAATATCGGCGCGGCCAGTGGAATACGGGCACCGGGCGGGGCAGCGCGGGCGTGGAGCGCCCCGAGATCACGGAGCCGCGCACCGCGCTCAAGGCGTGGGACCCGGCACGCAACGCCCAAGCGTGGATGGTGCCGGCGGTGGGCGGCAACGGCGGGACGCTCTCGACGGCGGGTAACCTGGTGTTCTGGGGCGCCGGCGACCGCTTGATCGCGCTGGACGCGCGCGACGGCCGCGAGCTCTGGGGTCATCAGGTCGGCAACGGAACCGCCACGCCGGTATCGTACGAGCTGGACGGCGTCCAATACGTGACGGTGATGGCGGGCGCGGCCGGCGGGCAGCTCGGCCCGCGCGTCTGGACCTTCAAGCTCCAATAGGCGCGGGAGCCTCCATGCACCAGCACATGACGCACCCGATCGAGCGCGAGCTCGAGGAACTGGCCAAGGAGATCAGCCATCGCTACGGCGCGCCGGTCGCCATCGTCCTCGGCGACACGAGCGAGTCCGACGTGCCGCGCGTGATGACCGCGTTCGCCGACCAGTCCCCGATGCGGCTGCGCGATCTCCTCGGGCTGCTCGAGACCGCGGTCCACTACGAGAGCATCCGGCACTTCGCGCTCTGAGCGCGAGGGGCCGGCCTCAGCGCCCGGGTCGGTCTCCCAGCGCTCGGCGCATCACCTCGTATTGGATCGTCATGAGGTGGCCGACGGACTGCCGCCAGTAGTCCTCGTCGTGAGCGCCCGACAGCTGCATCAGATCGAACGGGAAGCTCTTCTGCATCAGGATGTAGGCGAGGGCCCGCGCGCTCTGGATCAGCTCGTCCTCCGTGCCCGAGTCCAGATAGATGTGCGGCATCCGGTGGCGCGGGATGGTGTTGATCAGCAGGAACGGGTCGTGCGCTTCGGCCTGCTCCACCGTGACGAACTCCCGCCCGTGCGGGGTGCGCTCGTCCTGGCTGCCGAAGCCCTCGATGCCGATCGCCGGGTTCACCTGCGTGGAGCGCTGCGGGCGTGACCCCACCATGCCCGCGCGCAGGCGCTCGGTCTCCTGACGCGCGTGCTCGAGCGCGCCGCTCGTGCTGCCGATGGAGATGAACATCGGCGAGTTGCGCAGGCCGATGGTGAGCGCGCCGTAGCCGCCCATCGAGAGGCCCGCGATCGCGCGACCCTCGCGTCGCGCGATGGTGCGGTAGTTCTCGTCCACGTGGCCGACCACGTCCTTCACGATGTGGTCCTCCCACGCGTTCTTCTCGCCGCCTTCGCTCTCGGCCCAGTTCACGTACCACGAGTTGCCGCCGTCGGGCATCACGAGGATCAGGTCACCGATCTCGCGCGCGTAGAACGGCGCGCCGATGCGGTTCCACGTCGTGTAGTTCTGCGAGAGCCCGTGCAGCAGATAGAGCACCGGGTAGCGCTCGTCCGACGTCTCGTAGTCCGGAGGCAGCACGATGGCGTACTTCATCGTGCGGCCGACCGCAGGGCTGTAGAACTCGACCGTGTTGACGTCGGCGGACCACGGCGCGGCCTGCGCGGCCGCGCCGCCCGGCGCGAGCGTGAGCGCGAGCAGGACGGCCGCGAGCACTCGAGGGGTCATCGGAACGCGCCTCAGCGCCCGAGCCGCCGCACGATCCCGTCGAGCTTGTTCAGCAGGAAGACGGCGCCCTCGGGTCCGAGCCCGAGCCGCAGGTCCGCCTGCGTCGCGTCCGGCACGTGCTTCTGGATGAGCTGCACGAGCGTCCGCGCCTGACCGCCGTCGTTGAACAGAACCCGGCGGATCGGGTCCTGGCCGCCGCTCGGCAGGTCGTCCGCCGGGATCGCGAAGACCTCCCCGCTGGGGTTGTCCCCCCAGATGACCATGTCGGCGATCGCGGGGATCCGGTTCGCCCGGTACACCGCCAGGCCGACCGCGGCGGACTGGCCCTGCAGGAGCGGATCGGGCTGCGCGTACTCCGCGACGGGGAACGTCACCGACGCGTCGCCGCGCGCGTTGGCGAGCTCGACGCCGCCGCGGCCCGCGTAGCGGTAGCTTCCCTCCCACACGTTCCAACCCAGGTTGGCGCCGCGCGGCACGAGCGTGAGCTCCTCGACCGTGTTCTGGCCGATGTCGCTCATGAAGAAGTTTCCGTTGCTCGCGTCCCACGCGAACTTCTGCGGGTTACGCGCACCATAGGCGTAGATCTCGCCGAGCGCGCCGCTGCGGGAGACGAACGGGTTGTCCGTGGGAATGCCGTACTTTCCGTTCCGGCTGTTCGACCCGAGCGGATCGATGCGCAGGATCTTGCCGAAGATCGAGCCGAGATTCTGCGCCATGTTGTGCGGATCACCACCGCTGCCGCCGTCGGCGACGCCGACGTACAGCTTGCCGTAGTCCGCGCTTCCCGGCGCGGCCGTCGGGTTGAACGCGAGCTGGCCCGCGTTGTGGTTCTGGTACGGCTGCTGGAGGCGCATAAGCTCGCGTGGCGCGCCGCCGTCGTAGGTCGCGGCGGCCGCGTTGCGGGCCGTCCACTCGAGCAGGACGGTGTCGTGCGTGTCGCCTCCGCCGAGCGGCGTGAAGTCGGCGGGCGGCGAGGTGTCCACGACGTCCACCCACGTGTAGAACTTCCCGTACCCGGGCGTTCCCTGCTGGCCGAACTGCGGATGGAACGCGAAGCTCTGGAGGCCGCGCTCCTGCCCCTGGCTCTGCACGCGGAACCCCCAGCGCGCGTCGTTGGTGTCCACGTACGGCGTGACCGTGCGTCCGTCGTAGCTGATGCTGACGATCGGCCCGACCATGTCGTTGACGAAGATGCGCCGCGTGCCCGGCTCGTCGACGAGGTTCGTCATGCGCGGCGCCGCATCGCCGACACCCGGAACACGGGCGAACTCGGTGTAGTCCACCACGATCGGCGCCCAGCGATCTCCGATCGGCTGCGGGAAGGGGTCTTCGCTCGTCTGGCCGGCGAGCGCCAGCGGCGTCAGCGCGGAGAATGCCGTGAGGGAGGACACCAGCGCGAGAATCGCGTTCGAGGCGGGAGAGATTTTCATCGATTCGCTCCGTTCGTTTCGGACGGTCTTCCTTGACGACACGTCGGCCGCACGCCGGGTTGGCGTTTGCGGCCGGGACGCGGGCCCCGCAGACTTACCCGCAGGTCGCCGAATCTACACCTGCGGGGGGAACATGTCGCACGTCGGCCGAAGGCTGATCCTGGTTCTCGCCGCCGCCGTCGTGGCCGGCCTTCCGGCCTCCGCGACGGCCCAGGCGCCCTCGTACCGTCTCGTCGAGGGTTGGGCCCAGCTCCCCCCGGGTGTCGAGCGCTTCGGCATGACGCTCGGCGTGGACCTCGACGCGCAGCGCCACCTGTGGGTCTTCCAGCGCTGCTTCTCCACGGACTGCGTGGACGGTCCCGAGGAGAGCCTGCCCGCCGTGCTCGAGTACGATCAGAACGGACGGCTCGTGAGCAGCTGGGGCGCAGGGATGTTCGTCTGGCCGCACGGGTTCTACCTCGATGACGACGGCAACATCTGGACGTCGGACGCGCGCGGAGCCGCGGGCAAAGGCCACACGGTGATGAAGCACGCGCGCGACGGCCGCGTGCTCATGACGCTCGGCACGCCCGGCGTCGCGGGCGCGACCCAGACGACGTTCGACGGGCCCGCCGACGTCCTCGTCGCGCCCAACGGCGACATCTTCGTGGCGGATGGGCACGGCAACGACCGCGTCGTGAAGTTCTCCGCCGACGGCCGCTACCTGATGGAGTGGGGCACCGAGGGCACGATGCTCGGCCAGTTCAACGAGCCCCACGCCCTCGCGATGGACTCTCGCGGCCGGCTGTTCGTGGCGGACCGCCTGAACCAGCGCATCCAGGTATTCGACCAGAACGGGCGCTTCCTCGCGGTGTGGCCGGCGATCCAGGCGAGCGGCCTCCACATCACGCCGGACGACATCGTCTACGTCGCGGACTATCAGCTGCGCCAAGGCATCGTGATCGCGAGGGCGAGCGACTTCCAGGAGATCGGCTTCATCGACGGCACGCTCGCCGAAGGCGTCACCGTGGACCCGGACGGCAACGTGTTCACGGGCGAGTCGATCCAACGCAACGTCAAGAAATTCTCGAGGAGGTAGGGTCATGAGCCCGATCACTCATCGCACGATCACGCGCAGAGAGATGCTGCTCGCGGTCCCCGGCCTCGCCGTGGCGGGTAGACTGCTCGCGCAGGTCGGCCCTGCGCCGGTGCGCGTGCGGGGGATCAGCCAGGTGACCCTGGCGGTCTCCGACGTCGCGCGCTCGACCGCGTTCTACCAGGAGCTGTTCGGCATGCCCGTCCAGGCGCGGCACGGGCAGACCGTGCTGCTGCGCTTGGGCAACGGCCCGTTCTTCATGGGCCTGATGCCCGCGGGCGCGGGTGGCCCGCGCATCGACCACTGGGGCCTCGCCGTCGAGGGCTTCGATCCCGCGCGCACGGTCGAGCAGCTCGCTGCGCATGGCATCACCCGGGCCGAGACGCTCGGCCCCCTGCGGCTGCGCGCCACGACGAGGGGCGACACGCCCGAGCTGCACATGGGCGATCCGAACGGCCTCGTCATCCAGCTCCAGCATCCTTCCTATTGTGGCGGAAGCGGGCCTCTCGGCGACGGCTGCGAGGCGGCCGAGCCGTCCCCGACCGGCGCGCCCATGCGGCTGACGGGCCTCAGCCACCTGACGATCAACGTGCCGGATCCGGACGCCACGAACGCCTTCTATCGCCGGGTCTTCGGCCTCGACATCCAGGCGTACCAGGCCGCCTCGCCGCTGCTCGGTGTGGGCCCGGGCCCCGACTTCCTCATGTTCATCGCGGCGGGCGGCGGACGCGGCGGCGCCCCCACGGGCGCGCGCGTGAACCACGTCTCCTTCTCGATGCCGGGCTTCGACGTCGAGCGCATCCAAGGTGCGCTCGAGACGCACGGCATCCAGCCGCGGCCCCAGGGCGGCACCGGACCCCTGCAACACTGGGTGTCCATGCGCATGCCCAACCGCGGCGGCGCGGAGGGGGGCACGCCGGAGCTCTACTTCAGCGATCCCGACGGCCTGTCGATCCAGCTGCAGGATATCAGCTACTGCGGCGGCGGCGGTTACCTGGGAGACGTCTGCACGCAGCCGGCCCGCCCGCAGGCCTGAAGCTCGGCCTGGCGGACGGGCCGGTGGTCGATCGGCGATCGACTGCGATCCCGGTCCCTAGTAGAGCGTGTAGCCCTCGGTGACCTCGATGCGGACGCCCGCCGGATCGACGAGGTAGGAGATCGTCAGGCCGATGGCGGGGATCTCGCGCGGCTCGGTCTGGTAGGTGATTCCCCGTGCCTTCAGACGATCCGCGAACTGCTGGATGCCCACCACGTCGAAGCCGATGTGGTCGATCGCGCGGCCCTGCGTCGGCACGCACTCCGCGTTCGCGGGACAGGCGGCGAAGCTGAGGTTCATGCCCGGCACGTCACCGGCGGTCTCGATGCTGCCGCGCGGCTGGATCACCATGCCGAAGTTCTCCGCGTACCATGCCATGAGCGGCTGGATCTGCGCTTCGGGCACCCAGAAGTGGATGTGATACGCCGACGCCTTCACCGGAAGCGTGGCCTCTTCCTGGATCTCGAAGCGGACGCCGTCCGGCGCGAGCAGGTAGGCGTTCGGGAAGCCCTCGGCGCCCGTGAACTCCGACTGCACCTCGTAGCCCGCCGCGCGCCATTCGGCGACGAACTCCGCGACGTTCGGCACCTTGAAGCCGAAGTGGTCCATCGCCGTGCCCTGCGAGGGTCCCGAGGGAGCGCGCGCGGTGAGGGCGATGAGCATGTTCGGGACCTTCACCACCGTCAGGGGCCCCTTCTCGACCACCACGCCGCCGAAGTGCTCGGTCCAGAGCCGCTTGTGGAGCTCCATGTCGGACACGTTCAGGTGGACGTGGGCGAAGAGCACGTTCGCGGCGTTCGGCCGCGCCAGCTGCGCGCTCGCGGGGGACGCTGCCAGGAGCACGGCGGCGGCCAGGAAAAGGTGCCTCATGTACCGAACCTCCTCGCGGGATGGAAGGCGCCCCATCAGACCCCTTCGATGCCTCGGGCGCTCGAAGGGCGGTAATCTGGCGGTCCTACGCCGCGCAGGCTACCGTGGGGCCGAGTGAGATCCAGGGCATCCAGCGCTTTCTCCCGGGAGGTCGGCATGGGCGTCGCGCGCAGCGCTTCGGCGTCGGTTTCGGTACTCATCCTCGCCGCCGCGGCCGGCTCCACCGCCCCGCTCGCGGCCCAATCCGAGGATGGGCCCACCTTCTATGCCGACGCGCTCCCGGTCTTCTACCGGAACTGCGTCGCGTGCCACCGTCCCGCCGGACCGAACGTCGGCGGCATGACCGCCCCGATGTCGCTGATGCGATACGAGGAAGCGCGCCGCTGGGCGACGCGCATCCGGGAAGCGGTCGAGAGCGGCTACATGCCGCCGTGGGGCGCGGCCGAGCAGCATCGCGGCGAGTTCAAGGGCGAGCGCTATCTGGATCCGGCCGAGAAGGCGACGCTGCTCGCGTGGGTGGATGCCGGGGCGCCCGCGGGCGATCCGGCTGACGCTCCTTCCGAAGCCGAGCTCGCGGCGCTCGCACAGGAAGGCGCGGGGCTGCCGGAGTCCGGCTGGTGGATCGGTGAGCCGGACCTGGTCGTCGAGCTCGACGAGCCCGTCGCGGTCGGCGACGACGTCGAGGACTGGCAGCCGACGTTCCACATGACGGTCCCGGAGGGCGCGCACACGCAGGCGCGCTGGGTCTCCAAGGCGGAGCTCCAGGCCGGCGGACCGTGGGTGCACCACATCGTCTCCAGCCACATGGGTGTCGGCGTGCCCGGCCGCGGGCCGTTCAGCTTCCCCGAGGGGTGGGGTGTGCTGCTGCCCGAGGACCCGTACATCACGGTCAACATGCACTACCACAAGGACACGGGGCCGGGCACCGCGGTGGTGGACCATACGCGCGCCGGCTTCGAGTTCTACGAGCCCGGCGACGTGATCGACTACGTGGTCGACACCGACATCAACATGTACCGGAACTTCCGCATTCCGGCGGGCGATCCGAACTACGTGGTGCAGTACGAGCGGCCCATCACCGAGGACACCTATCTGCTGTCGATGGGACCGCACGCGCATTACCGCGGCAAGTCGATGAAGTACGAGCTCGAGTATCCCGACGGCCGGATGGAGACGCTGCTCTGGGTGCCGAAGTACCACTTCGACTGGCAGTTCCTCTACGAGTACAACGAGCCGCGCTTCATTCCTGCCGGCTCCACGCTGCACATGACGTGGTGGTACGACAACTCGGCCGCCAACCCGTACAACCCCGACCCGACGATCGACGTCACGTACGGCGAAGCGACGACGGAAGAGATGGCCAACGCGCGCATCTATTTTGCACCGGCCAAGCCGCAGGGAATCGTGGTGGGCGGCCCGATCCCGCCGGAGATCCTCCAGCGGGCGCAGGATGCCGAGGCCCGGAGGCGGCGGGCCGCGGAGAGCCAGACCCAGCCCGAGCCCGTGCTGGAGATCGATTAGATCCTGGGAGGCAGCAACACAAAGGAGGAAGGATGAGCCGAGTCGCTTCGATCGCGATCGCCCTGGTCGCGCTGAGCGCACTTCAGTCGCCCGCGCGCGCGCAGGCGCCGACGTGGACCGATGACATCGCGCCGCTCATGCAGGACAAGTGCATGAACTGCCACCGGCCCGGCGAGGTCGCGCCGATGTCGCTGCTCACCTACAACGACGTGCGCCCGTGGGCGCGCTCGATCAAGCGGATGGTCTCGGACCGCATCATGCCGCCGTGGCACGCCGATCCCAACTACGGCGTGTTCGGCAACAACCGCCGCATGACGCAGCGCCAGATCGACATGATCGCCCAGTGGGTCGACTCGGGCGCGCCGGAAGGAAGCGGCACGTGGACGCCGCCGGACTACCCGGAGGGGTGGCTCCTCGGGGGCGTGCTCGGCGAGCCCGACTACGTCTTCGAGATGACGGAGCCGTTCACGGTCGAGCCCGGCGGTGACGACATCAACGTCAACATCGAAGTGCCGACCACGCACACCGAGGACATCTGGGTGCAGGCGGCCGAAGTGCGCGGCAACTCGCGCGTCATGCACCACAACGTGGTGTCTGTCAGGCTGCCCGACGGCTCTCCCGAGCCCACCGGGCGCCTCGCCAGCGCGACCCCGGGCAAGCAGTGGGACCTCTTCCCCGACGGCGCGGCGAAGTTCATCCCCGCCGGCTCGACGATGAACTTCAGCCTGCACTACCACCCGAGCAATCAGGAGGAGGCAGACGTCTCGCGCGTGGCCGTGTGGCTGGTGCGGAAGCCCATCACGCACGCCGTGTACTCGAGCGTCGTGAACGATCCGGACCTCGTCATCCCGCCGAACGATCCCAACTACGAGAGCACGGGCGAGTTCGTGTTCCGCCAGGACTCCGAGATCACGCTGATGAAGCCCCACATGCACTACCGGGGCAAGGACATGCGCTACGACCTCGTCTATCCCGACGGCCGGCGCGAGACGATCCTCTCGGTTCCCGAATACGACATGAACTGGCAGATCTCGTACGAGCTGGCGCGGCCGCTCGCGGTCCCGGCCGGCACGAGGCTCCAGGTCGTCGCGCACTTCGACAACTCGGCGAGCAACCCGTGGAACCCCGACCCCACCGTGCAGGTGATCTGGGGCGACGACTCGCGCGACGAGATGATGGAGGGCTGGTTCGACTACCGCGTCGCGCTGCCCGAGCCGGTGATCCCGCCGTCGGCTCGGCAGGTCTCGCAGCAGTGAGGAGCCGCCGGAAGATCGGAGCCCTCGTCGCGCTCGTCGCGGCGGGGGTCACCGTTCCCTCGGCGGGAGTCGACGCGCAGAGCAGCCCCGTCGGCGTCTGGAACATCCAGTCGAACGACATGACCGACCGCGCCACGGGCGGGGTGCGCGTCGTCCTGCTGCGCGTGCAGCAGGCCAACCGCGAGTTCGACGCGGAGATCACATCGATCCGCAACACGTTCATGCCCGTGGACGAGTTCCGCTGGGACGACGGCATGATGCACGTCACGTTCGGTGCGTACGAGTACGCGCTCCGCGTGGACGGTGACCGGCTCGTCGGCACGATGACGAGCCCGCTCGGCACGCAGCAGGTGCAGGGAGAGCGCCAGTACAAGACGCTCATGTACGTCGGCGACGAGGGCATCGAGTTCCGCACGCAGAGGACGGGAGTGCTCGGGCTGGCCTCCGATCCGAGCGGCCCCGCCAACGACGATCCCGACCCGCACGCGTGGGTCACCGGCCGGATGCACGCGGTGGACGACCTGGCGATCCTGAACGGCCGGGCGCGCGTGCCCGTGCAGTTCGACAACGCGCGCGACTTCGAGGCGCAGCTCCGCCAGCTCGCCGGCACGCGCGTGACGATCGTCGGCGTCTGGGTCGGCGAGAAGATCCACCTCGAGTCGATCCGGCCCGCCACGCCTTGACGGGGGCCCGGCTCGGGGCGCTTTTCTGATCCGCTCCGGGCCGGCTCGCTCCCTCCCCTCTCGTCGTTCATGGCGAACGAACATCCACGCTGGATCGTCCTGAAGTTCGGTGGCACCTCGGTCTCCACGGCCGAGAACTGGGCGACGATCGCTCACGTCGTCTGCGCGCGCCTCGAGGCGGGCTTCCGCCCACTCGTGGTCCACTCGGCGCTCAGCGGCATCACCAGGAGCCTCGAGCAGCTCGCGGGCCGCGCGCTCGCCAAGGAGCACGCCGAGGTGCTCGCCGAGATCGACGCGCGGCACGACGCCCTCGCCGAGGGCCTCGGCCTGTCGGTGGCGGATACGCAGGCGCTCCTCGGGGCCGACCGCCGCGAGCTCCGCGAGCTCGTCGAGGGCGTCGCGCTCGTGGGCGAGCTCACCCCCAGGACCCGCGCGCGCTTGCTGGCGTTCGGCGAGCGCATGGCGACCCGGCTCGGTGCCGAGTACCTGCGCCGGCGCGGCACCGCCGTGACGTGGCTCGACGCGCGCGATCTCCTCACGAGCGTGGACCGCGGCAACGGCTCGGAGGCCTCCGCCTATCTCTCGGCCGAGTGCGACGCAGCGGCCGAGCCCGGGCTCGCCGCACGCCTCGGTCAGGTCGAGGGCATCCCGCTCACGCAGGGCTTCACGGCACGCAACGCGGCGGGCGAGACCGTCGTCCTCGGACGCGGCGGATCGGACACCGCGGCCGCCTACCTCGCGGGTAAGCTCTCGGCCGAGCATCTCGAGATCTGGACGGACGTGCCCGGCATGTTCACCGCCGATCCGCGTGTCGTGCCGTCCGCGCGCCTACTCCGCCAGCTCGACTACCGCGAGGCGCAGGAGATCGCGACCACCGGCAGCAAGGTCCTGCACCCGCGCTGCATCCCCGCGGTGCGCGAGCGCGGGATCCCCATCCGCGTGTTCAGCACCGCGATGCCGGAGGTCGAGGGGACCGTCATCCGCAGGGGCGCCGCAGAAGGCCCCGCGCAGCTCAAGGCGATCTCGTGCAAGAAGGGCGTGGTGCTCGTCTCCATGGAGACGGTCGGCATGTGGCAGGAAGTCGGCTTCCTCGCCAAGGCGTTCGCCGCGTTCAACCGGTGCGGCCTGTCCATCGATCTCGTGTCCACGTCGGAGACGAACGTCACGGTGTCGCTCGACGAGGAGGCGAACCTGATCGAGGCCGCGTCGCTCGAGCGGCTCGAGGCCGAGCTCGCCAAGATCTGCCGCGTGACGTTCATCCAGAGCTGCGCGGCGGTCAGCCTGGTCGGCCGGCGCATCCGCGGCCAGCTCCACAAGCTCGCCCCCGCCCTGCAGCTCTTCGAGCAGCAGCGCATCCATCTGCTGTCCCAGGCTGCGAGCGATCTCAACTTGACCGTCGTGGTGGACGAGGATCAGGCGGACCGCATCGTGCGCATGCTGCACGCGCAGCTCATCGCCGGCGCGGGCAGCCCCGACATCTTCGGTCCGAGCTGGGAGCAGCTGCAGCCCGGCACGCACGCGGTCGCGCGGCCGCTCCGTTGGTGGGAGCGTAAGCGCGACGCGCTCCTGGCGTGTCTCGGCACCGACGACGCCGCGTACGTCTACGACCTCGAGACCGTGGACGAGCGCCTCGCGGCGCTACGCGGCTTCGACGCGGTCGATCGCGTGCTCTACTCCATGAAGGCGAACTCGAACGCGGAGATCCTGCGGCGCGTCAGGGCGGCCGGCGGCGGGTTCGAGTGCGTGTCGCCTGGCGAGATCGCGCACGTGCGGGATCTCTTCCCCGACATCGATCCGAAGCAGATCCTCTTCACGCCCAACTTCGCGCCCAAGGAGGAGTACCGGGCCGCGCTCGAGCTCGGCGTGCACACCACGCTCGACTCGATCTATCCGCTCCGCAGCTGGCCGCAGCTGTTCCGCGGCAAGGACATCTTCCTCCGCATCGATCCCGGCGTCGGCAAGGGCCATCACGACAAGGTCCGCACCGCCGGCCAGCAGGCGAAGTTCGGCGTGCCGCTCTTCGAGCTCGAGGACGTCGCCAAGCTCGCCGGTATCGAGAAGGTGCGCGTGGTCGGCCTGCACGCGCACTCCGGCAGCGGGATCCTCACGCCCGAGCACTGGGCACATCTCGGCGAGACGCTCGCCGAGGCCTCGCGGCTGTTCCCCGACGTGCGGGTGCTCGACGTCGGCGGCGGTCTCGGCGTGCCCGAGAAGCCCGGCCAGGATCCGCTGGACCTCGATGCCGTCGCCGCGGGCCTCGACGAGCTCAAGCGGCGGAACCCCGGCAAGGACATCTGGCTCGAGCCCGGCCGCTTCGTCGTCGCCGAGTCCGGCGTGATCCTCGCGCGCGTCACGCAGATCAAGGGCAAAGGCGCCGTCCGCTACGTCGGCATCGCGACCGGCATGAACTCGCTCATCCGCCCCGCGCTCTACGGCTCCTACCACGAGATCGTGAACCTCACCCGGCTCGGCGACGAGCCCACCGAGCGCGCGAACGTCGTCGGCCCCATCTGCGAGACCGGTGACACGATCGGCTTCGACCGGCTCCTGCCGCCGACGAGCGAAGGCGACGTGCTCCTCATCGCGAACACCGGTGCCTACGGGTTCGTGATGTCGTCGCGCTACAACCTCCGGGAGCCGCCCGAGCAGCGCTACCTGTAAGTCCGATGGCGCGCTCACGGCCGGCCCCGCCGAGCGTGGGATCTCTCCCTACACCATATGGCGTAGACCACCCGACGCCCAAATGTTGATGCGTTCGCGAGGATGACTCGTTGGGACCCCTAGCATGCCGGGCGGCCATGGATAGCTCCTTCGTTCATCGATCGAATCTGCTGTGCGCGCTCGCCGTCTGGGGGGGCGTGGCCCTCGCGGCCTCCGAAGCTCGGGGGCAGTCGTCCGACGAGCTCGCCTCCATGTCGGGGCCCGAGCTCTACGCGGCGGCCTGCGCCGGCTGCCACGGCCCGGACGGCCGAGGCCTCGACCGCGCGCTGGTGGCATTCGAGGAGCCTCTCCCCGACTTCACCGACTGCGACTTCGCCTCCCGCGAGCCGGACGCCGACTGGATCGCGATCGCCCACCAGGGCGGACCCGTTCGCGGGTTCAGCCAGATGATGCCCTCGTTCGCCGCCGCGCTCACGGTGGACCAGCTCGCGCGCGTCATCACGCACATCCGCGGGTTTTGCGGCGAGCCCTCCTGGCCTCGGGGCGAGCTGAACCTCCCCCGCGCGTTGCTCACGGAGAAGGCGTTCCCGGAGGACGAGTGGGTGATCGAGAGCGACGCCGACCTGGGTGACCAGGGCTCGGTCTCCGGCGAGTTCGTGTGGGAGCAGCGCTTCGGTCCGCGCAGCCAGTTCGAGGTCGCGATCCCGTACGGTTGGGTGCAGCTCCCCGATGCCTCGGGCTCGCCGGGCGCCACCCGGTGGGCGAGCGGTCTCGGAGATCTGGTCATCGGCGTGAAGCACGCAGCCTATCACGACCACGCGGCCGGGCGGATCTTCGCGGTGGGAGCGGAGGTGGTCCTCCCCACCGGCGACGAGGCGAAGGGGCTCGGAGCGGACGGAGCGAAGACCGAGGGGTTCCTGTCGTTCGGCCAGATCATCGCCTCCGACGCGTTCCTGCAGGCGCAGGCCGGCGCGGAGGTGCCGTTCTACGACGGCGGGGAGAAGGAGGGCTTCGGACGACTCGTGCTCGGACGAACGTTCGTTTCCGGCGAATGGGGACGGAGCTGGACGCCGATGGTCGAGGTCCAGGCGAAACGCGAGCTCGAGGGCGGCGTGCCCACCGCGGTGGACATCGTTCCCCAGCTCCAGGTCTCTCTCAACACTCGGCAGCACGTGCTCGCCAGCGTCGGTCTCCTCGTCCCCGCCACGGAGACCGACATCCGGTCCGTGCGCCTGCTCGCCTATCTGCTGCTCGACTGGTACGACGGCGGCTTCTTCGAGGGATGGTGATCATGCGCACACGCATCGTCGTCGCCTGCTCGTTCGTAGGCGCCTCGTTGATCGCCTCGGCCTCGACCCTGCCCCGCGCGGCGGAGCAGCAGGCCGCGAGCGCGCTCTTCCCGACGTCCGACCGTTGCCTCGCGTGTCACAAAGGGATCACGACCTCGACGGGCGAGGACGTCTCGATCGGGTTCTCGTGGCGCGCGTCCATGATGGCGAACAGCGCCCGTGACCCGTACTGGCAGGCCGCGGTGCGCCGGGAGCTGATCGACCATCCGCAGGCGACCGAGGTGATCGAGAACGAGTGCAGCCGCTGCCACATGCCGATGGCGAGCGTCGTGGCGCGCTCCACGCGCGGTCACGGAGCCGTGTTCGCGAACCTTCCCGCCGGCGCGGGCGCCGGACCCGAGGCGCATCTCGCGGCCGACGGCGTGTCGTGCGCGACCTGCCACCAGATCACGCCGAACGGGCTCGGCACCGAGGGGAGCTTCGTCGGCGGCTTCGAGATCTCGCTCGACCCGCATCCCGAAGGACGACCCGTGTACGGGCCCTTCGAGCCCGACTCCGGTGGCGTGGTCATCATGCACTCGGCGACGGGGCTGCGGCCGACGGAAGGCACGCACGTCCAGTCCTCGGAGCTGTGCGCGACCTGTCACACCCTCCTCACGCACGCCGTGCAGGCGGACGGCGAGGAAGGGCCCCAGTTTCCCGAGCAGGTACCCTACCTCGAGTGGCAACAGAGCGTGTACGCCGCGCGAGGGACCACCTGCCAGACCTGTCACATGCCCGTGATCGCCGAAGAGGTGGCGGTGACCTCCGTGCTCGGCCGACGTCGGCCCGACGTGTCGCGCCATCAGTTCCAGGGCGGCAACTTCTTCATGATGCGCATGCTCGACCGCTACCGCGGCGAGCTCGGTGTCACCGCGCTTCCGCAGGAGCTGTCGCTCGCCGCCGAGCGCACCGAGACACACCTGCGCGAGGCCACGGCGGAGGTCAGCCTGGGCGACGTGCGCCTCGACGGCGGACGACTGGTCGCCGAGGTCGCCGTTCGCAACCTGGCCGGACACAAGTTCCCCACCGCCTATCCATCGCGTCGGGCGTGGCTGAACGTGAGCGTGCGCGACGGGAGCGGCCGCACCGTGTTCGAGTCCGGCGCCTTCGCCCCCGACGGCCGCGTGATCGGCAACGACAACGACGACGATCCGGCGCGCTTCGAGCCGCACTACCGCGAGATCTCGAGACCGGACCAGGTGCAGATCTACGAGGCGATCATGGTCTCGGAGGACGAGCGCGTCACGACCGGGCTCCTGACGGCGGATCACTGGATCAAGGAGAACCGTCTCCTGCCCGAGGGCTTCGACGCACGCAACGCGGAGCCGCGGATCGCGGTGCACGGTGACGCGGCGAGCGATCCGGACTTCGTCGCCGGCGGAGACCGTACGCGCTATTCCGTGTCCGTCGATCCCGCCGCCGGACCGTTCACGGTCGAGGCCGTGCTGTGGTTCCAGCCCATCGGCTTCCGGTGGGCCGAGAACCTGTCGGCGTACGACGCCTTCGAGACGAGTCGGTTCGTGCGGTATTGGCGCAGCATGGCCGCCGGGTCGGCCATCCGCATCGCCTCGGCGAGGGCCACGGCGACGCGCTGAGCGGAGCGCGCGCTTTTGCGCTCCACTTCGGCTGAGGGCGTCGTGAGCCCGCAGCCGACAGAGTTCGCATGCGCCACCTGCCATACGACCGTGGGCTAATTACCGCTGCGCAGCGACCTCGCCTTCGACCACAGACACGGTTTTTCGTCTCGAGGGTCGCCACGAGGACGTGGCGTGCACAGGCCTCGGTCTCGCCGAAGGCATGCGCGTTTCGCTCCTCGCCGAACGCCAGTGGGGCAGCCTAGCCAGCGACGGGTGATCGAACGCGCCCGTTGAAATGCCTCACCATGACCGCGTCTTCCGTGCGGCCGCAGCGCGAGGCTCAGCGCAGGGTCACCCTTCGCGATGTCTCCCTGTGGCGAGCCACGCCGCCGCTCCGACCAGCGCCATCCACATGGCGGTCGCTGCCGCCCAGCTTCCCATCGTCGGAAGCCGCGTCCACCCCAGGACGCGCTCACCCGAGTCGAGCAACACCAACGTCTGCGCGGACTCCGATCCGCCCGACGCGAGCAGATCGAAGAGGTAGACCACCGTTTCGACGGTCGCGGTGAGCCACGCGATCCCACCACTTGCGGAGAGTAGTCCGAAGGCGAGGAAGGCGAGCCAGCAACCGACGCCCCATGCGACCGGGCGCCGGATTCCGACGAGGAAGGCGCTCGCCGCGAGGTAGGCCGCAGTGGACGCGGTGAAAGGGAGCGCCCACTGCCACAGCGGTGACGTCCAGGGGACGCGTGTGATCTCGCCACCGCCCGACCGCGCCAATACCGGATCCGACACCAGCACGCGGGTCTCGTCGACGCCGAGGGCGCCACCGTAGAGCCAAACGCTCGACACGATCGCGAGAAGACCGACGGACACCATGGCCATGAGCCAGACCCACCCGGCGATGATCTTCAGCCGCGCGTGACGGGCATGATCCACCGGCATGGTCCAGATCTCACTCTCGCCAAAGAGCCTCTCACCCTTCCAAACGGCGAGGGGCGCCACGAGCGCGACGAGCACGGCGAGGTATCCCAGAACCTCCGGCTCCAACATGACTCCCTGGCCCTGGAGGTCTTCGGCGACCGCCACGATAGTCCCGAAGGTCGCCAACCCGGCGCACAGCAGCAGCGCCTCGCGCCGAATCGCCAACCCCACGACACGTAGTTGCTCCATCGCGACCACCTTCATCGAAGGGATCGCCGCCCTCGCCGAGTCTCTCATGACGCCTCCTTCTTGGAGAGCAACACCGTGGCCGCTTCATCCAGCGTGAGCGGGGCGACCTCGCGCACCTTGGCCCCAGCTCGGCCGAGACCGCTCACAACCTGCTCCTCGTCGCCCCACATCGTCCATTCGATGTCCTTGGCGCCGCCCGCTCGCCTCATCGCTGCGCCGGTCAGCTCGTCGGTGGCCTTCCAGCCCTCCGGCACATCGGCCCAATACCGCCGCAGCTTGCCCTTCAACTCATCGACGCGCATCTGCCCGAGTAGTCTCCCCTTCCGAAGCACGCCCACGTGATCCACGAGCCGTTCGATCTCGTAGACGCGATGTGTGGAGATCAACGCGGTCGTGGGTGAGTCCGCGAGGTGCTCGCTCAACAGGCTCAGCGTCGTGTCTCGGATGACGTGGTCCAGCCCGTCCGTGGGCTCGTCCAGCAGGAGGAGGGCCGGGCGATGTGCGAGCGCGAGAAGGATCTGCACGCGACGACGCTCTCCCTTCGAGAGCCGGCCGCACCGGCGCCGGCCGTTGATCTCGAGAGCGTCGCTGATATGCGCAGCATACACGGAGTCCCATGATGGATAGAGTCGTTCGTGGTGCTCGAGCAGTCGCTCTACCGTCATCCATGAGTATCCGACCTTCTGATCCTCCGGCACGTACCCGATCTGCGCTCTGATTTCGTGGCCCCGGACGGCCGGATCCATCCCGAGCACCTCCACGGTGCCAGTGTCTCTGCGCGCCATTCCCAGCAGCGTTCGGAGCAACGTCGTCTTCCCCGCCCCGTTGGGTCCGACGAGCACGTACACGGCGCCTTCCGGCACACGCAGATCGAGCCCGTCGAGCGCGCGCTCCGAACCGTACCGCTTCGTGAGCGCGCCCGTCGTTACGGAGAACGGTCCTGTGCTCAACTCACGCGGGAGCACGTCTCGAGTCGCGACGCTCATACGATCTTCTCCTCTACATCGATGTCGTCCGCGAGGCTGCGTAGCGCCTCGATCACATCCTCGAGCAGCAGCCCGTTTCGAGAGGCGTCGGCCAGCGTCCTACGCGCTACCTCCAGCGCCAGGCGCGGACGCTCGTTTCGGACCGCCGGAACCACGAACGTCCCTTTTCCCGGCCGAACTCGAACCAGCCCCTCCCGCTCCAGCTCCGCGTACGCCTGCGAGACGGTGCGCGGATTGATCCGCAGCGACGACGCGAGCTCGCGCACGGATGGTAGCGCATCTTCCGGCCCCAGCGCCCCGCGCACCAACCCGCGTCGGACCTCGTCCATGATCTGGACGTAGAGCGGCCGGTTATCGCTCGGCTGCAGGTGCACACGCATGGGAGGCCTCGGGTCATCCACTGTTGCAGTGATGTGCAACAGTACGTCGGGCTGCCGCGCGGGTCAAGCCGCAAGCCAGTCCTGGCAGTACTTTGCCACGCAGAGTACATTGCCCAGACACCCCCGACGGGAGGTCAACGTGAGAATCTTCTCGGCCGTAATGGCCACCGGCCTCGCCGCCGTGGGCGGCGGCTTCACCGTGTTCGGAGGCTACGACGACTCACCGGGCGGACAGCTGCTCGGCATTCATGGTGTTCAGCGCGAGAAGGGCCGGACGCCCGGCGTAGCCCGCGCGTGATCAGGCCAGCGACGCGGACCTCTCCACCGCCGTGACGATCGGCACGGCTGGATAGTCGCCCGCGATGATCGCGGGCAGGAGCGAGGCGAGGTCGCGTGGACGGAAGTCCCCGTCGGCTCGCTGGAGCTCGCCCGAGCTCCACCAGCGATGCTGGAGGATCTCCGAGCGCTCGAGCGCCTCCCGGTGGGCATCGTCGACGTGGTCGGAGTCGAGCCGCACGACGAAGTAGCGCTCGCGCTGGTCGATGACACCGCTCTGGTGTCGGAACCGAAACTCGACGGTCCACACGCACGGCCCGAGATCGCAGTCCCGGACGCCGACCTCCTCCCAGAGCTCGCGCCGGGCCGCCTCCGCGTGGCTCTCCCCCGCCTTCACGCCGCCGCCCGGCGTCATCCAGACGTGCGTGTACGGGAGCCTGGTCTCGAACAGCAGGATGCGGTCGCGGGGATCGAGGACGACGAGCCGGGAGACCGGTCGCAGCCGAACGGTTTCTTCGGCCATCGACACGCGTGTCACATCGCGCTCGCGCCGCTGATGTCGTACGCCGTGAAGCTCCGCTCGATCACGCCGCAGCGTTGGGCCACCGCGCGCCAAGGACCGATGTGGGGTGCGGCCAGGTGCTTCTGCAGGCTCTCGTGATCGGGCCACAGCTCGGTGAAGCGGATGAGGCCGGGATCGGCCATGTCCTCCGCCACGTCGTACGCGATGCAGCCGTCATGACGCCGGGTGGCGTCCACGAACGTCGCGAGATGAGGGCGGACCTCGTCCATCCGTTCGGCCGGAAACCGAAGCACTCCCAGCACCGCAACGCGTGGCTGCACGATGGACCTCCTCGACGTGGACCGGCGGTGGGGCGCCGAGGAATCGTCCCACCGGGCGCCTCGGCGGAATCTGATCCCGCGCCGGGCCCATGTCATCACCCGTCGATCGCGAGCGACTCCACTCCATCCGTGGGCCCCGCGGCGCCCCGCCGCCGCACGATCAGCAGCCCGAAGGCGAGAAGCACCACGTTCGCCGCCCACATCGCGACGAGGGGTGAGAGCAGCTGCTCGTCGGCCAGCACCTCGCCCGCCACCATGAGCAGATAGTATCCCATGAACACGAGCGAGCTCGCGGCGAGCACGAGCTTCCCGCCGCCGCCCGGGAACCGTATCGCGAGCGCCGCGGCGAGCAGCGCGAGGATCACGCACCCGGCGGCGATCGCGTACTTCTTCTGGATCTCCACCTCGTACACGGTGGCCGGAAGCTGGGCCTCGGCGTCGGCGCGGGCGTTCTCCGCCGCCGCTCGCAACTCGCCGATCGTCATCGTGCGCTCCGTGAGCCCGCGTGGTGCGCCGTTCAGCGCTTCCACCAGCCGTGCATTCGCGCGGGGCAGGACGACCGTGTTCGACACGAACGCCAGCGCGGCGAAGACGGCGGCCGCGCCCACCACGGGCATGATCAAGCGGCGAATGCCGCGACGTTCCAGGCGCGCGGATGCGAGCACCCCTTCCCTACCCAGTCGCGTGAACACCCACGACACGGCGAGGAAGATCGCCATGGGGATCGTCAGCGCGAGTTTGGACGGGAGAGCGAGCACGAGCACCTCGACGATCGCGCCGCTCGTGAGGGCCCTCTCGCTCAGTGCCGGCGGCCACTGCTGGGCTACCAGGAGCGCCGTCAGGGATATGAACGAGACGATGAACGGAACGACGTGGCGGCGCAGGAGCTGCCGCGGCCCGAGCGTCGGCATCGATGGTCTTCCGCCGTGCATGTCGTCCTCGGGCGCGGCGAGGCCGACGAGTTGAGCCAAGGCGTGGACATAACCGCGGATCGACAGACGCGCGATCGCCGCGACGGCGCCGAGCGCGAAACGAGCACGCTCCGCAGGATCGGTGATCGCGGCGAGCTCCGCCGACATCCCCCGCACCAGCTCGCGATGGCGCGGCGGCGAGAGCCTCGCCAACCGCTCGACGATGCGGGCGAGCATCGTCATGCCTCGCGTGTGTGCGGGGCCTGGAGCCACGACGCCTGCGCGCGCTCCAGCGCTTGGCGCGCCCGCATCCTACCTGCGGCGGTGAGGCGGTAGAGCTGCCGGGGCGGCTTACCCGGATGCTCGGACTCCTCCCAGCGGGACTCGAGCCACCCGTCCTCGGCCAGTCGCGCGAGCAGCGGATACAAGGTGCCCGACGAGAGGTCGGCGATCTTCATCAGATCATAGCCGTAGCGCCATGACCTCGGCGCCTCCAGAAACGCCAGGAGCGTCCGCGTCGTGGTCCGGGTGAGTCGCTGCATGGCCTTATTCTACATATGGCGGCTTAGACCCGCAAGCCGACCGGCGAAGCTCGAAGTCGGGAGCACCAATACTTAGGCATTGCCCTTAGTATTGGCTGGCTCTAGACTGTCGGTCAGAACCGTTACCCACATCCATCGACGGGTGCTGCGCATGGTTCGCTCCGCGATCGCCGACGAGGTATTCGGCGCCTTGTCCAACCCGACCCGGCGGAAAGTCCTCGAGCATCTGTCGGTGGGACCCGCCACGGTCAGCGAGTTGGCAGCACCGTTCGACATGAAGCTCCCTTCGTTCCTGCAGCACCTGTCGGTCCTCGAGCAGAGCCGGCTCGTGACATCGAAGAAGCGCGGGCGGGTGCGGACCTACGAGATCGTGCCCCAACGGCTCGCCGTCGCCGAGGACTGGCTGACTCAACGGCGCCGTCTGTGGGAAGCTCGTTTGGACCGGTTCGACGACTACGTCAAACAACTGAAGGACGAGGACGCGGAGCCCTAGCCATGAGAAAGCACTTTTCGATCGATCCGAAGCTCGACCTCGTCTTCGAGCGGTTCATCGATGCGCCCAAGCATCTCGTTTGGGAAGCGCTGACGAAACCGGAGCATCTGAAGGAATGGTGGATGCCCAAGCCCTGGGGACGCGTGAGTTGCGCCGAGATGGACGTCCGACCAGGCGGCATCTTCAGCATCGACATCGTGGTCGGTGACGGTACGGAGGTTCCCAACCTCGGTTGCTTCCTGGAGGTCGTTCCGATGGAGCGCCTCGTTTGGACCTCGATGCTGTTTCCCGGCTATCGTCCGGCGGTCTTCGACGACATCCCGGTCACCGCCATCATCACGATGGAAACCGTCGGGGCCGGCACTCGCTACGTCTTCACGGCCCTGCACCGCGATGAAGCCGACCTCGAGAAGAACAAGGCGTCGGGTTGGCAGGAGGGAACCGAGATCGCCCTCGATCAGCTCGCGGCGTACGTGCGGGCCATGAGGTAGACCCGCGCGCATCACCCTTGACGGCTCCCCAGGCGCTCCGCACTTTGCAACGCAAAGTACTTGGTGCTCGACCAACGCGCCTGGAGGCGAATCGCCGTCGTGCTTCGCGAAATCGAGAATCAGACGAGAGCGGACGACTCCGCCGCGGTCCTCGCCCTCTTGCTCGCGGGCGTCCTCGGGGTTCTGGCCGACCGCTTCTTCTATCCCGAGGGTCCGCAGGGGCCGGGCTTCGCCCTCTGGATCGCGCTCCTCGGAGGCGCCGCTGTGCTGGAGGCTCGGCGCTCGCACCCGGCCTCGGCCGGTGCCGTCGCGGGATGGTCGGCCGTGTCGACTGTCGCGGCCGCGGCGATGATGCTCCGTGACACCGAGGTCGTGATGCCGATGATGTGGCTGGTGCTGCTCACCTCCGCCTCCATGGTGCTGCTCCGCTCGAGCGGCGTCCGGCTGTGGTCGACGCGTCCGATCGACCACGTCCTGGCGCTCGCGTGGGTGCCGGGGCGCGCGGCGATGGGAGTGCTCCCTCTGGTGATGGATCTCGAGCCGCCGCCCGATTCGTCCCGGCGCCGCTTCGGCGGTCTCGTGCGCGGCGCGCTCCTCGCCGCGCCTCTGCTGCTCGTCTTCGGCGCGCTCTTCGCTTCCGCCGACGCCGGGTTCGACCGCTACCTCGTCCGGATGGCCACGTTCTGGTCCGAGGACGGGCTCACGCACGTGCTGTTCGTGCTCGGCTTCGGCTGGATCGCCGCGGGTCTGCTCTCCGGCGTGCGCGCGAAGCGCCTGCCCGACCCGCTGTCCGGGTTCGTGCGACCCCGCCTCGGGCCCGAAGAGACCGGCGTGGTGCTCGGTCTGCTCGCCCTGCTCTTCCTCACGTTCGTCGGATTCCAGCTCGGCTATCTCTTCGGCGGCCGCGAGGTGATCGAGTCCACCTCCGGGCTCACGGTCGCAGACTACGCGCGCCGCGGCTTCTTCGAGATGGTGGTCGTGGGCGTGGGCACCATCGGTGTGCTGCTGATCGGCGACGCCGTCACCACGGCCCGCCGCCTCTTCCGCGTGCTGGCGGTCGTGCTGATCGTGTGCGTGCTCATCATCTTCACTTCCGCCGTGCAGCGCTTGATGCTCTACACGGGCGAGTTCGGCCTGACGGTGGACCGGATCACCGCCGCTGCGATCATGGCCTGGGTGGCTGCCGTGCTGATCCTCTTCGCGGCGACGGTGCTACGGGATCGGCCCGCACGGTTCTCGTCCGCCGCGTTGGTCGCCGGCATCGTCACCGCCTTCGCGTTGGTGCTGATGAACCCTGCGCAGATGGCGGCACGCTCGAACCTGGACCGAGCGGCTCGAGGCGTGCGTGAAGCGGACGTCGCCTTCCTCACCGGGCTCGGCGGCGACGCCGTGCCGGCCATCCTCGAACGCATCGACGAGCTGCCGGCGCCGGCACGGTGCGCGCTCGGACGCGACCTCCTGTCGCGGTGGACGACCGGCGCGGACGACCCGCCTGTCGATCGCGACTGGCGCACGTGGAACGCCGGCCGGGCAGCCGCGCGCGCGGCGGTGGAGGCCTCCCGACCCCGGCTCCAGGCGGCGGCGTCCGGCTGCTAGATCAGCGGCTGCGCGGGCACCCTCACGAGGCCTAACGACACCAGTTCGTGGGCCGCCCGACGTGGTTCACGCCTCGGTCGTCGAGGATGCGAACGCTGCACTTGAACGACGGAGTGGCAGGCACCCGATCGGCAT
Source organism: Gemmatimonadales bacterium (assembly GCA_050181335.1). Lineage (GTDB taxonomy): Bacteria > Gemmatimonadota > Gemmatimonadetes > Longimicrobiales > Gaopeijiaceae > UBA2982. The sequence goes on along the minus strand of JBFXDG010000004.1, from coordinate 35,058 downwards.
CGGCTCGGCCGTTCTTCGGCAACTCGAAGACCAGCTCCAGGCCGGCACCGCGCACCGTGTCCCAGGACGCACCCCGACTCTCGACGAGTCGCGGCAGGGCCCTCCTGTACATGGTGATCGACTTGAGGACGTCGCTCACCGCGAAGGCCGTCGGGGTGATCGTGCCCGTGAAGAAATCGATCTGGATGCGCGGTAGCGCATGGCTGCAGGCGAGGTCGAACAGCGTCTGTGGCACGTGCGACTTGCCGGAATCGACGGTGTTCGTGTCACTGAGGAACGAGCGCCCGAGGTCCTGCGCCACGCTCTTCAGGGCCTTGTACTTCGTCATGTCTTCCCCCCCTACTCCATCGATGCCGATCCGCGCTGACTCCGTCAAGCCGCGGCACATCGACGGCCGAGCGCGCGCTCGGCCGTGAGGCATCACGAGGCGACCCAGAAGCGACGGCCTCCAGCTGCTAGCGCGCGGCCCTCGCGGCCCGAACCCAGTCCAGGACCTGACGAACCGCGGACGCCACGAGGTAGGGGTCGTCCCGCTGCACGAAGTGGCCCGCGTCGGGCGCCACGGTCCAGTGGAGCCGGCGAACGTCCCCGAACCACGCGCGGATCCCCTCGACGCGTTTCAGCTGAAACGCCTCCAGGGCCGGCCGCTCGGCGTCCGGCACGTCGTAGCCGACGAGCGTTCCCAGCACGACGGCGGTCGGCACGTCCGGATTCGGTGGAATCACGCGATCCTGGGGAGCCGGCGACCAGTACTCCACGAAGGCGCGCATCGCGGCTCGCCGCCCGCTGGGGACGTACGGCTGATTCATGACGGAGTCGAGCGCAGCCAACGCGCTGGCTCGTTCGGCGGGGTCGGTGGGAAGCCCCTCGCGATGGGGATCGCTCGGGTCGACGTAGACCATGCCCACGACGTCGTCCGGGTAGCGAGCGGCGTGATGAAGGATGAGCGGCCCGCCCCACGAGTGGCCGATCAGGATGTACGGCGGCTCCACCTCGATGACGCCGAGCAGCGAGCGTAGGTGGTCGGCCACGTGATCGACGGTCGGGTCCTGCCCGTCGAACGCCGAGCCGCCGAGGCCCGGCCGGTCGTACGCCACCACCGGAGCCCACGCCGCGATCTCCAGCATGAACAGGTAGTCCCAGGACTCGAGGACCGAGCCCGCGCCGGCCTGCAGGACGAACACGGGCTCGCCGCGCACGCGGTCGTCGAGGCCGAGCGTCAGCACCCGGACGGCGTTGCCCTCCACCTGGACGACACGCGGGGACACGATCGCCTGCTGCGAGCTCACGGGCGACGCGACGACGAGAGCTGCTAAGGCGATCAGCGGTGCTCTTCTGACAGCGGACATCGACGAGCCGGGCAAAGGGACCGGGAGCTGCTGGCAACCTATTGGCGGCGTCCCCTAGCCGACACACCCGGATCACTCGCCGACCCGTTCTCGCGCCGCCATGCCGGCCCCTTCCAACGAGCTCAAGATCTCCCGCGTGACCGCGATCAGGTTGACGAGGCGGTTCGCCTCCCGGATCACGCCCGTCAGCTGCGCCGAAGCCTCGCGGGTGCGCGGACCATGGATCTTGCGATCCTTCCTCGAGGCGTCCTTCACCTTCACGGAGACCTTCGGCTCCGCGAGGAGCGCTTCGATCAGCCGCGGCGTGACGAGCGAGCGAAGGCGCGTCTCCGGACGGCCCTTCACGACGAACCTCTCCGCGAAGGCACGATGGCCGGGATCCACGCCTCCGAGGCCGACGTTCTCCAGGATCGTGTCGAAGACGTTTCGCTTCCGGATCCGGAGCTCGATGTCGACCTGACCGGCGAAGAGCGCCCTGGCTCTCGTGTAGGTGACGGACGCCTCGCCCGTGTGCACCGTGTACGTCTCGAGCTCGATGGTCCACGGGCCATGCGCGACCAGCACCTTGTCCGCGCTCGATCGCTTGCCCGGCAGGAACGTGCCGCCCACCGAGCGGGCCACTTCCTGCCAGACCGCGCGGCGGTCCGGCTTGGGGCGCTTGCGAACCCATTTCCAGAGCGAGAACCCGCCGCCGGTCGGCATGCCGGCGTCTCTACGAGGATCCGGTCCTCCGCCGATCATCGAAACGATTGCGGGTCAGGGGCCGTGCGGCAGGCTCTCGAGGCGTTCGTCGGACCTACGAGATCGAGTTCCCGCCCCACTCGGGCCGGTACACGACCGAGGTCAGATCCTTCTCGTACACGAGCGTTCCCGTCGCGTCGTACTGACGCAAGAAGAAGTCGTGACCGCGCAGGTCGTACAGCAGCTCCACGGAGGATCCAGGACAGGACAACTGCAGCTGATGCGACCACAGTCTTCTCCGGAACCGCTCGACCAGGAACGGGCCCAGCACTCCGAGCCACATCTGCGCCGATCCGGCCCGGCAGGCTTCGATCGATGGTGCCTCGTCCAGTGTGGCCATCACGAGGAGTCGAGACCCGGACACGGCGCTATCGGCGACGCTCGGCTGAACGTACCGAGCCCCTTCCGCGGCCTCGTTCGGGACGTCGAGGTAGGCGAACAGGAAGATCTCGGCGTCATAGAGCGGTCGAGCATCCAGGCGTATCGAATCCGCAATCGCACGTGCTTGCGTCAGCAGCACGGGCTCGTCGACGCGATCTCCAGTGACCTCGATGAGAAACGTGTTCGCGTTTCGGCCGCGAAGGACGATTTGCGCCTGGCTAAGCGCTCGACCGGAACGCTCGAATCTGCGTGCAGCGACGTAGGCCCCGCTTCCCGTTCTCGATGGGCTCCAGACGTTGTGATAGGAGTCGTCCGGGGGGCTCTGCGCCGAGCGCGCTGCGGCGTACATCGTGGTGCCGGGCTCCATCTCGGCGAGCTGATACGCGCGGGCGTCGAGATATCTGCCCCGCAAGACGCCGCCCGCGTGAAGTCGGTGTGCCGACCCCTCGAGGAAGACGCCGGAGGGGAACGACGGCGGCGTATCCGTTGCGGGTTCCCAGCCATTGGGAAACACCACGTCGAATCCCCCGACTGCGGACGCCCATTGAATCGATGAGGCCTGTGCGTCTGAGTCTTCCTGGAAACGCTCGACTGCGATCCATGAAGCCACCATCAAGGTCAGGCCGGCGACGGCCCAGGTCATGCCACGGATCGGATTGCGGGCCATGCTTCCTCCTCCGAAACCTGCGGACAACAAGAACCACACGGCGTCGGCAACGATGCGGCCGACGAACTGAATCACGGCCCACCCGGTCGAGCTCGGATGCCACCGCCGCTGGGCACGCCAGAGCCAGCGATATCTCTCGACCAGCTCCGCGAGCCGCGCTCTCCGCATCAGGCTTCCTGCGGCATCCCGACTCGTGCCCTTCCCACTGCCGTCACGCGGTCCAAGCCCACGAGCGTGTTTCTCGCCTCGGCTCTGCCGCGCTCGGTCAGCCGATAATGCTTCCGGTGCGTTGCCCCGGGGGTCTCGATCTCGACCCGTTCGATCGCGCCGGCATCCGCCAAGTCCTTCAGGCACCGGTAGAGCGTCCCTGGACCCAGGAGGATCTCACCTGCGGTGAAGTTGGCCACGTCCTCGGCGATCCCCAGACCGTGAGACGGCCCCTTCGCGAGGGCGAGAAGGACGTAGAAGGACGCAGACGTCTGGGTCATGAGGCGCTCATCTGGCTTGGATATCCATTGTAGATAATGATGTGCGTCGCTCTGCGCAGCAAGACGCTTCCCCTCCCCGGACCTCCGCGACCACTTGTCCGTCTAGTGGAAGCCCGGTACGCTTCCGTGGCCTCCACTAGCCTGTCTAGCCCACGCCATGCAGCCCAACACCCCCTTGCTTCCCGGCACGCTGGAGCTGGTCGTTCTCCAGCTGCTCCAGGCCGAGCCCACGAACGGGTACGACCTCTCGCTGCGAATCCAGGCGATCACGAAAGACGTATTGAACGTGAACGCCGGATCCCTCTACCCGGCCCTCTACCGGCTCGAGAAGCGCGGGTTGATCAAGGGACGTTGGGAGGAGACGGCGAACGGACGGCGAGCCAAGTCCTACGCCGTGACCCCCGCCGGACGGAAGCAACTGGCCAATGAACGAGAGAGTTGGGAGAGCTTCGCGGGCGCTCTGCGCGCGATCCTGAACGTGACATGAGGTTTCTGCGCTGGATCGTCTCGCTCTTCCGCCACCGCCGAGTCGAGCGGGGCATGCAGGAGGAGATGCGCGAGCATCTCGAGCGCGCCACGGAACGGATGATGGCGCGCGGCCTCTCACCGGACGAAGCCCGCCGAGCGGCCCTCCGCGAGTTCGGCAACGTGCATCACGTGCAGGAGCAGTCGCGCGACGTGCGCGGCGCGCGCTGGCTCGGGACCCTCGGCCCCGACGCCAAGCTGGCCCTTCGGATGCTCGTCAAGAATCCGTTTCTCAGCGTGGTGGGTGGGCTCGGCATGGCGGTAGCCATTTGCATCGCCATCGCCTTTTTCACGTGGACGACGTTCTACTACTCGGAGCCGCCCATCGAAGAAGGCGATCGGGTGGTGACCGTGGAGTACATCGACGGCGACGTCTCCGGGACGACGCTCTTCGACTACGTCGCCTGGAAGGACGAGGTCACGAGCCTGGAGGATCTGAGCGCGTATCGCCGGGTGCGCGCGGAGGCGGAGGCCGATCTGGGCGGTACGTCCGCGGCTTCGGTCATCGAGATGACCGCGTCGGGCTTTCGGCTCGCGCGCGTGCCGCCGCTCCTCGGCCGGCCCTTGCTCGAGAGCGACGAGCTGGGGGGGGCGGCGCCCGTCGCGGTCATCGGGTTCGACGAATGGCAGCGATGGTTCGGCGGTGACCCAGACGTCGTCGGGGCCGAGATCCGCCTCGACGGAAGGGCGTATACGGTCGTCGGGGTGATGCCGGAGGGCTTCCGCTTCCCAAGCAACGACGGGGTCTGGACCGCGCTCGGCACCGACATGACCGTCGAGCGTCCCGACTTCGGTGAGCAGACCTTCGTCTTCGCGCGACTCGCGCCCGGCGTCGACAACGAAGGGGCGGAAGCCGAGCTGACCGCGCTCAGCGAGCGCAGAGCAGCGGAGGATACGCGCAGCCGCGAGCGCGCCCGCCTCGTGGTCGTCCCGTTCATTCGCCACCTCTTCGACGTGTCTCAGTACCCGGCCTGGGTGATCTGGCTCGCGCAGCTCTTCAGCGCGTTGATCCTGGTCTTGGTCGCCGTGAACGTGGCGGTCCTCGTCTATGCCAGGACCGCGCTGCGGACGGGAGAGATCGTCGTGCGCACCGCGCTCGGTGCGAGTCGCGCCCGGATCGTCTCCCAGCTCTTCCTCGAGGCGCTCGCTCTTTGCCTGGCTGCGGCCGTGCTCGGCCTCGCCATGGCCGAGATCGGCTTCCACCAGATCTTCTCGCTCCCCGAGCTTCGATCGGCGCTTCCTTCTTGGCTTCTCGGAAGTCTTCCGCCCACGGCCATCCTCTACGCGGTGGGGTTGGCGGTCCTCGCCGCCTTCGTCGTGGGCGTCGTGCCGGGCCTCCAGGCGACCGGGCGAGATCTCCAGTCGACCCTGCGGAGCCTGGGCGGCGGCACCGGGCTCCGGCTGGGAAGGAGCTGGACGCTCCTCATCTGCACCCAGGTCACGGTCGCGGTGGGCATCCTACCCGCGGTCGTGGGCATCGCATGGAACTCCTTCCTGCGCCCGACGCCCAACTTCCCCGCTTCGGAGATGATCTGGTTCCGCGCACCGTCGGCGCCAACGACGCCGGAGGCCGAAGCGGACTTCGCCCGCGCTCAGGCGGAGCTCATGCGGCGGGTGGACGCGCTGCCCGAGGTCGTCGGTGTCACCTTCTCATCGAGCGTACCGAGGCGGGTGGCGAACGTACGGGCAGAGCTCGAGGTGACGGAGGACCCGACGGTGACGGCGATCTCGATGGTCGCCAGCCACGATGTCGACCCCGGATACTTCGATCTGCTCGGAGCGCCGCTCCTGGCCGGACGTCCGCTGATGGCCAGCGATACCGCACGAGGCGCGGCCACGGTGGTCGTGAGCCGGACCTTCGTGGATCAAATCCTCGGCGGCGGCAACGCACTCGGTCGCCGCTTTCGCGAGTCCGCGAATCCGAGCAGCGAGATCGCACCCGAGGCACCGTGGTTCGAGATCGTCGGGGTCGTCGAGGACTTGTTCGTCTTTCCGGACGGCGGTGCGGTGCCTGCGACGTTCCACGCGATGGCCCTCGGGTCCGAGCCGGTCAACTTCCTGGCACGCGCGCGCAGCTCCGAGCCCGCGAGCCTGGCCGTTCCTCTGAGGGTGCTCGTCGATGAGGTCGGCTTGGGTCGCGGTCTCACCGTCACGCCGATGGGGGAGTACTACGGCATCGGTGGCAGCGAGAACCGGTTGATGGTCGTGATCCCCGGCATCATCGCCCTCAGCGTGCTCCTCCTCTCCGCGGCGGGTATCTCCGCGATGATGTCATTCGCCGTGACGCGGCGGCAGCGCGAGATCGGCGTACGCACCGCACTCGGTGCGACGAAGACGCACGTGATCGCATCGGTCTTCAAACGTTCGGCGGTGGCACTCACGGTCGGCGCGCTCCTGGGAGCCACCCTGTCGGCTCTCGTGGATCGAGCCTCCGGAGGAGAGCTGCTCGGAGGCCAAACCGTGCCGCTGTTGGCCTTGGTCGGAAGCGTCACGCTCGTGACCGCTGCTCTCGCCACCTTGGCCCCGGCGCGCAGAGCGCTGCGGCTTCAGGCCATGGATCTAATGAGGGGGGAGTAGGTCGCGATCGATCCTTGGTCACAGCCCCAGCTTCTCCTTCAACCGATCGGTCGTGAGATGCTTCACCACGTCGAAGGGCTCGCACCGTCCGCTCGGAGACTCGAACTCGATGGGCCCCACCTTCCTGGCGACGCGCAGCGCCGCGGCGTTCAGTGCCGCGTTGCGTTTCCCGATCCCCATCAGGGCGCTTCCCATCGCGAGCCGGGTTTCGCTGCTTTCCCGCCGTATCCCTTCGTCGATCCGTTGGATGTGCCCCAGGAAGTACGCGTCGTCCGGCGCCTTCTTGCCCGTGAGCTTGGAGATCTCGTAGAGGAGTCCGTATCCGCAGGCGCGGCGGTGGGCGTCGTCGCTCGCCGTCCAGTCGTCGACGAGATCGACCACGAAGGGCACCTTCGCCAGGCTCGCGCCACACGACGAGAAGACGTGCGAGAGCAGGCCCGCGCCGACCGCGTCCACCTGTGCCTCGGCCTGCTCGCGCGTGATCGCCCTGGGGTCGTCGATGAGGAGGGAGATCACACGTGCTTCGTAGACGTCGGTCTCCCAGAGACGCAGGGCGAGCTCTCGGTTGCGCCCCACCTGCTTCGCCAGCTCGCGTAGCCGAGTCAGCCCGACGCCGTAGCTGCGCAGGCCGGTCGAGTCGAACCCGAGCTCCTTCCACCGGGCGATGCCGCGCTCGTCTCGTTGCGCGGCCAGCAGATCGAGGACGTCCGAAGGCTGCATCGGGCCCCGCTACCTCGGATGGTACTGCATGACCACCGCCCTCGGGCCGATCTCCTGCCGCTTCACGAGCTTCAGGTCGAGCGGCCTCGTGAGGCCCTCGAGCAACCACGGCCCGTGTCCCGCGACCCTCGGGTGCACCGTGAGCTCGTACTCGTCGATCAATCCCATCTCCGCCAACGCGAGCGGGAGTGTCACGCCTCCCACGCCGAGTCCCCTCCCCGGCTCCTGCTTGAGTCGCCGAACGGCCGTCTCGATGTCCTCGCGGCCTCCGCGGATCAGCTCCGCGTTCCAGTCGACCCGCTCCAGGGTGTTCGACACGACGTACTTCTTCACCGCGTGGATCGTCCCGGCGAAGGGCCTCATCCACGGCTCCATCCAGTCGGGCCACACGCCCGTCTCGGCCGGCGTCCGCCACGCGGACTCCATCATCTGATAGGTCACGCGGCCGAGGATGAGCGCATCGACGCGGGCGACGCCCTCGGTCGCGTGCCGGTGGGTGTGCTCGTCGGGCATGCCCGCGCGATGGTCGACGCACCCGTCGAGCGTGACGTTGATCGAATATCGGAGTGGGCGCATGGGTGTGTCGGGTGCGTGTGTCAACGTCCGGGCCTCGTCACCCGGGTCATCGCATCCGCAATCTGGCTAGTCGCGGATAGTCTTCGACGACGCGAAGCACATCCTGAACTTCGTCGAAGAATTCACGCCCCAGTCCGGGCGCTCGTGCACCTCGTAGAAACCGACAGCCTCGGCATATTCTGCCACCGCCTCGGGGTGAAGACGGACTACCACCCAAACTTGGCGCGAGTGGTCCTCAGCGCATCCTCGACCGAGTCCTATTCTATACCCAGGATTGGGTCATCGGGATGGCATTCCGGGACTCCCCTACTCCGCCAACACCTCCGCCGGACTGACCCGGATGGCTCTCGTGATAGCGCAGTGCCGCCTCACAGCAGGGCGGCCTCGGCCGCCGCGGACCAGATGTCGTCCGGGATGTCCGCCTCCCGGTTCCAGCGTGCGCCGGCAGTCTGCCCGTCGGGTTCGATGCCTCGGGTGCGGTTCTCCTCGATGAGCGCCTCGGCAGCGTCGGCGCCGAGCTCAGGCGACTGCCACCTCCCCTCGAACAGCATCTGACCCCGCGGTCCGAGAAACGCCGGCCGCCCGCTCCCCCACCACTCGACCCTCCAGCCACCCTCGTGCACCAACATATGGTGATAGCTGCATAGCAGCAGCATATTCGCTAGACTGGTCTCGCCGTCGTCCGCCCAGTGCCGGACGTGATGGCCGTCGGTGAAGCGGAGCCCGCAGCCTGGGAAGCGGCAGCCCCGGTCCCTGGCTTCGAGCGCACGCCGCAGGGCCGGTGGAACCGTGCGCGTCTTCCTGCCCACGTCGAGGATCTGCCCGTCCTGTCCGTGCCGCATCCGCACGAGCCCGGCGTCGCAGGCTAGCCTCCGGGACGTTTCAGGTGAAACGCGGGTGCCGTCGTCGAGCTCGGAGCGACCTGCGCAGTCGTCGCAGCAGGCAGCGGGCCCGGCGTCGGCCGAGAGCGTTTCCTGCTTGGCGGCCGGTCGGCCGCCCGCTGCGAGGGTGTCCTGTGACACGTGCAGCACCACCTGATAGCGCTCGGCCCGCGTGCCGCTGATGGGGACACGGCCGCCGCCCTCGTCACCCTCGGGGCCGCTCCCGAGTCCCGCGGCCATCGCCCGCTCGGCGAGAAGGGCGAGCGCGTCGGCACGCCGCTGTGCCGCCGCCTTGTCGGTCTCCAGCGCCTCGACCGGCTGCTCGCGGTAGATATGGTCGCTCGCGGCCTCGATGGCACGCATCAAGAGCACGCCCATTTCCGGCGGCAGCCTCCCACGCACGACGTACATCCCGTCGAGGTCGGGGAAGACGGATAGCGTCCGGCTCTCCTGTCGCTCCCGCTCGAGCGCGATCTCGTCCTCGAGCGTGCTGCCCCGTTTCCAGCCGCGCACCATCCTCTCGAGTTGCGCGGTGGTGCAGCCCTTGGCGAGCGGCAGTAGCTCCCCCTCGTTTTCGGGACGGGCCACGCGGCTCAGTGCCCGTACCTGCGAGAACGAGAGCTCGCCCCGCGCCATCGAGGCGCCGGTCTCAGGCAGCTGCTCCAAGGCGCGCGCGGTGCGGACCTTCTCGCGCGCCACCCCGAGGTCGATGCCGGTCCTGAACGCGAGCCAGTGAGCGCAGCTCCGGTGACCGCTGAGCTCCCAGCCGCGACGCCGGTCGAAGTCCGCAATCATCACGAGCAGCCGGTGCGTCGCTGCATGGATATGGGCCGCCAGCGTGGCGATCTCGTCGCCCAACTCCTCGAGCGCGTCGTCATCTTCGACGGCCGAGGTCGTGCCGTACACCGGCGACGTCTCGCGGACGAGTGAAAGGTGGGGCGAGCACCTCGTGTACATGCGCGACTCCAGTTCGAGCGCAGGACTGGCCATGGGGAGCACCTCCGGGATCGAGACCGAACAGATGCCGAAAGATAACCTGGGGTACCGCGACCCTCTCTGCGGCTCTTGGGCAGGCACGGCAGGCCCGGGAGGTCTCGCGAAGTGCCCCGGCCGCACGGGCGTCGTCTCATGCGCATCCATGGACACCAGATAGCATTGCAGGTGACGTCCCGGGCGCCACGCGAATTCGCCTCGAAAAAGCTGTCAAGGCTCCTTTGGGACCCGTGGTCCTGGCGCGTGCCCAAGCCCAAGCTCACCCGCAGATTCTGCTGAAGAACCATGGTCATGACGCATCGTAGCCGTCACCCCCGGGACTCCCACATGGCAATTGGGGAATGGGTAGGCCCTACTCCGCCAACACCTCCGCTGGACTGACCCTGATGGCTCTCGTGACCGGCCCGAGCGCCGCAACGAGCGCGACGCCGATGAGGATCAGCACGGACACCACCAGCGTCACCGGATCGCCCGGCGACACCGAGTAGAGCCAGGCCTCCAGCGCGTACCCCATGGCATAGGCGCCGAGCGTCCCGACGGCGATCCCCGCGAGCACGAGCCTCCCCACGCGTGAGATCGTGGCGCTGACGAGGTCGCCGGGACGCCCACCGAGCGCCATGCGTATCCCCATCTCACGGGTGCGTTCGGTCACGGAATATGCCATCACGCCGTAGATGCCGATGCCCGCGAGGAGCACGGCCAGCACCGCGAAGGTTTGGAGCAAGCGCGTCTGGAAGATCCGCTCGCCGAGTGCGTCGGCGACCAGTTGGTCCAGGGACGCGAACCGCCCCGCGGGGATACCCGAGTCCGCTTCGCGCATGACCTCGCGCATCGCCGGCGCGAGGGAGCCGGCCTGCTCTCCCGCGCGTACGACGTAGTTCATCTGCCTGAGCTGCGTCACGTCCTCGATTTGGGCGAGCGGCTGAAACATCATCGCGCGGGTCTCGGTCGCGGGCCCGTACCTCACGATGTCTTCCACGACCCCGACGACCGTGACCGTCTGCTCGGGTCCCTCGGCGATGCGACGCCCCACGGGATCCGATCCGGGCCAAAGGAGCTCGGCCAACGTGCGGCTCACCACGGCGACTCGGGGCGCGGATGCATCGTCCTCCGCGGAGAAGCCGCGTCCGGCGATCACGGACATCCCCATGGCCCCGAAGTAGCTCGGACTCGCGGCCGCCCGCGCGGTGGCGACGACGGCTCCCTCCGGCTGGTCGTCGGCCCGCACGCGCGTCGTGAGATACGATCCTCCGAACGGCGGCCCGAAGTTCACCGCACCGGCCTGCCGCACTCCGGGGATCGACGACAGTCCCTCCAGGACGCCGTCGTGTAGCGCCAGCGTCGGCTCGATCTCGGCGTACGACCGTTCGGGAAGACCGACGGAGTAGCTCATCGTATTCGCGGGATCGAATCCGGGATCGATCGAGCGGATCTCGTGAAAGCTCCTCACGAGCAGCGTGGCTCCGGCGAGCAGGACGAGCGCGAGCCCCACTTCCGAGACGACGAGGAGATCCCGGCCGAGGCCTCGTGCTCGCGTGTGCGTGCCGCTCGCGCCGGACACCGTCGTGCGCAGATCCCCTCGTCCGAGCTTCAGCGCGGGTGCGAGCCCAAAGAAGATGCCTGCCGCGAGCGACACGACGAGCGCGAAGCCGAGCGCGGCCCGATCGACCGCGAGCTCCTGGCCGGGCGGGATCGTCCCCGCGGGCGCCAACCCGAGGAGCGTCTGGAGCCCGATCGCGGCGACCAACGTGCCGAGCGCCCCGCCTGCGACGGCGAGGATCAGGCTCTCGGTGAGGAGCTGGCGCACCAACCTCGGCGGATCCGCGCCCATCACTTTGCGCAGTCCGATCTCCGCCTCGCGTGACTTGGCCCGCATGAGGAGCAGGTTGGCGACGTTGGTGAGGCAGATGAGCAGCACGAACCCGACGGCTCCACTGAAGATCATCAGCTCGTAGAGGCTGTCTTCTTCCAGGACGTCCTCGAGCTGCAGCACGCGGACCGTCGGAAGCGTGCTGCCGCGGTCGCTGCTGCCGACCTCCCAGCCCGCGTTCGCCGCCAGCTCCTCGAGCTCCGACCGGAGCCGATCGGGTGACGCTCCCTCGGCGAGTCGAGCGACGACCGAGCCCCACAGCGACGGCCCTCCGTCACGCAGCGGATGAACCTCCAGCGGCAGGAAGAGATCGGCCCGCTCGGGGAAATCGAAACCCTCCGGCAGCACGCCCACGATCGTGCGCGGGACCCCGTCCACGACGGCCGTGCGCCCCACCACAGACGAGTCTTCGCTGAATCGGCTGCGCCACAGACTGTATCCCAGAACCACCGACGCGTCATCGACCGGACGGTCGGCGCCCCCGAGGAAGTAGCGGCCGATACCCTGCGGAATCCCGAGGATCTCGAAGAAGTTCTCGCTGACCCACGCCGTGGCTACCGTCACCGGCTCTTCGGCCTGGTCGAGCGTCGTCGAAGGAAACGTCACGTACGCGGCGAGGTCGGCGGAGGGCAGCTCGGCGCGCTCCATGTCCGCGAAGTGCGCCAATCGGACGAACGGAGCACCGCCCGCGGCCTCCGCGGGCTCCACCCCCACGGCGACCAGCCGGTCGGACTCCGGGAACGGGAGCGGCGCGAAGAGAACCTCGTCCACCACGGTGAACATCGCGGTCGTGACGCCGATCCCGAGCGCCAGCGTCAGCACCGCCACCGCCGTGAAGCCCGGGTTCTTTCGCAGCTGCCGGAGCCCGTACCGAACGTCCTGCACGGTCGATCCCCACGACTCCGACCACCTCGTCTTCCACGTCCCCGGCGCGTCTATCCTGTGGATCTGCGCCCGCAGCTCCTTCACGTCGCCGAAGCGTCGCACCGCCTCTCGCCAGGCTGCGTCCGACTCCATCCCCTGCGCACGCAGCTCGTCGGCGAGGCTCTCCAGATGCGCGCGAAGCTCCGCGTCGATCTCCGCATCGGGCGTCGGGTGCGTCAGGCGCGGCGGCACCGATCGACGGATACTTTGGAAGTCCTTCATGGGAAGTCCTTCATTCGTCGTCGAGCCCCTCCGCCGTGAGGACCTGGGCAACCGCGTCGACGTAGCGCCGCCACTCCGACGATTCCTGCCGAAGCGCGGCCCGTCCCGCCCGCGTGAGCTGGTAGTACTTCGCCCGCCGGTTATTCTCGGACGTTCCCCAGTCGGACTCGACCCAGCCCCGTCGCTCCAGGCGATGGAGCGCCGGGTAGAGCGCACCTTCCTCGACGTTCAGCACCGAGTTGGTCCGCGCCTGGATCCACTTCGAGATCGCGTACCCGTGCAGCGGCTCCCAGCTCAAGGCCTTGAGGACGAGGACGTCGAGGGTGCCCTGCTTCAGGTCGATCTTGGATCCCATGGGCTAACCGCTGGCTCCGTTCCCCTAAGGTGGCTATGGGAATAGTGGGGGTGACCCATAAGGTGTCAAGGGGAGAGCGGCTCCAGTGGATCCGACGGCTGGCCTGATAAGTCCGCAAAGGCCCCAGGAACGCGCAAAGCGTGCGGAAGCGGCGACCGCATTGTTACTTGCCATGGGGTTCTGGGGAGGACTTATGGCGCTTAGCTCCACCGACTGCGCTTGACGCCAGCGTCCAGATCCGGAACATTTGTTTGTTCGGTATATCTTCGGGGGAGCCAAATGCCGAAGTCTCTGTCCGCAATCGAGTGGACCGACGCGACCTGGAACCCCATGACGGGGTGCACCAGGGTTTCTCGAGGGTGCGACAACTGCTACGCAGCGCGGCTCGCCGCAACGAAACTGCGGGAGACGTATCTGAGGCAGCCTCCCGTCCGGATCCAGAGAAAAGGCGCGGCCGATCCCTTTGCACCTCGCTTTTGGCCCGACAGGCTTTCTCAGCCTTTGGCGTGGCGGTCGCCACGCCGGATTTTTGTGAACAGCATGTCAGACCTCTTCCACTCGCATTTTACCAGCGAGATGATCCGGCAGGTCTTTGCGGTCATGGTTAAGGCGACGTGGCACCAGTTTCAGATCCTGACCAAGAGACCTGAGCGCGCGGTTCGGCTTGCCGAGAAGTTGCCATGGCCCTCGAATGTCTGGCTCGGGACGTCCGTCGAGGACATGACGGTCGCGAAGCGGGTCGACGCCCTCCGAGCCATTCCCGCCGCTGTGCGATTTGTGAGCGCTGAGCCTCTTCTGGGTTCCGTCGGCGCCCTTGACCTTACCGGTATCCACTGGGTCATCGGTGGTGGGGAAAGCGGACCAGGCTACCGCGCGCCACAGAAGGAGTGGGCAGTGGAGCTACGGGACGCCTGCATCCGGGCGGACGTGGCATTCTTCTGGAAGCAATGGGGAGGAGCCCGCCCCAAGTCTGGTGGCAGACTGCTCGAAGGCGTCGAATGGAGCGAGTATCCTGTGGAGTTACTCGTCCAGTTGTGATGGAATCCGCATCACGATCGGCTTCCCACGCACCTGCCAACCGCGTTCCTTCATCGTCGCCCTCAGTCTTTGAATCTGGCTCGGGAAGGCTGCGGTCTCGACGTCTAGGAACTCTTTGATACCTGCAGGCCCGGTCCACCGGTGTTCGATACCACCGAAGCGTTCAGTTACGACCCGAAGCAGGGTGACTTCATCAACCGCGACGTCGAGGTTCATCGCTTCCCGGACAGACTCGGGCAGTAGGCTCAGTCCGACGCTGGTATCCATCGCCTCCTTCATGGCCACGAAACCCTTCGAATGCTTCGAAGCGTAAACCAGTTGGTGGAGTCGCTGGCCATCGGCATTTCGGATTGGCATGGCGATCACCTTCTTGGCACCCGCCTCGATGAGGGCGTTGGTCCAAGCCTTCACCGCCTCATCCTGTAGCAGGTCCCAAGGGAGACCCCGCAGGCGCTCTATGCCCTCCGGCCCGACAGCATCAGTCATGATTCGGTCGGCAGCTGATTGGGTTTGAGCTAGTCGTTCATTGCTCTGGGCGATCTCAGCGGAGCGCGCCTCGATCAATGCTTCATCGAGGTCCGCGAACAAGCCCGGCTGCGACAGGATCGACGCAAGTTCCACGTTCTCATCCCGTCGCTCCTTGGTAAGGGCAGCCATTAGCCGAGCGGCACCGAGATCCGAAAAGAGGACGAACACCTCGTTGCGCGGGCCAGCAAGCGCCTTGGCCAAGAGGTCCTTTCTCAGGCCATCCACTCCAAAAGGGTCGAGGAAGTAGAGTACCGGGTCGTCGCCGACGTGCCTTGTGAAGCCGTCGATCCGTTCTGCCAGAGTACCGTTACGAAGCAACGCAGTTGGGTCAACGCCCTCGGAGTATGGCTTCAGCCGTTCCTCGAGCTTGTCGAAAAAGACCTTCTCTTTCTCGATCGCCAAGACCCTGACACGGCCAATCATACCTCGCGACTTGAGGTCCCGCTCGACCTCCTGAGCTATTCGGACCGCGATAAGGGGTGACCCTGGGTTACCCTGCTCATCAGCCCCGGCCCCCGCGAAGGCATCGACGAACCAGATCTTATCGAAGGCGCGAGTCGTGGGAAGGAGGAGCTTTCTGGCCCACGTTTGGAGGTAGCGGCGCAGTATGCCGTGCTTGAGAAGGGTGTGCGCTTCGAATCGTTCGAAGTGTTCCTTGTGCGCCTTCTTCATCGGTCGATCGCTGTCAGCGTACAGCGGATATCCTCCACATACGCTCGCAGGTCAGCGAGAACAGGCGTATGAGACAGCTGGTGCTCCAAGGGGTCACACCGTAAGGATCCGCTTACCGGCCACGTACACCGACAAGTCACCATCGGAACTGATCTTGATCGCGAGACCATAGTTCGAAGCACCGATGGCGGCTTTGGAGCGGCTTCCCTCGGTCCCGGTCACCCTGCCTTTCTTCTTCGGCTCCAGAATCGCGCCGTAAGCGAGGAGGTCACCGTTGTTCGAAAAGACGACTGCACCATCCAGGCCTGCTAGCTCAGCCAACACCGCTCGAGGAAGAGAGTGCACCTTCACTGGCGTCACCGCTCGATCAAATGCCGCATCAAGGGACTCCCGACCCACATCGTCTACCGCTTCGCCGTGTCGCACGATCTGATGAAGGTGCTTACTTGCCCGCAGAAGTACGAAGAGCCCACCGGAGCGGCGAAATGACACGTCCAGGGCCGCACGGTATACGCTTCGCACCACGTGAGATACCAGCGACGGTGGTACATTTTGCACGCGCGCGCTGTTGCGAATCAGGTCAACAATGTGAGTGTGATTCCAGTACTGCCATCGGCCAAACCGATATGTAAACGTGAGGTGTCCGTCGTCTAGGATGAGAATGTCACCGTGACGAGTGAGGGCCAGACCGATCTTCCCGCTGGTCGAGTGCGCCGCCAAGTCCTCGCACCATTCCGGAAAGAAGTGGTTCCCCGACGTTGGACTCATCCGCAACTCGCGAAAACCCATGAGAGCGCCTCGCGCAGACACGACGTACGCGGTCCGATAGGCGTCGGAGAGCGCGCGATATCGTTTTCGGGTCAAGAAGTCGAGCGGAAACTGAGTGCCTTGGGTCGGTCTCGTCTTTGTTTTCGTCTCGATGATGCAACCGAATGCCAACGCCTTGTTCTCGTACGTCTGCTCAGAGAGTTGTCGCATACTGGCAAGCCACTCACCGAGTTCGATATCGAGGTGGTGGTGGTCTACCAGATGCGCTGCGACGACTCGCTCATCAAAAGACGGCCGGAGGGCCAGCAATGAGGAAGTCGTCTCAGGACTCGCCGGACCGAGCGTTCGAGACAGCGCGGTCAAAACGCGGGCAGCAATGTCCCGCTCACGAAGGCTGATCGTCCGCGAGATAGAGCCGACACCCGACGGAGCTTTCAAGCGCTCTAATTGACCCGTGATCTTCCAGCACTTTCCATCGACGCGAAGAACGAGATCAAGTCTGAGCTGGCGCCGCTTCGCGTTGGCAAAGTTGGCTACCGTCTTGGCGCCCGATGTGGGCTCTAGTTCTTCGACCTCCCATTCCCCCGTCCTTACGTGCGGGAGAATTCTTGTCAGGCCACCAAGTCCATAGCTAAGGAACGACGCGCCGGCGTCGCCCATAGACTTCCGAAGGCGTGAGTTCTTGTTCAGGGCAAATGCCATCTGTCTCCCGGACCTAAGTAGCGCTCGCCAGACGCAGGATCATACGTGCTGTCACCTAAACTGGTCCGATTGCTGTCCTCACGGGGGCGACATGTTTGCAGCTCGCTCCACGACGCGGATCACCGACACAATAGGCTTATCCGCCAACGAAGCAACCCGTCAGGAGTGTCGGTAACCCGCCGGCCAGGTTACCGCCGCCGCACGACCGCCCAGGCCCGCCCACCAACCAGACGGCGGCGGCGACCTGCCAGCCTAAAGCAGCCTAGAACATCTCGCTGGCGTCGGGCTCCTGCGGCTTGGCCTTCGTGTACCGGTTCGGGATGAAGTCGCCCGTGATCATCTCGGAATACGGCAGGCCGGGCCCGACCATCGGGTAGACGCCGGCCTCGGGATCGATGATCACGTCGAGGAACGCGGGCCCGTCGACGTTGAGGAACTCCTCGACGACCTTGGGCACGTCGGCCTTCCGGTCGAGCCGCTTGGCGTACGCGAACCCATCCGCCTCCGCGGCCTTCACGAAGTCCTTCTTGCGGAGGCTCTTGTCGCTGGCGGACAGCCTGCCCTTGAAGAAGAGCCGCTGCCACTGCATGACCATGCCGTCGCCGAAATTGTTCAGGACCATGACCTTGATGGGCAGGTCGTAGGTCGTCAACGTCTCGAGCTCGCCGAGGTTCATGCGGATGCTGGCGTCGCCGTCCACGTCGATAACGAGACGATCGGGGCGCGCGAACTGGGCGCCGATCGCGGCGGGTAGGCCGAAGCCCATGGTGCCCATGCTGCCCGACGTGAGCCAGAGCATGGGATCCCTGAAGTCGCAGTACTGGGCGGCCCACATCTGATGCTGACCGACGCCGGTCGAGATGATCGCCTCGCCGCGCGTGATCTCGTTCATCTTCTCGAGCACGTACTGGGGCTGGATGAGCGTGCTGTCGCGATCGTACGAGAGCGCGTACTTCTGCTTGAGCGCGCCGACCTCCGACTGCCACGCACCGTAGTCGCCCTTGAACCCGTTCCGGTTGCCGTAGGCGACGAGCGCCTCGAGCGCGTCCTTCATGCGGCCGACGTAGTGCCAGTCGGCGCGCTTCACCTTGCCGATCTCCGAGGGATCGATGTCGAGATGGAGGACCTTCTTGGCCTTGGGCGCGAACTTGGGCGGCATGCCGGCGACGCGGTCGTCGAACCGCGCGCCGAGCGCGATGAGCAGATCGCAGTCGTCCGCGGCGTAGTTCGCGTACGCGGTGCCGTGCATGCCGAGCATGTGCAGGGACAACGGTCGCGTCGTGTCCATCGCGCCGAGCCCCATCAGCGTCGTGACGACGGGGATGCCGAACGACTCGGCGAGCGCGCGCATGGCCTCACTCGCACCGGCCTTGATGACGCCGCCGCCGGCATAGATGAGCGGCCGCTTGCTGTCGGCGAGCATCTCGAAGAACTCGCGGCACGCATCGGTGTCGATGACGTTCGACTCGACGGCCTCGAGCCGCTGTCGGTATCCGGGGATCGGGAGCCTGCCCTCCCCTCGGTACGTGCCTTCCCAGTTCTGCACGTCCTTGGGGATGTCGACCACGACGGGTCCGGGCCGGCCGGTCCGCGCGATCTCGAACGCGGTGCGGATCGTGGCCTCGAGCTTCTCGGGATCCGTGACCAGGAAGACGTGCTTGGCGACGGATCCCATGATGGCCGCCACGGGGGCTTCCTGGAACGCGTCGGTCCCGACGGCCGCCCTCGGCACCTGGCCGCAGAGCACGACCATGGGCACCGAATCCGCCGTCGAGTCGCGGACGGGGGTGACGCAGTTGGTGGCCCCGGGGCCGGAGGTCACGAGGACCACGCCGGGCTTGCCGCTCGCGCGCGCGTAGCCGGACGCCATGAACCCGGCGCCCTGCTCGTTGGCCGGGACGATGAGCGGCATGGGGTCCCGTCCCCCCTGGGCATGCTCCGCGTTGTAGCGGAATACGGCGTCGTACGTGGGCAGGATGGCCCCGCCGCTATAGCCGAAGATGGTGTCGACGCCCTCGGCGGCGAGCACCTCGATGATCATATCCGCGCCGGACATCGTCCTGCCCCGGGGGGCCGCGGCACGGGCCGGCGTATCCTTGAGGTCGGTCTGCATACGGGGTTTCCTGCGGGCTCTATGGCCCGGGCGGGCCACCCCGCAAGGTCGAAGAGGATCCCTCCCATTGCAATAGCGGCGCGCGTTTGGCGAACTTGGCCCCCCTATGCGCCACATCATCTCGATCCTGCTGGAGAACCAGGCCGGCGCGCTCACGCGCGTGGCCAGCCTGTTCTCGACCCGGGGTTACAACATCGAGAGCCTGAACGTCGCGCCCACGGACAACGAGGCGGTGTCCCGGCTGACGGTCGTCACGACCGGCTCGGACGACGTCATCCAGCAGATCTCCAAGCAGGTGGGCAAGCTGGTGGACGTGGTGGACGTGGTGGACATGACGCGGATCGACCACATCGAGCGGGAGCTCGCGCTCTTCAAGGTGCGGACGCCCGAGAGCTCGCGGTCGCGCCTCGCCAAGCTGCTCGCCGACTTCGGGGGCCACGTGCTCGCGTACGACGAGGGACACGGGACGCTCGAGCTCGTGGGCAACGGCCCGGAGATCGACCGGTTCATGGACGAAGTGGCGGACCTGGCCCAGATCGAGACCGTGGTACGCAGTGGCGCGATGGCGATGGCTCGTGGGGCACTACTAACAGAGGAAGATCATGGCGCAGATTCAGTTCGGTGACGAAGTCGAGAGCGTGGTCACGCGTGAGGAGTGGCCGCTGGAGAAAGCGCGGCAGACGCTGAAGAACGAGACCATCGCGATCATCGGGTACGGGGTTCAGGGCCCCGGCCAGGCGCTCAACCTGCGCGACAACGGCTTCAACGTCATCGTCGGCCAGCGGAAGGGCGGCAAGACGTGGGACAAGGCGGTCGCCGACGGCTGGGTCGAAGGCAAGACGCTGTTCGACATCGAGGAGGCCGCCAAGCGCGGCACGATCATCCAGTATCTGCTGTCCGATGCCGGCCAGATCGCGCTGTGGCCGACCATCAAGCCGCATCTCACCGCGGGGAAGTGCCTGTACTTCTCGCACGGCTTCGCGATCACGTTCAAGGACGACACCGGCGTGGTGCCGCCCAAGGACATCGACGTCGTGCTCGTCGCGCCGAAGGGATCCGGCACGTCGCTCCGCCGCCTCTTCCTCCAGGGCAAAGGCCTCAACTCGAGCTACGCGATCTTCCAGGACGCGACGGGCCGCGCCAAGGAGCGCGTGATCTCGCTCGGCATCGGCGTCGGCTCGGGCTACCTCTTCGAGACCGACTTCAAGAAGGAAGTGCTCTCCGATCTCACGGGCGAGCGCGGCGTGCTCATGGGCGCGATCGCCGGCGTGTTCGAGGCGCAGTTCAACTGCCTGCGCGCGCACGGGCACTCCCCCTCCGAGGCGTTCAACGAGACGGTCGAGGAGCTCACGCAGAGCCTCATGCCGCTCGTCGCCGAGAACGGCATGGACTGGATGTACGCCAACTGCTCGACCACGGCGCAGCGGGGCGCGCTCGACTGGCGCCACCGCTTCCGCGACGCGGTCGCGCCCGTGTACGAGGAGCTCTACAAGAGCGTGGCCTCGGGCCACGAGGCGCGCGTCGTGATCAAGGCGTGCAGCGCGAAGGACTACCGGGAGCGTCTCCAGGACGAGCTCGCCGAGCTCGCCAACGAGGAGATCTGGCGGGCCGGCAAGGCCGTGCGGGCGCTCCGGCCAGGGGCAACGAAGTAAACGAAAGTGAGCTGATGCCATGACGGACCGCGAGCAGCCTGCCAAGCCGGAGACGGCCGCGGTCCGTACGCAGGTCCCGGTCTCGTCCCAGCGCGAGCACTCGGTACCTATCTTCGCGACGTCGAGCTTCGTCTACGACGACGCCGAGGAGATGAGGGCGGCGTTCGCGGACGAGATCCAGCGGAACATCTACAGCCGCTTCACCAACCCGAACGTCGCCGAGCTGTCGGAGAAGATCCGGCTGCTCGAGGGCGCCGAGGCCGGCCATTCGCTGGCGACCGGCATGGCCGCCGTGTTCGCGACGTTCGGCGCGCTGCTCTCGGCCGGCGATCACCTGCTCTGCTGCCGGTCGATCTTCGGCGCCACGCACACCCTGCTCTCGAAGATCCTGCCGAGGTTCGGCATCACGCACTCGTACTTCGACGCGAACGATCCCGACTCGTGGGACGGGCTCGTGCAGAAGAACACCAAGCTGATCTTCGCCGAGACGCCGACCAACCCGGCCGTCGATCTCGTGGACCTGGAGCGGCTCGGCGCGCTCGCCGCCGACCGGAAGCTCCTGCTCGCCGTCGACAACGCGTTCTCGACGCCCATCCACCAGAGGCCGATCCAGTTCGGTGCCCACCTGGTGATCCACTCGGCCACCAAGTTCATCGACGGCCAGGGGCGCGTGATGGGCGGGCTCGTCGTCGGCCGGGCCGATCTCGTCAAATCGGTCTTCGACTTCGCGCGCACCACCGGCCCGTCGCTCTCGCCGTTCAACGCCTGGATCCTGTCGAAGAGCGTCGAGACGCTCGCGCTCCGCATGGAGAAGCACTCCGAGAACGCGGAGAAGGTCGCGCGCTGGCTGGAAGCTCAGCCCGGCGTGACGCACGTGAAGTACCCCTTCCTGCCCTCCCATCCCCAATACGAGCTCGCCAAGCGTCAGATGACGGGCGGCGGTGCGCTGCTGTCGTTCCAGCTCGCCGGCGGCCTCGAGCAGGGTAAGCGCTTCCTGGACGCGTGCGAGATGTGCTCGCTCACGGCGAACCTCGGCGACACGCGCACGATCGTGAGCCACCCGACATCCACTACCCATGCAAAAATGACCGAGGAGGAGCGGTTGGCCGTCGGCATCACGCCGGGGCTCGTGCGGGTGTCGGTGGGGCTCGAGAGCCCGGACG
Organism: Gemmatimonadales bacterium; assembly: GCA_050181335.1. Classification (GTDB taxonomy): domain Bacteria; phylum Gemmatimonadota; class Gemmatimonadetes; order Longimicrobiales; family Gaopeijiaceae; genus UBA2982. Next base: position 13,153 of record JBFXDG010000004.1, on the reverse strand, counting down.
ACGTGATCCGGGATCTGGCGCAGGCGCTGGAGAGGTCGGGGAGCTAGCGCGGCGCCTCACCCGCGAGCAGCAGCCGAATCAGATCCACGTTCTCGGGCGCGTCCCATTCGGTCGCCCCCGCGACCTTCTTCCGGCGCGACCGAACCGGCGAGCGGATCGCCGACTTGCGGTTCACTACTGCCGGTCCCCCTCGACCTCCTCGATGAACCGGAGCGTCTCCTCGATCACCCGCGGCGTCACCGACATGTGGCCGGCGTCGGTCAGGTGCACGAACCGGTGCTGCACGCCGGCCCGCTCGAGCGCGGCGGCGAAGTCCACGGCCTGCTGGATCGGCACGGACTGATCGTCGTCGGAGTGCACGACGAGGATCGGCTTGGTCGCGGGCCCGATGTGGTGGAGCGGTGAGGCGAGCCTCCTCGCCTCGATGGGATCGCCCTCGAGGGGCGTCCAGAGGTTGCCCCACGAGAGCGTGTTGAGATCGTACGCGCCGGCCGCGCTGATGACGGCGGTCACGTCGCTGCGCGCGTTCTCCCAGCCGCTGATGCGCTCGTAAGGACCTTCGCCGAGCGTGGCGGCGAGCGCCACCATGTGGCCGCCGGCCGAGTTGCCGATCAGGTAGATGCGGTTCTCGTCGATGCCGTACTGGTCCGCGTGCGCGTGTACCCAGCGGATCGCCGTCTGCAGATCCTGGTACGCGAGCGGCGCGGGCGAGGCGAGCACGAGCCGGTACGACACGGTCATGGCGAAGAAGCCGCGGCCGGCCCACTCGGCGACCTGGAGACCCTGGTCGTTCTGCCGCTCGCCACCCCGCCAGCGTCCGCCGTGCACGTACATGATCACGGGCAGCTCCTCGCCGCCCACGGGATAGGCGATGTCGGCGAGCAGGCCCGACCCCTGGTGCCTGCCGTAGACGACGTCCCGTTCGACGGTCACGGGGATCTGCGCGTCGACCACCGCGGGAACGAGCAGGGCCGCGAGGGCCACGATGCGGACGAGCTTCGACATGTCGCCTCCTCTGTGGATTCCCAACTATCGCAATTCTCTGAAGAACGCGCGGACATCTTCCACCAGCAGCTCGGGCTCCTCGAGCGCGGCGAAGTGCCCGCCGCGCGGCATCGTTGTCCAGCGCACGACGTCGTATCTGGCCTCGGCCCACCGACGGGGGACGAAGTAGATCTCCTTGGGGAACACCGCGACACCGGTCGGCACGTCCACGTAGCGAACCGGGCGCGTCGAAGGCGTGTGGCGCGACTCGTAGTAGATGCGCGTCGAGGACGTGATCGACTCGGTGACCCAGTAGAGCATGACGTTCGTCAGGATCTTGTCGCGGTCGATCGCACTCTCGACGTTGCCGTCGTTGTCGCTCCAGCCGTGGAACTTCTCGACGATCCACGCCGCGAGGCCGGCGGGCGAGTCGTTCAGCGCGTAGCCGAGGGTCTGCGGCTTCGTCCCCTGGATGTCCTGATACGCGCTTCCCTCCGCGAATGCCTCGGTGCGCTCGGCGCGGAGCGCGAGCTCGGCTTCGGGCACGCCCTCGTTGGGATCCGCGACGCCCGGCGGCGGGCCGCCGGTCATGAAGTTGCTGTGGAGCCCGATCACCTGATCCGCGTGGTTTCCCGCGAGCGAGCGGCCGATGATCGCCCCCCAGTCCCCGCCCTGCGCGCCGTACCGCTCGTAGCCGAGGCGCTCCATGAGAGCGGCGAGCACGTCCGCCATCTTCTCGGGATTCCATCCCGGCTCGGTCGGCTTGCCCGAGAACCCGAACCCGGGGAGCGAGGGGATGACGACGTGGAATGCGTCGGCCGGGTTGCCGCCGTACGCGGCGGGGTCCGTGAGCGGCCCGATCAGATCCACGAACTCGACGAACGAGCCCGGCCACCCGTGCGTGAGCAGGAGCGGCATCGCATCCGGGTTCTCCGAGCGCGCGTGCACGAAGTGCACGTCGACGCCGTCGATGGTCGTCACGAAATGGTCGAGCTCGTTGAGGGCGCGCTCCTGCGCTCGCCAGTCGAAGCCCTCGCGCCAGTAGGCGATCAGCTCTTCGAGATACGCGCGGTCGGTGCCGTACTCCCAGGGCTCGCCCGGCCCCTCGTCCGGCAGGCGCGTGCGCGCGAGTCGCGCGTTCAGGTCGTCGAGGACGGAGTCGGGCACCGCGATCGTGAACGGTCGCACGGCTTCCGGATCGTCGGCGACGGCGGACGCCTCGGCCAAGGGGCGCTCTCGCTCGCAGGCGGCGAGGACGAGCACGACGGCGAGCGAACGCGCGACAGCGGACCTCGACGTAGGTCCCTCCTTTCCGAATCGGCGTCTGCCAACCCGGACAACATACGCGTCAGCGGCCCGCGCCGCGCTCCGCCACCGCCGCCCGCACGGCGGCCACCAGCCTGCCGCGATCCACCGGCTTGGTGAGCACGTGGGCTCCGTAGACCTTCGAGGCCTCGAGCTTGCTCGGGCTCTTCCCGGACACGGCGACGATGGAGGCGTGGGGATCCACCTCCTTGAGCATGGCGATCAGCGAGAGGCCGTCCCTGCCCGGCATGACGATGTCGGTCACGACCACGTGGACGTGGCTCGCCAGATAGCGCTCGAGCGCCTCGTCCCCGTCGCTCGCGAGCACGATCTCGTGCCCGTCCGAACGCAGAGCGGCGGCGAGCCCGACCCGGTCCGTCTCGTCGTCATCGACGATGAGGACCCTGGCCAAGCCCGCCGCCGCTCTCGCTGTCCGCTTCTGATCCGCTACGTCGCCGCTACTCGGCGCGCAGCGTGACGCGCTGCACGCGCCAGTTGCCGATCTCTCCGACGAGCAGGTCGTTGTCGACGCGGCAGTCGATCGAGTTCACGGTTCCGAACTGACCGATGCGCTTGCCGACCGTCCCGAACCGGCCGACGATCGTGCCGTCGAGACGCAGCTTGTAGATCTCACCACCCACCTCGAGGTCGTCGGGCGGGTTCGAGTTCGACACGTACAGGAACTGCGTCGGCCCCGGCGTGATGCAGATCGCCATGGGCGAGCCGACGCCGCGGATCTCGCGGATCTGCTGGCCGGTCTGCGAGTTCACCACGACGATCCGCTGGTTGCCGTAGTCCGCGACGTACAGGTTGTTCTGCGCGTCGATCTGCATGCCGTAGATGTTCGCGGCACCCGGCGCGGCGATGTTCTCGACGAAGCGACCCTCGGGGTCGTACTTCGCGATGCGCGTGCGCGCGAGCCCGTCGGCCACGTAGATGTTGCCCTGCGAGTCCCACACGACGTCCGTCGGCGAGTTGAACGACTCACCCTCGGGCATGGGCGGCGGGCCCGCGGCGCGACCACCGGCCGCGGCACCACCTCCGCCTCCGCCACCGCCGCCGCCTCCGCGGGGTGCCGACACCGCGCCGCCCATGGCTTCGGGCTTACGCGACAGCACCATCACGATGCGGCCCTGCGGATCGAACTTGATCACCTGACCGGACATGCGGTCCACGACCCAGACGTTGTCCTGGGAGTCGACGCGGACCTGCTGGGCGAACTGCGCGCCGTAGATCTGCTGCCCGATCTCGCGCTCGAACCGGCCGCGCGTGTCGAACTTGAAGATGCGCGAGCCGTAGCTCGACATGTAACGCGAGGTGCCGAGGCTCATCATCGGATCCCCGGTACGCGTATAGACGAAGATCTCGTTGCGCGAGTTACGCGCCACGCCCGCCACCTCGCCGAGGTGGATGGCGTCGGGGAACCCGCTGAGGGCGTCCACCGCCGTGAACTGGAGCTGCGGACCCTGCTGCGCCGACAGCGAAGCCGTCGAGACGAGCGCGGCGACCGCGAGAAGCTTGACTGACCGATTCATGATTGCGCTCTCCTCGCGCTACTCTTGGGAGACGGCCCGCGGGCCGACCAGGATCTTCTGCGCACGCCACGCCGAGATCTCGGACGTGTAGAGCTCGTCCGGGTTGCGGCAGTCGAGGCCGTGGATGGTCTGGAACTGACCGGGGTTCTTGCCCGCCTCGCCGAAGCGGCCGAGGATCGTGCCGTCGAGCTCCATCTTGTAGACCTCACCCGTCTGCTCCCACGAGGCCGCGGGGTTCGAGTCCGGGTTCGAGTTCGACACGAACAGGTACTGATGCGGTCCGGGCGAGATGCAGATCTCCCACGGGTTGCCGACGTTCGTGTACATGCGCAGCAGGTTCAGATTGCTGTCGTAGACCTTCACGCGCGCGTTGCCGCGGTCGCCGACGTAGATGTTGCCCTGCGCGTCCGAGGCGATCGTGTGCGGCGTGCTGAACTGGTCGTCGCCCCTACCCGCCGTACCAGAGCCGACCTGGCCCATGTAGATGCCGTCGGGCGAGTACTTCACCACGCGGTGATTGAAGTAGCCGTCAGAGATGAAGATGTTGCCCTGCTGATCCCACGTGACGTCCGTCGGACGCGCGAGCAGGTACTTGTGGTTCGGCCCGCTACCGTCGGTGGTCGGAACCGCGGTGTTCGCGCCCGCCGGAACCGGCTCGGGACGGCGGCCGATCACCATCGTCACCCGGCCCTCGGGGTTCAGCTTCATGACCATGTTCGTGCCTTCGTCGACCAGCCAGATGTTGTCCTCGCGGTCGACGCGGACCTTGTGGGCCATCTCGAGGCCGTAGAGGCCGATGCCGAGCTCGCGCACGAAGTTGCCGTCGGCGTCGAACTCGAAGAGGCGGGTGTCACCGCTGCGGTGGTAGACGAAGACGTGGCCCTGGGAGTTCGACGCGACGCCGATCCCTTCGCCGAAGTAGTAGCCTTCGGGCAGCTTGAAGAACCCCTCGACCGCACGGATGGGGATTTCGGGGACGTTGGTGGCGGTGGCGCGACTCTGGGCCTGGAGATCTCCGGCCCATGCGACCGTGACCGCCGCGGCGAGCGCGAGGGCGCACTTCGACCGTCTAGACATCGGTGGCTCCAAGGAAGTATGAGGTTTCCAGCGGGTAGGATCTAAGTGCGCCCGCCCCAACCGGCAATACTCTGCTCGGGGGGCTGGCGCGCCCGAGGTCAGGGCAGCCGGAAGACGTACAGCATGTTGCCCCCGGGCCGCTGGCGGATCTCGGGGGTCAGGATCCGGTAGGTGGGCCCACCCCCGGCCGCGATCGCCAGGTACTGCACGCCGTCCACCATGTAGGTCACCGGGAAGCCGCCGGCGCTCGAGTTGAGGATCTGCTCCCAGAGCACCTCGCCGGTCCGCTCGTCGAACGCCCGCAGGCGCCGGGCGTCGTCCGTCACGAACACGAGCCCGCCGCCCGTGGCCAGCACGGACCCCCCGATCCCCGCCCGCTGGCGGTGCTCCCAGAGCGTCCGCCCGGTCTTCACGTCCACGGCCGTGAGCTGGCCCACGTTCTCGTCGGAGCCGGGCACGTGGATGCGCTGGTTGTCGGCGGACCCGTGGTGCCCGCCGATGATCAGCTCGACCTCCTGCAGCGTGTAGCGCATGCAGACGTTGTTCGTGGGCGCGAAGAGCGCGTTCGTGCGCGGGCTGTACGCACCGGCCTGCCAGAGGATGCCGCCGCTCAGGTGCGGGCAGACCACGATCTCCTCGCCGATCGCGGGGTGGCGGATCTCGGGGTTGGCGATCCCCCGCCGGTGCTCGATGTCCACGCCGACGATCACGTTCTGGTAGAACGTCGAGCGGGCCCACAGGAAGTCGCCCGTGGCCGCGTCGAGCGTCCACACGATGCCGGGCTTGCCGGGGATCCCCGTGAGCACCTTCCGGCGCTCGCCGGGCGTGATGGCCGGGTTGATCCACTCGACCTCGTCGGCGGCGGGCGCGACCTCCGTCTCCACGATCATGCGGCCGAACGGGTGGTCCATGTCCCACTCGTCACCCGGGAGGTGCTGGAAGTACCAGACGATCTCGCCCGTGTCGGCGTTCAACGCGATCGTGGAGTTCGTGTAGAGCGCGTCGCCGTCACCGGTTCCCCGCTGCACGGCACCCCACGGGATCGGCACGGCCACGCCGACGTAGATCAGGTTGAGCTCGGGATCGTAGCTGGGCGCCATCCACGCCGATCCGCCGCGGCGCTCGTCGAAGGGCACGTCGCCCCACGTGTCCGAGCCGAACTCGCCCTCGCCGGGGATCGTGTACGTGCGCCACACCTCCTCGCCCGTGTCGGGGTCGTGCGCGGAGACCCAGCAGCGCGTGTTGATGTGGTAGCAGCCCGACATGCCGGCCACCACGAGCCCGTTGATGACCATCGGGCCGCCCGAGTAGTGATGGCCGATCGTCCAGTCACCGACCTGGTGCTCCCACAGCACGGCGCCGGTGTGCACATCGAGCGCCACCAGATACGCGTCGTGCGTGGCGATGAAGAGCTTGTCCCCGTAGAGCGCCGACGTGCGCTTCGCGCACGCGAGCGACGCCGGGTGCTCGACGCGCGGGCGGCGGTAGTCCCAGAGCAGCGTGCCGTCGCGGGCGTCGAGCGCCTCGACGAAGTCGCAGGCCTCCTCCAGGAACATCACGCCGTCGTGGACGAGCGGCGTCGTCTCCTGCATGCCGCCCTCCATCGTCCACGCCCACGCCAGGCGCAGCGAGCCGACGTTCTCGCGGTCGATCTGGTCGAGCGGGCTGTAGCCCCAATGGTCGTACGTGCGCCGCCACATGAGCCACTCGTCGGCGGGCGGGTGCAGCAGCATGTCCGCCGTCACCGGCTCGTACGCATCGAGCGGCGACTGGGCGTGCAGCACGGACGGAACCGCCGGCACCGCGGCGGCGAGCAGGGTGACCGCGGCGGCCGCTCGCCTCAATTGCGCTCCAGGTCGGCGAAGATCCGCTTCAGCCCCTCGTCCGTGATGGCCGGCACGAAGCTCGAGCGTTCCGCCCAGATCCGCTTCTGCCGGATGTCCACGCCGATCGCGTTCACGTGCGCCGCCGCGAGCGCCACGGCGTTCGCGTTGTGGATCGAGTTGGCGCGGGCGTGCGCCGAGAGCTCCGTCCAGCCGAGGTCTTCGGCGATGATCCAGATCGCGATCTGCTCCACGGTGGGCGCGATCGCCGGGAAGACGTCGAGGCCCTGGAAGAGCCACGTGAGGTCGCGCAGCTCGGCGTGGTCGTCCGCGGAGCGCACCTCGAGCCGGTCGCCCGCGCCGGGCGCGGACGCCGCGTGATCGACGCGCCGCGCGAGCACCGACCAGGTGCGCGGGCCGTCCTCGTCGAGCAGCACCATGCCGTCGCGGCGCGCGATCATGTCGCCGGCATCGCCGGACGCCTCGAAGTAGGTGCCGACCGGCAGCGTGATCACCATGTCCTCCGACGTCGTGCGCCGGATCGAGATGCGGACGTCGTCGGCGTCCACGCCCGTCGCGGTGAGCTCGACGTGACCGCCGGCGACCGCCTCCAGCACGTCGTAATGCGCGAGCGCCGGGCGCTCGGTCGGACCGGGATCTCCCTCGTCCGACCGCAGAACGAAGAGATGCTGCGTCGGCAGGAACTCGTGCAGCTCGGCGAGCTCGAACCCCGCCGCTTCCCACTCGGACAGCACCTGGAGCACCGACATGCGATGCTCCGCGCGGATGTCGTCGCCCGTCCCGTCCTCGACGCGATACTCGACGAGCGCGACGCGGCCGCCCGGGGCGAGCGACTCGCGCATCTTGGCGAGCATCGCCGCCGGGTTCTCGAGCTCGTGGTAGACGTCCACGAGCAGGATCCAGTCGATCTCGCCCGCCGGCAGCTTCGGGTCGTCCGCGGTGCCGAGCACGGGAACGATCCCGGTGATGCCGTCCCGGGTCATGCTCTCCAGGATCATCTCCAGCATCTCCGGCTGCACGTCCACCGCGTACACGGTGCCCGGGGGCGACACGAGGCGAGCCATGCGCCGGGAGAAGTAGCCCGAGCCGGCCCCGACGTCGGCCACCACGTCGCCCCGCTGGAGGTTCATGACCCCCAGGACCTGCTCCGGACGCTCTTCCTGGGCGCGCTGGGGCCGCTCCAGCCAGTCCGCGCCGCGGAAGCTCATGATCGTGGCCGGGGCGCGCGGCCGCGGCGCTGGACGGGGCTCCTGGGCGGTGAGCGCCCCGGCCGTGGCCACGGCGCCCCACAGGAGGAGGGTGGAGGCGAGGCGGGGGCGCGCGAAGCGTGGCATTCCGTCATGATGGGCGGCAGGCCGGGAGCGCGAAAGGTTGCGCCCCCCGGCTCGCTTGCGGGGGGTGGGGCGCAGGCGCACGTTCAGGCCATGCCCGCCCTCACCCGCCGCAGCTTCCTGGGCACGACGCTCGGAGCCGCCGTGGCGGTCCGCTTCCGGCCCGCTCGCCGAGCCGCCGGGGAGGTCAGGACGGTCGCCGGCACGGGCGTCGCCGGCTACGAGCCCGAGGGCACCCTGGGGCTGCCGGCCGCGCGCACCCCGGTGAACAACCCGTACGGGATCGTGGCCGGACCGGACGGCGCGCTCTACTTCTGCGAGGTGGACACGGGGCGCACCCGGAGGCTCGACCTCGGGACGGGGCGCCTCACGACGGTGGCCGGCAACGGCACGAAGGCGTACGCCGGCGACGGCGGCCCGGCGACCGAGGCGTCGTTCTCGGCGCCGCACGAGATCCGCTTCGACGCGGCGGGCAACCTCTACGTGGTGGAGCGCGACGCGCACGTCGTGCGCCGCGTGGACGCGCGCACCCGCGTGGTCAGCACGGTGGCGGGAACCGGCGAGGCCGGCTTCGGCGGTGACGGTGGTCCCGCAGTGCAGGCGCAGTTTCGCCAGCCGCACAGCATCGCGTTCGATGCGAGCGGCAACCTGCTGGTGTGCGACATCGGCAACGGCCGCGTGCGCTCGGTGGACCTCGCGCGCGGGACCATCGCGACGATCTCGGGCAACGGGGAGCGCGTCGACACGCCGAGCGAGGGACCGCTGGCCGGCACGCCGCTCAGGGGCCCGCGCTCGATCGACACCGACGGGGACGGCAACGCGTACCTGGTGCTTCGCGAGGGCAACGCGGTCTTCCGCCTCGACCTGCGCGCGGGCCGGCTGGCACGCATCGCCGGGACGGGCGAGACCGGCTACACCGGCGACGGCGGCCGGGCGCTGGTCGCCACGTTCAACGGCCCGAAGGGGATCGCCTACTCGGCCGCCGACCACAGCCTGTACATCGTCGATACCGAGAACCACGTCGTTCGCCGCCTGCGGCTGGAGACGGGCGTCGTGGACACGGTGCTCGGCAACGGAGAGCGCGGCGACGGACCCGACGGCGATCCCCTCGCCTGTCGCATGAACCGCCCGCACGGCGTGTTCGTCCACCGCGAGGTCGTGTACGTCACGGACAGTGAGAGCCACCGCGTGAGGGCCCTCGAGGGGCTGCTCTGACGGAACGGGAGATACCGTGCAGAGCGTGACACGACTACACGTGGACGTTCTTCACGCTCGAGATCCCGGTCGCCGGCCCGTGACTACCGGCTGAGCCCCACGCTCAGGGGTTCAGCCAGTAGTTCATCTTCACCATCAGGATGTTGTCGGCCGGCGCGCCGAACATGTCGCCGACGTCGCGTCCGAGCTCCAGGTTGCCGACCCATGGGTCGGCGCCGGCTGCGTGGCCGCTGGCCCGGTCCACGCGGCGCTGCTGCCAGACCAGATAGATCGTCGATCCCTGGCGCCACTCCCAGCGCAGCACCGCGTTGCCGATCAGGCTGCGCTGGCTGAAGTCCAGGTTCCCCTCGGGCACCTGGAACGACGCGGCGGGCCCGGCGCCGTCCGGATCGATGTCGAAGGCACCCGACGAGCTCTGGCTGATCGTGCCGACGTCGACGCCGTACTCGTCGAACTCGTAGGTCCCCGGGGCGTGAAGCTCCTTCAGGTGGCGGTACTGCCCCACGGAGAGGAACGGCTCGAGGTAGAGCTGCAGCGAGAGCGTGGGCGTCAGCGTCACGTCCAGGCGCGTGTCGAGGGAGACCGTGGACCTGTCCAGCTCGGCGAACACGTAGCGCGCGCCGTACGTCGACGTGGCGGTCGCGTCCGCGACCCGCCGGACGTACTGCGCCATGGAGCGCGAGCGCGAGTAGGAAGGCCCGACGTTCAGGTTGATGGTCTCGCGGAAGCGGGCGGACACGCCGACGTCGTAGGACCGGCTCCGACCCCCGGCGCGATCGGTGTAGTGGTTGTAGCTGGCGTTGAAGCGCGTCGCGCGACGGCTGTCCGTGTTGACGTTGAAGCGTGCCTGCCAGCTCCCCGGGGTCCGCGCCATGGGTCCGCCGCGCGTGAGCCGGTCGTCGTCGTACCACGGGTCCACCTGCACGCGGACGCTCGTGCGCCAGTAGTTCAGCAGCTCGAGGTTCAGCATCGCGTTGACGTTCGCGAAGATCATGTCGCCGGCGGTGTTGAACTTCCCGTCGGGGCTGATGGCGGTGTTCCAGCTGCGGAAGTAGCGCCCCGGGGTCGGTCGGCTGAACTGGTAGTGCGTGTCGATGAGGATCCGGTCCGCGTCGGACTGGAAGCCCAGGTCGTTCACCTCGTAGCCGGGGCTCACGTACGCGAAGCCGTTGCGCATCGTGAACGTGCCGGCCTGCTTGCCCACGTACGCCATCGCATAGAAGCCGCCGAGCGAGGTGGCCATGGAGTCGATCTCGACGTGGTCCGCGTCCGGCCTCTGGTAGTAGCGCGCCGACGTCTGCTGGGTGCGAAGCAGCGCGGCCTGGCTCCCGGCCACGTGACTGCCCGCGATGGCGCCGGTGAACAGCCACCGGCGGCTGTCGGAGTCGTGCGCGAAGTCGACTCCCGCGGTGTACGCGGAGCTGTGCAGCCTCGACTCGAGCGGGCTGCCGCTCAGCGCGCGGTTCTGCGCGGTCGCCATCACGCCGAACCGGGTACGGCCGCCTCGGATCTGGCGCCGCAGCCGTCCGACCAGATGGTTCGTGGCCGGCTCCACCTCCACCCGGCCCCCCGCCTGACTCGCGTCCATGAAGGCGGCGGACTCGTCGCCCGTGACCGCCTCCAGCAGCCCCAGCGACCATCCCGATCCCAGCCGGCCCGTGACCTTCCCCGCCCCCAGGATCGTGGTCGCCGTGGGGACGTCGGAGAACACCGCCGAGCTCGGCACGGGCCCCGAGGGCGCCCGGCCGATCCGCCGCGAGTAGAACATCTCGGGCGGCCTTCCCACGCTGCCCGTCGGTCCCGCCTCGCCGAAGGTGAAGATGTCGGCGCCCTCGACGAAGAACGGCCTGCGCTCGTCGTAGCGCGTCTCGAACGCGGTCAGGTTGATGACCGACGGATCGACCTCCACCTGACCGAAGTCCGGGTTCACGGTCGCGTTCAGCGTCACGTTCGAGGCGATGCCGTACTTGAGATCGAGCCCGACGCCGCCGAAGTGATCCGAGCCGCTCCGGTACGGGTTGGCGAACGTGACGCCGTCGGGGTTCTGGAGGTGGAGGTACTCGCCCCGCGCGACCACGTACGGCAGGAGCTCGAGCCGTCGCCCAGGAGTCAGCCCTTCGATCCCGTGCAGGTGCGCAAAGCGCGATACGCCCGAGCGCTCGAGCACCGGCGTGAACGGGTACGTCGCGTTCTCCTGGTTCCGATGGATCGAGCGCTCGACCTGGATGCCCCAGGTCTGCAGCTCCTCGCGGCCGAAGCGGAGCTGGCTGAACGGGATCCGCATCTCGACGGTCCACCCCGACGCGCTCACGCCCGTCGCGAGATCCCACACCGGATCCCACGAGGAGTCGCCGCCACCGGTCTGGTTGCCCGTCACGATCGCGTCCCCCTTCACGCCGGACGGGTTCGTCCAGAAGCGGTAGGCGGTCTCGTGATCGTGGTAGCTGTCGAGCATCACCACGAAGCGGTCGGAGTCGCCCAGACCCGCGTCGCGTCGAGCCAGGCGCGTGGTGACAGCGCTCCTGTCCCCGAGCCGCGCCGCGACGTAGACGGCGTCCTCGTCGTAGACGATGCGCACGTCGGTGGCCTCGCTGACCGGTGAGCCCTCGGTGGGCACCGTCTGGCGCAGCTCCGTGATCGCCGGCGCGGACGCCCAGTCGGGCTCGTCGATCACGCCGTCGATCGAGATTCCGCCGGTGGCCCGGAGCGCACTCGCGGTGGGCGCGAGCGCGTGGTCGTAACCACCGCTACCGGCTTCGTCGTCGACCTGCGCGGAGGCAGACCATGGGCAGAGGAGTGCGAGCGTCGCGAGGGCGAGTAGAGAGCGCATGGAAGCAGGGGAGATGCGGTCGCGTGGGACGGAGAACTTAGCGCCGTGAGGCCGGCCTCACACACGTGGGGAGGCCCTGAAAAGACAGCGGGGACCGGAGCCGAAGCCCCGGTCCCCGCCTTCGTGCTCGAGCGACCGATCAGTCCTGGTCGGTGATCCTGCGCTGCTGGTTCGCCTGGCGCTCCGCGAGAAGCTCCTGGTAGCCCTCCTCATCGAGGTGGGTCACCGCGATCCAGGCATGCGACATCTCGTCCGCCGTACGGCTGCCGTCATCGACCCACATGTCGGCGTCCACGACGTTCGGGTTGTTCTCGGTGTTGTCGTACCACTGCTTCATGATGAGAACCGCACCCGCCGGAACGAGCGGCGCAGCATCCTGCGCGTAGATGTGGCTCTGGTGCCACACCGCGCTCCAGTTCGAGATCATGCTGATGACCTCGATCCGGCCCGTCTCCGGATACAGGATCTCCAGCGAAGCCGACCGCAGGCGCAGGTGGCCGTGCGGCTGGAAGCTGTCGATACGTACCGGGTGATCGAACGTCTTGAAGCCCTGCGTCATCGTCGTGCCATGCGGCTTCATGACCAGCTCGCCCTCACGGATGCCGTAGAGCGCGAGGTCCTGCTTGTACTCGTACTGATAGTCGGCGGGCCACAGCCAGATGCCCATGTCGACCACGTTGTCCTCGATCACCGCGTTCGCCGCCGCGGCACCGATGCCGCCGGGGAACAGGTGGATGTCCCACGCGACGTACGAATTCGCCGGCAGGATGCGGCACACGCCCTCGGGGATCAGCTCGCCGAGCTTGCCCATCGCGTACTCGCTCGCGCGGTCGCCGGTCGCCTCGAAGTTGCCCGAGTCGGCCTCACGCTGGAACGTCGAGTTCGCGTGGTGGACCACACCCTTCGCGTTGCCCTGCGGCTTCACCTGGATCGCCCGGATGCAGCGGTCCTCGGTCACGCCGGTAGGTACGATCGGGCGATGCCACATGTCGAGACCGTTCGCCGGAATGTCGATCGGCGTCGAGCTCACGA
>JBFXDG010000003.1:13686-302808 GCA_050181335.1 Gemmatimonadales bacterium | reverse complement strand
GGACCTGCTGATTACAAATCAGCTGCTCTACCAGCTGAGCTACACCGGCGCTTCGAGCCGAACGTTAGCGGGCGGGCGACCCAGGTCAACGAAAAGGCGCGGTCGGTTGCCGCGGGCGAGGTCGGGACCGACGGGGACCGACGGGGCCGACGGGAGCGCTAGGGGCGCGCCGACCCGGCTGCCGGCCCCAGCACCTTCCAGCGCGTCCCCTGCGGTCCGTCCTCGAGCACGATGCCGCGCTCGGTGATCTCCTTCCGGATCGCGTCGGCCGCGGCGAAGTCCCTCCGCCCGCGCGCTTCGGCGCGGGCACGGATACGCTCCTCGACCCACTCCGCGACGGAGGAGTCCACCGCTCGCGAGGCCTTGGCGACCTCGAGCAGCCCGAGCACGCGGTCCATCGCGGCGAGCGCGTCGCGCACCTTGGCCGCGTCCACCGAGCTGACCCATTTCTGCGCGTCCATGATCGCGTTCGCACGCGTCACCAACGTGAAGAGCGCGCCGAGCGCATCCGCCGTGTTGAAGTCCTGGTCCATCGCCGCGTGGAACGCGGACAGCGCCTCGTCGGCGACGCGCGGCAGATCCGACGTCTTCCCTTCCGCGATCAGCGCGCCGTGCAGGCGCGTCTCGAAGTCGAGCAGCCTCTGGACGGCGCTCTTGGACGCCTCCAGGCCCGCGCGCGTGAAGTTGAGGTCGCTCCGGTAGTGCGCGGAGATGAGCTGGTGGCGGATCGACGCGGGATCGTAGCCCTCGTCCAGGAGCTGACGCACGGTGATGAAGTTGCCAAGCGACTTGGACATCTTCCGCCCTTCGACCTGCAGGTGCTTCACGTGCAGCCAGCTCCGCACGAACGGCTTGCCGGTCGCGGCCTCCGACTGGGCGATCTCGTTCTCGTGGTGAGGGAAGATCAGGTCCTCGCCGCCGAGGTGCAGATCGAGCGTCTCCCCGAGCTCCTGGAGGCTCATGACCGAGCACTCGAGGTGCCAGCCGGGCCGCCCGCGCCCCCACGGCGAGTCCCAGGCCGCCTTCGCCTGCTCGTCGGTCGGCGTCGCGCGCTTCCACAGCGCGAAGTCGCGCGCGTCCTCCTTCTCGTATTCGTCCTGCGCCACGCGCGCGCCCGCCTTCAGCGTCGCGGTGTCGATTCCCTTCAGGCGGCCGTAGCGCGGAAACGACGTGACGGAGAAGTAGACGGCGCCGTCGTCCGCCACGTAGGCGTGACCCTTCGCGATCAGACCCTGGACGAAGGTCACCATCCCCGGGATGTAGTCCGTCGCGCGCGGATACGTGTCGGCTGCGAGCATGCCGAGCGTGCGGCAGTCCGCGAGGAACGCCTCACCGAAGGGACGCGTGAACTCGGCCACGCTCTTGCCCGCGGCCACCGCGCCCTTGATCGTCTTGTCGTCCACGTCCGTGAGGTTCATGACGAACCGCACGTCGTAGCCGCTCGCCTCGAGATGGCGATGCACGATGTCGAAGAACAGGAAGGAGCGGAAATTGCCGATGTGCGCGTGGTCGTAGATCGTCGGGCCGCACGCGTAGACCCGCGCCTTGCCCGCCTCGATCGGGACGAACGGGCTCAGGGTCCTCGTCTCGGTGTTGAAGACCTCGAGGGTCATCGATTCTTCGCTCCCGAAGTATCAGACTCGGATCGCATGATATCAGCCAGGACCGCCTCCAGCGCCGCCCGGGGATCGTCCGCCTTCGTGACGGCACGGCCGATGACCAGGTAGTCGGCCCCCGCCTTGGCCGCGTCGGCGGGCGTGGCTACCCGCCGCTGGTCGCCGCGGTCCGTGCCGGGCAGACGGATCCCCGGTATGACGAGAAGGAGACCGGAGCCGAAGCGCGCGCGCAACGTGGGGGCATCGCTCCCGGACGCGACCACGCCGTCCAGGCCCGACCGCTTCACCATGTCCGCGAGGCGCACGACCTCGCTCGGCACGTCGTCGACCGGCCGTCCCCACGCGACCGCGAGCTCCTCGCCGAGCATCGACGTGAGCACCGTGACGCCGAGCAGCTTGGTATCGCCCTTCCCCGCGTTCCGTGCCGCCGCGAGCATCGCCGGCCCGCCGGCCACGTGGACCGTGAGCAGATCGACGCCCAGCTCGCACGCCGCCGTGACCGCCCCCGCCACCGTGTTGGGAATGTCGTGCAGCTTCAGGTCGAGGAAGACGCGCTTGCGCCGCGTCCGCAGCTCCTCGACGAACGAGGGACCCACGCGCGTGAAGAGCTCGAGGCCGACCTTGTAGAAGCCCGCCGCGTCGCCGAGCCTCTCGACGATGTCCAGCGCCGCCTTCGCGGAGGGGACGTCGAGCGCGACGATCGGTGTGCAGCTCGACTTGGTCGGCGTCACGAGGCCCCGCACCCGATCAGATCGGTCCAGCTCGCCACGCCGTGCGTGCGCCCCCACCGCTCCAGCCCCGCGACGAGCTGCGTTCCGGCGCGCGGCGCGGCGAACGAGGCCGTCCCCATCTGCACGAGCGACGCGCCGGCCCGCGCATACGCCACCGCATCCTGGGGTGCGAGCACGCCACCGACCCCGAGCAGAGGCAGGCCGGTCGCCCCGCGCGCCGCGCGGACCGCCCTCAGCCCGAGCGGCAGGAGCGCGGGACCGCTGACCCCCCCGGGACCGGCACCCAGGTCGGGCGCGCCCGAGGCGGCATGGAGCAGGAGCCCCGGCGTCGTGTTGACGAGCGTGAGCCCGTCGGCACCCGCCTCCGTGGCCGTCGCGACCGTTCCCGGCAGATCGGGATCGTTCGGCGCGAGCTTGGCGAGCAACGGCCGCTGCGTGCGCGTGCGGCATCCCGCGACGATCTCCGCCACGGCAGCCGGGTCCAGCGCGAAGGGCGGGCCGTCCCGTCGGGCATCGTTCGGACAGGAGAGGTTGATCTCGAAGCCCAGGAATCCCTCCTCCATGTCGAGCCCTTCGACCAAGCGGAAGTACTCCTGGACCGTGTGACCGGCGAGGCTCACGAAGACGCGCGCCCTCGACAGGTTGCGCGCCAGCCACGGAAGCTTGTCACGCTTCGTCGCCGCGAGACCGGGGTTCGCGAGCCCGACGGAGTTGATCATGCCGCCGCCGAACTCCGCGACCCTCAGCGGCGGATTGCCGTTCCGCGGCTCGAGCGTGACGGACTTGGTGACGATCCCGCCGAGCCGCTCGAGGTCGATCACCTCCGCGACCTCCATGCCGAAGCCGCACGTCCCCGCGGCGAGCAGCAACGGGTTCTGGAATCGTGTCCCGAGGAGCTCGACGTCGAGCCTCAAGGCGCGCGCTCGGCGTGCGGCCGCGACGCGCCGGGAGACCTCACCGGTCCTCGCCGCCCGCCGGCGCGCTGCCCGGAGGATAGCGCTCGAAGAAGCGCTCGACGGCGCGGGAGATCGCCCGGGCCGCGTTCGCCTGGAAGTCGGGCTGGGCGAGCAGTCGTGCCTCGTCGTCGTTCGACAGGTAGCCGGTCTCGACCAGGATCGAGGGCATGAGCGTGTTGGTGAGCACCGCGAGAACGCCCTGCTTCACCCCGCGATTCGGGCCCGGATGGAAGTCCTCGAGCTCATCCTGCGTGAGCTCGGCCAGGAGGTTCGACCAATGCTGGTGATCGAGGTTGCGCAGCTCGCGCAGGATGAAATCGAGGTCCGGCTCGTCCGCCGGATCGACGCCACCCGAGATGCTCAGCGGCGCGTTCTCGATCGCCTGCACGCGACGTTCGTGCTCCGTGCGCGCCTCCGACAGGAAGTACGTCTCGAAGCCGCGCGTCGAGCGCTGATTGGGAATCGAGTTCGCGTGAATGGAGACGAACAACCCGTACGCGTCGCCTTTGAGCCGCGTGGCGATCTCGCCCCGCTGCCAGAGGTCCACGAACACGTCCGAGTCGCGGATCATGTGGACTTGGAGGTTGGGGTTGCGGCGAAGGATCGTCGCCAGCTGGAGGGCGATCGCGAGCGCCACGTCCTTCTCGCGGATGCCGCGCGGGCTGATCGCGCCCGGGTCCTCGCCGCCGTGTCCGGCGTCGATGATCACCACCCGCGGGCCCGTGTAGGTCGAGCGGCCCGCCGGAAGGGGCGCGGGAGCGGGAGGCGCCGCTTCGGCCTGCTGCCCGCCGATCAGCGCGGGGTCGCCGGCCCGCAGCAGCGTTCGGGCGCCGTCGTACTCGTAGAGGTCCGGCAGCCGGGTCGGGAGGAACTCCGTGAGCAGCTGGAGGGGGATCAACGCGCTGGCCCCCTCGCGATAGGGCGCGTCCGCGAGCTGGAAGACGATCCCGTCCCAGGTGAAGAAAGGAGATCCGACGCGAAGCCCGATGTCGATCTCGTTCGGGACGCCGATCGAGATCTCGTTCCCCGACTCCCTCACGGTCCAGCCGAGATCGTCGAAGAGCGTGAGCTGGACGGCGGCGTACCCCCGGTCTTGGATGACGGGGAAGTCGGTCATCGACCCGTCGGCGCGCTCCACGCGGAGGCTCGGAGCCTGCTGGGCGGCGACGGGCTCGCCGGTCGGCGCGGCGATCAGCGCCGCGAGCAGCAAGCCCCCGAGCGCCCTATTCACCTCGCGTCGCTCCCACGGCGCGGCGCGCCTCGCGGTCCTGCTCCCGGCGCTTCAGCGCCTCGCGCTTGTCGTGCAGCTTGCGCCCGCGCGCGACCGCGAGCGTGACCTTCACGTATCCGCGGGAGAAGTGGAGATCGAGGGGCACGAGCGTGAGCCCCTTCTCCTCGACCTTCGCGGCGAGCCGCCGGATCTCTTGCTTGTTCAGGAGGAGACGCCTCGGACGAACCGGGTCCACGTTGAAACGATTGGCCTGCTCGTACGGCGAGACGTGCAGGCTGTGGAGCCAGATCTGGCCACGCTCGACCCGCGCGTGGGCGTCTTGGAACGAGACGTTTCCCGCCCGGATCGATTTGACCTCCGGCCCCTTGAGCTCGATGCCGGCCTGGACGGTTTCGAGCACCTCGAACTCGTGGCGTGCCTTTCGATTCGACGCCGCCACCTTCTGTTCGGCTTTGCTCAAGCCCGCCTCGCGCGCAGCATGGTGTAAACGTGCGCCACCTCGCCGCCCACAATGAACACTAGGGCCCCGTAATAGATCCAGAGCAGGAGGATGGCGGCCGTCGCCAGGTTGCCGAGGGTGGAGGTGTAGTTCGCGAGCTCGGTCACGTAGGTGGAGAACGCGAGCTTGAGGAGCTCGTGGGCCAACGCGGCGAACGTCGCGGCCACGATCGTGGTGCGCCACGGCGTCCTGCGCGCCGGTAGGTAGCGGTAAGCGAGCAGGAAGAGCGTCCAGATGGACGCGAAGGCGATCGACGCGCCCATGAGGCGCTGCGCGATCGTGACCGTGTCCGCGTCCAGACCGAAGATCTCGACCCCGAACGCCATCGCCGCGGTGAACACCACGGTGACGCCGAGGTTGAGCGTGACCAGGAGGACGCCGGCCATCACCGCCACCATGTCGAACATCTTCCCGTGCACGATGCCGCGACGCACGCCCACCTCGAAGACGCGGAAGAGCGCGCTGCGCACGGAGCCCGACAGGCGCGTGGCGAGCCAGATGAACACGAGCGCGCCGACCAGCGTGAGGCCCGCGCGGTTGGCCATGACCTCGGTGACCAGGTTCTGCAACATATCGGCGAAGCTCGCGGCCGCGCCGGTCTGCGGCATCGCACCCGCGAACAGGGCGATGACGGCCTCGGTCGGGTCGTCGAAGCGGGCGCTCAGGACGAACCCCGTGAGGCCGATACCGAGAGCGAGCAGTGGCACAAGCGCGAACAGCACGCCCCAAGCGATGCCGCCGGCGAGAAAGAAGGCATCGTCGTCGTTGAACTTCTCCCAGAACACACGCACGCCTTCGCGCACGTCCCGCAGCGCGTCGCGCGCGCGTGGCTTCGGAGGCGCTGGGGCCTCGACGGGGTCCGTTACGACGAAGCGCCGCGAGGGGTCGTCTCCCCCCGCGGCGCCCTGGTCGAGTATCCGGTGCTCCGGATGCACTCTCGTCGCGGGCGTCGGCTCAGTCCGCCTTGGATTCGCCTTCGTCGGAGATCGCCTCGCGGGCGGCCTGCACGCCGGCGCGATACGCCGCCTTGGAGCGCTGGAGGCGCTTCTCCAGGTCGGTCCTGGCGTCGGTCGCGGCGGAGCGCCCGGCGCTCACGGCTTCCTTCACGTCGTCGAGGCGTGTCTGCACGCCGTCACGGACTTCGCCGAGCCGCTCCTCGATCTGGCGCTGCGCTTCGCGCACCCGCTCCTCGGCAGCACTGCGCAGCTTACGCGCTTGGCGCTTCAGGTCCTCCTGCGTCTCGGAGCCGGACTTGGGCGCGAGGAGGAGCGCGATGCCCGCGCCCACGAGCGCTCCCAGGACGAACGATCCGACGCCGCCTCCGCTGTCACGCTCGATCACGATGTAGGGACCTTCGTCTTGGTTCCGCATGCTGTCTCCTGTCGTACGGGCTGCTCGGCGCGGCGTGGCTGGGCGCGGCCTCAAGTTAATGGCCGCCGAACGGCGTATCCACGGGCAAGAACGGGGCCCGCGCTCGTCCTCGGGGGTGACGCGCCGGCCCGCGCGAGGAGCGCTTCGGCCGGCCCGGGCGCCCGCGCGCCTCAGATCCGCCAGCGCGGATCCGCCTCCCGCATGTCGGGCCTCGGAACGCCGACCCGGCCCATGAGGCCGTACGTGAGCCGCTTGCTCAGCTCCACCCCCGGCTGATCGAGCGGATCGACGTGGTAGAGCGCGCCGGCGTAGACGGTCGCGATCTGGAAGAGCATGAAGAGCTGGCCGAGCTCGTGCGGGCCGACGCGCGGGAGGTAGAACGTGGCGTTCGGCCTTCCGGCGAGGCGCAGCGCCTCCGCCGTCGCCTGGCGCTCGGTGTTCAGCAGCTCGCCGAGCGTGTGGCCTCCCAGATAGGCGAGCTCCGACATCTCCGGATGGCGCGCCGGGATGGGGGCGTCGGTGCCGTGGTCCGCCACCTCGATGAAGAGCACCACCTTGTCGTCCGGGCCCTCCATGAGCAGCTGGAGGAAGGAGTGCTGGTCCGACGCGCCGAGCGCGGCGACCGGCGTCGGCCCGACGTGGGCATCCGTGCCGTCGAGCGCGCGCGCCTTGCCGAGGCTCTCGGCCCAGAGCTGCTGGAACCAGAGCGCCACGGAGCGCAGGCGGTCCGAGTACGGCATGAGCACCTGGATCGGGCGATGCTGGACGCGATCGGCGTGGTGCAGGAGAACCGCCAGGATCCCGGCCGGGTTGTCCGCGAGCCGGTCGCCTGCGCAGCGCTCGGCCATCGCCGCCGCGCCGGCGAGGAGCGCGTGGGGATCCACGCCGCAGACGGCGGCCGGAAAGAGACCGACCGGGGAGAGGACCGAGAAGCGGCCGCCCACGTTGCCCGGCACGGGCAGCATCGGGATGCTCTCGGCCGACCCGATGCGGCGGAGCACCCCGCCCGTGGGGTCCGTCGTGAAGAGGAAGTGTCCGCGCGCGCGGTCGGCGCCGACGGCGGCCTCCACCGCTTCCCGCACGATGAGATACTGGGCCATGGTCTCGGCGGTCGCGCCGGACTTGCTCACCACGTTGAACAACGTCCTGGCGACCGACACGCGCTCGAGGAGCCCGAGCATGGTGTGGGGATCGGGATTGTCCACCACGTGCAGGCGCGGGAAGTGATCGCGCTTCTCCGGCGGAAGGTCGTTCCAGAACGGACCGAGCAGCGCGTCCTTCAGGGACCTCGCGCCGAGGCCCGATCCGCCGATCCCGAGAACGACCACGTCCTCGAACCACTGCGCGAAGCCGTCGGCCAGCTCCGTGACCTCCTTCACCGTCTCCTGCGCGTACGGCAGGTCGAGGAAGCCGAGCACGCCCGCCGCGCGCTGCTCCTCCACGCGAGCGTGGGCGCGCCGGAACGACGCCGCCATGTCGCCACCGAACGCGTCGGCATCCACACCGCCGCGCAGACCCGGTGCCATCAGGTTGTCGAAGTCGAAGCGGATCGTTTCCATCAGTCGATCTCCACGGTGAGCCCGTCGTACGCGGGATATACGCCCGCAGGCAGCCGCCCGAGCAGCTCGGCGTGCGTGACTCGGTGCGTCAGGTGTGTGAGGTACGTCGCTCGGGCGCCGACGGCGCGCGACGCCTCGATCGCCTCTTCGATGTTCAGGTGCGTGGGATGCGTTTTGCCGAACCAGAGCGCGTTGAGCACCAGCACGTCCACGCCTCGCAGGGCGCTCACGGTTTCCGCCGGCAAGCGCTTCGCGTCCGTCACGTAACCGAGGCCACCGACGCGGAAGCCGTAGACCGAGCAGTCGCCGTGCGGCACCACCACCGGCGTGAACGTCTCGCCCACGATCTCGACCGGTACGCCGGCTTCGACGTCGCGGAGGGTGAGCTGCGGCTTGTGCGTGCCCTCGGGCACCTGCACCGCGTCGTCGAAGATGTAGCGGAAATGCTGCTCGAAGAGCGCGCGGTATTCGGCCGGCACGTAGGCGGTCAGGTCCCTGCGCACCGTGAACACGCGCAGGTCGTCGATGCCGTGGATGTGGTCCGCGTGGCCGTGGGTGAACCAGACGGCATCGACCGACGCGATGTGGTTGGCGACCAGCTGCAGCCGGAGCTCGGGCGGCGTGTCGACGAGCAGCCTGCCGGCTCCCGTCTCCAGGAGCGCGCCGTGGCGGGTCCGCCGGTCGCGCGGGTCGGCGGACGTACACGCGGCGCAGTCGCAGCCGACCACCGGGATGCCGAACGACGTGCCCGTGCCCAGGAACGTGAGCTTCATGACGGCGGCCGCGTGCTCACAGGAGCTCGATGCGCATGGTGTTCGTGGCGCCCGCCTGGTGGAACGGATAGCCGGCCGTCACCACGATCGCCGCGCCGCGCTCCCCCGCCCCGCTGGCGAGGACCCGCTCGCGCCCGAACTGGGTGAGCGACTCGTAGGTCACGTCGGGCACGCGCGCGAGCTCCGGATGCACGCCCCACACGGCGGCGAGCTGCCGACACGTGAACGGGTCCGTCGTGACGGCGTAGACCGGTACCGACGGCCGGTAGGAGGACACGAGCCTCGCCGAGAAGCCCGAGCGCGTGATCACGATGATCGCCGGAGCACCCACCTGCTGGGCCGCCTCGACCGTGGCGGCGGCGACCGCGTGCTCGCGCGGTGACGCGCCGCGCCTCGAGCGGGGACCCGGCTTGGTCAGGTAGCGGGGGCCGCGCTCGAGGAAGCCGCTGCGCTCGATCTCCCGTCCGATCCGCACGATCGCGTCCAGGGCCTGTTGCGGATAGGCTCCCGCCGCGGTCTCGCCCGAGAGCATGACCGCGTCGGTGCCGTCGAGGATCGCGTTGGCGACGTCCGACGCCTCGGCGCGCGTCGGGCGCGGGTGCTCGATCATCGACTCGAGCATCTGCGTGGCCGTGATGACCGGCCGCCCGTACAGGTTCGCGAGCTGGATGATGCGCTTCTGGGCGAGCGGCACCCGCTCGAACGGGAGCTCCACGCCGAGGTCCCCGCGCGCGACCATCACGGCGTCGGTCTCGGCCATCACCTCCTCGATCATGCGCAGGGCCTGCACCTTCTCGATCTTCGCCACGACCAGAGCGCGCTTTGCGACGCGCGTCTTCAGGTCGATGACGTCCTCGGGCCGCCTCACGAACGAGAGGCCGATGTACTCGACCTGGTGGTCGAGCGCGAAGGCGAGGTCGACGAGATCCTTCTCGGTGAGCGACGGCGCCTTCACGTCCACGGTGGGGAGGTTGATCCCCTTGCGACTCTTGAGCGTGCCGCCGCGGACGACCTCGAGCCGCGTGCGGTCGCCCACCACCCCCACGCACCGCAGCTCCAGGAGCCCGTCGTCCATGAGGACCTGGTCGCCCTCCCGGATCTCCTCCGCGAGCGGCGCATAGGTCGTGGGGATCTCGCCGGGACGGACGTTCGCCTCGGGCGCCATGACCACCACCGAGCCGACCTCCAGCTCGATGGGAGCGGCGAGCGTGCCGACGCGGATCTTGGGTCCGGCGAGGTCGGCCAGGATGGCGACCGGCCTGCCCACCTCGCTCGCCGCGGCCCGCACCGCGGCGATCGACTGCGCGTGCGCCTCGTGCGCGCCGTGCGACATGTTCACGCGCGCCAGGTCCATCCCGCCGCGAACCAGAGCGCGGATCGCCTCCGGCGTCGAGGTCGCCGGCCCCAGGGTGCAGACGACCTTGGTACGGAGCATGGGGCCAATTGTCGCCCGCGACACTCTGAGCGGCAACAGGGCGGACGCCGCTTTTCCGTCACACGGGGTGGCGCCGAGCGCGCGTACGCGCTTCTATTCCGCCCCGCCTCGGCAAGGGCCCGAGGTGCGATCCACGGGAAAGCGCGCCTGCATGTCCCACATCCACGTTCAGTCGGCCAGCGAGGCGGACGGCCTCGTGACGGAGCTGACTCGGGCGACCCGCTTCGCGCTGGACTGCGAGGCCGCGGGATTCCACCGCTACTCCGACCGCCTCTGCCTGCTGCAGCTCACCACCGACCGCGCCACGTGGGTGATCGATCCGCTCGCGTTCGACCCCTCGGGTCTCCTGCGCGGTCCGCTCGAGGATCCGAAGATCACCGTGGTGATGCACGGCGCGGATTTCGATCTTCGGCTCCTCCGGCGCGATCTGGGGATCCGCCTGCGCGGCCTGTTCGACACGCAGATCGCCGCGCAGCTCGTGGGTGAGGAGACCCTCGGGCTCGCCGGCCTGCTCGAGTCGCGGCTCGGCGTACGCCTGTCGAAGAAGTATCAGAGGGCGGATTGGGCGGAGCGCCCTCTGCTGGAGCCCATGCTCGAGTACGCCGCGGATGATACGCGCTACTTGATGCGCCTCGCGGACCGCCTGCGCGAGGAGCTGTCGGCGGCAGGGCGTCTGGCGTGGGCCGAGGAGGAGTGTCGCGCGCTCGAAGAGGTCGGCGGCGCCGCGTCGGAGTCTCCACCGGAGCCCGAGGACCCGGTCGTCCGGATCCGGGGCGCGCGACAGCTGTCGGCACGTCAGGTGACCGCGCTCCGCGAGGCGCTCGCGTGGCGGGACGGAATCGCGCGTGCGCGCGATCGCGCGCCGTTCCGGGTGATCGCGGAGGAGCCGCTCGTCGAGGCCGTGGCCGCCTGGCCCAAGTCCGTCGGCGATCTCGTGGGGATCAAGGGCTTTCCGGCGCGCCTGGCCGAGGAGGAGGGCCCGTCGCTCGTCCAGCGGCTGGCCGGCGTCGCGGCGCTCGCCGAGAGCGAGCTCCGCCCCTATCCGCGGGGACAGCGCCGGGGACCGGGCCGTGCCACGCCGGAGATGGAGGCGCTCGCCGAGAAGCTCAAGAACGTGCGCAACCGCAAGGCGGACGAGCTCCGGCTACCGCGCGGCACGCTCCTCTCCAACGCCGTGCTGCTCGAGGTCGCGCGCGCGATGCCGCGCACGCGCGAAGCGCTCGCGGCCGTCGAAGGCATGCGCGGCTGGAAGATCGACATCCTCGGCGAAGCGTTCCTCGACGTGATTCGAGGAGCCGCCAGACGCTGACCTGCCGAGGAGCCGCGACGCGCCGATCTGCTAGGCCGCCGACTCTTCCTTGAGCTTGCAGTCGATGCAGTACCGGGCGTGCGGGAGCGCATCGAGCCGCTCGAACCCCACGTCGGAGCCGCAGGTGTGGCACGTGCCGAACTTCTTCGGATCGTTGTAGAGCCGGCGCAGCGCCTCTTCGAGCCGGTAGAGGTAGCGGCCCTCCTTCGTCGCGAAGATCGCCGCCTTCTCCCGCTCCATGGCCTCCGTCCCCTGATCGGCCATGTGGTCGGTGTAGGCTGCCAGGTCCGAGTCGCCCGACTCCCGGTCGGCCTTCGTCATCTTGTCGAAGAGTCCGAGCGCCTTCAGGGCGCGCTCGCGCTCGTCGAGAAGGCGCTTCTCGAGGTGACCGAGCTGTTTCTTCGTCAACGCCATGCGACCTCGCGGAAAAAACGAGGCCAGGAAGCTAACGAGGGCCCCCCCGAGCGTCCACGGAGATCCGGAGCGCTCGCGCTCGGTGCGCGAGGACGGTCCGGACCCGCACGGTGCGCCCCGGGTAGACGGGGACCCCAGCGCGATCCCGCAACCGCCCGGCGCGAGCACGAAGCATGACCGACACGACCATCCGCTGCCGCCGCTGCCAACAGGACGCCGCCCCGCTCGCCAAGGCGCCCTTCAGGACGGAGCTCGGCGAGCGCATCCTGCGCGAGATCTGCGCCACGTGCTGGCAGGATTGGCTCAAGCACCAGACGCTGCTCATCAACCACTACGGGCTCGATCCGCGCGATCCGCGCGCGAAGGAGTTCCTCTACGAGCAGATCGAGCAGGTGCTCTTCGGGGACGGAGCCGGCAAGGACATCGATACGTCCAAGCAGGGCACGATCGAGTGGTGAGCTGAGACGACGAAGCGCCGGGTCCCCGTCGGAACCCGGCGCCGTCGTCTTCGGTGTGGCCCGCGAGGGTCAGGCCCCCAGCACGGCCTCCGCCTGCTCGAGCGCGAACTCGAGCTCCTCCTCGGTGATCGTGAGCGGCGGCGCGAAGCGGATCACCTGGTGGTGCGTCTCCTTCGCGAGCACGCCCTTCGCCTCGAGAGCCTCGCAGAACGGCCGCGCCGTCCCGCTCGACTCCTTGATGACGACACCGATCATCAGGCCCCTGCCGCGGACCTCTTCCACGTGGGGGGAGTCGATCGCGCGCAGGCGATCCGTGAACCACGCGCCGAGCTTCGCCGAGCGCGCCGGCAGGTCCTCGTCGAGGATCACGCGCAGCGAGGCCCGCGCGATCGCCGCGGCGAGCGGGTTGCCGCCGAACGTCGAGCCGTGGTCTCCCGGATGGAAGACGTCCATGTACTCCGAGTCGGCGATGGCGGCCGACACGGGATAGACGCCCCCGCCGAGCGCCTTGCCGACGATGAGCACGTCGGGCCGGACGTCGTCCCACTCGTAGCAGAAGAGCCTGCCCGTCCGGCCGAGGCCGGTCTGGATCTCGTCGGCGACCAGCGCGACGCGGTTCTCCGTGCAGATCTTGCGCGCGGCGGCGAGGAACCCGGACGGCGGGACGACCACGCCACCCTCGCCCTGCAGCGGCTCGACCAGGAACGCGACCGTGTTCTTCGTGATCGCCTTCTTCAACGCCGCGGCGTCCCCGTAGGGGATCGTCTTGAAGCCGGGCGTGAACGGCCCGAAGCCGTCACGGTACTGCGGCTCCGACGAGAAGCCCACGATCGTCGTGGTCCGGCCGTGGAAGTTGTTCTCGCAGACGATGATCTCCGCCTTGTCCGCTTCCACGCCCTTCACCTGGTAGCCCCACTTCCGCACCATCTTGATCGCCGTCTCGACCGCCTCGGCGCCGGTGTTCATCGGCAGCGCGCGCTCGAAGCCGGTCGCCTCGCAGAGCTCCTTGAGGAAGGGGCCCATCTGGTCGTTGTGGAACGCGCGCGACGTGAGCGTCAACGTGTCGAGCTGCTTACGCGCCGCCTCCAGGATCGCCGGATGCCGATGGCCCTGATTCAGCGCGGAGTACGCGCTGAGCATGTCCAGGTATCGGTTGCCGTCGACGTCCCAGACCCACACGCCCTCTCCGCGCTCGAGGACCACGGGAAGCGGGTGATAGTTGTGCGCGCTGTACCGATCGACTTCGGCCAGGTAGCCCTGCGTCTTCGATGCGGTACGGGATGCCGTCTGGGATGCGGTCGCCGTGGTCATCTCGCTGAATTCCCTCTTGCCCGTGGAGGCGTCAGCCCAAGGGGCGGTGAATGTTTATGCAAGATTTGCTCATTATAATGAGTCGCCCCCGGTCAGCCAACCCTCGCCTCCGCGGCCGGGGCCGAGCGGCGGACCGAGACGACCCACGCGCTGACGACCACGACCGAGGCCAACATCACGAGCCAGGAGAAGATCATCGAGGAGCGACCCTCGTTGACGGGGTTGTCCAGCTCCCAGCCCGACAGATAAAGGACCCAGGCGCCGAGGATGAACCACCCTCCGAGCACGAGCTGTGCCCCGATCCGCAGCCAGCCGAGCGCGACCGAGGCTCGACGCGCCTCGAGCACCGCGACGACACCCACCACGAAGAACGCGCCGGCGAGGATCCGGTGCACGACGCCGTCCACGCCTCCGTGGATCGCGTGGCTCCAGAAGAGGAACCCCGCGTTGGTCTGCGCCACCGCGAACGCCACGTAGGTCGAGGCGGCCGGCAGGAGCTTCTTGTACGCGAGGAGGTCCACGACGCCCGTCAGGGCGAACGCCGAGTACATGGTCACGTGCTGCAGGCTCATCAGCGTCGCGGTCGGACCCCATCGCTCACCGGGGATCTCGACCCAGACGCCGATCAACGGCAGGACGATCTTAAGGACCGGGAGCACCGCGCTCCACTCGAGCGAAGCGCGCGCGGCCTGGTCGCCGCGGGCGAGACGCTGCGCGATCCAGATCAGCGCCCAGAGGATGAACATGCTGCCCGGCAGCACGTGGCCCTCGAACGTCGAATGGAGGTCCGTGGCCGCCACCGCCATCGCGTGCTCGCCGTGATCCATTGCGCGTATTCTACCTGTTCGAAGGATGTGAGCTGACTGGGGCTGAACTGCTGGCTGCTAACCTCCGGAGTATACCAGCTCCGCCACCACTTCGCCGACCATGTGCAGGGTGGTGGCGCTGACGTTCTCGGGCGTGTCCTCGGGCGTGTGCCAGTAGCGGTTGTTCGGCCCGTAGACGAAGTCGATGAGATTGGCGGTCGGCAGACCCGCGTCGATCAGGAGGACGTGGTCGTCGATGACCCGGGCCCCGACGATGTTCGGGAAGAACTGCCCGTAGCCCAGACGCTCCGCCCCCTGCCACACCTTGCGAACCACCACCGGTGCCGCCTGGGCGGAGAGCTCCTCGATCTCGAACCTCGGATCGGCATCGCCCACCAGGTCGAGCAGCAGCCCGTAGACCGGCCGATCGGACTCGTCGAGCAGCGAAGCGTACCGGCGCGCCCCGAGGAACATGTCGTCCGCCGAGGGACCGTAGTCCTCGCCGTCGACGAAGAGGAGGTCCACCCCGAGAGGCGGCGGATCGTGCGCCATCATGGCGGCGAGCTCGAGCAGGACGGCCGTGCCGGACGCGCCGTCGTTGGCGCCGGGAACGGGGGTCGCGCGCGCGAGCGAGTCGTCCGCCTCGTCCGACGTGGGACGCGTGTCCCAATGCGTGAGCAGCAGGATCCGGCGGGTCGCGTCCGGGCGGAAGCGCACGCCGATGTTGTAGAGCGTCAGGGAGTCGCCCGTGGTCGTGACGTGCGGGAACGTATCGACCGTGGCCGGCGCCCCGACCGAGTCGAGACGCGCGAGCATCCACGCCCGCTGCGCGTCGTGCCCCGGGGTGCCGGGGACGCGGGGACCGAACGCCACCTGTCGGCGAACCAGCTCCATGGCCGCCTCGCCGTCGAACATGGGACGGCCCGGCGTCGGACCGGGCGCCGCCGGAAGACAGGCGGCGAGCGCGATCGCGAAGCCCAGCGCGAGGTGCCGCACGAGCGGTCGCCTCATGCCACTTAGGATCCGAGCTCCTCGAGGAAGCGCCGCGCGCTCTCCTTGAAGTACTCGTCGGCCGGGTGCACCGAAGGCATCTCGACCACCCGCGCGAGCTGCACGCGCGCCTCGTCGTCGCGGCCGCGGCGTTGATACAGGTCGCCCAGGTCGAGCTGGAAGAGGACGTTGTCGGGCCACAGCTCCGCGGCGCGCGTCAGGAACACCTCGGCGTCCTCCCAGTTGCTGTCGCGGATGGCCTGGTTTCCCACCAACCGCCGCGCGAAGAAGCGGGCGATGCGCGGCAGATCCATGATCTCGTAGTTGACGCGGCCGAGCAGGTTGTACGCACCGCCGTGGAGCGAATCGAGCGCGAGGATCGCGTGCGCGTCGTCGTACACGCGCTGGACCAACCGCGCGGCGTAATCGCTGCCGGCGTTGAGCGCCCGGCGGCCCTCGGCGGCGCCGCGCCAGTACAGCCCGTCGACCCCGTCGGGTCGCTCGGCGACGGCGCGATCCCCGAGCACGATCGCCGGGTCGAGACGTTCGTTCTGCGACGTGATCCCCTCACGGAGCACGCCCGCGACGACGCCCGCCCGCGCGGCTCGCCAGAGCGCCTCGTAGTCGGTCGGGTGCGCCTCCAGATGCTCGTTCAGGAGCGCGAACGCCTCCTCGACCTTGCCGTCGAAGTAGAGCGCGTCCGCCGCGGCGACCGCGTCCACGTGCCCGGCCCTCGCCAGCGCGACCGGCGCGACTTCCGGCTGCGGCCCGGCCGCCTGCCCCGACAGCGCCGGCGCCAGGGCGACGAACGCCGTGCAGGCGAGGGCGGAGATCCGGAGGCGTGAGGTCATGCGTGGCGGCGGAGCAATGCGGGATGCGATGCGGGAAGCAATGGGCACTAAGGAAAGGGATGAGCCGCCGCGACGCCACAGCGACGTTCTCGGCGGTACACCGCACGCGGCCTTCGGGTCGCCGGGCAGCCATTGCCCGCGGCCCCGCGCCTCCCGATTCTCCTCCATGATCCTGCTGCGCATCCCCGAGGTCCAGGCGGTCCTCGCCCGCCCCGCCGCCGTCGATCCCGACGAGATGGTGATGGACCCGCAGACCTACCGCGACCTCGAGATCTTCGAGGCGGGATCCGGCCCGAGCCTCTACGACCTCTGCAACTCGACGCGGACGCTCGGGGGGGCCAAGGTCCTCGCCGCGCGCATGAAGAAGCCGCTCAAGAAGGCCGCACGGATCCGCGCGGTACAGGAGTCGTTGGCGTACCTGCGCGGTCACCGCGCCGCCTTCGACCGACTGCCGTCGACCCTCGTCACCCACGAGGTCCAGACCTACCTGAGCGGGTCGCTCCCGCTGGTCAACGCCGAGCGGGGCTTCCAGTTCCTCATCGAGGCCATGAACCTGCGCTTCGGCGACTTCCGGCCCTATGCGAAGATCTACCGGGGCGTCCAGCTCACGTCGAAGCTGATCCACAGCGTGCAGCACTTCCTCGCCCACCCCGATCTGGGCCTCACGGAAGCGCGAGGCGACATCGAGCCGCTGCTCACCGAGCTGTCGGCGCTCATCCAGCGGCCCGTGTTCGGAACGATCACCGAGCGGGACGAGATCGGCGCCGGTGCGCTGCGCGTGATTCGCGTGGACCGTCTGTTCCGTGCGCGCGAGCGCGCGGCGCTCGAGCGGATTCTGGATTTGGTCTACGAGCTCGACGCCCTGGTCGCGATGTCCGATACCTGCGAGCGCCAGGGATGGGTGGTGCCCGAGGTGGAGGAAGGCGACCTGCGCATCGTCGGCGAAGGGGTGTTCCATCCCTTCGTCTCGAACGCGGTGCCGAACCAGGTCCGGCTCGGCGATTCGCAGCACGTGCTCTTCCTGACGGGCCCCAACATGGCCGGCAAGACCACGTACCTGCGCGCGTCGGGCATCGCCCTCTATCTGGCGCACGTCGGCATGGGCGTGCCCGCGAAATCGTTCCGCTTCTCGCCGTGCGAGCGCCTGTTCAGCTCGATCAACATCGCCGACGACGTGCGCAGCGGGGTGAGCTTCTTCCGCGCCGAAGCGCTGCGCGTGAAGGCGATCGTGCAGGCGGTGACGGAGGGGCTGCGCGTGGTCGCGATGATGGACGAGCCCTTCAAGGGGACCAACGTGATGGACGCGCTCGACGCGTCGCGCGCGGTGCTCGAGGGGTTCATCGACCGGCCCGAATGCCTCTTCATGGTTTCGTCGCACCTCATCGAGCTGGGCGACGGCATGCGCACGTCGGGCCGGGTCGACTGCAGGCGCTTCGAGGCGAACGAGGAGGACGGCCGGCTGCGCTTCGACTACGTGCTGCGTCCCGGCGTCTCGTCGCAGCGGCTCGGCATGCGCGTGCTGAGGGAGGAAGGGATCTTCAGCATGCTGGAGCGCCGAGGCGCCGACCTGCGCGCGGCGGGCAGCAAGAGCTGACTCATTCCCGCCCCCAGTAGCGCTCGACGCAGGCAGCGAGCGCGGGATCCGCGGAAGCCGGGAAGCTGACGTTCCCGGTGCAGGGGCTCTCACCCGACGGAAGCAGATACCAGCGCACGTTCTCCGTGATCTCCCGCTCGTACGTGCGAGGCAGGGCCGGGTACGGCGGCTCGACCCCGCTGTGGCGGTAGAACATGCCCCGCGACGAAACCAGGTGGGGCCGCGAGCCCGCGCGATCGACGAACGTGGAGAACGTCACGGACCCGCCCGCGCCCTCGTCGGGCTCTGGCGTCTCGAACCGCCACTCCGCGCCCAGGAAGGCTCGACCCGGAGTCAACGTGATGGTGCCTTGGATCGTCGGGCCGGGCCCGCGTCCGTTCCCGCAGAAGGCCAGCGTCGCCTTCTCTTCCGACGCGCTCACGACGGCGAAGTCGTGGCGTGCGCCGAATACGGCGCTCGCGAAGTGGTGGGCCGCCCGCATGTCGAGCGCCGGATAGCCCCACCCGTTGGCGCGTAGCGTCGGACCGTCGATCGTGAACGGCGGCCAGGCATAGCCGGCCTGCTCGATCTGCTCGTCGACCGTCAGGCCGAAGAGGTCGCCGCCCGCGAGCGCGCCCCACCCCCCGTTGGTGACACCGTCGAGCGTCTCGACGTCGCTCCTGCGGTAGAGCTCGTCCTCGCGCACCCGGCCCCGGTGCAGCGACAGGTACGCGAACGGGGCCCGCGATCCCGTGTCCGTCGCATACAGCGACGCGACCGCCGACCAGAGCCGGCGCGCCTCCGGCTCGTCGACGATCGGGCAGAGCTGCCCCACCTCGACCGACAAGGCGTCCAGCGGGATCGCGTCCGGCTCGATGGCGATCACGCCGTCGGCCGGAATCTCCTCGACCTGGACGATGAGCGTCTGGTATCCGAGATGGGTGAGGGAGAGGCGTCGAGCTTCGGCCCACCGCTCGGCGCCGAGCACCGCGATGCCGTCCGCGGCCGTCGCCGCCTGACCGATCACCTCGCCCCGCCCGTAGACGTCGACGCGCACGGCGGGGACCGGAGCGCCGTTCGCGTCCACCACGCGAATCGAGACCTGCGCGGCGAGGGCCGACGCGAAGCAGGTGCACGCCGCCAAGAGGATGAGCGGTCGCACCGTGCTCACGTCGCGTCCTTCATCGGTCGACGGGGACGCCCGCGTCCCCTCTCGCCCTCAGATCAGCCGCACTCGGAGTACCCGCACACGTGGCACTTCTTGCACCCTTCCTCGAAGGCCATGTGACCCGTGCCGCACTCGGGACAGGTTCCGATGTCGATCTCCTGGTCGCCACCCGACGCGACGTGCGCGGCCTGAGGTTGCCGGCCGCCCAGAGCGGTCGGCACGGGCAGCGGCAGAGCCTCCTGCACGCCGGCCTTCTCCTCCAGGTAACGCTCGATCGCCTGCCCCACGGCGTCCGGCACCGAGAGGACCTTGTTCGGCCCGAGCCCGACCGCGCGGTCGCAGGAGATGCCGCGGACCTGCTCCTTCACCTGCTGGATCGAGATGCCGGAGCGGAGCGCGAGCGACATCAGCCGCCCCATCGCCTCAGCGTCCGCCATCGCCGCGCCGCCCGCCTTGCCGAGCGTGCAGAACACCTCGAACGGGCGGCCGCGCTCGTCCTCGTTGATGGTGACGTACAGGTCGCCGAGCGGCGAGTTCATCTTCATGGTGTAGCCGCGCAGCGCGAGCGGCCGCTGGCGCTTACGCCGCGAAGCACCGGCCTCCATGTCGCGCTCCAGGAGCTCCGCCTTCAGGCGCTCGATCTCCACGCTGTAGCGGTGGTTCTCCTCGCGCGCGTCCGCCAGATGGTGCTCGAGCTCGGACACGTGCGCGGAGACCTCGGCTTCGGCCTGCGCCACGGCCTCGGTCTGCGAGGTCTTGCCGGTCGAGAGCACCTGGCCCTCGCGCGATCCGTCGCGGTAGACCGTCACGCCCTTGCAACCGAGCTCGTACGCGAGCTCGTAGATCTCGCGCACGTCCTGCTCCGTCGCCTCGCGCGGGAAGTTGGTCGTCTTGCTGATGGCGCTGTCCGTGTGCTCCTGGTAGGCCGCCTGCATGCGCACGTGCCACTCGGGCGAGATGTCGTGCGCGGTGCGGAAGACCCTCTGCACCTCCGCCGGCACCTCGTCGAAGTGGATGTGGCCTTCGTTCGCGATGCGCTCCATGAGCTCGTCGGAGTACCAGCCGCCGTCCTTCGCGATGCGCACGAAGTCGGGGTTCACGTCCGGCATGAGCGCGCCCGCCTGGTTGCGCATGAACGCCACCGCGAACAGCGGCTCGATGCCGCCCGAGCAACCCGCGAAGATCGAGATCGTCCCCGTCGGCGCCACGGTCGTCGTGTTGCAGTTGCGGAGCTCCTGCGCGGCCCGGATGCGCGAGCCATCCGGCCGACGGGCCGCCGTCCGGTCCGGACCCCAGATCGAGCCGCGCCACGCCGGGAAGACGCCGCGCGACTGGGCGAGCCTCTCCGATTCCACCCTCGCCTGCGCGTCCACGAACCCCATCACCACACGCGCGAGCGCCACGCCCGCCTCGGAGTCGTACGGAACGCCCAGGCGCACGAGCATGTCCGCCCAACCCATGACGCCGAGCCCGATGCGGCGGATCTTCTGCGCCAGGTCGTGGATCTCGGGAAGCGGATAGACGTTGGCGTCGATCACGTTGTCGAGGAAATGCGTCGAGAGGTGCACGACGCGCGCGAGCCCCTCCCAGTCGATCGCCTGCTCGGGCGCGTCGCCCCAGCGCGCTTCCGGCTTCACGAACGCGCCGAGGTTGATGCTGCCGAGGTTGCAGACGTCGTAGGGCAGCAGTGGCTGTTCACCGCACGGGTTCGTCGCCTCGTACTCGCCGAGCTTCGGCACCGGGTTGTACTCGTTGGCCCGGTCGATGAAGAACGTCCCCGGCTCGCCGGTCAGCCACGCGCCGTGGATGATCATGTCGAAGATCTCGCGCGCGTTCTCGCGGCCGGCGACCTCCTTCGTCTTCGGGTTGATGAGGTCGTAGTCCTCGTCGTTCTTCACGGCCGCCATGAACGCGTCGGTGATCGCCACGGAGATGTTGAAGTTCGTCACCTGCGTCGTGTCGTTCTTGCACGTGATGAACTTGCGGATGTCCGGGTGATCCACGCGCAGGATCCCCATGTTCGCCCCGCGGCGCGTGCCGCCCTGCTTCACCACGTCGGTGCTCGCGTCGTAGAGCTTCATGAACGAGACGGGCCCCGATGCCACGCCCATGGTCGAGCGTACGGTCTCGCCCTCGGGCCGAAGGCGCGAGAAGGAGAAGCCCGTGCCGCCGCCCGACTGGTGCACGAGCGCCATCGCGCGGAGCGTGTCGTAGATGCCGCTCTGACCGTTGGAGATCGCGTCGTCCACCGGCAGCACGAAGCACGCGGAGAGCTGACCGAGCGGACGGCCCGCGTTCATGAGCGTGGGGGAGTTCGGCTCGAACGTGCCGTGGATCATCAGGTCGTAGAACTGACGCGCGATCTCCTCGACCGCCGACGGCGAAGCGCCGTAGTCACGGTCCACGTCCGCGATGGTCCGCGCCACGCGCCAGAACATCACCTCCGGCTTCTCGGTCGGCTTGCCGGCTGCGTCCTTCTTCAGGTACCTGCGCTCCAAGACCAGACGGGCATTGTCCGTGAGCTCCGCCGGCGGAAGATCCGCGGGGAGCACGTCGTCGAAGATTCGGGCCTCACGGGGGGGTCTGGTTTGGTGCACGAGGGTCATTTCCGGGCGGGCTCCTGTGGGAAAGAGGGTGGAGAACCCTGGATATAGAGGTGGAAAAGCGGCGGGAGATGGCTCCCGCCGCCGAGTATCCTGTGGAAACGCCCCGGATGAGCTACTAGATCTTGGGCCCGGGCATATTACGGGGCCTATTTGTGGTGGTCAAGCTCGTGACCGAGCGATGCCCGAACGGTGCGGATTCGATCGCCGAACCGTCGCCGATTCGGGTTATGTTCGGTGCTTTCCCGGGTCGCGGCAAGTCCCCGAAATGAGGCTCCGGGCCTTCACGATCCGTACCGCGCCCGGAGCGTCAGAACGACAGCCCCATGCGGACGTACACCTGCGGATCCGCGCCTCCGACCCACGGCACGGCAACGCCCGTGCGCAGCAGCACCGTCGTGTTGTACCACGCGAGCAGGCCGAGCGTGATCTCCGCCCCGCCGGACGCGATCGCTCCGAGCCTCGGATAGGGCGACCACGCGTCACCCGCGTCCACGAATGCCGCGCCGACGAGGCGGTCCAGGTGCAGCGGCCAGGGGCCGAGGCCCCGGTTGAAGAGCGCGAGCGGGAAGCGGTACTCGAGGCTCGCGGCCCAGGCGAAGCGGCCGTAGCGCGCGAACGTAGGATATCCGCGAACCGGCAGGAACACGTAGGATCCGCCGAACAGCTCGAACCCCGTGACGTCCTCGGGCATGCCCGACGCACCGCCGACCGTGAAATGTCCCTGCTGCGCCCCGGGTCCCCGGGCGGCCCCTCCCGCGACCTGCGCCGCCAGAACGTGGGTCGCGTGTCCCCCGCCCCACAGCGGCAGGTAGCCACGCGCGCGGCCGGTGAGATCGAGGAACGTCCGGTCGCGGCCCACGACTCCGGTCTCGGCGCGGGTCAATCCGATCTCACGACGGGAGCGCGCCTGCATGCTGGCGGACAAGCCGCGCGCGCCTCCGGTCTGGAAGGAGAACGTGCGTGCCGTCGAGTACCCGACCGCGACCCAACCCTCGGCCAGGCGTATGCTCGGGTCCGCGAGAGGCGAGGGCACGACGTCGAGCGCCGTGTCGAGCGTGCGGCGGTCCCGCCAGATGAGACTGCCGCCGACGGTCAGCGAGACGCGCCGGCGCCATGCCGCCGACACGAGCCCCACGGATCCGCTCAGCGTTCTGTCCCGGTCGAGGATGAACAGCGTGTCGGCTCCCGCCAGGAAAGCGCCGCCCGAGCTCCACCGTTGGTCCGCCCCCAAGGAGAGCACGGGGTTGCCGAAGCCCCGATACGAATACGTCACGCCTCCCTCGACCTCGCGACGGGGCGTGATGATCTGCGCATAGACTGCGTACGCGTGGCGGCCCACCAGGTCCTGTCCCGACGTCTCGGCACCGAGCCTCCACCCGAGCACCTCGACGGTGCCGCCCCCCGCGAGCCCGGCCTCGATCGGCTCGCTCGCGCGGGGCAGCCAGTAGTGCGGGAGGAGCGTGGGCCAAACCGAGTAGGGGCGAACCTCTCCCTCGCCGGCGGCCGGGAGCGGGACCTCCGCCGCGGGCGGTGGCGCGAACCTCCCGCTGGGCGAGGGCGCCCGGGGGGCGCTGTCCGGCGCGAACGGGATGCGCTCCGCTTCCCAGCCGTCCACGTGGTGGCCGCTGAAGTAGAGTCGACCGTCGGAGCCGACCGACGGATAGGTCGCCGCCGTGCGGACGTTCGTGAGCAGTCGAGGCGAGTCCGCGCGGCCGGTAGCGGGATCGACCTCGGCCGCCAGGATGTTCATGATGCCCGTGCGATCCGACGACCACACCAGCCAGCGCCCGTCCGGGCTCCACGCCGGCGCGAAGTCCAGCGCCCGATCGCGCATCAGGCGGTGCGCCTCGCGGCCCGTGCGCGCGTCGAGCACGACGATGTCCTGATAGCCGCCGACGTCCCACCGCGTCGCGGCGATCCAACGCCCGTTCGGCGACACGCGTGGGAACGCCCAGTGCACGTCCGGCCGCGGCTCGACCAAGGCGGTCACGGAGCCGTCCGCGAGCGCCACGCGCACGAGGCTGTTCGTGCCGGCTCCGTTCTGCACCGCCGCGGCCCACGTTCTGTCGGGTGAGGGCGACGGCTGCTCGAGCCTGTCGCCCCGCGTGAGACGCTCCGCCGCGCCCCCCAGGTCCATCAGGTAGAGATCCGAGTACACGCGATAGGGGCCGTCCTGCTCGAGCTGCGCGAAGAGCAGCCGGCCGTCGGGCATCCAGCCGTACGTGGCCAGCCCGTTGGTGCGCGCGATCGACTCGCTCTCCGTCTCGTCGCCGTCCACGGGCTGACGCCGGAGCTGGATGTCCGAGCGCCCGTCGGCGCGCACGTACACGAGCGTGTGCCCGTCCGGCGAGACCGACGGATGGAACGCCCAGCGCGCCCCGTGCGTGAGCCTCACCGGGTCCGTCACCGGCCCGGTGCGCGCGAGCTCCGCGTCGAACAGCGCATAGCGTGCGCGCAGCTCCTCGGTCCACTCGCTCCAAGCCTGCGAGAGCGAGATGCCGAACGCGGTGCGCCCGGCGGCGTCGAGACGGTAGGGAATCCACTGGCCGGCCACCGCCTCCACGAACGCGGTCATGCGCTCGTCACCGTACTGATCGAGCAGGTGCTCGAAGAACAACGACCCGTAGACGTAGGCACGGTTGCCGCCCGGCCAGAGCGGTGACTCGCCTCCGGCCTGCCCGATGCTCTCGAAGCGACCTTCGAGCACCGCCGTGCGGAGGACCGCCTCGTGGAACGTACCGTGCGCGCGTCCCGCCGACGTCAGCGCGGACTCGTACCAGGTGGCGAGGCCTTCGATGGTCCATCGAGGGGTCGACAGGTTCGGGAAGTACGGCCATCCCGACTCCGCGCGCCCGAAGACCCCGCGCAGCAAGCGCCCCACGGGATTGCGCACGTGATCGAGGTGCACCGTATGCGCCAGCTCGTGCGTGATCACCAGCTCCATCCAGTCGTCGAAATACGACAGCGACGGTCCGTCGACGGGTGGGCGGGCGTAGACCACGATGCGGTTGGACGGCAGGACCTGCGCGTAGCCGTTGGACTCGTCCGAGTGGTCCGTCACGAGCAGATCGATGCGGTCGTCGGGCGGCTCGACCAGCGCTGCGGCGAGCTCGGCGTACGCGACCTCGGCGATGCCCGCGGCCCGCCGCCCGAGCGGCTCCAGCTGCGCGGAGAACGTCACGCGGAAGTGCTCGGTCTCCAGCGTGCGCCAGTCGTCGTCGGGCGCCTGCGCGCGCGCGGGCCCCGCTGCCGCCGTCGCCAGC
The DNA here is from genome assembly GCA_050181335.1 of Gemmatimonadales bacterium. Lineage (GTDB taxonomy): Bacteria > Gemmatimonadota > Gemmatimonadetes > Longimicrobiales > Gaopeijiaceae > UBA2982. The sequence goes on along the minus strand of JBFXDG010000003.1, from coordinate 277,888 downwards.
ACCACCAGCGCAGACAGGAGGCCCGATCCTTGCTTGATTACCGCCAGTCGGCTCGCCACCGTTCTACGCACTCCCCACCTCATCGCCCATGGTCTCGGAAGAGAGCTTCTGGTACAGAGTCGGCTACGCGCTCGAGCGCGGCAGGACGCCGACCGCGCCACGCGAGTGGAAGCGCCTCGCCGGGCTCGCGGAGCGCGCCTCGCGCGCGCACCCGACGAACAATAGCCCCGAAGGCTTCGCGGTCGAGCAGCTGTTGTCGGTGGGGGTGGCGGCGCTCGCCGGTCGTCTGCTCGACGTCTGGCGCCCCAAACGGCGCGCCGGGCTCACGCGGCTGGCGTGGGCGGGCGCCTCCGGAGCGGCCGCCGCGCTGCTCGTCGACGCGCTCAAGCCGTTGCTGCGCGGCGAGCCCGAGAGCCCGATGTTCGACCGCGAGACCGGCGACCGCGTGCTCGCGGGCCTCGGCCAGGGTCTGCTGTACGGCGCGGTGATCGAGCCGCGCGTCCCGGGGCCGGCCGTTCTGAAGGGCGCGCTGTTCGGCTCGGCCGAGTACGCGGCGGACGCCGCCGGCGGGCTGGTGAGCGTCCTGGCGGCCCATGCGCCGCAGCGGCGGCTGCCCTTCGTCGGACGCATGCTCGAGGACGTCGATCCGCACGACCGGGTCTACCTGGAGCATCTCGCGTTCGGCGTCGTGCTCGCGATCCTCTACGGATCGAGCGCTTCGAGCAACGGAATGGCGGACGAGGAGGAGGACGAGTAGGCGGGCTCACCGGAACCGTAGCTCTCCGGGCATATCGCGATCCGCGCTTGCTCGTTCTCCGCGGGACGGCGATCGGATCGCTGCTCTGCGGGTAAGATGCCGATCAGTTGGGCTCCTCCGGCTCCTGGCTGACCGAACGCCCGCACGAAGCAGAACGCGCCGGGCCTCCGCAGCACTGCTCCGCCGACGTACTGCCGGGCCAGCACATCCCATTCGTCGATGAGGATGTACCGAACCCCCAGCGCGTCCGCCGCGGCGAGCTGAGCATCGGGAGAGGGGTCGAACGGAAACGTGCGGCTGGGCACGCCGCTCAGCACGAAGAAGTGGCTCGGCTTCCGCGTCATGACGCCCGCGCCGTCGGGGAGCGCGCCGCCGGCCCAACCGGCTGCCTCCACGAATGCCGCGACGCCCGGGCCGTAACAACCGAAAGGCCCCTCCACCTCCACGATGCGGGTGCACGCGCGGGACTCCCGGCGGGCGCCTGACCAGCTTCCGCCCTCGGGAAGCGCGATCGCGAGCAGCACGAGGGCCACCACGGGCGCGGCGACGACGGCAGGCACGCGCCGCGCGAGGTCCCGCATCACGACGGCACCATAGAAGAAGACGAGCGGATAGAGCGGAAGCGCGAAGCGGTCGCCCGACCATACGAGCGGCCAGAGGAGGATCAGCCCGAAGTAGAGTGGCAGGAACAGCTCGGGCAGCCCCACGCGCTCGCGCACCGTCGAGAACCATCCCCACAGCGTGGTCGCGACCATCGCCACGCCCAGGACACCCGCGCCGCGCGTGCCTTGCCCGATGACACCGCCGGGACCGTGGCGCGTGACGTATGCCTGGAAGTTGGCGATCGCTCGCGGAACCAGGTCGAGCACGCCGATCGTGCCGAGCGTGGGCTGATAGGGATCGACGAGCCAGAACTCGGCGGCGTAGGAAGCCGGAGCGTCACGCCCTCGCAGCCACCAGAGCGCCGCGGGCACGCCGATGCCCACCGCCGCGAGGCCGACGGCCTTCCATCTCCCGTCGAGCGCGAGACAGGCGAAGAGCGCGACGACCATCGGCAGCCCAGCCGAGCGGGTGAAGTACGCGAGCCCGGCCAGCATCACGGCTGCGGCGATCCACGGCGCGCGGGAGGCTCCCTCCGGCGCCCCGGCGCCCCCACCCTCGTACGCCCAGAACGCCGCCATGGTGAACGCGACGAAGAGCGGGTCGGAGAGCGTCCAGTGGCTGTAATAGACGACGGCGGCGCAAGCGGCGTAGAGCATCGTGACCGCCAACGCCGGCCAAGCGCCCAACCGTCGCTCGGCCCACAGGTACGTGAAGGCGGCGGCCGCGATCGTCGAGACCACGGCCACCGACTTCATCGCGATCCACGTCCGCGCGCCGAGCGCGATCAGGCCCGCGAGGACGAGTGGAAATACCGGCGGGTACTTCGAGTGCGGCAGCCCCGCCGGATCGAACACCTCCGTGTACGATCCCGTGGATACGAGGGAGTAGGCGAGGCTCACATACGTCGAGTTGTCTCCGCCCGAGTGAGGAGCGGGGCTGAACGCTCCGACGACCAGCGCGCCGGTCATCGTCACGGCGGCTGCGAGAAGGCCCCAACGGAGAGCGGCCCCCTCCCTCATCCCTCGAGATTCCCCACCACGCGCGCCACCATCCCGCCCACCTCGGCGAGCCGGCGCGTGGCCTCCTCTCGACTGACGCCGAGCTTCCCCATGACGAGCGCCGTCTTCACGTGCCCGCCGGCCCGCTCGAGCAGCGCGCCGGCGGCCGTGCGCTCGAGCCCGAGCATCGACTCGAGGATGCGCTCGCCGCGGTCACGGAGCTTCTCGCACGTCACCTGGAGGTCCACCATCAGATTTCCGTACACCTTGCCGAGCCGCACCATCGCGCCGGTGGTGATGGTGTTGAGCACGAGCTTGGTGGCGGTGCCGGCCTTCATGCGGGTGGAGCCGGTGATGACCTCGGGGCCGACCAGCGGAGCGATCACGACGTCGTGTCGGGCGACGAGCTCCGGCGACGGATAGGTGCAGAGGAGGAAGCCGGTGCGCGCGCCGAGCTCGCGGGCACGCGCCAGCGCGCCATGCACGTACGGCGTGGTGCCCGACGTGGCGATGCCGAGCACGAAGTCCTTCGCCCCCACGCGGGCCTCGTCCATGGCGGCGGCCCCGGCGTTCGGGGAGTCCTCCGCGCCCTCGCGCGCGCGCACGAGCGCATCGTATCCGCCGGCGATGATCCCCCGCACCATCTCGGGGTCGGTTCCGTAGGTGGGCGGCATCTCGGCGGCGTCGAGCACCCCGAGGCGGCCCGACGTGCCCGCGCCCACGTAGACGAGTCGGCCGCCGGCTCGAAATGCCGCCTCGGCGAGCTCCAGCGCGCGGGCGATCGCCTGGCGCTCCTCGCCCACCGCCTCGGCGACCATGCGATCCTCGGCATTGATCAGATCGACGATGCCGAGCGCGTCCAGCTCGTCGATCCGCTGCGATCTCGGGTTGCGCTGCTCGGTGAGGCGGCTGTCGCGCATGCGTTCGACCAGGGGACTCGTGCCTTGCAGGTGTCGTGCGGGGTCCTGAGCTTACGGCGAACGGACTCCACGTGCGCAAGCTTACCTGCGCCGCACGCCTCACGGCCATGCCAACACAACGTCCCGCCCGCCCGGCCTCGCGACGCGGCGGGCGTGCGTGGGCGCTCCTGGCGCTGCTGCTCGCCGGCTGCCAGGCGGGGCTCTTCCCGAGCACGTGGCCGTATCCACGGGCGGTCGGGCCGGTCACCGCCGAGCACGGCATGGTCGTGACGACCGACAGCATCGCCTCGCAGGTCGGTGTGGACGTCCTGCGCGCGGGAGGCAACGCGGTCGACGCCGCGGTGGCCGTGCAGTTCGCGCTGGCCGTCGTGAACCCGGAGGCGGGCAACATCGGCGGAGGCGGGTTCATGGTGGTGCGGCTCGCCGACGGCACCGCCGCCGCGCTCGACTTCCGCGAGAAGGCGCCGCTCGCCGCGACGCGCGACATGTACCTCGACCCGGCCGGCAACGCGACGGGCGGCTCGCTCGAGGGCCATTCGGCGAGCGGCGTGCCCGGGAGCGTCGCCGGCATGGAGGCGGCGCATCGCCGATTCGGCAGGCTCCCGTGGGAGGAGCTGCTCGCGCCCGCGATCCGTCTCGCGAGCGGCTTCGAGGTGCGCGAGCGACTCGCTTCGTCCCTCGACGCCTCGCGCGTGCGGCTGCTCTCCCGATATCCGGCGTCGGCGGCCCAGTTCCTTCCCCGCGGCGGCCGCCCGCCCGCCCTCGGCGACACGTTCCGCCAGCCCGACCTGCGCGCGAAGCTCGAGCGCATCCGGGACGAAGGCGCGGACGGATTCTACCGCGGCCGCACGGCCGACCTGATCGTCGACGAGATGCGCCGCGGCGGCGGGATCATCACGCACGCCGACCTCGCATCGTACGACGTGGCCTGGCGTGCGCCGATCACCTTCGCGTACCGCAGGCGCACGATCGTGTCGATGCCGCCGTCCTCTTCGGGCGGCGCGACCATGGCGGAGATCGCACGGATCCTCGAGCGCTGGGATCTGCGCGCCCTGGGATGGCACTCGACGGCGTCCATCCATCTGTACGCCGAGGCATGGAAGCGCGCCTATGCGGACCGGAACCAGGTCCTGGCGGACCCGGACTTCGTCGACATGCCGCTCGAGCGCATGACCTCCGCGGCGTACGCCGCGGAGCGCGCAGCCACGATCTCGCTGGACCGAGCGACGCCGGCGAGCGAGATCTCGCCCGGGCTGACGTCGCAGCCCCGCGAGGCCGCGAACACGACGCACTTCTCGATCGTCGACGAGGAGGGCAACGCCGTGGTGGTGACGACCACGCTGAACTCGCTCTACGGCAACGGCGTCACGGTGGCCGGCGCGGGGTTCCTGCTGAACAACGAGATGGACGACTTCTCCGTTCGGCCGGGGACGCCGAACCAGTTCGGGCTGGTGCAAGGGGAGCGGAACGCGATCGAGCCCGGCAAGCGCATGCTCTCGGCGATGACGCCGACGATCGTCCTCGCACCGGACGGATCCCTCGAGATGCTGACGGGCACGCCCGGCGGCTCGACCATCATCACGACCGTCTTCCAGACGATCTCGAACGTGCTCGACTACGGCATGGACGCCGTCGAGGCCGCCAACGCGCCGCGCGTGCACCACCAGCACCTGCCCGATCAGATCTACTACGAGCGCGGCGGCCTGGATCCGGAGACGGTGCGCGAGCTGGAGGCGATGGGCCACACGGTCGTCGAGCGCAACGGAACCTCCGGGGACGTGCAGCTCGTCTTGATCCGGAACGGTCGCATCACGGGGTGGTCGGACCCGCGCCGCGGCGGGCGCGCGATCGGCTACTAGCGCGGCTTCGGCGGCGGTCCCGGGCGGGGCGGGCGCGCGGCCCGGGGTGGGCGGCACCCCGCGAAAGCGCGTCGGGTAGCTAGTCTTGGTGATGTCCGAGCTCCGCTCCCTCGTTCCGTACGTGCGCCCGTACCGGCGCGGCTTCGTGGTGGGATTGGTCTGCGCGGGGCTCGCCAACGTCCTGCAGATCGCGGCGCCGTACCTGACGAAGCTGGTCATCGACGGCCTCGGCGATCCCGACGTGACGCGCGCCCGGATCTTCGGCCTCGCCGCGCTCATCGTCGGAGCCGCCCTCGTCGGCGGGTTCTTCCGCTGGGCGATGCGCGAGCTGATCAACGGCATCAGCCGGCGGATCGAGACGGACCTGCGGAACGACTTCTTCCGCCATCTGCTCCGTCTCGACGCCACCTACTACGGAACGACGCGGACCGGCGACCTCATGAGCAGGGCGACCAACGACACGTCGGCCGTTCGGCAGGCCGCGGGTCCCGCGGTGATGTACCTCGTCAACACGGCCGTCACGTTCGTGTTCGCGCTCGGCATGATGCTCTGGCTCAGCCCGCGTCTGACCCTGCTGGCGATGATCCCGATGGTCGCGCTGCCGGCGATCGTGCTGGGGTTCGGGAGGGTGATCCACCGGCGCTACGAGCAGATCCAGGAGCAGTTCGCCGCCCTGTCGACCTTCGTGCAGGAGAACCTCTCCGGCGTCCGCATCGTACGCGCCTACACGCGCGAGCACGCCGAGCTGAAGCGGTTCGACCGCTACAACGAGGACTACCGCCAGCGCAACATGGGGCTCGTGCGAACGTCGGGCGCGTTCCATCCGCTGCTCGGCCTCCTGTCCGGCGTCGCCATGATCCTCGTCACGGGCATGGGCGCGCTGGAGGTCATGGCCGGCGGCATCACGCTCGGAGATTTCGTCGCCTTCTCGATGTACCTGACGATGCTCGTGTGGCCGATGATCGCGCTCGGGTGGGTGGTGAACCTCTTCCAGCGCGGCGAGGCCTCGATGGGGAGGCTGAACGTGGTGCTGCGCGCGCAACCGGCGGTGCAGGCTCCCGAGGTCGCCACGCCGCTCGCGGACGTGCGCGGCCAGGTCGCGTTCCGCGGGGTGTCCTTCCGTTACCCCGGGACGGAGCGCGACGTGCTGGTGGACGTGAGCTTCGAGGCCGGCGCGGGCGACATGGTCGCGGTCGTGGGGCCGACGGGCTCGGGAAAGAGCACGCTCGTGGCGCTGCTCGCACGCCTCTACGACCCCACCTCCGGAGAGATCACGCTCGACGGCATCCCGCTCACCCGGCTCGATCCGGCGGACCTGCGCGCGCACCTCGGCATGGTGCCGCAGGATTCCTTCCTCTTCTCCGACACCATCGAGCACAACATCGGGCTGGGTCTGACGGGCTCGATGGACGGCGGAGCCGCCGCCGACGCGGTGACACGGGCGGCGAAGGTCGCGCAGCTCCACGACCAGATCCTCGAGTTCCCCGGCGGATATGCCACGATGCTCGGCGAGCGCGGCATCAATCTGTCGGGGGGGCAGAAGCAGCGCGCCACGCTGGCCCGCGCGCTCGCACGCGGCCCGGCCGTGCTGATCCTCGACGACGGGCTCAGCGCGGTGGACACGCAGACGGAGGCCGCCATCCTCGCGGACCTGCGCGGGACGCTGCGAGGGACCACGTCGTTCATCATCAGCCACCGCGTGTCGGCGGTCATGCACGCCGATCAGATCCTGGTCCTCGACGACGGTCGCATCGTGGAGCGCGGACGCCACGCGGATCTCATCGCCGCCGACGGCACGTACGCCCGGCTACTGCGGCGCCAGCTGCTCGAGGAAGGGCTCGAAACGGCCGCCGTCGGGTAGAACGCTCTCCGGACGTCCTCGATCTCGAGGGCGCCACGGGGCACGAAAACTGCGTTGGCGGCGCGGGAAGCTCGCCGCTCACCCCCCGCCCGGACACGCCATGCCCCCGATTCGAGCGGTCGTCGAAGTCGATCCGGCACGACGCAATCAGTGGTTGATGCCGAGCGCGCTGCGCTACGTGGATCCGCGACAGATCCGTTACCTGCTGCCGGTGGACGAGCGGCAGACCTGGGCGGCCGGCGATCTCCTGCTCGCGGAGGTCGAGGGCCCGCCGGGCCTGATCCGCTCGATCCAGAACACGAGCAGGCGCACGCCGCTCAACTATCGCGAGACGCGCCTCTTTCCGGGCAGCAAGCTCGTCGTCGTGCTCGCGCCGCGGGCGGGATCGAGCACCTGCATCGCACGCGTCCCGGAGCGGCCGGTCGAGCGGCTCGACCTCCACGGCGTGGGCGGTCAGGCCGGCGTGGTCGATCCCTCGTCCCAGCACTCGTCGCTCTATACCGGACAGCTCACGACGATCTCGGTGTTGGCGGAGCTCGGGGATGCCAAGCGCCGGCGGCTGACGATGCGGCGCTTCGCGATCGACGTCTCCGACGAGGTGCGCCCGCGGAGCCCGGACGATCCGGCGCTCGTGCTCGTCGTGGGCTCGGACATGGACTCGGGCAAGACGACCACCGCGCGGCGCATCGTGTACGCCTTACGCGCCATGGGGCACCGGGTGGCCGCCGGAAAGGCGACGGGGGTGGCATCCCTGGGAGACCTCACGTCCCTCTACGACGCGGGCGCCACGGAGGTGCTCGACTTCGCCGCCCTGGGCGAGCCCGCGACGATCGGGCTCCCCGAGGCCGAGGTGCGCTCGATCTTCCATCGGCTCGCCAATCACCTGGTGGCCGCGGCCGGGCCGCGGGGCTACGTGGTGATGGAGCTCGCCGACGGGATCTGGTACCGCGAGACGAGGATCCTCCTCGAGGATCCCCACGTGCGCGACGCGGTCACGCACATGGTCTTCGCGTGCCACAGCATCCTCGACGCCGAGAACGGGCTCGCGATGCTGCGCGGGCTCGGCTACGGCGACAAGCTGCGCGCGCTCTCGGGCAAGCTCGGCAGCAGCGGCATGCTGCGCGACGTCGCGCCGACCCTGCTCGGACCGCTTCCGGTCTTCGACCCCACCGACTACGCCACGTCCCCCGAGGGGTTGGTGCGGCTCTTCGCGACGCCCTCCACGGCCGACCCGGGCGCAGCCGCCCGCGTGCTGGTCTAGCCGCTCGCTCGCCGGCCCCCTCGAGTGGCCGCGAGCGGCCGGCGTCCCCGCGCCGCGCGCGTCAGGGACATGCGAAGCTCGTGTAGTTGGGGAAGAGCCGCTGGTTGTATCCGGGGAAGACGTTCACCGTGCCGATGCCGAGCGGGAACGTGACGTCCCAGCTCGAGATGACCAGACGTTGCAGCCCGATGCTGTTGATCCGGCCGCAGGCGTTCGACACGGCGGTCTGGATCGCGGGATAGGTGCTGGCCACGTCCGCGAGCACGGTGAAGTTGCCGATCCCGCCGCTGCCGATGACGTTGCACGCGTTCGCGATCACGTTGGACACGGGGCCGCCCCACCCGGTGCCGGAGCAGAGCCCGCTCTGCGCGGTGGACATCAGGCCCTGGAGCCCGCCGGCCACGGCTCCCACCGGGTCGTTGGCCAGACCCGACAGCGCGGACGGAAGCGGAAGCTGGTCGCCGATGCTCAGGAGGTTGAACGACGCGGGTGCGGAGATCGCGCCGGCGACCCCCGTGATGGACTGCGCCACCGCGTCCGGCGTGAGGTTGAACTGCGTGGTGGCATTCGTGAGCGTCGTGCGGAGCCCGTCGAGCGCGGGTGCGCGAGCCGGACCCGCGGGCGCCGGCCGCACGGGCGGCGAGCCTGCGCCCAGCGGGTGACAGAACTCGACGCCGAGTCCGCCCTCGAGCTTGATGCCGCCGCCGAGCGCGGCCTTGCTGGAGAGCTTGCCGCCCGCGTATGCGCCGGTGCCGGCCCACGCGCCGAGGTGCCCCGCACCCTCTCCCTCCGCCTCGCCCACCCACTCGAAGCCGAACTCGCCGGCGAGATCGATGTTGCCGCACGCCTCCCACGAGCCGCCTACCGCGTCCTCGGCGAGGTAGCTCGCGAGCATCAGCACGGAATCCAGCTGCGCGGCGGGCAGCCCCGTGAGCACGAGCTCCCCACCGCCGCCCGACGACTCGACCGCCGCTTCCAGGCTGTCGATGCGGCCCTCGATCGTCTCCAGCTTGTCCAGGATCTCGGCGAAGAGGGCCATGGTGGAGCCCTGCGAGGCGCCCGCCTCGTCGGGAGTCAGCGGCGTGTCACCGCACGCGCCGACCGCGAGGAAGAGCGCCGCCAGCGCCAGGGAGAGCGGGACGCTCGTGAAAGGGCGCAGGGAGGTGCGCATGGTGCCTCGATGGTGGGGGTATTTCCGCTCAAAGGAGCCCCCGGACGGCTTATTCGCAACCTCCCCCCTGGCAGGGTGTCGCCGGCGGACCGCCCTCGGCGTGGACCAGACACCCGGGCTCGCACGCGCCGGCGACCGGCTAGATCCTCTCGAAGATCCAGGCCGGGGTATAGCGCTGCAGCCAAGCCGCCAGAACGGTGAAGCGGCCGGTCACGAGCAGGAGGCCGAGGAAGATCAGCAGCGCGCCCGACGCCTTCTCGACCACCGGCATCCAGCGACGGAACTTCTGGAACGTCTGCAGGAACCAGTCGAGCGCGAGCGCGGCCACGAGGAACGGCACCGCGAGACCCAGGGAGTACACGCTCAGCAGTCCGGCCCCGGACCACATCGTCTCCTGGGCGAAGCCCAACGTGAGGATCGCACCCAGCTGCGGGCCCAGGCACGGCGTCCATCCCGCCCCGAACACGGCACCGACCCCGATCGTGCCCAGATATCCGACGGGTTTGTCGGCGAGGTGGATGCGCTTCTCCTTGAGCAGCGGCGTGAGGCGCAGGATACCGGCCAAGTGGAGGCCCAGGACGATGATCACCACGCCGCCGACGCGCGTGATCCAGGTGCGATACGTCGCGAAGAACGCGCCGAGGAACGACGCCGTCACGCCGAGCAGCACGAACACGGCGCTGAACCCCGCGACGAACAGCGTGGCGTGCAGCAGCGTCTGCTTCCGGTTCACGCCCGCCTCGAGATCCTCGAGGCTCATCCCCGTCACGAACGCGAGATAGCTCGGCACGAGCGGCAGCACGCACGGCGACAGGAACGAGAAGATCCCCGCGGTGAACGCGATCGCGATGCCGATCTCGGTGTCCGTCACGGTTCCGTCTCCGCCCGCCCGTCGCGCTCGGCGGCCTCGCGTTCCTGGCGCCGCGAGTCCCGCGCCTGCAGGTACGCCCGCGCTCCCGTGCTGAGGGCCAACCATCCGGCGGAGACCGCCACGAGCCAGCCGACCAGGGCCGGCAGCACCGCAGCCACGACGGCGATCACCAGGATACCGAAGGACAGCATCCCGAGCATGGTCCGGTCCTCGCGGCCGAGACGCCGGTTGCCGGCGAGCGCGGCACCCAGCGCTTCCTTGGCGCGCACGAAGGCCGCCAGCGTGATCCTGCCCTGGGCCTGTCCGCGCGGTCGCTCGAGCCGCTCCTGCAGGGAGCCGCGCGGATCGAGCGGCTTGGTCGACGCGGGCGAGAACGTGAATCGCTTGCGCCCCGGCGCGCGGCTGCCGGGTAGGACGATCTCGACGGAGGACGCGAGGTCGGCCAGGAAGAGTCCCTGCATCTGACGTGCGAGACCGTCGTCCAGGACGCCGACGTCGAGCTCCCAGTTCCCCATGAGGCTCGCGGTGTTCAGGTTGCTCGATCCGATGCGGCACCACATGCCGTCCACCACCGCGGTCTTCGCGTGGATCATCGGGCCCTGCCACTCGAAGATGCGCACGCCCGATTCGAGCAGGAAGCGATAGCCTCCGCGGCTCATGCTGCCGACGATGGGCCAGTTGTTGTGGGCGGGCACCAGGATGCGCACGTCGACCCCCTGCTGGGCCGCCGCGGCGAGCGCCTCGGAGAGCGAGCGCGGGGCCACGAAGTACGCGTCCGTGATCCAGATGCTGTCGGTCGCCCGGCTCGCGTTCAGGTGCAGGGTGCGGTAGACGCGCGTGCGGCCGGGCTCACCTTCGATGAGCCAGACGGGCGTCTGCCCCGCGTGCGCCGGCGCCGGCAGCGACGCGGAGAGCGCGAGCGGCGCGTGCCGCTCGCTCCATACGCGCTCGAAGGCGTGCGCCGCGGCGCGCGCGGCAGGCCCGCGGATCGCCACACCGGTATCGCGCCACGGCGCCTTGGTCACCGTTCCGGCCCACTCGACGCCGACGCACATGCCGCCGACGTGCGCGCTCTCGCCGTCGATGACCAGCAGCTTGCGGTGGTCGCGCTGCACGGCGCCGAACGGATCGCCGAGCCGGAGCCCGGGACGGTTGAAGGTGCGCACGTGGATGCCCGCCTTCTGGAACGGCTTCCAGAACGAGCGCGGCGTCGCCCAGCACCCCAGCCAGTCGTAGAGGACGTAGACGGGCACACCCTCGGCCGCCTTGCTGACCAACGCATCGCGGAGCTGGCGTCCGACCTCGTCGTCCCTCACCAGGTAGTTCTCGAAGTAGACGAAGCGGCGCGCGCGCGTGATGTCGTCGAGCCACGCGGCGAACGTGGTGGGTCCCTCGAAGTGCAGCACGAGGTCGTTGCCCTGGATGGTGGGCCCGCCCGTGGCGCGCTCGATCTGCGGCCAGGACCACTTCCCCGCTCCGGCCCGGCGCTCGGTCACGGGGGTGAGCCGCCGCGCCGGCGGGCGTGCGCTCTCGGTGGCGGAGCGGTCGGTAGCCATGGGGTCTCGGAGCTACTCCGAGCGCAGTGCCTCCATGGGGTCCACCCGGGTCGCGCGGCGCGCGGGCACGTACGCGGCGATCAGCGCGACCACCGCGAGCGCGCCGCCCACGGCCAGGTAGGTCGCCGGATCGGTCGGCGTGACCCCGAACAGGAGGTCCGCCAGGAACCGCGACAGGAACGCCGCCGCGACCACGCCGCCGAGCACCGCGGCAGCGGCGAGCACGGCGCCCTCCCCGAGCACCATCCCGAGCACCTGCGTCTGGCGGGCGCCGAGCGCCATCCGCACGCCGAACTCGCGCGTGCGCTGGCTCACCGTGAACGCGAGCACGCCGAGCACGCCGATCGCGGCGATGAGCAGCGCGAGCACCGCGAACGACGAGAAGAGCGCGGCGTTCAGGCGCTCCGGCGCGACGTCGTCCGCGCGCAGCTCGGCGAGCGTGCTCACGTTGTCCACCGGACGGTCCGCTTCCATGCCGTGCACGATCTCGGTCACGCGCTGCGCCAACGGGCCGGGCAGACCCGCCGTGCGCACGATGAGCGACGCACCGGCTCCGACCTGAGGCGCGGGACGGTAGATCGTGTGGGCACCCGCAATCGCCAGGCCGTACTCGCGCGTGTCGGCCGCGACGCCGACGATGCGGATCCAATCACCCCACGAGCCGTTGTTCTGTTGCTGAGAGATGCGCGCGTTGACGGGATCCGCCTCGCCGAACAGATCGCGCGCCATGCTCGCGTTGATGATCGCCACGTCCTCCGCGGTGGCGTCGTCCGCCGCCGTGAACGGACGTCCCGCCGTGATCGCCACGCCCACGGTCTCGAAGTAGTCCGGGGACACGGCGTTCAGCTGGCCCATCGGAGAGACGATCCCGTCCTCGCTCATCCCTTCGACGCGCAGCGTGCGCTGCGTGAGCGTGGCCGACTCGAAGGGCGCGCGGGAGGCGTGCGCCGCCATCCGGACGCCGGGGAAGCCGACGATCTCGTCCACCACGCGGTCCATGAGCAGGAGGTTCTCGGCCGGGCTGCTGCCCGTGGTGTTCGGGGCCTGCATCGTCACGACGTTCTCGTACTGGATGCCCGTGTCGACGCGGGTGAGGTTGACCAGGCTGCGCACGAGCAGCCCCGCGCCGATCAGCAGCGTGAACGAGAGCGCGAGCTGGCTGACGACGAGACCGCGCTGGACGTGCTTGCGCGAGAAGCCGACCGCCCCGCGGGCGCCCCCCGCCGCTCCGGCGGCGTTCCCCAGGCTCTGGATGCCCGGCAGCGAAGGCGCCAACGCGAGCAGGAGCGCGACCGCGACGGCGATGCCCGCCGTGAAGACGAGCACCGGCACGTCGATCCCGATCTCTCCGGTCCGCACCGTGAAGCGGTTGGTGTACTGCACCAGCAGCCCGAGCCCCACGGTCGCGAGCGCGAGCCCGACCGCGGCGCCGGCGAGCGCGAGGACGAGGTTCTCGGTGAGCAGCTCGCGGCGCAGGCGGGCCCGACCGGCGCCGAGCGCCGCCCTCACGGTGAGCTCGCGCTCGCGACGCACGATGCGCGTCAACGTGAGGTTGGCGACGTTCGCGCAGGCCAGCAGGAGCACGAGCGCGACGGTGCCCATGAGCACGAGCAGCGTGGGCCGCGCGTCCTTGGTGAGCTCGTCCTGCCAGGGCGCGGCCTCCACGGTGTACCCGAGATGCGGCGGATAGGCTTCTGGATATGCCAGGTGCGCCGCCTCGCTCAGCGCGGTGAGCTCCGCCCGCGCCGCGTCCACCGTCACGCCCTCACGCAGGCGCGCGAACACGCTGGTCATGCGGTGCGTGCGCGCGTCCTGCATGGTCGCGCTCTGGTAGTGCTCGTTGGTCGAGTAGTTGACGAAGAAGTCCTGCTTGCGGGTCCCGGTGTAGTGGGTCCCCGGGGCCAGCACGCCGACGATGCGCGTGGTCGTCGGATCGGCGAACGCGTACAGGCGGACCGTCCGGTTCAGCACGTCGTCGTCTCCGCCGAACGCGCGGACCCAGTAGTCGTACGTGAGGACCATGACGGGCTCGGCGCCCTCGCCGTCGTCCTCCGGGCCGAGCGTCCGGCCGAGCGCCGGTCGCAGATCCAGCACGTCGAAGTAGTTCGACGTGACCAGGCCGCCGACGGCGCGGTGCGGGTCCTCGTCGGCCACGACCGTGAACGTCCAGTCGCCGTACTCGACGAACTGATCCAGCGTGCGGGATCCTTCCCGGTAGTGCTGCACTTCCTGGAAGGAGAAGAGCGCGTTCTCGACCCCCGTGCCGAGCGCCGGCTGGCGCACGTACACGATGCGGTCCGCGTCGGGATAGGGGAGCGGCGCGAGCAGGACGCCGTTGATCACGCTGAAGATCGCGGTGTTGAGGCCGATCCCGAGCCCCAACGTGAGCACGAAGGCGAGCGTGTAGCCCGGCGCCCGCCACAGAGCGCGTACCGTCTGCTTGAGCTGCGACATGGCCCTCCGGGCCGCTAGCGGATCAGACCGTCTCGATCGGGCACGTGAGGCCCTCCAGCGGAAGCTCCACACCGGCTTCCTGACACTCCTTGCAGAGCCCGTAGATCTCGAGCCGACGGCGCACGGGAACGAACCCGTGCTCGTGACGCACCCGGCTCTCGACGTTGAACAGCTCGTTGCTCTCGAACTCGACGACCTTGCCGCATTCGAGACAGATGAGGTGCTCGTGGACGGGGTGGCTCGAGAGTCGGTGCTCGTAACGCTTGAAGCCTTCCCCGAAGTCGTGCTCGGCGACGAGCCGACTCCTCACCAGCAGGTCGATCGTCCTGTAGACGGTCGCCTTGCCGATGCGCTCGCCCCGCTCGCGCAGCCTCGCGGCGATGTCGTCGACGGACAGATGCCCCTCGGACCCGAAGACCACGTCGGCGACGACCTCGCGCTGATGGGTCACGGGCAGGCCGATCTCACGCAGGTAGCGGCCGAACAGGCGGATGTACGCCTCGCGGTCGCGGAAGGTCGTCGTCACGCGCGTCCCGGCTCGGCGGGTGCGACGCCGAGCTCCTCCAGCAGCTGCTCGAACTTCTCCACGGACCCTTCGATCTCCACCTCGCGCGGCTCGCCGCGCTCCTCGCCGCCCCGCTGCACGACGCCGCGCATCAGGATGGGGAACCGGTCGGGCGGCGCCTCGCCCTCGCGCGTGATCGACGGCTCCACCGTGATGCCCTTGCCGGTCTCCTCGGCGCTGTACGTCACGGTGACCACGCCGCGGCGCTCCGCGTCCCCATGGAACGTGCTCACGGCGATGAGCCCCTGCTCCCGGCGGCCGCGCCGGAACGGCGGGAAGATCCACAGGCGGTCGACCATCTCGACGCCGACCCGCTCCCGGAGCCGCGTGAGCGTCGTGCCCAGCGCGCCGGGCACCCCGGGATCCACGCCTTCCGTCTCCGGTCGTGCCTCCATCATGCTCGCTCCACCTCGGTGCGCCGGGTCGCGGCGCCACGCTTCATTTCCGTCCGGTCGCTCCCCGCGGCCTTCCCCTCGGCGCTCCGCGCCTCGGCCCGCATCTGGGCGACGGCCTCGCGCGTCGCGCCGACCACCTCGTCGATCGCGCGCTCCATCGGTCCCGCGACGATGGCGCCGGCGGCCTTCACGTGTCCACCCCCCCGGAACCGCCGGGCCAGCACGTTGACGTCCACCCGCCCGTTGGACCGGAACGAGATCTTCACCTCACCCGTCTGCGTGAGCCTGAACAGGAGGCCGACCTGCGTGCCCTCCACCGAGCGGGGGATATCCACGATACCCTCCAGATCGTCCGTGGATGCACCCACGGCCTCGTAGGCGTCCTTGGGGATCGTCATCCAGGTGATCCCCGATTCCGCGTCGTGCTGGAGCGTCCCGAGCGCGCGCTCGAGCAGCTGGTACTTCCGCAGCGGCGACCACCCGTAGACGCGCTCGTAGACGACCTCCGGGGAGATCCCCCGGCCGATCATCTCCGCGATCACTTCGTGGCACCCCGCCGTGGTGTTGTCGAAGCGGAACCCGCCGGTGTCGGTGAGGATGCCGACGTAGATGCCCTGGGCGACGTGCTCGTTCCAGGGCCCGTTGGTGGCGGCGATGACGTCGTAGACGAGCTCCGCCGTCGCGCTCGCACCCGCGTCGCGCAGCGACGTCCCGCCGATCGGCTGATCGCCCGGCGGATGGTGATCGATGACGACGGTCGTCAGCTCGCTGATCATCTCCTGCATGCGGCCGATCCGGGGCAGCTCACCCGTGTCGAGCACGACGGCCAGGTCGGCGCTCTCGCAGAGGTCCCGCGCGCGCGCCGACCCCGCCGACACGATCCAGTCCTCGTTCTCCACGAGGAAGCGCAGCGAGTCGGGATAGGCCGTTGGGTTGACGATCCACGCCTCGGTGCCGTTGGCGCGCAGCCAGGACGCGATCGCCGCCTCCGATCCCGCGCCGTCGCCGTCGGCGTTGAGGTGGGTCGTCAGGACCGCGCGACGCGCGGCCAGCAGTGCGTTCTTGGCCTGCTTGACCGCGGCCGCCCGATGGGCGGGCGTCCGGTAGCCCACGCAGTCTCCTGACCCTGGAATGTGCGATCCGGTGGCCCTTGCGGGGCGGCCGCCGCGCCGTTGACGGTCGAAACCTAGCCGCGCCCTGCCCCGAACGGCAGCACCTTCCGGACCTTGGCCCAGGTCGAAGCCAGGTGCACGCGCCGGGGCGCGGACGAGCCGCCGGTGCGGGCTCCGGCGAGCGCCGCCCGCAGGGCATCGGCCCGGTTCGGGTGCGCCGGCAGCTCGACGAACGCGTTGCCCAGCTCGCCCAGCGTATGCGCGTCCGAGCCCGCGCCCTCGAGCTTGCCGTGACGTTTGGCGAGCGCCTTCGCCAGCTCGTTCAGCCGCGGCGCATGCAGGCGCGCGTTGAACACCTCGACCACGTCGCACAGCGGCGCGAGCTCGTCGGCGAGCTGGCCTCCGCCGCCCTTCCCCGGCGCATACGGATGCGGCAGATAGGCGATGCCGCCCTGAGCCTGGATGCGCGTGATCGTCTCGCGCGCGGGCGTGCCGCGCGGGATCTGCTCCGACAGGTAGAGGCCGATCACGTCCACGCCCTCGGCCGTGCGCACCTCCTCGCCGGGGATCACCCGATCGGGGTGGCGGCCGTGCATCTCCAGCGCGACGTGCAAGCGGTCGTGGTCGGTGATGGCGATGCGCGCGTAGCCGAGCGCGAGCGCGCGCGCGAGCACGGCCTCCGGATCGGACAGGCAGTCGTGCGATCCCCTCGTGTGGAGGTGGAGATCCAGACGAACCGTCGTCGGGTCGCCGCGGCCGGAGGCCGCCTCGCGCAACGCGGCGAGCACGCGCGTCGCTTCCCGCTCCAGCGCGCCGAGCGAGCCGTCGTTCGTGATCACGTGGTGCGCGCGCGCGCGCTTGCCGTCCGGATCCATCTGCGCGGACATGATGCGGTCCGCCTCGCTCGCATCGACGCCGCGCTCACGCACGAGGCGGTCCCGTCGCACCGCGGCCGGCGCGTCCACCAGCACGACGACGTCGACGTCGCGCTCGAGGCCTTTCTCGAACAGGAGCGGCACCTCCGACACGACGAGCGTATCCCCCGCGGCGCGCCGCTCTTCGATCCAGCGCGCGCGCAGCTCCGCGATGATGGGGTGCAGGATCGCCTCGAGGCGCGCGCGCGCCGTCTCGTCCGAGAACACGCGGGCGCGCATGCGCGCGCGGTCGAGCGCGCCGTCGGCCGCCAGCACGTCGTCGCCGAACGCGGCGCGGACGGCTTCGAGCCCCCGACTGCCCGGTGCGACGGCACGGCGTGACAGCTCGTCGGCGTCGATGATCGGCACGCCGGCCGCACGCCAGAGCGCCGCGACCGCGGACTTGCCCGCCGCGACGTTGCCGGTGAGGCCGACCGAGATCAAAGCGCGCGGGTCAGCGGATGCGCGGCGTGGCCACGCGGAAGTCGTCCTCCGTGTTCCGCGTCCGATCCGCCCCGTAGGAGAGGATCCACACCGAGTCCTTGGAGGCTTCGAGCTGATAGGTCGAGCCCCACGGATCCTGCATCATGTCGGCGGTCGCATAGCGCGACTCGAGCCACTCCAGCCACGCGGCGCCCTTGGGCAGCGCGCCGGTGAGCCGCTCCTGGTCCACCACGTTGCGCGCCACCTGGGCCATCTCCTCCTCCGTGCTCCAGCGCGCCAGCGGGACGACGACGGGCTCCGCCACGTCGAGCAGCATGGCCCGCGTCTCCGGGAAGTAGTACCAGGTGAGGAGGGCGAGGACGCAGAGGAGGAGCAGCTTAGTCATCCACCGTGCGTCTCATGAGCCGCCGCATGCGGGCGCTCCAGACGACGTAGCGCGCGAGCTCGTCGGCCGAAGGCGCGGCACCCGCATCCCCGTACGCGGTCTCCATCCGCCAGGCGACGTACGATCGCGGTGGCAGAGGGAGGAAGGGCGCGCGAGAATACCAGCGCCGAGCCCGCATGGCCCACGCCGTGCTGAGGAGCTGAGGGAGGATCCAGGGGCGCCGGAGGGCGATCGCGGCGAGGCGTGTGTACAGCGTCCCTCCTAGGGGCTCACCCGAATCTCGTGGGGGGGCATGTCGAGCTGCGCGGAATTTAGACTCCAGGCCGGGCCTTCACAACGCTTTCGTAACAGGCGAGCGACCGTCGGATCATGTTTCCAGGTATGAAGTTGCACGACCTCATCCATCGTCCGAACGGCGCTCCGCACCACGTGATAATCATATGTTTCCCCCTACGGGACCACCGGCCGTGACCAATCGCCTGGCGCTCGAGACGAGCCCCTACCTCCGCCAGCACGCCGAGAACCCCGTGGAGTGGTACCCGTGGAGCGCGGAAGCGCTCGCCGAGGCGCGGCGGCGGGACGTGCCCATCCTGCTCTCCGTGGGTTACTCGTCCTGCCACTGGTGCCACGTCATGGAGCGGGAGTCCTTCGAGGATCCCGCCGTGGCCGCGGTCATGAACGAGCTGTTCGTGTGCGTGAAGGTGGACCGGGAGGAGCGGCCGGACCTCGATCAGGTCTACATGAAGGCCGTCCAGGCGATGACGGGCGGCGGCGGATGGCCGATGACGGTCTTCCTCACACCCGACACCGTCCCCTACTACGGAGGCACGTACTTCCCGCCGGAGCCGCGGCACGGGATGCCCTCCTTCGGGCAGGTCCTGCGCGCCGCCTCGGAGGCGTACCGCAGCCGCCGCGACCGTGTCGTGGAGAGCGGCGCGCGCCTCGTGGAGGCGCTCGAGCGCGCCAACGAGCGGGTGGGCGAAGCCCCCGCGGGCGTGGAGCTCCTCGACGGCGCCTATCGCGCGCTCCTGAGCCAGTACGACTCCGTCCACGGCGGGTTCGGGCGCGCGCCCAAGTTTCCACAGCCGGTCACCCTCGAGCTGCTGCTCCGCCACCACGCGCGCACCGGCGACGCGCCCGCGCTCGAGATGGTCGTGCACACGTTGCGGCGCATGGCCGCGGGAGGGATCAGGGATCACCTGGCGGGCGGCTTCCACCGTTACTCCGTGGATGCGCGGTGGCTGGTGCCGCACTTCGAGAAGATGCTCTACGACAACGCGCTCCTGGCGAGCGCGTACCTGGCGGCCCATCAGGTCACGGGCGACGACGACCTGCGCGCGGTCGGCGAGGAGACGCTCGACTACGTGGCCGCCGACCTGCGCGCGCCCGACGGCGGCTTCGCGTCGGCGCGGGACGCGGACTCCGAGGGGGAAGAAGGCACCTTCTACGTCTGGACGCCGGACGAGGTCGCGGCGGTTCTGTCCGCCGACGACGCGCGGCTGTTCACGCGGCTCTACGACGTGTCGGAGGCGGGCAACTTCGAGGGCAGGAACATCCTGCACCTGCCGCACGAGCCGGAAGCCGTCGCGCGCTCGGAGGGCGTCGCCACCGAGGATCTCCTCGCGCGTATGTCGGTGGCGCGCCGGACGCTCCTCGCCGCGCGCGCGGAGCGCGCGGCACCCTTCCGTGACGACAAGGTGATCGTGGCCTGGAACGGGCTCGCGATCCGCGCCCTCGCCGAGGCGGGCGCCGCCTGGGACCGCTGGGACTACGTGGCGCTCGCCGAGGAGAGCGCCGACTTCGTGTGGTCGGCCCTGCGGCCGGACGGGCGGCTCCTCCACGTCTACATGGACGGCAACGCCAAGATCGGCGGGTTCCTGGACGACCACGCGGGGCTCGGCAACGCGCTGCTCTCGCTGCACGGCGTCACGCTCGACGCGCGCTGGCTCGAGGCGACCCGGTGGCTCTGCGAGGAGATCCTGGCGCGCTTCTGGGTGGAGTCGGAGGGAACGGTGTTCGACACCGCGTCGGACGCCGAGCGGCTGGTCATGCGACCTCGTGACACCATGGACAACGCCACGCCGTCCGGGGCATCGCTCGCCGCGGAGCTCCTCGCCCGAGCCGGTCACGCCCTCGACGACGACCGCTACCGGCGGGCGGCTGCCGGCATCGTCGATTACGAGGCCGCCGTCCTCGCGCGCTACGGTCCGGCGTTCGGACGCATGCTGTCCGTGCTCGACCGGTCTCTGGCGGAACCCGTGGAGGTCGTGGTGGTAGGTCGGCGGGACGATGCGGATGCGCGCGCCTTGGTCGGAGCCGTCCATGCGGGATTCCACCGGAACGTCACCGTCGTGGGCCGGCGGGAGGGGGAGCGCGGCGGCGACGTGCCGCTGCTCGAAGGCCGCGATCTGGTGCGCGGACGGAGCGCGGCGTATGTGTGTCGGCGCTACACGTGCAAGCTGCCGGTGACGGAGGCGGGGGAGGTGGCGGCGGAGCTCGCCCACCCCTTCGCAGGGACATCCGGGGAGGGTTGATGGCCACACAAGAGCGGGAGCTCCTCGAGACCGGCGATCGGGGCCTACTCTCGTCCGGCCAGCTCCTGCGCTTCTACCGCACGATGCTGACGTCGCGGATGATCGACGACCGCGAGATCAGCCTCAAGCGCCAGAACAAGACGTTCTTCCAGATCTCGGGCGCGGGGCACGAAGCCATCGGCGTCGCGGTGGCCGAGCATTGCCGTCCCGGCGCCGACTGGTTCTTCCTCTACTACAGGGATCGGGCGTTCGCGCTCGCACTCGGGCAGACGCCGCTCGAGCAGTTCCTCCAGGCGGTCGGCGCCGCCTCCGATCCGTCGTCGGGCGGGCGGCAAATGCCCGCGCACTGGGGGAGCCGCGAGCTGAACGTGCCGACCAGCTCCTCCCCGACGGGGACGCAGTTCCTGCAGGCAGTGGGAGCCGCCGAGGCCGGACGGAAGATCGAGCGGGTCGCGGGCCTCGCCGATCGCATCGCCCGCTTCGACGAGGACGAGGTGGTCATCGTCAGCACCGGCGACGGCGCCACGTCCGAGGGCGAGTTCTGGGAGTCGCTCAACGCGGCGTGCCTGCTCGGGCTACCCGTCGTCTACGTGGTCGAGGACAACGGCTACGCGATCAGCGTGCCCGTCGAGTGTCAGACGGCGGGCGGCAGCATCTCGAACCTCGTCTCCGGATTTCCCGGGCTGCACGTCGTCTCGTGCGACGGCACGGACCTGGTCGACTCCTACCGCGCGGCCGGGGAAGCCATCGGTTACACGCGCAGGCGGCGTCGCCCGTCCCTGATCCACGCGAGCTGCACGCGGCCGTACTCCCACTCGATGTCGGAGGACGAGAGCGACTATCGCCCGGAGGAGGAGCGCCGGATCCAGCGCGAGCGCGACCCGCTGACCCGCGCGCAGGCGCTGCTCGTCGACCTCGGGATCGCCACGCCGGAGAGCCTCGACGCGCTCGCGGCGGAGGTCGAGGCGGAGGTGGCCGCCGCGGCGGACGAAGCGCTCCGCTCCGGCCAGCCGGCACGCGACACGGCCCTCCGGCATCTGTACTCCGAGGACGTCGATCCGACGAGCGCGGACTTCGACACGGAAGCGGCACCCGAGGCGGGGAGCGACCGGCTCCTCACCATGGTGGACCTGATCAACTCGTGTCTCCGCTCCGAGATGGCGCGCAACCCCCGCATCGTCGTGTTCGGCCAGGACGTCGCCGACTGCTCGCGCGAGGAAGCGCTCGACGAGGTGAAGGGCAAGGGCGGCGTCTTCAAGGTCACGTACAACCTGCAGCGCGAGTTCGGCTACGAGCGCGTCTACAACGCGCCCATCGCCGAGGCGGCCATCGTCGGCCGGGCGATCGGCATGGCGCTGCGGGGTCTCAAGCCGGTCGTGGAGATCCAGTTCTTCGACTACATCTGGCCGGCGATGATGCAGATCCGGGACGAGCTGGCCACGTACCGGTACCGCTCGAACGGTCTGTTCTCGTGTCCCCTCGTGATCCGTGTGGCGTACGGCGGCTACCTGAAGGGCGGCGCGATCTACCACTCGCAGACGGGCGAGTCGATCTTCGCGCACATTCCCGGCATCCACGTCTGCCTGCCGTCCACGGCGCAGGACGCGGCGGGTCTGCTGCGCACGGCGATCCGCTGCGACGACCCGGTGCTCTTCCTCGAGCACAAGCACCTCTACAGGCAGGTCTACAACAAAGGACGCGATCCGGGACCGGATTACATGATCCCGTTCGGCAAGGCGGCCGTGCGGCGCGAGGGCAAGGACGTCACGATCGTGACGTGCGGCGCGCTCGTGAAGCGCAGCCTGGACGCCGCGAAGATCGCCCACGAGCAGCACGGCATCGACGCCGAGGTGATCGACCTACGAACCGTGAAGCCCCTCGACATGGAGCGTATCGCCACGTCGGTGAAGAAGACCGGCAAGGTGCTCGTCGTCCACGAGGACAGCCTCTCGTGGGGCATCGGCGCGGAGATCGCGGCGAGAGTGGCGGACGAGCTCTTCGGGTGGCTCGACGGACCGGTGCGCCGCGTGGCGGCGCTCGATACCTGGGTGGCCTACGCGCCGAGCCTGGAGGACGCGATCCTGCCGCAGACGCCCGACGTCCTCGAGGCGCTGGTCGAGCTCGGCGAGTACTGAGCGCCGCTTCCGCCTACAGGCGGAAGCCGAGCGTGGCGGTGACGAAGCGCGCGTCCTGGGCCTCCGCTTTGACGTTGACGAAGCGCACCTCGCCGAAGCCGCCGAACCCGATCGCGCCGATGTTGACGCCGAACGCCGCGTGGAAGCCGTTGTCGCTGACGGCGTCGGAGCCTTCCACCGTGGTGCGGAAGGTATCCACGCCGCCGAGCACGTAGGGCACGAGCCCGACGCCCGGAAGGTTCACGACCAGGCTGAGCCCACCGCCCAGCATGTCGACGGACGGGCTCCCGCTCGCCTGCCCGAACGAGTGGAAGCTGCCGTCCGCGCGCAGCGCGACCGGAATCGTCGGGACGCCGAGCGTCATGCCTCCCGTGAGATGCCAACCCGCCTCGGCGACGTCGCCGAAGTCGCCGACCGGCGTGCTCAGGCCGCCCCCCGCCAACAACCGTACCTGGGCGTCGGCCGCTTGCGGAGCCGCGAGGAGGGCGGCCGCGGCGAGCCATGCCAGACCGAGCGAGCGGGGCGTGAGAATGCGGAGCATGAGCGAATCCCGAGAGAGTAGTCCGACGTCTTCGTGGAGCGAGGCCTCGAAGGCCTCCGGAAACTCGCACACGGGCGCCGGGGGCGGCAACGATGTGCGTGGGGCGGCAAGACGTTCCGACCGCACGGCCCGTCGCGGGGCGCCAGGCCCGAAAAAACCGCATGGACAGGCGCGTTCCGGGCGCTTCCTACGCGCCGCACCCCGGCGTAGAAAATGCTTACCTGTGGGATCGTACGAACGGTAGCTTGGGGGGAGCTGCCGAGAACGCCACCACAACAACGGACCGCACCATGCGTAGGCCGATCCCCTCGAGCGTGCTCCTCCTGGGAACCGCGCTCCTCTCGAGCGGCTGCTTCGACCAGGCCGTCGCGCCGTCGTTCGAGACCGACGGACGCATCGAGATCACGAACGACGAAGGGTCGCTCGCAGGTCGCACGGACTACATGACGACGCCCGTGCCGATCGACGCACCCACGGGCGTGCCGGCGATGGTATCCGGTCCTGCGGGCGCTCCGCCCGCGCTCGCTCCCAAGGACATCGACCTCACGCTGATCGCCGAGTTCGAGTCGCCCATCGTGAGCGGTCATCGCGTGCAGGCGACGTCGATCTGGCAGACGTCCGATCAGAAGATCATCGTGAGCTACAACATGCAGGGCCCGTTGGCGCTCGGTGGGCTCGATTACTTCACCAAGCTGCTCAACAAGAACCCCGTGCTCCGCTCCTCGGTGGTCTTCACGGACGCGGACGTCAACTCGGTGTTCTTGAACGGTCGTTTCGCCTATGCCGCGACCTCGTCCTCGGACCCGAGCTTCGCGTTCCCCGCGGTACTCGAGCGCATCCGCGTGAAGAGCGACCGGTTCCAGGTCGACCCGGACAACCGCCGCATCGCCCTGTCCAGCTTCGCGGCGACCGCCTCCGAAAGCACCGATCACGAGGTGTACGCCGTGTCCGGCGACGGAGGCCACGTGTTCGCGTTCGACGAGGACGACATGACGCTGCGCGGCCAGTACGCGCTCGACGACGCGCGTTGGGTCGCGTGGGACAAGGACGACGACCGCGTGGTCGTGCTGCAGGGCACTCCCGGCCGGCTCTCGATCTTCCGCGAGAACTCCTTCCCGGGCGGCTCCATGGAGCTTCTCAACACGGTCTCGGTGCCGGGAGTCGACGTGCCCGAGTCGAAGGCGACGGTGGAGATCGTGGGCGACAAGGCGTTCGTGGCTGCCGGCCCGAGCGGCGTGCAGATCGTCTGCCTCGACAACGGTCAGGTCGTCGGCTCGATTCCGCGCCCCGACCCCGCCTCGCTCGGCCTGAGCTCGTCGGTGGTCGTGACGAACGCGGTGACGGTCCAGAAGGACCTGATCTTCATCTCGAACGGTGAGGCCGGCGTCTACGCCGCGGCCGCGTCTGTCGACCTGGAGAAGTCTTCCTGCACGCAGTCCTTCACGGTGAGCGTGCTCGGCAGGCTCCGCTTCGCGGACCTCCAGTCCGTGAACCACGTCTCGTACCGCGACGACCACCTGTTCATCGCGGCGGGGCTGGGCGGCGTGAAGGTCGTCGAGGTGGACGTCACGAAGTGACGCGTGGTGACTAGAACGCCCAGCTCGAGCCGATGATCAGCGCGGTGTAGTTGTAGTCCGCCGTGCCGGTGCGGAACCCCACGAGCCCGGCCGACGAGTAGCCGAACGACACCGAGACGTCCCGACCGGGGCCGATGCGGTAGCCGACCAGCGCGTTCGTGCGGAGCGACGTGCCGACGTCCCCGTGGGTGCGCACCTTCTGGACCCCAGGCGCGACCTCCGCGAGCAGCGTCCAGGGTCCCGGCCGGTAGAGCCACTGCCCGGTCAGCTCGCCCACGCCGTAGAAGTCCGGATCGAAGTACCCGTCGAAGAGGTCCTTCTCGAACGAGAACCCGCGCACGCCGGCGCCGAGCGAGAACATGCCGCCGAGCCGGAGGTGCGTGGAGAGCGACGCGCTGCGCCGGCCGTTGTCCTCGGTGCCCGAGATCTTGCCGGCGCCGATCGATCCGTCGACGCGCCAAGCGAGCGTCGGCGTCCACCGGGCGCTGACGACCACTTCGGTGCTCCGGCCGCCCAGCTCGGCGAGCGCCGCCGTCTCGTTCAGGCCGGTCGAGGCGAAGCTCACGCCCCCGCCGAAGCGGTGACGCTCCGGCGTGCGCACGCCCGCCTGCACCTCGATGAGCGTCGGCGTGCCGGATCCGTTCGTGCGGCTGCCCCCCACGCCCGCCGTGAGCCGCCATCCCGGGGTGAGCTCGTAGGTGGTGACGACGGAGGTGCCGTGCGCCGTGCGCGAGAAGATCCCCTGCTCGAGATCGCGCCGGTACACGCGGGCCTGCACGTCCACCCTCGGGGTCGGGTGCCAACCGCCGCTGAGCGACCACGTCAGCATGCGGTTGTCGTCCGAGTCGCTCTCGACCACCACCGTGGGTCGCGCGAGTGGAGCCAGCCCGAGGCGCACCGAGCGGAGCTGGTCGAGCGCTTCGGCGTCGGTCGGCGCGAGCTCGGCCGCCGTCTCGAACGCCTCGAGCGCGTCCGCGGGACGGCCCTGGGCGCGGTAGATCTGGCCGAGCCCGGTCCATGCCGGCGCGCTCCGCGCGTCGGCCTCCACCGCGAGATCGCCGACGCGCTCGGCCTCGACCAGCCGTCCGGCCCACGAGAGCGCGCGGCTCTTGCCGAGCAGCGCGCGCATCTCCGCGGGCGCGCCGGCGAGGACGCGGTCGTACTCGGCGATCGACGCGTCGAAGTCCTGCGCGTAGGCGAGCGCCTCCGCGAGCCCCAGGCGGGCCTCGTCGTCGTCGGGATCGGCTTCGAGCAGCGCGCGATACGCGGCCAGCGAGGCCTCGAACCGCGACGCGCGCGCGAGCGCCCGGGCGCGCATCCTACTCGCCGCGCTGCCCTCCGGTGAGATCGAGATGAGCTCGTCGTACGTCCCGAGCGACTCGTCGATCTCGCCGCTCCACGTCTGGAAGAGCGCGAGCGCCTCGAGCGCCTCGCGGTTGTCGGGATCGATGCGCAGGAGCTCCTCGACCTCGCGCCGCGCGCCCGGGACGTCGCCCGACCAGGCACGGACCCGCGCGCGGGCGAGCCGGGCGTCGAGATGCCCCGGCGCGCGCTGCAGCAGGCGGTCGAGCCGGGTGGAGGCGTCGGCGTAGCGGCCCTGCCAAGCCGTGAGCAGCGCGCTCCTGAGGAGCGCCGTCTCGTCGGTCGGGTCGGTGCGGAGCCGTGCGTCGTACAGCTCGAGCGCGCGGGCCGAGTTGCCCTCCGCCCAGGCGCGATCGGCTTCGTCGGTCGGCGAGGCCTCGGCCCCCGCCGCCGAGATGCGCGCGAGGTAGTCGCGCGCGGTCGCGTTCTGCGGATCGATCGCGACAACGCGCGTGAAGCTCGCCTGCACCGCCGCGACGTCTCCCCGCCGCCACGCGGCGAGGCCGAGCCCGGTCAACGCGTCGAGGTTGTCGGGCTCGGCCGCGACGACCCTCGTCCAGGCCGCGACCGCCTCGTCGACGGAGCCCGCGCGCAGCAGCACGTAGCCCATGCCGGTGCGCGCGTACTGGTCGTCGTCGCAGCGCGCGAGCGCCGCGCCGAACCGCGCCCGGGCGGCATCCATGTCTCCGCCCGCGTAGGCGGTCCACCCGGCTTCGGCATCGGCGCCCGAGGCGCGCGGACAGGGCTCCTGTGCGCGGGCCGGCGCGACCGCGAGAGCCGAGCCGAGCGCGAGCAGCGCGATCGTTCGTGACGGCGTCATCTGCGCAGTATACAAGGCGCGGGCGCGGCCGTTATACAGGCTCGTCGTGCGCCGCGTCCCCGGCGGGCAGGATCAGGCGCACCGCGCGGCGGAAGAAGACGTAGTTCCAGCCCCAGTTCAGCAGCACGAGCGCGCGGTTCCTGAACCCCACGAGCCAGGAGATGTGGATGCCGAGCCAGAGCCACCATGCGATCCAGCCGGTGAACGCGAGCCCGAACACGTGCGCCGCGGCGGCGTTGCGCCCGATGACGGCGAGCATGCCCAGGTCTCGGTAGCGGAACACCTCGGGCTCCCGCCCCGCGACCACCTCGAGGATGTTGGCCGCCGCGCGCCGCCCCTGCTGGATCGCCACCTGCGCCACCTGCGGCAGCGGCGCGCCGGCGGCGTCCTCCAGATAGGCGAGGTCGCCGATCACGTACACCTCGGGGTGGTCGGCGAGGGTGAGCCGCTCGGTGACGGGCACACGACCGCCGCGCCCGACCGGCAGCCCCCAGCGCGCGGCGCGCGGATCTCCCTGGATGCCCGCCGTCCACACCACGGTGTCCGTGGCGAGGCTCGTGCCGTTCGACAGGCGCGCGCAGTCGGCTTCGACGTTCTCGACCGCGCAGCTCAGGCGCACGTTCACGCGCCGGCGCGTCAGGCGATTCAGCGCGTAGCGTGCGAGCTTGTCCGGCATCCCGCGCAGCAGCGTGTCGGACGCCTCGAGCAGCTCGATGCGCACCTCGTCCGGCGCGATCCCCAGAAAGTCCTTCAGCAGCGGGCCGAACACGAGCTCCGAGAGCGCGCCGGCGTACTCGACGCCCGTCGGGCCGCCTCCCACCACCGCGAACGTGAGCAGCCGTCGCCGGCGCTCGGGATCCGACGTCGCGGCGGCCGTCTCGAAGCAGGTGAGCACGTGATGGCGGAGCGGTACGGCGTCGTCCATCCAGCGCAGCGGGAACGCGTGCTCCGCCGCGCCCGGCACACCGAAGAAGTTGGACTCGCTCCCGAGCGCGAGCACGAGATGATCGTAGGGGAGCGGCCCGTGGTCGGTCAGGACGCTCCGGCCCGCGAGATCGAGGCTCGTCATCTCGGCCATGCGGATCGTCACGTTGCGCGCGCGCCGGAACATCGAGCGCACGGGGTGCGCGATGTCCGTGGGCCCGAGCTCCGCCGCCGCCACCTGATAGAGGAGCGGGAAGAACGTGTGGTAGTTGTTCCGGTCGACGAGCGTCACGTCGACGGCTCGGTTCGCCAACCCGCGCGCGGCCCACAGCCCCCCGAACCCCGCTCCGACGACGACGACCCGCGGGCGCGCCAACCTGGGCAACCTCGGGGGATCCCTCAGACCACCGGCAGGCCGGGCTCGACCTCGCGCGCCCAGGCGAGGAGGCCGCCCCTCAGGTTGCTCACGGCGTCGCGGCCGGCCTGCTTCATGAGCTGTGCGGCGTCGTAGCTGCGCTGGCCGGTCCGGCAGTAGACGACGACCGGTCGGTCCGCGGGGATCTCGCCCAGACGCTCCTCGAGCTCGCCCAGCGGAATCAGCCGGGCGCCCCGCTCGGCCAGGTTGCTCACCGCCCACTCCCACGGCTCGCGCACGTCGAGCAGGAACGGCGGCGCGCCGGAGGAGAGCTGCTCGGCGACCGCGGCGGCATCGACCTCGTCGACGTCGGCGCCCAGGCCATCGTCGAGCTCCGGCGCGGGCGTCACGCCGCAGAAGACCTCGTAGTCGATGAGCTCGGTCTGCGTCGGGTGGTCCCCGCAGATCGGACAGGCGGGATTGCGGCGGAGCGTCACCTCGCGCCACTCGAGCGCGAGCGCGTCGAAGATGAGCAGCCTACCCGCCAGCGTGGTGCCCGCGCCGAGGAGCAGCTTGATCGTCTCGAGCGCCTGGATCGAGCCGATGATCCCCGGCAGCACGCCGACGACGCCGCCCTCCGCGCAGTTGGGGACGAGCCCCGGCGGCGGCGGCTCGCGGAACAGGCAGCGATAGCACGGTCCGCCCTCCGTGGCGAACACCGACGCCTGGCCCTCCCAGCGGAACACCGACCCGTAGACGTTCGGCTTGCCCGCGAGCACGCAGGCGTCGTTGACCAGGTAACGCGTCGGAAAGTTATCGGTCCCGTCCACGACGACGTCCCACTCGGAGACGACGCGGAGCGCGTCGGCGGACGAGAGCCGCGTGGCGATCTTCTCGACCCGCACGTGCGGGTTCACGTCGCGCAGCCGCTCCTCCGCGCTGTCGAGCTTGCTCCGGCCGACGTCTTTGGTGCCGTGCAGGACCTGCCGCTGCAGGTTGCTCACGTCCACGCGGTCGAAGTCGACGATGCCGAGCGTACCGACGCCGGCGGCGGCGAGGTAGAGCGCGAGCGGCGAGCCGAGGCCGCCCGCGCCCACGCACAGCACGCGCCCCTCCTTCAGCCTACGCTGACCCGCGAAGCCGATCTCGGGGAGGGCGATGTGACGCGAGTAGCGGATCAGCTCGGGCCGCGTCAGGCCGTGGAGATCCATGCAGCTTGCACCCCCGTGCGCGCTGGACGGTTCCGCTCACGCGGGGCGCGGCGGGCGGCCGCGCGTGCGTCTCAGGAGCCGCCCGCGAGCGCGATCCCGCCGTCGGCGACGAGCTGGAAGGCGAGCGCGTCCCGCTGGAGCCGCGTCGCCGCGTCCGGCTGGCCGCCGATCGTGGCTGCGTCGGCCAGGAGCAGCGCCATCACGTAGTACTGCAGCGGGATGTTCGACGAGGCCCGGTCCTGCCAGATGGGCCGGTCGCGGATCCCCCGGAAGCTGTAGACCTCGTCGTACAGACGCAGCGAGCGCTCGAGGTCGAACCACGTGCCGCCGAGGTCTTCGCTGCCCTGCACGAGCCCTTCGCGCGCCAGCGCGCTCGGCCCCCTCGGATCGAGCTTGGTCGCGAGACCGTGCCGGATCCCCCACGGATGCAGGCCCAGCTCGCGCAGCATCCCGCCTTCGGCAGCGAAGTAGATGGGCCGCTCCGCGATCGAGTCGTGGATGATCCGGAGCGCGAGCAGCTGCCCGCGGGTGAGCACGGTGCCGGCCGGATAGGTCACCGCCAGCGCCGGAAAGGGAACCGTGAGGTCTTCCGTGAGGCGCGCGCTCGCGATCCCGTCCATCTGCTCGGGGGTCAGCCGGGTGATCGACGCGGTCGGCGGCGTACGGTCGGCGTAGAGCCCCGGCGCGTGCGACCCGTCGAACGGACGCTGCACGCCCGGCTCGGTGTGGCGCTGGAGCTGGCGCGGGTACCAGTCGGTGAAGAGATACTGGCCGACGATCACCGTCACGTCGCGGCGGATACCTTCCGCTTCCTGGAGATACCAGAGCGGGAACGTGTCGTTGTCGCCGTTGGTGAAGAGCACGCCGTACGGCTCGACGCTCATCAGGAGATCGTACGCCCAGTCGCGCGCGGCATAGTCGCCGGCCCGGCTGGCCCAGCTCCAGTTCAGGAACAACGGCAGCGCGGCGGCCGCGAGGAGCGGAGCGGTCACCAGATGGCGGCGCGCGCCTCCGACCATCCGAGCGAGCGTGTGCCACGTCCACGCGAGCCCGATGCCCGCGAGGCAGCCCCACAGGAGGAAGCTCGCCACGTAGAAGTAGTCGCGCTCGCGGACCTCGTGCAGGTCCGCGTCGGCGATCTCGGGCGCGAGCGCATACCCGTACTCGAAGTTCAGGTACACGACCAGCGCGAGCGTCAGCGTGAGCGCGAGCACCGCGAGATAGGCGAAGATCGGTCGGTCGGCCTTCCAGGTCGCCCAGAGCCCGGCGGCGCCGAGCGCCAGGAACAGCAGCGTGAACGGCAGCCGCGCGCCGCTCGGCGTCGGCTCCGGATCGATCCCGCGCGCCCACTGCCAGTCGAAGTACTGCCAGTACATCTGGAGCTGCGCGCCGAGCGGCGCCTTCCGCTCGGTCACCGGCGGCGTCTGGTACTGCACGCGCGCGAGGTTGTCGGCCAGCGCCTGACAGCGCGGCAGACCCTCCGTCACGGCCCGCAGGGGCCCCGGGAGCAACCGCTCGTAGATCGCCACGGCCGCCCCGCCGAACGACTCGCACGTCGGCTCGCCCTCGTTGATCACGGGATCGAGCGCCGCGCGCACGGGCAGCACGAAGTTGAACGAGAGGCCGAGGACCACGAGCGCCGCCGCGCGGCCTATCACGCCGACGCGGAGAACGGACCTCGCGCCCGACATCAGCACGAGCACGGCGAGCGCGGGTGCCGGCAGCAGCGACATCGGATGGTTCGTGACGCCGATGGCGAGCAGGAAGACCGCCCAGAGCAGGTAGCGCGCGCTCCCTTCTTCGTCCTTGCGGTCGTGCCAGAGCACGCCGAGCCAGCTCACGGCGGCGATGATCAGCACGCTCAGCGTGTAGACCTTCTCGTTCACGGTCGACTGGCTCCAGACCGTGTAGGCCGTGGCCCCCACGAGCGCGGCCGCCGCCGCGCCGACGCGCGCGAACCGCCGCTCCGGATGGATCCCGTGCAGCACCCGGTGCGCGATGAGATAGAAGAAGCCCGTCGCGAGCGCGCTCGTCGTCGCAGCGAGCAGGTTCACCCGCACGGCGACCGACAGCCCGAGCGGCGCGAGCAGCAGCGTCCACACCTTCGCCACCATGACGAAGAGCGGATTTCCCGGAGGATGCGGGACGCCGACGATGTGCGCCGTGGCGATGTACTCGCTCGTGTCCCAGAACGCGGTCGTCGGCGCGAGCGTGGCGAGATAGAGCAGCCAGGCTCCGAGCGCCGCGAGCGCCGCGGAGCCGTACGCAGGCGCGTACGCGTCCCCCGCGTGTGGGGGGACCTGCTCCGCCGTCTCGGTCATGCCGCGCGTCAGGCCTCGCGCGCGAGCCCGCGGAGCGCCGCCCGCACGGCGGGCTCCTTGTCGTTCGCCGCGCGCTGCACCAGCTCGCGCGCGTGTGGCGTGCCGATCTCGTGCAGCGCCTTGTACGCCGCCACGCGCACGTCCGTGCTCGCCTTGGCGAACAAGCCGGGGGCCGCGTGCTTCTCGATGGCGGGCACCGCCCCTGGATCGCCGAGGTCACCGAGTGCCTGCAACAGCCGCACGCGGTCGTCCGCGTCCTCCTCGTCCTCGAGCAGCTGCAGCAGCGGACGGAGGGCGCGCTCGAGGCCGAGCTTGCCGGCCGCGACCGCCGCGGCGAGCCGCACCTTCGAGTCCGCGTCCTCCAGGAAGCCGAGCGTGAGGCTGCCGGCGTTGGCGTCGCCGAGCTCACCGAGCGCGTGCAGCGCCTCGGCCCGCACGCGAGCGTCCGTGTCCGCCAGCGCGCTCGTCACCAGCTCGACCGCGCGCGGTCCGCCGAGCTCGCCGAGCATCACGCACGCGTCGCGCACCAGGAAGCGGTTGTCGTCGGTGATCATCCCCTCGATCACCGGGCGGCTCACCTCGCCCATCGAGATGAGCGTGTCGTAGTAGACGCGCCGGACGCCCCGGTCGAGCGCGCCCGTCAGAGCGCCCTTGAGCCCGTTCGCCATGATCAGGCCGAGCCGGCGGCAGAGCATCTGGTACTCGACGCGCCTCGTCTCGTCGCGCTCGCGGCCCATGCGCTGCACCAGGCGGCTGGCCACCGCGGGGTTCATGATCGACGACGCGAGCGCGAGGATCGTCCGGTCCGGAGGATCGCCGGCGGCGCGCACCAGCTTCTCCACGGCGTCGGCCAGCGGGTCCAGCGCGAGCCGCTCCCGTAGGCCTCCCGCCAGCGACTCGACGCGCTCCCGGGCACTACGGTCACCGTCCAGGTAGGCGTCCACGGCGGCCGTGAAGCCGTCCGCGTCGGGGGCGGCATGCTGTCCCGTCTCCGGCTCGGCGGCCACGGCCGCGGACGGCGGAGCGGAGCTGTCGGCTGCCGCCGGCGGCTCGAGCGCCGCGGGCTCGGGCATCAGCGGCTCGAGCGACGCGGGCTCCGGCGTCGGCGGCTCGAGCGTCGCGGGCTCGGGCTCGCCCGGCTCCGACCAAGGCGACTCGAACGACAGCAGCGTGTCGGAGTCGTCGCCGGACCGCTCGACGCTCGCCGGCCCGACCTCGGTCCACGCCGGGGGCGGCTCGGAGACGGCCTCGAGCATCTGCGACATCGGGAACATCTCGGGCGGCGTCGGACGATCGTCGGACGGCTCTGCCGGCGGCTCGACGATCGTGTCGGCCAGGGGTTCCGCAGCGTCGTCGGGCCCCTCCCCCAGTCCGTTCGTGACCGGCGTGGGCGCCGGCGTGGCTGGCGGGGTCGGCGAGGGTGCCGGCGCGGAGGGCGCCGAGAAGAGTGCGTCGATCGATCGCGCCAGCCCGCTGAGGCGCGGCCCCTCGGGCGAATCAGCCATGGCGCATAATGTAGGGAGCCGGCGACGCCAGGTCAGGGCCTTTCTTGACCGGCTCGCGACCGTTCGGTCATGTTTTCAGCCGTTTCCTCGAGCCGTCTCTCGAGCCCCGCTCTCCAAGAAGGCGCTGCCATGCCGGTGTTTTCCCGCGTGAAGGACGGTGTTCTGGTCCTGACAGTGGATGGCGACTACACTGCCAACGAGCTCCGTCGCGTCGGGTTCAGCGCGTTCGAGGCCGAGAGCACGCCCAAGAAGGTCCCCGTCCTGCTCGATCTGAGCGGCGCCGCCGGGCTCGCCAAGAAATCACCGGCCGACATCGCCGCCACCGGTGCGATCTTCGGCGTCTACCGTGATCGCCTCTCGGGCATCGCGGTGGTGGCGTCGCAGGACGTGCTCCATCTCTTCGACGACAAGAGCGGGTTCGCGAGCGCCGCGGGCGTGAAGGTGAAGGCCTGCCCGTCGCACGCGGAGGCGCGGAGCTGGCTGGTGGAGGCGTAGGACTCAGCCCCGCAGATAATCCCGCGCCAGCAGCTCCCGGTGCCAGAGCTCGTGCCCGGCGGTGATCCACGCGAGGCTGCGCACGGTGATCGGGTTGCCGCCCGCCTTGCCGCGGCGCGCGGCCGCGCCGGGCGGGAGCGTGGCGAACATGTGGATGCCGGAGCGGCGCACCCACGCCCACTCCTCGGCGAGATCGTCGAGCGGCCGGTCGCCGGCGTTCGAGCGCCGGGCCCACTCGTCCTGCTCCATCGAGGGTAGGTCGACGCCGTCCGAGCGGGCGATCGCGATCGCGCGGAACGAGAACACGCGCTCGACGTCGATCAGGTGGCCGACGACCTCGCGGATGCTCCACTTGTCGGGCGCGTAGCGGAAGGTCTCGCGGTCGGGTGCCACGTCCTGCAGCAGCGCGAGCGTCTCGCCGAGCTGCTGCGTGAGCGTCTGGACGATGTCCCCGTCCGGCACGAGATCGATGTAGCGGCTGAAGTACTCCGCGTGCTCGTCCCGGCCGGGCCGCGTGAGCTCGGTCATGCCGGGCGACTCAGCCGCGCGCCAGCTCGGGCCACCGCCTGCGCTCGTACGCGTCGATGTCGGCCTCGTGGCGCAGGGTGAGCCCGATGCGGTCGAGCCCCTGCATCAGGCACATCTTCCGGAAGTCGTCGAGCCGGAAGCGCGCGACGACGCCGCCCTCGTCGGCGACGGTGCCCTTCCCGATGTCCACGGTGAGCCGGAGCGGCGCCTCGCGCTCCGCGCGCTCGAGCAGCCTCGCGATCTCGGCGGCGGACACCTCCAGCGCGGCGATCCCGTTCTGGTCGGCGTTCTCGCGGAAGATGTCGGCGAAGCTCGGCGCGAGCACCACGCGGATGCCGTGGTCGCGCAGCGCCCAGGCCGCGTGCTCGCGCGACGAGCCGCAGCCGAAGTTCTCGCGCGTGACGAGGATCGTGGCGCCCTGGAACTTCGGCTGGTTCAGCACGAAGTCGGCGCGCGGCTGCCCGTCGGGCGTCATGCGCCAGTCCCAGAACAGATAGGGCCCGTATCCGCTGCGCTCGATCCGCTTGAGGAACTGCTTGGGGATGATCTGGTCGGTATCGACGTCGGCGCGGTCGAGCGGCACCACGACGCCGGTGTGGACGGTGATCGGCTCCATCAGTTCTTCCCTCCCAGCTCGCGCGGATCGGCGAAGTGGCCGGCGACCGCCGCCGCGGCGGCCATGGCCGGGCTCACCAGGTGCGTGCGACCTCCACGTCCCTGCCGGCCCTCGAAGTTGCGGTTCGACGTGGACGCGCAGCGCTCACCCGGCTGCAGGATGTCGGGGTTCATGCCGAGGCACATCGAGCAGCCGGCCTCGCGCCACTCGAAGCCGGCCGCCTTGAAGATGCGGTCGAGACCTTCCGCCTCGGCCTGGCGCTTCACGCTGCCCGACCCGGGCACGACCATCGCGCGCACGCCGCTCGCGACGCGACGGCCCTCGACCACGGCGGCCGCCTCGCGCAGATCGCGGATGCGCCCGTTCGTGCACGATCCGATGAACACGCGGTCGATCTTGATCGACTCGATGGGGACGCCGGCTTCGAGGCCCATGTACTCGAGCGCGCGGCGCGCGCCTTCGCGCGCGGCCTCGTCGGGGAAGCTGTCGGGCTCCGGCACCTTCGCCGACAGCGGCAGCACCATCCCGGGGTTGGTGCCCCACGTGACCTGCGGCTCCAGCTTCGACACGTCGATGCGCACGGTGCTGTCGTACTGCGCACCCTCCTCGGTGGCGAGCGCGAGCCACTCCTTCGAGAGCGCGGCCAGCTCGGCGTCCGTGGGCCCGAGCTCGCGGCCCTTGAGGTAGGCGACGGTCGTTTCGTCGGGCGAGATCATGCCGGCGCGCGCGCCCGCCTCGATCGACATGTTGCAGACGGTCATGCGCTCCTCCATCGAGAGCGCGCGGATCGCCTCGCCGGTGTACTCGACCACGTGGCCGCCGCCGCCCGCCACGCCGATCTGCCCGATGATCGCGAGGATCAGGTCCTTGGCCGTGATGTCGGCCGGCGGCGTGCCCTCGAGGCGGAGCTCCATCGAGCGCGGGCGGCGCTGCTGGATGGTCTGCGTCGCGAGCACGTGCTCCACCTCGGAGGTGCCGATGCCGAACGCGAGCGCGCCGAACGCGCCGTGCGTCGAGGTGTGGCTGTCGCCGCACACGATGATCATGCCCGGCCGCGTCAGGCCGAGCTCGGGGCCGATCACGTGCACGATTCCCTGGCGCGGATCCTTGATGTCGAGCATGCGGATCCCGAACCGCGCGGCGTTGTCGCGCAGCGTGTCCATCTGCTTCTTGGCGAGCTGATCGGCGATCGGCAGCGACCGATCCGTCGTCGGCACGTTGTGATCCACCGTCGCGAACGTGAGGTCGGGTCGCCGCACGCGCCGGCCGGCCATCGTCAGGCCCTCGAACGCCTGCGGGGACGTCACCTCGTGCACGAGATGCAGATCGACGTACATCAGGTCCGGCTCGCCGTCGCCGGCGCGCACGAGGTTCTTCTCCCAGATCTTCGCGACCAGGGTCTTGGGGGCACCGCCGTTCTTCTTCGTCATTGCGAGTCCTCTATGATCTATCTCTTCACGGCCGACACGACCGCGTCGGCGAACGCTTTCGTCGACACCGACTTCTTTCCCTTCGGCACCAGATCCGCCGTCCTGAGGCCGTCCGCGAGCGCCTCGGCCACCGCGCGCTCGACCGCCGCGGCCTCGTCCTTCAGTCCGAAGCTGTAGGAGAGCATGAGCGCCGCCGAGCGGATCGCCGCGATCGGGTTGGCGATGCCCTTGCCGGCGATGTCCGGCGCGGAGCCGTGCACCGGCTCGTAGAGCCCGACCCTTCCTCCCACGCTCGCCGACGCCAGCAGGCCGAGCGAGCCGCACATCGCCGAGGCCTCGTCGCTCAGGATGTCGCCGAAGAGGTTCTCGGTGAGCATCACGTCGAACTGCTTCGGGTTCGTGACCAGCTCCATCGCCGCGCGGTCCACGAACATGTGGTCGACCTTCACGTCGGGATATCCCTTGGCGACCTCGTCCACCACCTCCCTCCACAGCTGCGACACCTCGAGCACGTTGGCCTTGTCCACCGAGGTGAGCTTCTTGCGGCGCGCGCGCGCGAGGTCGAACGCCACCCTGGCGACGCGCTCCACCTCGGCCTTGGTGTAGACCAGCGTGTTCAACGCGCGCCCGTCCTCACGCCCGCGGGGCGTGCCGTAGTACAGGCCGCCGGTCAGCTCGCGCACGATCACCAGATCGCAGCCGGCGGCGACCTCCCGCTTGAGCGCCGACATGTCGACGAGCTCGTCGTCGACCCGCGCGGGCCGCAGGTTGGCGAAGCAGCCGAGCTCGGAGCGCAGCTTCAGCAGCCCCGCTTCGGGCCGCTTGCCCGGCGGCAGCCCGTCGGCGCGTGGATCGCCCACGGCGCCGAGGAAGACCGCCGGCCCGCGCCGGCACGCGTCGAGCGCCGAGTCCGGCAGCGGCGAGCCCGTCTTCTCGTAGGCCACCCACCCCGCCGGGTGCTCCTCGACGCTCAGCTCGTGGCCGAACGTCTTCGCCACGGCCTCGAGCACCTGCATCGCGGCCGCGGTCACCTCCGGTCCGATCCCGTCCCCCGGCAGCGCGACGATCCGAATGTTCGCCAACGTCAGACCCCCCACGAGTCGGTGGTCGCGCCGAGGTGGCTCGCCTCGAGCGCACGCGCGGCGGCCGCCTTGTTGATCGAGTGCAGAAACGCCTCGGCCGATGCCCGCACGACGTCGGTGTGCGCCCCGCGGCCGGTGAACGTGTGTCCGTCCACGCGCGCCTGGATGTTGACCTCGCCGACCGCATCCTCGCCCGGCGTCATCGCGCGGATGTTGAAGCGCTCGAGCACGACGCGGTGGTCGATCACCGACTCCATCGCCGCGAATGCGGCCGCGATCGGCCCGTCGCCCGATCCTCGTCCCTTCAGCGACTTGCCGTCGGCGAGGAGCTCGACGGTCGCGTCCGACGTCTCGCCGCCGCAGTGCACGTCGAGCGAGACCAGACGGTACAGCTCCGGCACGTCCTCCATCACGCCGTGGTGCAGGATCGAGAGCAGATCCTCGTCGAGCACCGTCTTCTTCCGGTCGGCGAGCGCCTTGAAGTCGCGCGTGACGCGCTTCATCTGCTCGGGCGTGAGCGTGTAGCCCAGCGTCTCGTATCGCGCCTCCAGGCCGTGTCGGCCGGAGTGCTTGCCGAGCACCAGCTCGGTGCCGGGCGCGCCCACCATCTCGGGCGTCATGATCTCGTAGGTGCGGCGGTCGTTGATCATCCCGTGCTGGTGGATCCCCGCCTCGTGCGCGAACGCGTTGCGCCCGACGATCGCCTTGTTCGGCTGCGGCTCGATGCCGGTCAGGTACGACAGCAGACGGCTGGTACGGTAGATCCGCTCCGAGCGGATGCCGGTCTCGTGGCCGAGCGTGTCGCGGCGTACCTGCAGCGCCATCACCACTTCCTCGAGCGACGCGTTGCCCGCGCGCTCGCCGATGCCGTTGATCGTGCACTCGACTTGTCGCGCACCGGCGCCGACCGCGGCGAGCGAGTTCGCGACCGCGAGCCCCAGGTCGTCGTGGCAGTGGGTGCTCAGCACGCAGCTCGCCAGACCAGGCACGCGGCTCGTGAGCGTCCGGAACGCGTGGTCGATCTCGTGCGGCAGCGCGTATCCCACGGTGTCGGGGATGTTGATGGTCGTCGCGCCCGCCGCGACCGCGACCTTCACGACCTCGCAGAGGAAGTCGAGGTCGCTCCGCATCGCGTCCTCGGCGCTGAACTCGACGTCGTCAGCGTAGCCGCGCGCGATCTCGACGGCCTCGGCGGCCTGCTCCAGACACTGCTCGCGCGTGATGCCGAGCTTTCTCGCCAGATGGATGTCCGACGTGGCGAGGAAGACGTGGATACGGGCGCGCTCGGCGGGCTCGAGCGACGCGGCCGCCTTCTCGATGTCCCCACGCGCCGCCCGCGCCAGCGCCGCGACCACCGGGCCCTTCACCTCGCGGCCGATGGCGAGGATCGACTCGGCATCCTCCGGCGAGCTCGCCGCGAAGCCGGCCTCGAGCACGTCGACCCCGAGCTCGGCCAGCTCGTGCGCCAGCCGGAGCTTCTCCGGCGCCGTCATGCTCGAGCCCGGTGACTGCTCGCCGTCCCTCAGCGTCGTGTCGAACACCGTGATCCTGGCCATCGTGGTCTTCCTGGTTGGGTGCAAGAAAAAAGCGGCGGGCCTCGTGGGGGCCCGCCGCCGGAAGGTCTCGTCTGTCGTCCTGACTACTTCATCCGAGCACCGCGGCAGGCCTGTTCATCGAGCTCCCGAAGGAGCCCGAGAAGTCGAAGCGAGATCGTGAGCAGCAGGCCGAGCGCCAGGGTGTCGATCAACATGGTGGCGGATTCTTACCGCCGCCGCGTCGGCGCGTCAAGAGCGGGGCTCCGGAACCGCGCGGCTCCGCCAGGCCGGGAACGTGCCGAGCACGCGCAGGCGTGCCGAGAGCGTCTTCGCCGCCGCGATCGCGTCCACGCCCTCGCGCCGGGTGGCGTGCCCGAACTCCAGGATGAACCGGTACGTCCACGG
Source organism: Gemmatimonadales bacterium (assembly GCA_050181335.1). Classification (GTDB taxonomy): domain Bacteria; phylum Gemmatimonadota; class Gemmatimonadetes; order Longimicrobiales; family Gaopeijiaceae; genus UBA2982. Next base: position 238,386 of record JBFXDG010000003.1, on the reverse strand, counting down.
CGACGCCGCCGGCCGGGAGGCGACGTGCGAGAGGTCGAGCCCGCGTGCGGCGAACACGCCGAGCAGCTGGTGCAGCGCACCCGGTCGGTTCTCGAGCTCCACGACGCAGGCGGTCTTGAACGGTCCTTCGTCCTTGCCCGCGCTCGCGGCGGCCGGTGAGGTCCCCGCCGCGGACGAGCGGGCGATGAGGTAGAAGCGCGTCTGGTTGTCGTCGCGGTCCTGGAGATCGGCCTCCAGCACCTCGAGCCCGTAGCGCTCCCCGGCCCGGCGTGACGCGATCGCGGCCACGGTCGGATCGCCGCTCGCCGCGACCTCGGCTGCCGCGCCCGCGGTGTCGTAGACCGCCTGCGGACGGATCGTCGGGTGGCGGGCGAAGAAGGCCTTGCACTGCGACAGCGCCACCGGATGCGTGCGCGCCTCGCGCAGCTGGGCGATCGAGGCGCCCCGCACGCCGAGCAGACAGTGCCGGATCGGGATCGCGACCTCGCCGATCGCCAGGACGTCGCCGCCTTCGAGCGCGTCGTAGGCCTCGGCCACCGCACCCGCGAGCGTGTTCTCGACCGCGACGACGCCCCACCGGTCCTCGCCGCGTTCGACCGCCTTCACCACCGCCTCGAACGACGGGCGCGGCACGGGCTCCGACTCGGGCGCGAGGATCCGGACCGCCTCCTCGCTGAACGCGCCCAGCGCGCCCTGGAAGCTCGTGCGCTCGCGTGTCGTCGTGGTCGTCATGGTCAACGCGGCCGCTCGAGGCCGAGGCTCCGGATCTTGCGATGCAGCGTCCGCGGCGAGATGCCGAGCAGCTCGGCCGCGAGCCCCTGGTGCCACTTGGTGCGCGCGAGCGCGCGGTCGATGGCCAGGCGCTCGAGGGCGGCGAGATCGAGCGAGGGCAGCGGCGGCGAGGTGTCCGGCGCGCCGTCCGTGAGGCGGTCCGGCGACGTCGCCGCGCGGGAGACCGCCAGGCTGGAGCCGAGGTCCGCCGCGCGAATCGTGCGTCCGTGCGCGAGGAGGCGCGCCCGCTCGATCACGTTCTTGAGCTCGCGCACGTTGCCGGGCCAGGTGTAGCCCTCGAGCAGCTCGAGCGCGTCGGGCGCGATCTCCCATGCAGCCGTGTCGTGTCCGCCCGCGCCGTCGAGGAAGCGCTGCGCGAGCAGCCGCACGTCGCCCACGCGCTCGCGCAGCGGCGGCAGGCTCACGACGACCGCGTTGATCCGGTAGTAGAGGTCGCCACGGAACGCCTCGCGCGCGACCAGCTCCTCGAGCGGGCGGTTGGTGGCCGACACCAGCCGGAAGTCGGTGGGGATCTCCTTCGTGCCGCCGACCCGCCGGAACTGCTTCGTCTCCAGGACGCGGAGGAGCTTCGCCTGGAGCGGCAGCGCGAGGTCCCCGATCTCGTCCAGGAAGAGCGTGCCGCCGTCGGCGAGCTCGAGCAGCCCGATCTTGCGCGTGCCGGCGCCGGTGAACGCGCCTTTCTCGTGCCCGAACAGCTCCGACTCGGCGAGCGTCTCGGCGACGGCCGCGCAGTTGAGCGCGACGAGCGGTTGGTCGGCGCGTAGGGAGCGCCGATGCACCTCGCGCGCAACGAGCTCCTTCCCCGTGCCCGACTCGCCGGTCACGAGCACCGACACGTCGGAGCCGGCCACCTTCTCGATGAGCTCCAGGACGCGGCGCAGGCGCGGGTCGCCCGTCACGATCTCCGGACCGCGGCTCTCGCGCTGCACGACGGCCTCCAGCCGCGCGGAGCGCGTGAGCGCGCGCCGCGCCTCGGCGGCCTTCCACACCACCGTGGCGAGGCGCTCCGGCCGCACCGGCTTCTCGACGAAGTCGTACGCGCCGAGCTTCATCGCCCGCGTGGCGGTGGCGACCGTGCCGGTGCCCGAGACGAAGATCACCTGGGGCCGCTGCGGATCGTCCGAGATCGCCTCGAGCACCTCCAGACCGTCGAGGCCCGGCATGCTCAGGTCGAGGAGCATGACGTCGAACAGCCGCTCCCGCAGCGCGCCCAGGGCGGACCGTCCGTCGGACACGACGGTGATGCGGTGCTCGGCGCCTTCGGCTTCCTGGAGGATGCGCTCCAGGAGCACGCGCTGATCGGGATCGTCGTCGGCGATCAGGACCGCGATCGCGCGCGCCTCGGGGCTCTCCATCGCGACACTCTCACGCGGATCGACACCACGACGCAAGGAGAAAGACCCGAAACGAATGAGGCCCTGCGGCCTGGGAGGCCGCAGGGCCCGAGGGGCCACGCGATTCTCGGGGGGTTCGTGACGCCCTCGTTCACTTCCTGGGGGGGACTTCGCTTCGACTTCTGGCTCTGACTTCGGGTTGAGCTCGGGCCGCGGGACCGGCCCTGGGGGGATTCACCTTGGTGATCGGAGAAGTAGGAGAGCCCCGCGGCCCTTGCTCGTCGTCTTTTCGTGCGCTCCTTAGAAGCAACGCGGGTGCCAAGCGGTCCTGTCCATATAACTCGTTGGCATGAAATGACTTAGCTTTTGAGCCCGGGCGCTCGGTGGGCGGCCGTCCTGGCTGATTCGGACAAGACGTCCGGACAGAACGGCCGAAGTGCCCCCTCCACGAAGAAAAGAGGCCCCGGCGCGCGAGCGCCGGGGCCTCTGTCCATCCTTATCTGGGCTCTACGCTCAGGCCGCGGCATCCCTGCGGCGGCGCGCGGCGGCAAACCCGAGACCGAGCAGGCCCGTCACGAGCAGGGCGAGCTGGCCGGGCTCCGGCACGGTCACGGTCCGCAGCGAGAACAGGGATGCGTGCGAGAGGTCCTGCGGCACACCGTGCTTGTTCTGCGCGGTCCCGACCGTGTTGTAGAAGATCGAGCTCTGATTCACGAGCCCCGCGAAGTAGTAGAGGCTGAAGCTCCGCGACGCCTTGAGGGCGACCACGTAGTCACCCGTCAGCGGCGAATCGAACGTGAGGACCCCGAGGACGCCGTCGCCGACGTAGGAGAACGGACCGCTCGTCTGGCCGGCGTCGGTGGTGCCGAGGTAGCTGGCTCCCGTACCCCACCCCTGGTTGGCGATCTCGCTCAAGATGCCGCTCACCTGCTGAACGTCGTTGCCCGCGAAGGCTCCGGCGCACGCGGTGGGGTTGGGGTTGAAGATCTCCATCGTGTCGATCAGCCAGACCGTGTAGTCGCAGGCCGGATCGACCGGAGTGAGCTGCGACTCCGCAGCCTTGGGCGTCGCCATCGCGCTCAGCGCCAGCAACGTGGTCACCCCGTGGAGAGCCTTCCGCATGTCATCCCCCCAGGTCGCGGACACACTTCGACGAGCCCCGCCAGTGGCAGGCATCGTGCCGCGGATCGTCGCCAGAGCGCTTGGACGGCGGAAGCCGTTACTCATCAACGACATGCGAGTCTCCGACCGCGGGACACGGCAGGTCCCGGAACAGGCCGAGCGTGTGGTATCGGTACCACAGCTCGCCGGACCGCTCCCACAAGCGACGGCTCTGCCCTCGGCTCCGCCGCCATCGCACCACCGTCGCCGTTCCTCCGAAACCTCGGTCGAGCCTATTTTCAGGCCCTCCGACACAGGACGACTCGTCACGCCGCCGGGTGAAGACCAACGAATGAGCGAGCACGCGACCGACGAGCGACGCGCGGCCGAGGCCATCGACCGCTACTACGCCGTCAGCCCCGATCTCGTGTGCCGCATCGATCTCGACGGCTGCTTCCAGCGGTCGAACCCCGCCTTCCTGCACGTTCTCGGCTACGCGGAGAGCGACGTCCTGGGCAAGCCGATGACGGAGTTCGCGCACGTGGGGGACATCGACCTCGTGCGGCGGGAGATCCAGGCGCTGTCGGACGGCAAGCAGCACGCTCGCTTCGAGACGCGCTACCGACACGCCGACGGGTCGTACCGGTGGCTCGAGTGGGATGCCGTCTCCTTCGTGGAGGGCGGGTTCGTCCACGCCAGCGCGCGCGACGTGACGGAGCAGAAGTCGCGGCAGGTCGAGCTCGTGCGCGCCAAGCAGGAGGCGGAGCGGGCGAACCGGGTGCGCGGCGAGTTCCTCGCGAACGTGAGCCACGAGATCCGCACGCCGATGAACGGCATCATCGGCATGACGGAGCTCGCGCTCGACACGCCGCTCACGGAGCAACAGCGCGAGTACCTCCAGATGGTCCAGGGATCGGCGCTCGCGCTGCTCGATGTGATCAACAGCGTGCTCGACTTCTCGAAGATCGAAGCGGGCAAGCTGGAGATCGAAGCGATCGACTTCACGCTGAGGGACACGTTGACCGGCGCGCTCAAGCCGCAGGCGCTGGCCGCGAACCGGAAGGGCGTGGAGCTCCTCTACGACGAAGGGCTGGGCATCCCCGAGCGCCTGCGCGGCGATCCGGGCCGCCTCCGCCAGGTCCTCGTCAACATGGTCGGCAACGCGGTGAAGTTCACCGAGCGCGGCGAGGTCCACGTGTCGGTGACGAACGTCGGCCAGGACGGCGACGGCGTGTCGATCCGGTTCGAGGTGCGCGACACCGGCATCGGCATCCCGGCCGAGAAGCTCGGCGCGATCTTCGAGGCGTTCACGCAGGTGGACGGCTCGACCAGCCGGCGGTTCGGCGGCACGGGCCTCGGGCTCTCGATCGCCTCGAGCCTCGTCACGCTCATGGGCGGCGAGGTGTCGGTGGAGAGCGAGGAGGGCGTCGGCAGCGTGTTCGGCTTCACGCTCCCCTTCGAGCTGGGACACCAAGCCGCCCGCCCCCCGCTCCTGCCCTCCAAGGAGCTACGGGGTCTGCGCGTGCTGGTGCTCGACGACAACCACACCAACCGGCGCATCCTCGAGGGCATCCTCGGCCGGATGGAGATGCAGCCCGTGTCGGTCGCGTCGGGCCCGGAGGCGCTGGTCGCGCTCGCGAACGCCCACGCCGCGGGCGCTCCGATCGACATGGCGATCCTGGACGTCCATCTCCCGGGCATGGACGGCTTCGAGGTCGCGAAGCGTATCCGCGAGGACGACCGCTTCGACGACCTCGTGCTCATCACCATCACGTCGGCCGGACGACCGGGCGACGGCGCGCTGTGCGAGCGGCACGGCATCTCGTCGTACCTCCTCAAGCCCATCATCCCGACCGAGCTCAGGGACGCCATCCAGCTCACGCTGTCCCGGGACCGCGAGGCCGCGCCGACGCAGGCGACCCTGGTCACGCGCCACTCGCTGCGGGAGGCGTGGGGATCCTTGCGCGTGCTGCTCGCCGAGGACAACCAGGTCAACCAGCGCCTGGCCGTGCACATCCTGGAGCGCCTGGGCCACCAGGTGCACGTCGCGCGGAACGGCCGCGAGGCGGTCGAGCTCTTCGAGCGCTCGACGTTCGACCTCGTGCTGATGGACATCCAGATGCCGGAGATGGGCGGCGAAGAAGCCACGCGCCGCATCCGTGCGATCGAGGCCGAGCGGGGCGGGCACGTTCCCGTCGTGGCGATGACGGCACACGCCATGAAGGGCGACCGTGAGCGCTTCCTCGAGGCGGGCATGGACGAGTACGTCTCGAAGCCGATCAGCCAGGAGCGTCTCCGCGAGGTGGTGCGCTCGCTCGCGAGCCCCTCCGACGGCTTTCCCCCTCATGCGGCGAAGCCGGCCCTCGCACCCGACGCGCCGAAGCCGGACGCGGCGTTCGACCGGCAGGCGCTGCTCGCGCGCGTCGACTCCGACGCGGGGCTGCTCGGCTCGCTGGTCGAGGTGTTCAAGGCGGACCGCCCCGCCTTGATGGCCGCCATCGAAGAGGCGGTCGCGGCCCGGGACGCGGTGGCGCTCGCGGATACCGCGCATACTATGAAGGGCGCGCTCAGCGTGTTCGGCGTGGAGCCGGCGCGCTCGACCGCGGAGAAGCTCGAGCTCGCGGGACGCGAGAAGCGGATGGAGGACGTGCGCGAGCTCTACGACCGTCTCGGGCGGGAGATCGACGCAGCCGAGATCGGCTTGGAGGCGTTCCTCGCCGAAGTGCTCTGAAGTGAGCCAAGGAGGTCCCGAGATGCGTAAGGTCCATGTCGGCGTGTCGCTCGCAGCCGTCGCGGCGATCGGGTTCGGGGCCGCGGGGTGCGAGGCGCAGGGGCGCGGCGGCGGCCGCGGCGCGGCCCGGGAGCCCACGATCCCTCCGCCGACCATCACCGAGTACCACCCGCGCTCGACGCTCGTCGTCCCCGAGCACCTGGTCCCCAGAGCGCGCTACCCGGTCGTGGACTTCCACGGGCATCCGCCGAACCTCTCCTCGCCCGAGAACATCCGCACGGTCATCGAGGCGATGGACCGTCTCAACATCGGCGTGATGGTCCAGGCCCAGCCCAGCTCGGGCGAGCGGCTCACCAGCCAGATCGAGGCCGTGCGCGCCGCGGGCCATGCGGACCGCTTCGTGTTCTTCGCCTCGCTCGACCTCCGCGACGTCGGACCGGGATCGGGCGCGCGCATCGCCGCGCAGCTCGAGGCGGACGTGCGCGCGGGCGCCGTCGGCGTCGGCGAGATCATGAAGAGCTTCGGGCTCACCACCATGAAAGCCGACGGGACGCGCCTGCGGCTGGACGACCCCGAGCTCGACGTCGTGTGGGAGACCGCCGGTCGGCTCGGCATCCCGGTGTTCATCCACACGGGCGACCCGGCCGAGTTCTTCCAGCCGCTCGACTTCCAGAACGAGCGCTGGCTCGAGATGGCGCTGTTCGAGGACCGCCGCTACTTCGACCGGACGCGCTTCCCCGCCTTCGACGACCTCATGGCGGAGCGGAACCGTCTCATCGCCAAGCACCCCAACACCACGTGGGTGCTCGCGCACATGGGCTGGCACACGCAGGACCTCGCGAAGCTCGGCGAGATCTTCGACCGCCACCCCAACGTGCACGGCGAGCTGGGCGCGGTGCTCTACGACCTCGGCAGGCAGCCGCGCTTCGCGCGCGAGTTCTTCGTGAAGTACTCCGACCGCATCCTCTTCGGGAAGGACTCCTTCGCGCCGGACGAGTACCCGTATTACTGGCGCGTCTTCGAGACCGCGGACGAGTACTTCGACTACTACCGCGACTATCACGCGTTCTGGAAGCTCTACGGCCTGGACCTGCCCGACGACGTGCTGCGGAAGGTCTACTACCAGAACGCGCTGCGGATCATCCCGCGGATGCCGACGGCGGCGCTGGCGCGGGAGTAGCGCCCGATCAGCGGCCGGCCGCCGCGCTCCTCAGCCTGCTCCTCGGGTATCCGTACAGGAAGTAGATCACGAGCCCGATGGCGAGCCAGAGCCCGAACCGGATCCACGTCACCAGCGGCAGCTGGAGCATGAGGTAGAGGCAGGTGACGATCGACAGGATCGGCACCACGGGCACGAACGGCGTGCGGAACGGCCGCACGCGATCGGGCTCCTTCCTCCGCAGCACGAGGATGCCCGCCGACACGAGCAGGAACGCGAACAGCGTGCCGATGTTCGTCAGGTCGACGACCTCGTTGATGTTGGCGAACGCCGCGAACACCGCGACGAACGCGCCCGTCAGGATCGTGGTCACGTGCGGCGTGCGGAACCGCGGGTGGATCTTGGCGGCCCACGGAGGCAGCAGACCGTCGCGCGCCATCGAGAAGAAGATGCGTGGCTGACCGAGCTGGAAGACGAGCAGCACGGTCGTCATCGCGACCACCGCGCCGATCGCGACGAGCACGCGCGAGAAGCCGAGCAGCGCGGGGCTTCCCTCGGCGAGATTGAGCGCGGTGAGCAGCGGCTCCGCGGTGCCGAGCTCGCGCCAGTCGGCCATCCCCACCATCACCGCCGCGACCAGGATGAAGATCAGCGTGCAGGCGACGAGGCTCGCGATGATGCCGAACGGGACGTCGCGCGCGGGATTCTTCGCCTCCTCGGCCGCCGTGGAGACGGCGTCGAACCCGATGTACGAGAAGAAGATGATCGCCGCGGCCGTGCTGACCCCGGCGAACCCGTTCGGCGCGAAGCCGCCGTGCGCCGTGTAGTGCGTCGGGTCGATGAAGAAGAGACCGACCGCAACGAAGAACATCAGGATCCCTACCTTGAGCACCACGAGCACGGTGTTCGAGAACGAGGATTCCCGGATCCCGTACACGAGCAGGGCGGTGATCGCCACGACGATCAGCACCGCGGGCAGGTTCAGGATGATCGGCAGGCCGAAGACGTGCGGGGCCGTCGTGGTCGCCGCGGCGAGATCGAGCGTGGCCGGGTCGGTGGCGCCGCCGGCCACCGAGGCCGCCGCCTGGAACGCCGTGCGGTAGTCGGTCACGAGCCACGGAGGGATGTCGATGCCGGCGAGCCCGACGAGCTCGCGGAAGTAACCCGCCCAGGAGATGGCGACCGCGATGTTGCCGACCGCGTACTCGATGATGAGATCCCAGCCGATGATCCACGCGACGAGCTCGCCGAGCGACGCATACGCGTACGTGTAGGCCGAGCCGGACACCGGCACCATCGCCGCGAACTCGGCGTAGCAGAGCGCCGCGAGCCCGCAGGTGACGGCCGTCAGCAGGAACGAGAGCACGATCGCGGGGCCCGCGCCGGGCCGCACGCCCGCCTCACCCGCGATGGCCGACCCGGTCGTGGCGAAGATGCCCGCGCCGATGACCGCGCCGACGCCGAGCGCGGTCAGCTCCCAGCGGCCCATCACGCGCTTCAGGCCCTGGCCTTCCCCTCCGGGTCCACCCGACGCCTGGGCCGTCAGCTCCGCGACGGTCTTCCGTGCGAACAGCTGGGACATGCGGCCCTCCTCGGGAAGCCTCTCAGATACTCCTAGACGTTCTTGATCTCGCCGATCAGCCCGGTGATCGAGGCCTTCGCGTCACCGAACAGCATGTTGCAGCGCTTGTCGTAGAAGAGCTCGTTCTCGATCCCCGCGAAGCCGGCCGCCATGCCGCGCTTCAGCACGATGACCCGCTTGGCCTTGTCGGCGTCGAGGATCGGCATGCCGTAGATCGGCGACGAGGGATCGGTGCGGGCCGCCGGGTTCACGACGTCGTTGGCGCCGATCACGAGCGCGACGTCGGCCCGCTCGAACTCGGCGTTGATCTCCTCCATGTCGTACAGCTTGTCGTACGGCACGTCGGCCTCGGCGAGCAGCACGTTCATGTGGCCCGGCATGCGGCCGGCGACCGGGTGCACAGCGTACTTCACCTCGCCGCCGCGCTTCTCGATCAGCTCGCCGAGCTCGCGCACGGCGTGCTGCGCCTGCGCCACCGCCATGCCGTAGCCCGGGATGACGATGACGAGGTTGGCGTACCCGAGCTGCATGGCGGCGTCCTCGAGCGAGATCGGCGAGACGGTCATGTCGCCCGTGGCCTTGGCGACGGCCTTGGTCTCGCTGCCGAAGGCGCCGAACAGCACGTTCGAGAACGAGCGGTTCATCGCCTTGCTCATCAGGATCGACAGGATGAAGCCGGATGCTCCGTCGAGTGAGCCGGAGATGATCAGGATCTCGTTGTTGATCGCGAACCCGGTCGCGCACGCGGCCAGGCCCGAATACGAGTTCAGCAGCGCGACGACGACCGGCATGTCCGCGCCGCCGATGGGCAGGACGAGCAGCACGCCGAACACGACCGCCAGGCCGATCATCAGGTAGAACGCGCTGGCGTTCGTCGGCGCGACGACGATGTAGACGAGGTGCCCGAGCGTGAGCGCGCCCAGAAGCGCGTTGACGAAGTTCTGCCCCGGGTACGTCAGCGGCTTCGAGGGGAGGATCTCCTGGAGCTTGCCGGCCGCGACCAGCGTGCCGCCGACCGTCACGCTGCCGAGCAGCACCTCGAAGCCGATCGCCGCCATCTTGAACCGTTCGACGGTGCCGTGGTCGGCGATGTCCGTCACATACTCCGCGATGCCGACCAGCGTGGCGGCCAGCGCGCTGAACGTGAGCGCGATGGCGATACGCTGCGGCATCGCGGTCATCGGCACCCACATGCCGAGCGGATACCCGATGATGGTGCCGAGCACCATCCCGCCGATCGCGAAGCGGTAGTCCACGATCTCCGTGCTGACCATCGTGCCCACGACGGCGAACAGCATGCCGAGCGCGGCCTGCTGCATGCCGCGGCGCGCCGCCTCGGGCCGCGTCATGCTGCGCAGGCCGAGGATGAAGAGCGCCGACGCGGCGAGGTACGACGCGTTGATGAAGAGCTCGCGCATCAGGCTTTGCGGCCGTTCGTGGCCGCCGTCCCGCCCGGTGACGAGGGCTTCACGTCGCGCTTGAACATCGCCAGCATGCGGTCGACGATGAGGAACCCGCCGACGATGTTCGACGTGGCGGCCACGACGGCGACGGTCCCGAGGATCGTCGAGACGCCGTTCCTGTCGGCGCCCGCCGCGATCAGCGAGCCCACGAGCGAGATGCCCGAGATCGCGTTCGTCGCGGCCATGAGCGGCGTGTGCAGGAGCGGGGGGACGCGCGAGATCACCATGTAGCCGGTGAACGCGGCCAGGAGGAAGACGTAGACCTGGAGGAGGAGCATGGGCGCCTGGCGTCGAGTCCGGAAAACAGCGGGGGGGAGGTTTGCACCCTCCCCCCCGGACGTCAAGTAGGCGCGCCCGCCTCGGTCAGGGCGGCGCTACGGCTCGGTCGCGGCCCCCGCGACGGGCTTCTCCAGCCGGTAGATGTAGACCGCCTCGCCGCCCCGTCCGTCGGCCATGTGGCCGAGCACGTAATCGTCGCCGATCTCGTGCACCGTGAGCGGATACGGGACGATGACCTCGCCGAGGTAGCGCCCGTCCCGGTCGAACACGGTCCACGGATAGTCGGCGCCCATGTCGAACCACCGGTACGCGCGCGCCCACACGTTGCCGACCTCGTCCACCAGGATCTGGCTCCAGGCAGGGAACGTCTCGGCATGGGTGTAGGTCGAGTCCACGATCTCCTCGGCGTTCTCCTCACCCGCCTGGATGAGCTGACGCACCGCCCCGACGCGGAACGCCGAGCGGTCCGCGTTCGTCACCACGTCCATCGGCTTGTCGAGGCGGAAGATCCTGAGGGTGCGTCCGTCGAGCGCGACCTCCCTGATCTCCCAACGGTCGCCGGGCGCGTACCAGACGGTCGAGTCGGCGACGGCCACGTGGGCCGACGGCCCCCAGACGTAGACGTCCTCACCCACCATCTCGGTGTCCGCGTCGAAGTCCCCGATGGTCCCGATCAGGCGACCGTCCACGTCGTAGTGCAGGAGCCGCATGCGCGTGCGCTGCAGGCCGGTGAGGCTCGGATCGAGGGGGATGCGCCCGGTGAAGAGGAGCGTGCCGTCGGCGAACCAGTCGCCCGCGGGCTCGAGCTCGGTCTCCTCGAGCCCTTCCGGCCTCTGCACCGGGACGCGCTGCACGCGCTCGAGCTGCGCGTTCCAAAGCGACAGCTCGCCGCCGCCGTGGTAGATGACGAGGCTGTCCGGCGAGATCGGATAGACGCGCCGCGGCCGCCCCTCCTGGATCTCGGGGTCGATCACGATGCGGAGCGTCTGCAGGTGATAGCCCCCGGCGTCGAAGATGCGCACGTCGCCGAGACCGCGGTTGGCCACCACGATGCCGCCGTCCGGCATGCGGCGCGTGTGCTCGCCCCCGTAGATGCGCTGACTCGGATCGTACGGCTGGTTGCCCACCTGGATGGCCGGCCTGGCGGAGAGCCGCCAGGTGGTCTCACGCGTCCACGCCGGCTGCTCGCCGTCCGAATCCACGATCGTGACGCCGGCGCTGTCGGTGACGATGACGGCTTCGCGCGTGAAACGCGGCCCGCAGGCGGCGAGGAGCACGAGGTGCACGACGGCCGCGGCGCCGAAGAACCCAGTCGCTTTCAGTCGCATGGTTGAACCCTCCGCATGTCTCTAGAGCTCGACCTGGACACCCAGCTCGACCACGCGATCGGAGGGCAGATGGAAGAAGGAGGAAGCCAGGCGCGCGTTGCGCGCCATCAGGCCGAACAGCCGCTCCCTCCAGGCCGACATGCCCACGCTGCCCTCGCTCGCGATGACCGTCTCCCGGCCGAGGAAGAACGTCGCCTGGCCGAGGTCCAGATCCAGATCGGGTATGACGTTTTCCTCGAGGTCCCGTGCCACATCCGGGTCCTCCATGAAGCCGTAACGCATGACCACGCGGTGGAATCCGTCGCCGAGCTCTTTCGCCTCGATACGCTGTCCCTCGAACCGCGGCACCTGGGCGGTGAGCACGCTGAGGATGACCACGCGCTCGGGCACCGCGCCGAAGTGCTGCATCGTATGCAGGAGCGCCGGCGGGGTTCCATCCGGACCGCGCGCCATGAAGATGCCCGTTCCCGGCGTGCGGCGCGGCGGGTTGTCCGTGAGATCGGCCAGGAAGAACTCCACCGGCAGCGTGCTCGCGGCCATGCGCCGCGCCAGGATCTCGCGACCCCGGCTCCACGTCGTCATCACGGCGAGAACGACGGTCGCGATCGCGAGCGGGAACCATCCGCCGCGGGGAACGCGCAGCATGTTCGCGCCCCAGAACGCCAGGTCCACCGAGAGGAACACGACCTCGAGTAGGAGGAGCACCGGAAGGGCCCACTTCCAGCGCTCCCTCGCCATGACGCCGAACAGGATCGTCGTGATCACCATCGTCGTGGTCACGGCGACCCCGTATGCCGCCGCGAGGTTGCTCGACGAGCGGAAGCCGAGCACGAGGCCGATGCAGGCGACCATGAGCACCCAGTTCACCGCGGGCACGTAGATCTGCCCGTGCTCGCGCTCGGAGGTGTGCTCGATCACGACGCGCGGGAGGTAGCCGAGCTGGACCGCCTGCATGGTCAGGGAGAACGCGCCCGAGATGACGGCCTGCGAGGCGATGATCGTGGCGGCCGTCGTCAGCGCGACGAGCGGGATCAGCCCCCAGCTCGGCGCGAGGAGGAAGAACGGGTTGGCGGCCGCTGCGGGGTTGGAGAGGATGAGCGCGCCCTGGCCGAAGTAGTTGAGCAGCAGCGCGGGCATCACGAGGCTGAACCACATCAGCCGGATGGGCCGCACGCCGAAGTGCCCCATGTCGGCGTACAGGGCTTCGCCTCCCGTCACGGCGAGGAACACCGAGCCGAGCACGACGAACCCGGTCCAGCCGTTGCTCGTGAAGAAGGTCACCGCGTGCGCGGGGTTCACGGCGAAGAGGGTCGCGGGGTTGCGCACGATCTGCGTGAGACCGAGCAGCCCGATCGTGAGGAACCACACCACCATCACGGGTGCGAAGAGCGCGCCCACCCCGGCGGTCCCGCGCTTCTGCAGCAGGAAGAGCCCCAAGAGGATGCCGATGGTCATCGGCAGCACGAACGGCTCGAAGCCCGGCGAGATGAGCGACAGACCTTCGGCGGCCGAGAGGACCGACACGGCGGGCGTGAGCATGGTGTCGCCGTAGAGGAGCGCGGCACCGAACAGCCCGAGCAGCATGAGCACGGATTTCTCCGGCGTCCGGCCCGGCGCGCTGATCAGGCCCGTGAGCGCGAGGATGCCGCCCTCACCGCGGTTGTTCGCGCGCAGCACGAAGATCTGGTACTTGATCGCGATGATGATGACCAGCGCCCAGAAGATGAGCGACAGCACGCCGAGCACGTTGGCGCTCGTCACGGCGACCTCATGCTCCGGGGCGAGCGACTCGCGGATCGCGTAGATGGGGCTCGTGCCGATGTCGCCGTAGACCACACCCAACGCGCCGATCGACAGGAGCGCGAGGTAGCGGCCCGTCGGCGCGGCGCGCACGTGCTCCGGCGACCTCTCCCCGTCCGTCAGCGGAACGTGGGGAGGCGTGTTTCCCGGGGGAGGCTCGGCGGAAGGGGGCGCTGACTCAGCGGGAGTCCGCGGCTCGGAGGCGCCGTCGCTCTGGCCGTCGCTCATGAATGACCAAGGTCGCGGAAGGCGGCGCGGCTGTGAACCCTGACCGTCAGTCGATAGCCGCCCCGAGGTGGGTCCGGCGCTCCACCTCCGCGAAGCCCTCCGCGGCGGCGGACTCGGCGGCCATCAGCGACACGCCGATGCCGACCGCGAACGAGAGCGGGATGGTCAGCATGGCCGGGTTGCGCAGGGGGAACCACGCGGCCTCGTGGCCGAGCAGGTCCACCTGGATGGTGGGCGAGAGGTAGATCAGCACCAGCGTGGTGAGGGTACCCGTCAGCATGCTCGCGACCGCGCCGGCCGTGGTGAACCCCCGCCAGTAGATCGACAGGATGAGCGCGGGGAAGTTCGCGCTGGCCGCGATGGCGAACGCGAGCGACACCATATACGCCACGTTCTGCCCCTCGAAGGTGATCCCGAGCACCACCGCGAGCACGCCTAGGAAGATCGTCGCGACGCGCGCCACGCGGAGCTGCTCGGTGGCGTCGGAATGACCCCGGCGCACGACGTTCACCCAGAGGTCGTGCGAGAGCGCCGCCGCGCCGGAGAGCGCGAGGCCCGCGACCACGGCGAGGATCGTGGCGAACGCCACCGCCGCGATGAACCCGAGCAGCGGCGTGCCGCCGAGCACCTCGGCGAGCAGCGGAGCCGCCATGTTGCCGCCCGCGTCCACCTGCCGGATCGCGTCCGGTCCCACGAGCACCATCGCGCCGAACCCGAGCACGAACGTCATCAGATAGAAGTACCCGATCAGGCCGGTCGCGTAGAAGACCGACTTCCGGGCCGCCTTGGCGTCCGGAACCGTGTAGAAGCGCATGAGGATGTGCGGCAGTCCGCCCGTCCCGAACATCAACGCCATGCCGAGCGAGATGGCATCGAGCGGGTTCGACACCAAGCGTCCAGGCGCGAGCACCCCCTCGCCCTGGGCGGCGGCGGCTTCGGCGAAGAGCGCCGTGGGGCTCATGCCGAAGCGCGCGAGGACCAGGAGCGCGAGCAGCGTCGCGCCGCCGAGGAGCAGCGCCGCCTTCACGATCTGCACCCACGTCGTGGCGATCATGCCGCCGAAGAGGACGTAGGCGATCATCACGACGCCCACGATCGTGATCGCCGAGCTGTACGGGATGCCGAACATCAGCCGGATGAGGCCCCCCGCCCCGACCATCTGCGCGATCAGATAGAACGCGACGGTGGCCAGCGTCCCGATCGCGGCGGCGATCCGCACGGGGGTCTGCCGGAGCCGGAACGCCACCACGTCCGCGAACGTGTACTTGCCCAGGTTGCGCAGCGGCTCGGCGATGAGGAACAGCACCACCGGCCAGCCGACCAGCCATCCCGTCGAGTAGATGAGCCCGTCGAAGCCCGTCGTGGACACGAGCCCGGCGATCCCCAGGAACGACGCGGCGGACATGTAGTCGCCGGCCAGCGCGAAGCCGTTCTGCGCGGCGCCGATGCTCCTGCCCGCCGCGTAGAAGTGCTCGGTGGTGCGCGTGCGCCGCGCGGCCCAGTACGTGATGCCGAGGGTGACCGCGATGAACAGGAAGAAGAACGACATCGCCACCGCGTTCGGAACGCCGATCGCCGTGCCGTTCATTCGCGCAGCCTCCGGAGCTCCTCGTCGTAGTGGGTATTCGCCCACCGCACGTAGATCCACGTCAGCAGCCAAGAAGCCAGGATGACCAGGGCGCCGAGCAGGATGCCCAGGCTGAGACCCGGCACGAGGAGGCGTCCGAGCAGCGCCCCCTGGTAGGCGATGAGCAGGATGAACCCGAAGTAGATCGCCACCATCGCCGCGGTGAGCGTGAGCGCGATGCGCCACTGCGCCGCCGCCAACGCCCGCAGCCTCTCCTGCCGATCGGTCATGCGTGTCCTCGTCGGTGTGCCAACGGTCGATGAGCCAACGTCGTCGGCGGGGCCGCGAACGAGCGAACGCGGCCGAACCTACA
The DNA here is from genome assembly GCA_050181335.1 of Gemmatimonadales bacterium. Classification (GTDB taxonomy): domain Bacteria; phylum Gemmatimonadota; class Gemmatimonadetes; order Longimicrobiales; family Gaopeijiaceae; genus UBA2982. The sequence continues at coordinate 222,649 of JBFXDG010000003.1, read as the reverse complement.
GCGGGGCCGGCCGGGGGCAAGCCGGCCTTGTCGCCCATCCCCGCCGCGATGATCCTTTACGCCGCTGAAACCTCCGTACGCGGCTGCACCCTTGATCAACATCGGCGTCGTAGGCCCATGGGCCTCCGTCCTGGCTGGGCTCTTCGCCCTCGGCGTGTCCTTCTTCCTCGCCCGCAGCGTGCTGCGCGCCGACACGGGCACCGAGCGCATGCGCGAGATCAGCGACGCCATCGCGGTCGGATCCATGGAGTTCCTGCGCGTCGAGTACCGCACGGTCGCGATCTTCTCCGCGCTGCTCGCGCTGCTCTTCTTCTTCGTCGGGCCGATGATCGACCCCGAGAGCGCGCGCTTCTGGCACGCGTCCGCGACGGGTTTCCTCGGCGGGGCGGCGCTCTCGGCGCTCGCGGGGTTCATCGGCATGTTCGTGAGCACGCGCGCGAACGTTCGCGTCGCGCAGGCGGCGACGAAGGGGCTCGCGCCCGCGCTCTCGCTCGCGGTGCGCGCGGGCGCGGTGAACGGCTTCGCGGTGGTCGGCCTGGGCCTGCTCGGGCTGTCGGCGTTCTACATCGCCTGGCGATCGATGGGCGTGGCACCCGAGGACGTGCCGATCCTGCTCGTCGGGTTCGCCTTCGGCGGATCGCTCGTCTCGCTCTTCGCGCGCGTGGGCGGTGGCATCTTCACGAAGGCGGCCGACGTCGGCACGGACCTCGTCGGCAAGGTCGAAGCCGGCATTCCGGAGGACGACCCCCGCAACCCCGGCGTGATCGCGGACAACGTCGGGGACAACGTCGGCGACTGCGCCGGCATGGGCGCCGACCTCTTCGAGACGTACGCCGTCACGCTCATCGGCACGATGCTCGTCGCGGCGAGCGAGGCAATCCCGCCCGAGCCCACGGAGACGAGCGTCCTCTATCCCCTCCTGCTCGGCGCCGTCGCGGTCGTGGCGTCCGCCATCGGACTACTGTTCATCCGCCTGCCGAAGAGCGGCAGCATCATGGCCGCGCTGCACGGCGCGACGCTCGTCACGTGCGGCCTCGCCGCGGTCGGCTTCTACGTCGTCACGGTGCCGCTCCTGCAGCTCCCGCTCGCGTACTTCGCCGCCTCGCTGGTGGGCCTGCTGATCACCGTCGTGCTCATCTTCACGACGGACTACTACACGTCGAAGCACTTCAGGCCGGTCCAGCGGATCGCCGGCGGATCGACGTCGGGAACCGCGACGGCCATGATCGAAGGCATGGCGGTGGGGCTCGAGTCGGTCGCGATTCCCGTCGTGACGATCGTGGTCGGCATCGTCGTGGCGTTCATGCTCGGCTCGTCCGGCGATCTCCAGCACGGCCTCTTCGGCGTCGGTCTCGCCGCGGTCGGGATGCTCTCCGTGACCGGCCTGGTGGTGGCGCTCGACACGTTCGGACCGGTGACGGACAACGCCGGCGGCATCGCGCAGATGAGCGAGATGCCCGGCGAGGTTCGTGAGGTGACGGATGCGCTCGACGCGGTGGGCAACACCACGAAGGCCACGACCAAGGGATACGCGATCGGCAGCGCCGGTCTCGCGTCGCTGGTGCTCTTCGCCGACTACGTGGACCACGTGAACGCCGTGGCGGCCACGCCGTTCACGTTCAGCCTGCAGAGCCCCGCGGTGCTGTCCGGGCTGTTGATCGGAGCGGCCGCCGTGTTCGTGTTCGGCGCGCTCGCCATGCGCGCGGTCGGGCACGCCGCCGGCGAGGTCATCGACGAGGTGAGACGACAGTTCCGGGAGAAGCCCGGCATCATGCAGGGAACCGACAAGCCCGACTACGCGCATTGCGTGCGCATCGTTACCAACCGGGCGCTGCGCGAGATGATCGTGCCGGCGGCGATGGCGGTCGGGCTTCCGATCGGCATCGGGTTCGTCCTCGGTGCCGATGCCCTCGGAGGCCTCCTCATCGGCGTGATCGTGTCCGGCCTCGTGATGGCGCTGTTCATGGCGAACGCCGGCGGCGCGTGGGACAACGCCAAGAAGTACATCGAGGAAGGCGCGCACGGAGGCAAAGGCTCCGAGGCGCACAAGGCTGCGGTCGTGGGCGACACGCTGGGCGATCCGCTCAAGGACACCGCCGGCCCGGCGATCAACCCGTTCATCAAGGCCATCACGACGATCGCGGTGCTGATCGCGGGCCTCGTGGCTCAGTACAGCCTGCTGAGCTTCTGAGCTCCCGCGTCTAGGGATCTGCCCGCTCGCGACCGCGACGCTCGCGCTCGACGAGCACCCTCCTGAGGATCTTGCCGGAAGGCGACTTCGGGATCGCGTCGACGAACTCGACCCGGCGCACCTTCTTGTGCGGTGATACGCGCTCGGCGACGAACGCCAGCACCTCGTCCTCCCCGAGGTCGCCGTCGCGCACCACGAACGCCTTCGGCACCTCCCCGGCTTCCTCGTCGGGGCTCCGTACCACGGCAGCGTCTTTGATGCGGGGATGCGTGAGCAGGACGGCCTCGAGCTCCGCGGGCGCGACCTGGAAGCCCTTGAACTTGATGAGCTCCTTCACGCGATCGACGATGCGACAGTGGCCCGACGCGTCCACCCAGCCGACGTCGCCGGTGTGGAGCCATCCATCGGCGTCGAGCGTCGCGGCGGTCGCCTCGGGAGCGCCGAGATAGCCGCGCATCACCTGCGGGCCGCGGATCCACAGCTCGCCTCGCTCGCCGGGCCCGAGCGGCCGCCCCGTCTCGACGTCCGCCACGATCACCTCGGTGCTCGGGAGGCTCGGGCCGATCGAGTCGTGCGGCGTCTGGCCTCTCCGCTGATCGGGACCGTAGTGCGTCACCGGGCTCGCTTCGGTCAGCCCGTATCCCTGACAGACGATGCAGCCGAGGCGCCGCTCGACCGCCTCGGCGACCTCCGCGCCGAGCGGCGCCGCGCCACACATGATCCCCGCGAGACCGGAGAGGTCGTACCGCTCCACGAGGGGGTGCTTGGCCAGCGCCACCATGATCGGCGGAACCAGGTAGGCGAAGGTGACCCTGTGGTCCTGCGTCACCCCGAGAAACTGCTCGAGGTCGAATCGCGGCAGCACGACCAGCTTCGCGCCCCTCCAGAGCGCGTAGTTCATGACCACCACGAGCCCGTAGATGTGGAAGAACGGGAGCACGGCGATCACCGTGTCCTCGGGGGTCAGCGGTCTACAGAGGCTGTACGACCCCTCGAGCTGCACCAAGTTGGCGACCAGGTTGCGGTGCGTGAGCATCACGCCCTTGGAGATACCGGTCGTACCGCTCGAGTAGGGGAGAGCGACCACGTCGGTCGCCGGGTCCATCCGCGGTCCGCGCTCGAGCGCCGGGGCCTCGAGCAGCTCGCCGAACGGCGTCGAGCCGGGCGCGCCGTCGAACGTGAAGATCTCGTCGATGCCGCCGGCGCGTTCCGCCGCGTGCCGCGCGGTGTCGAGCAGCGGGCCGACGGTGAGCAGGAAGCGGGCGCGGCAGTCGTGCAGCTGCGTGGCGAGCTCGTCGGCCGTGTACGTCGGGTTCACGGTCGTCACCACGCCGCCGGCGTGCGCCGCGGCGTGGAAGGCGACGGGATAGCCGGCCGTGTTCGGGCTGTGGATCGCGAGGACGTCGCCCTTCGCCAGACCGCGCCTCGCGAGCCCGCCCGCCGCCCGCAGGACGCGCTCCCTCAGCTCGCCGAACGACGCCGTCGTGCCCGAGACGCCGTCCACCAGCGCGGTCCGCGCCCCTCGCTCCGCCGCCCTCCCGAAGACGTGCTCCGTGATGGTCACGTCGGGGACCACCACGTCGGGATACGGGCTGCGGAAGATCACCTCGGCGGACTACCCCGGGATCATGCCGGTGAAGACGTAGGCCTGGAGCAGCGCGATGAGGCCGATCACCGCGGCTCCCGCGACCGAGTGCCACCAGACGGTGCGGAAGATCGGCCCGAGCGCGCGCGTGCGCTCGTGTGGGTCGTCGTAGCAGGCGGCGCACGCCACCATGATCGACTGCGCGTCGATCATCTTGCCCATCACGCCGCCGGTGGAGTTGGTCGCCACGATGAGCACCTCGTTCAGGTCGAGCTGCTGCGCGGTGATCCGCTGCAGGCTGCCGAAGAGCGCGTTCGAGGCGGTGTCCGATCCGGTCAGGAAGACGCCCAGCCAGCCGAGGTAGGCCGCGAAGAACGGATAGAGCACGCCGGCACCGGTGAACGCGAGGCCGAGCACCGCATCCATCCCGGAGAAGCGCGTGAGGAACCCGAGCCCGAGAACCTGACCGATCACCAGGATCGGGATCACGAGCCGGTGCGCGGTGCGCACGATGGCGAGCCTCCACTGCTCGAGGCTCATCTTCAGCACCAGCCCGGTGAGGATGGCCGCGAGGAACACGCCGGTGCCCGACGCCGAGAGCCAGTTGATGGTGAAGCGCGCAGCCTCGGGAGCCGACCCGGCGGGCAGCACGGGGGGCATGCGCTGCACGAGGTTGTGCAGCGCCGGCATGTCCCACACCGGCAGCGACAGCGAGCCGGCGAAGGTCGAGCCGAGCAGGGTCGTGTCGAACGTCACGTCCGCGAACAGGTTGTTCAACCACACGCGGTAGCTGGGGATGCCCCAGACCGCGCAGCATACGATGAGAATGCCCCAGGGCAGCCACGCGTACACGGTCTGCGGCACGCCGTAGATGCTGCGCGCCGGGAGCGGCGCCTCGAGCGCCTCACCCTTGGCTGCCTGCTCCTCGCGCTCCCGCCGCAGCAGGAACCGCGTCTTGGGATGCCACACGAAGCGGAGGAAGAGCGCCGTGCACGCGACGGAGAACACCCCGGCGACCACGTCGGTCATCAGGTGGAAGGAGCTCGACGACGAGGCGAACCACTGCATCGTCGCGAACGAGAGCCCGGACACGAGCGCGCCCGGCCACACCTCCCACACCTGCTTCCAGGTGCCGCCTTCCATCTTCACGAACGCGGCAATGAGCCAGAACGGAACCAGCACCGACACGAAGGGCAGCTGGCGGCCGGCCATGTGCGAGATCTCGAGCTGATCGAGGCCGCTCACGGCCGCCAACGTGACGATCGGCGTGCCGATCGCGCCCCACGCCACGGGGGCCGTGTTGGCCAGGAGGTTGAGCACGGCCGACTGGAACGGCGAGAAGCCGAGACCGACCATCACGGCGCCCGCGATCGCCACCGGGGTGCCGAAGCCGGAGGTGCCCTCGATGATCGCGCCGAACGAGAACGCGATCAGCAGGACCTGCAGACGCCGGTCGAACGAGATGTGGACGATCGATTCCTTGACGACTTCGAACTTCCCCGTGATCAGGGTCATGTTGTACAGCAGCATGGCCCCGATGATGATCCAGATGATGCCGAGGAAGCCCGACAGCGTGCCGTACAGGAACGCCGAGCCGGCCGACACCAGCGGCATGCCGAAGACGAGCGTGGAGACGAGGAACGCCGCCACCACCCCGTAGAAGGCGGCGTAGGGCGCGCTGATGCCCATGTGCCGGTGGCCGCGCGCGTCGCGATGGGGGTGCAGCGCGATGAAGTAGAGCAGCGTGAGGATCGGGATCGCCGCGACGATCGTCGATAGAACCACATTGCCCAGCGGATTGTAGTTCTGCTCGAACATCCGATCACTCCTCCGTCACGGGCGACGAGACACGAGGGCCGGCGGTCCACGCGGAGCCATAGGAAGGGTCGGACTCCCGGGATGCAAGAGGGAAGGCGCCAATGCGCGATTTCCCGGGGGGTGTCATGTTGCAGGCCGAGAGTCCCTTTCCTTCGACCCGGAGGTGCCTTTGGTATCCAGCTGCGTGAGAGGTTTCGCCGTGTGGGCGCTCGCCGTCTCGCTCGTCCTCGGCGCGAGCGACGGAGTGGCGGCTCAGCAGCGGGGCGCTGGCGGCGGGCGTGCCGGCGCGCCGCCCATGACGCCGGTCGTCTACCGCCAGTACATCATGGAGCAGCTGCAGCAGAGCATGTCGGCGCTCACGGCGATCCGGAACGGAACGGCCGGCGCGCCCTCGCACCTGCTCGGGCGGGCGACGATCGTTCAGCTGCTGTCGACGATGCTCCCCGAAGCGTTCGCGGCGAACGTGGGCGGGGAAGGCTCGCGCTCGCTGCCCGGCGTCTGGGACGACGCGAGCGAGTTCGCCGGGCGTATCCAGACGCTGCGTACCGCGGCGGATCAGCTGCTCGACGCCGCCCGCGGCGCCGACATGGAAGCGGTCGCAACGGCGCAGACGGCCGTGCAGCAGGCCTGCGCCGGTTGCCACATGCAGTTCCGCGGTCCGGCGCCGGGGGCCTGAGCCCGGACCCACGCGAGGCCCGGTCGCGCCAAGGGGCGGCCGGGCCGCCCGCGCCCCGGGCGGGCGCGCTCCTCAGCGGCAGCTGCTGAAGACCGTGACCCCTCTCGCCTGGAGGGCCGCGACGTCCCTGCAGCTCACGCCCGTCTGCTCCAGGCGCACGCCGTCGCCGGCGCCCAGGGTGGAATGGAAGAGAAGCGGTTGGATGTCCGTGAGCTGCATGTTCCCGCGCAGGTCGAGCCGCGAGAGGCCGGCCATCGTCAGCAACGGGCCGAGATCGAAGACCCGCGTGCCGGCGAGCGACAGGCTCGTGATGCGGAGCAATCCCGTCAGGGGAGCCAGGTCGCGCACGGACGTCCCGCCCAGGTCGAGCACCTCCAGGTTGGTGAGCGCCGCGAGAGGCGTGACGTCCGCGAAGTGCGGATTATCCGCCAGAGAGAGACGCGTCAGGCCCGTGAGCGACGCGAGCGGCCCCACGTCCGTGAGCGCGTTGCCGCCGAGCTCCAGACGCCCGAGGCGAGTCAGGGACCGCAGGGCGTCGAGGTGCGACAGATCCGGCCCGTGCTCGAGCCGCAGGCGGATCAGCCCGGTGAGCTCCGCGACGGGCGTGATGTCGCGCACCGGGTTTCCGTAGAGATCGAGCGACGTCAGCGTGCGTAGACGGGCGAGCGGACCGATGTCCTCGATCTGGTTGCGCGCGAGGTTGAGGTCGGTGAGCGCCGGGAGATCGCCCAGCGGCGTGACGTCTCGGATCTGGTTGGCGCCGAAGATGTGCAGCTCGCCGAGCCTCACCAGGTTCTCGATGCCCGAGAGGTCACGGATGCCGGCGTCCGGTGCGTGCAGCCGGGTGACGCGCGCCAGGAGCTCGCACGTCAGCGGCTCGTCGGCGCCGACCTGCAACGTGACGCGGATCGCGCGGGCCAACCCGGCGTCCGCGAAGGAAACGACCGTGGCGGGAGCCGCGCTCCGGCAGACCTGACCGGACGGCGGGGCCGGCGCGGGCACGACGGGCAGCGGATCTCGCGCGCCACCGGCGCATCCCACGGCTGCGACGAGCGTCGCCGCCACGGCGACGCGCCGCGCGTGGACGCGGCCGGCGCGGGCACCGAGGAGGACGAGGGCCGAAGCGGTCACGGAGGAGAAGGGACCGCGCGGCGGTCGGGCGGTCAAGGAGCGCGGTCGGCGCCCGGTGGGCCGTTGCCGTCCGCCGAGCGCCGTGCTATCCCCAGAGCCGCGAGCCGCTTCCGCGCTCCTCGACGACGCCTCCAACCCTCTCGCGCATGCCCGCCACCGTGCGTCTCTCGCGCTCCGACTCGGTCGCCGTCCTCACCCTCGACAACCCACCCGTGAACGCGATGTCCCTGCAGGTGCGCGGCGCGATGCGGGACGCGCTCGACGAAGCGACACGCGACGCCGGCATACGTGGCGTGGTGCTGACGGGCGCGGGCAAGCTGTTCAGCGCGGGCGCCGACATCCGCGAGTTCGATACCTCGGTGTCGAACCAGTCCCCCACCCTGCGCGAGCTGATCGCCATGGTCGAGGACGGCGCGAAGCCGGTCGTCGCGGCGCTGCACGGAACCGCCGTCGGCGGAGGCTGCGAGCTGGCGCTGGGGTGCCACGCCCGGGTCGCCGCGGCCGGCACGCAGATCGGCCTGCCGGAGGTGACCCTCGGGCTCGTTCCCGGCGCGGGCGGGACGCAGCGGCTCCCCCGGGTGATCGGCGTCGAGGCCGCGCTCGACATGATCGTCTCGGGCAAGCCGATCTCCGCGGAGAGGGCGCACGAGCTCGGCCTGGTCGATGCGGTCGCGAAGGTCGGCGACGTGCTCCAGACCGCGGTCGAGTTGGCAGCCCGCCTCGCGCAGGATGGATCGTGGCGGCGGACGCGCGACCGCGAGGAGCGGCTCGCCTCCGGGCGCGCGCGGACCGACCTCTTCGCCGAGCAGCGCGCGCAGGTTGCACGCAAGCAGCGGGGCTTCGAGGCTCCGCTCGCGTGCATCGACTGCGTCGAAGCCGCGGTCAGCGAGCCCTTCGAGGCGGGGATGGCGTTCGAGCGCGAGACGTTCCAGCGCTGCCGCACGTCGCCCCAGTCGGCGGCGCTGCGTCACGCGTTCTTCGCCGAGCGCGAAGCGCGGCGCGTGCGCGGCGTGACCGCGGACACCCCGGAGTGGCCCGTGACGCGCGCCGCGGTCATCGGCTGCGGCACGATGGGCGGAGGCATCGCGATGGGCTTCGCCAACGCGGGCATCCCGGTCACCGTCACGGAGGAGACCGCCGAGGTGCTCGAGCGCGGGATGGCGACGGTGCGCAAGAACTACGCGGGCAGCGTCGCCAAGGGCAGCCTGTCCGCCGCGGACGCGGAGAAGCGTCTCGCGCTCATCGAGGCCACGCTCGACTTCGAGCGCGTCGCGGCGGCGGATGTCGTCGTCGAAGCCGTGTTCGAGAGCATGGAGCTCAAGAAGGCGATCTTCACGCGCCTCGATGCGCTGTGTGGCGCACGGACCCTGCTGGCGACGAACACATCGTCGCTGGACGTGAACGAGATCGCTGCGACCACGTCCCGTCCCGAGCAGGTGCTCGGCCTGCACTTCTTCAGCCCCGCCCACGTCATGCGGCTCGTGGAGATCGTGCGCGGGGCGAAGACGTCCCCCGAGGCGCTCGCCACCGCGCTCGCGCTCTCGCGGCGCCTCGGCAAGGTCGGCGTCGTCGTGGGTGTCTGCGACTCGTTCGCCGGCAACCGCATGCTCTACCCGTACACGCGGCAGGCGCAGTTCCTCCTCGAGGAGGGGGCGCTCCCCGAGCAGGTCGACCGCGTCATCCAGGAGTTCGGCTTCCCCATGGGGCCGTTCGCGGTCGGCGACCTCGCCGGCCTGGACGTCGGCTACAAGATCCGCCAGCACCGCGAGCCGCAGCGCCCCAAGCACCTCCGCTACTCGAAGCTCGCTGACGAGCTCTACCACCGGGGTCGCTACGGGCAGAAGACCGGCAAGGGTTGGTACCTGTACGAGAAGGGCAGCCGGACGCCCCTCCCCGACCCGGAGGTGACGGCGCTCATCGTCGCCGAGTCGGAGCGGCTCGGGATCGCGCGGGGGGAGATCTCCGACGAGGAGATCCTGGAGCGGTGCCTGTACCCGCTCGTCAACGAGGGCGCGAAGATCCTGGACGAGGGCATCGCCGAGCGCTCGAGCGACCTCGACCTGGTGTGGCTGCACGGCTACGGGTTTCCCCGCTATCGGGGCGGCCCGATGTACTGGGCGGACTCGCTGGGTCTCGACCGGGTTCTCGCGACGCTCGAGCGCTTCCACGCGGAGCACGGCGAGTGGCTGGCGCCCTCACCGCTCCTCCGGCGGCTCGCCGGAGAGGGCCGACGCTTCGGGGACTGGACCCCGTCCTGACGCGCGCGAAGACGCGGGCGCAGTGTCCGGCTTGACGGGCCGTCGCGCGCAGAGCAATCTGCCCACGGCTACACACGGGGTCCCCATGCGTCGTTCGGCTCCTATCCTGCGGTGCTTGCTGCTTCCCGCGAGCCTCGGGTTGGCCGCGTGCGAGCTCGACTCGACGGCGCCGATCCCCGACGAGCCGATGACGCTCGTCGGCGCGGACCACCAGAGCCGCATCTGGCTCGTGGACGAAGCGAGCGGGAGCGCCACGTTCCTCGACTCCGTCTTCATCCAGGTTCCCTACCCCACGCCGTCGCCGAACCCGGTGCCGATCGGCCCCATCGCGTCCATGGTATGGGTGCCGACGGCGGACATGTGGTGGGTCGCGAGCGCTCGCACGGCGATCTGCGAGAGCTGCATCTACCGATACGACGCGGTCGGCGACACGGCGCGCCTGGTGCGCAACTCCGTGCAGGAGGTCGACACGCTCGCCGACTTCGCCGCCCATCCGAGCACCGGACGCCTGTACACGTTCAACCGGGGCACGGCGGGCTACCTGTTCCGCGTGGACGTGACGGACGGATACTTCCACGAGGTGCTCCGGTTCGACGAGGGGGAGAGCGGCAAAGGGAGCACCTTCTGGAAGGACGGTAGCCTCTACGTGTCGGGCGGCGCGTTCCAGCAGGTGCTGACGCGCATCGATCTCGACCGGGCCACGACGACGCCCGTCGGGCCCATCACGTACGTGGGGTTCCCTCCGTTCACGAGCTACTCCGTCCGCATCCCGTCGATGGCGACGCGCTCGTCGGACGGCGTCGTGTTCGGCCTGGTGCTCGACGGCAGCGTGACCTACTTCGCCACCATCGATCCGACCAACGCGGTCGTCGTGAACCTGGGGCCGACGACGCCGCAGCTGAGCGCGCTGGCGTACGTGCCGACGCGGCTCGTTCCCTGAAGCGGTCGGGCCTCAGCCGCCGAAGAGCACCCTGGCCCCCGCCACGATCGGGACGGTGGCGTCGAGCGTGTTGTCGATGGGTGCGCGCACGAAGAGCGTCGGCGCGAAGCGAACCGACGGCCACGTGATGTCGAGGCTCGCGAAGAAGGTCGTGCGGTCGCTGAAGTCGACGTCCGACCCCGAGAGCAGCGCGAGCGAGGAGAACTCGATGCGGAAGCGCGTTTCGTCGGTCGGCGCGTGTCCGAACAGGGAGATCAACGCGTAGACGTCGGTGCTCCCCTCGGTCGGCACGAGCACGGAGGTCCCCGCGCGCGCGCCGACGAACGCGCCCGGGCCCGGCTCCATCTCGGCCGTGGCGCTCGCGCCCACCGACCAGGTGTCCTCGAGGAAGCGCTCCTTCTCGTCGTACGCCGAGAAGATCGCGATGCCGGTCGCGTAGGTCTCTCCGACGTCGGTCGCGGTAGGGAGATCCACGTGCACCTCGGCGGAGCGGCCGCCCATGTCGGACCCGAGCAGGACGCCGAGGCGGGGGCTGGAGATCGCCAGGCTGCCGTCGACACCCTCGATCGACGCGTACACGAGCCCCATGCGCGCGAAGAGCGTCGGTCCCGAGGCCAGCGGATAGGCCACGCTCGCGTCCCACCCGCTCGTCGAGAAGCTCGCACCGGCGAACGGCCCGTCGTCCGAGGGGAACGGCTTGACGATCTGCACCTGCAGCGACGGCCCCTCCCCTCCGATCGGGAGGTACCGCTGCGCGCTCAACGAGCCGGCGCCGCCGAGGACGGCGGTGAAGACGACCGCGAGGAAGAGGCCGAGCACGGTCACGCGTGGGGAGTGCACGATCGGTACCTCCGTCGAGGGCCGGGGACGGGCTGAGCATCGTCGGGTGGGCACGTCCTGTCCATACAACGAGCCAGCAGGCCCCTGTTGCACACGCGGGCGAGAAACGCACAGATATGGGCGCCCCGCCCACCCGTCTCGAGCCGTCGCTACCGTGTCCATCGATGCGTGGATCACCCTGGCCGTCATCTCCGTCGTCCTGGCGCTTCTCGTCAGCGAGCGGGTCGCGCCGGCGCTCGCGGTGCTGGGCGGCACCATCGCCCTCCTCGCGCTCGGGGTCCTGACACCGGAGCAGGCGCTCGCCGGGTTCTCCAACCCCGCGCCGTTCGCCGTCGCGGCCCTCTACATCGTCGCGAGCGCGGTGGAGAAGACGGGCGCCATCCAACCGCTTCTGAGCTCCACGCTCGGCAGCGTGGGCTCGCCCCGACGCGCGCTCGCGCGCCTGCTCCTCCCGGTGGCCGGCACCTCGGCGTTCCTCAACAACACGCCCATCGTCGCGACCGTGGCGCCCCAGGTTTCGGCTTGGGCGCAGAGGAGCGGGCAGTCGCCGTCGCTGTACCTGATGCCGCTCTCCTTCGCCACGATCCTGGGCGGCGTGATGACGGCCATCGGCACGTCCACGAACCTCATCGGCTCCGGGCTCATGCAGGCCCAGGGCATGCCGCCCATGGGGATGTTCGAGATCACGTTCCTGGGGGCCGGCGTCACCGTCGTCGGCCTGGCGTACCTCGTGCTCGCGTCACCGCGGTTGCTCCCGGAGCGCGTCGCGCCGCGCAACATGCTCGAATCCGAGGCGCGCGAGTTCGTGGTCGAGATGGAGGTGATCGACGGCGGCGCGCTCGACGGCGTCGAGGTGGAAACCGGCGGCCTGCGCAGCCTCCAGGGCGTCTTCCTCGCGGAGGTCCGGCGTGGCGACGAGGTCATCGCGCCGGCGCGGCCGGACACGGTCCTGCACGGCGGCGACGTGCTCGTCTTCGTGGGGCTCGCGGACCAGGCGCTCGACCTCAACAACAAGCCGGGTCTCCGCTCCGCCGAGCACAAGCACGCACGCGCGTTCCACGCGGCCGGCCACACCTACTTCGACGTGGTCATCGGTCCGTCGTCCCCGCTGGTCGGGTCGACGCTGCGCGAGGCCGAGTTCCGGAGCCGCTATCAAGGCGCGGTGCTCGGCATCCACCGGTCCGGCGAGCCGATCCGCGCGAAGCTCGGCGCCGTGCGTCTCCAGACGGGCGACATGTTGATCGTGCTCGCGGACGAGGGCTTCCGCGAGAGCTGGCGCGACCGCTCCGACTTCCTGCTCATCGCGCGCCGCGGCGGGCTCGCTCCGACGAGCACCGCGCAGGCGTGGCTCGTGGCCGGCGTGCTGCTCGCGGTCGTGCTCGGCAACGCGCTCGGCATCTTCCCGATCCTCGAGGCGACGCTGGTCGGCGCCATCGTGCTGATCGGGTCGAAGGTGCTCACCGTCCGCGAGGCGCGGCGCGCGGTCGACTTCGACGTCATCCTGTTGATCGCCGCGTCGTTCGGGCTCGGCACCGCGCTCGAGGTCACCGGGCTCGCCGAGATCGCGTCGCGAGGGATCGTCGGACCGTTCGCCACGCTGGGTCCGCGCTGGGCGCTGCTCGGCCTCGTGCTGGCCGCGGTGGTGCTCACCGAGTTCATCACCAACAACGCGGCCCTCGTGCTCATGTTCCCGATCGCGATGGCCGCCGCGGCCACGCACGGGCTCGAGCCACGCGCGGTGGCGCTGATCGTCACGATCGCCGCCTCGGCATCCTTCCTGACGCCCATCGGCTATCAGACGAACACGATGGTCTACGGACCGGGCGGCTACCGCTTCGGCGACTACATCCGCCTGGGTCTGCCGTTGACCGTCTTGGTGATCGTCGTGCTCGTGCTGGGCTATCCGATGCTCTGAGAACCGAAGAAGAAAACGAGGCGGGAGGCCGTCCGGCCCCCCGCCTCGTCCCCGGCGCTCTGCGGAGCCCGATCCCGCGATCGACTCAGTTCGCCGCGAAGCAGTAGAACAGCCCGGCGCCACCCGTCTGCACCAGGTTCTGCTGGCTGCAGCCGCTGCTCAGGTGCACGGCGTTCCACGACGTGTTGCCACCGCCGAGGCGGTCGTGGTGCCCGAGCATGGCGCGCCCCTCGGCGTTGCTCGTCCAGTTGTTGCAGGTCGTCGTGTTCGCCGCGCCGAGCATCGCGCGCCCGAGCGAGTTGGAGCCGGTGAGGATGTCGTGCTGATTCGGCGTGTCACCCACGCCGTTCACCAGGTTGCCGTTCTCGTCCGTCGCGCTCGGCTTGCGGATGTTGTTCCGGTCGCGCTCGTAGTCGCCGTGCAGGTCCGCCACATTCGCCGCGATGAGCTGTCCCGCGCGGTTGTACCAAGGACCCGTCCCGATGCGGTCGCGTGCATCGACGCCCAGGACCGGACCCGCCGCGATGGTGCTCAGGTAGGCGCGCCACACCCGGTCGCCCGCACCGGGCGCGCCCGACGCCTGGGCGAGCGTCTGGCAGTGACGATCGGCGCCCTCGAGGCCGCCGAGGTTGGCACCGTCGCCGACCCCGCGGCTGGTGACGAAGAAGCTCATCGGCTGCGGCGGCGCCTGCTGCTGCTGCCCGCGGGCCTCCTCCGCCAGAACCCCGAACGCGGCCAGAGCCAGCGTGACGTTCGCGGTGATCGTTCGTCTCATGTCACGTCCTCCCAGGAGTGGTTGCCGGCTCGCGCGGACTCGGGTGTTCCCCGTAGGTCGGCGCGAGCGAGGACGGGCATCATGGCGGGCCCCCGCGGACTCCACAAGTGAACGTCGGTCCGCTCGGGAGCGGGGTGGTCCGGCGTGCGGTGGACGCGCTAACGTTGGACCAGGAACGTTCGACGGGAGGGCCCGAGTGCCCAGAAGCGGAGCGCGAACCACGAGTCGGTCGGGGCAGCAGCGCGCGGGCGTGCTCCGTCTTCGCGTTCTCCTCGTGCTGGCGCTCCTCGGCTCCTCCGCCCCGCTCGAGGCCTCCGCACAGATCTGGCTCTCGCAGGAAGGGCGCTACAACGCACCGATCCGCTCCGGCATTCCGAAGAACCGTGGCGGCTTCGTCTTCTGCCGGCTCTGGTACGACGCCGTGCGCAGCATGGAGTCCGGGCTCGGCTGGAGCACCGACTACCCGGCCGCGGACGGCAACTTCATGACGCGGCTCGAGGAGCTCACGCCCACGCGCATCGAGCGGTGGCAGAACGGCGAGCCCGGCATCGCCGCGGTGCGCGCCACGGATCCCGACCTCTTCAAGTGCCCGTTCCTGTTCATGACCGATCCCGGCTCCGTCACGTTCAGCGACGCGGAGGTCGAGGGGCTGCGGATGTACCTGGAGAAGGGCGGCTTCCTCTGGGCGGACGACATGTGGGGCGACCGCGCCTGGGGCTACTTCGAAGCGGAGATCACGAGGATCCTGCCGGGACGTCCGATCGTCGAGCTGAGCGTCGATCATCCACTCTTCTCCGCGCACTACCTCGTGCCGGAGATCCCGCAGATCCCGTCGTTCCAGTCATGGCGGCGGAGCGGCGGCCAGACGTCGGAGTTCGGCGCCGAGACCGCGGTGCCGCACCTGCGCGCGATCTTCGACGACGAAGGTCGACTGCTCGTCCTAATCAGCCACAACACCGACATCGCCGACGGCTGGGAGCGCGAGGGCGTCGAGATGAGCGAGTTCTTCTACAGCTTCTCGCCCGCGGCCTACGGCTTGGCGATCAACGTCTTCCTCTGGGCGATGAGCCACTAGGCTGCGGCTCGCGCGTCGGCTGGCGCCCTGCCATCGCGGGCGGCTAGCCGCGCCCGATGTTGAACGTGCCGCTGATGGTCATCGGGCCGGTCGCGCCGATCGCGCCGATGACCGTCGCGTTGAACGTCCCGAAGATCCGGTCCGCCGTGACGGTGAGGTCCACCGAGCCGTTCCCGCCCGTGAGGCTGCTGCTCCACGCCGTGCCCGTCGCGGTGCCCACCTGGATGGTACGGACCGGCGCGGACGCGCTCAGCGGGTAGGAGCCGGTTCCGGTCATGTTCGCGATGCCGATCGTGATGGTGCGGGTGTCGTCCTGCACGACGATCGTGAGGTTCCCGGAGATGAGGAGCTGCTGGGCCTGCGACCCGTAGATGGGGGTTCCGCCCAGCTGGCCGAAGAAGCTCGCGCCCTTGTTGGCGGGAGCCAGACCGGCGCCTCCCGCGTTGACCGGGATGTCGAACTCACCCTCCGTCACCGTGAGCGTGCCGCTCGTGCCGCTCTGAGGTCCGGCGGTGAACTCGAACGTGCCCGCGATCTGCGTCGCCGAGAGCGTGGTGATGACGATCTCGCCCGCGTTCCCCGTGAAGGGGGTCGTCCAGCCGCTCGACGGAGGCTGCGACATGACCACGGCGCCCCCGAACATCTGCAGGTTCACGCCCAGCGGATAGGTTCCCGGGCCGGGTATGTTCCAGAGGCTGAAGATCATCGTGTAGTTGTTCGATCCGCTCGCGCGAAACGCGGTGATCGAATACGTGCCGGGCAGCGAGTTGACCGCCGACGGCGCGAACTCGGCGTTCCAGTCCGCCCCGTTCACCCTGGCGGTGAAGTTGTCGACGCCCGGGTTGCCGCCGCCGGGGTTCGTGGGCCCGTTGCTGCCACCGCAGGCGACGAGCAGGACGACGGACGTCAGAGCGACGAATCTCATGGAAGAACCTCGGGGGGGGTTGGGGCTGGCGACCGACTGCGTATCCGACGAAT
This sequence comes from Gemmatimonadales bacterium, assembly GCA_050181335.1. Lineage (GTDB taxonomy): Bacteria > Gemmatimonadota > Gemmatimonadetes > Longimicrobiales > Gaopeijiaceae > UBA2982. The sequence continues at coordinate 206,467 of JBFXDG010000003.1, read as the reverse complement.
CGGCCGCGCGAAGGACCTGCGGTCCGGCTGGGGCGCTACGACGCGGCGATGCTCGCGCCGTGTGGACCCGGGACGTTCTCGAGCGTGAACGTCATCGTGTAGTCGAGGTTTCCGACCGCCGTGGTGAAGTACCTGCCCGGCGTGTTGTTGACGGCGCCGAGCCCGAAGCTCGCGCTCCATGAAGCGCCGTCGATCTTGGCCGTGAAGCCTTCGCCCCCGTCGTCGTTCGGGTCGGTGCCGCTACCGCCGCATGCGCCGAGAACGAGCACCACAGGAAGAACGGCGAGTCTCAAGGGTACCTCGAGCGACGGGGGGGGAGCGGCCTGGTGCGGCGCTGATAATCTGCGCGCGCGGGGCGAATCGGCAAGACGGCGCGAGCTCGCCAGGCCGCCGATCACCGACGCGCGGCGTCGAGCGCGCGCTCGACGTCCCTGGAGATGTCCTCGATCGCCTCGCAGCCGACGCTGAAGCGGATGAAGCCGTCACCGATGGCGTCGCCGCCCCAGCGTGCCCGCCGCTCGGCCGTGGAATGCACGCCGCCGAAGCTCGTCGCCTCGCGCACGAGCTCCAGCGCACCGAGGAATGCTTCGGCGCGCGCCCGGGTCGAGAGGTCGAACGAGACCACGCAGCCGAACGCGCTCATCTGACGCGCCGCCACCTGGTGGCCTTCGTGGGCGGCCAGGCCGGGGTACCGCACCGCGTGGACGTCCTTCCGCGCCGCGAGGAGCTCGGCGAGCTGCAACGCGGACGCGCACTGGCGCGACAGCCGAAGTGGCAGGGTAGCCAGCGAGCGGTGCGCGAGCCAGACCTCCATCGGACCAGGGATCGCGCCGTGCCGCGTCCGCCACTCGCGCAGCGGCGACTCGAGCGCGGGGTCGCGCGTCGCCACGTGCCCGAGGATCAGGTCGGCGTGGCCGGTCACGGCTTTCGTGTCGGACGCGACCACGTAGTCGGCGCCGAGCGCGAGCGGCTGTTGCAGGTACGCCGTCGCCGTGGTGTTGTCGACGGCGACCAGCGCCCCGGCCGCGTGCGCGCGCGAAGCGAGCTCGGCGATGTCGCACACGTCGAGCGACGGGTTGCTCGGCGTCTCGAGCCACAAGAGGCGCGCACCTTCCAGGACGTCCGCCTGCCCGTTGCCGCGCGTCGGGGCCAGGCGTACCTCCACGCCGATCGTCTCGAGCCAGGTGGACGCGAGGGTGCGCACCGTGTAGTACGACTCGGCGGGCAGCACGAGCACGTCGCCCGGCCGCAGGCACACGCCCAGCACCGCGCTCACGGCGGCCATGCCGGACGCGAAGCTCACCGCCCGGCCCCCCTCGAGCGCGCCGAGCGCCTCCTCCCAATGGGCCCAGGTGGGGTTGTCGAAGCGCCCGTACGTGAGCCGGTGCTGCGACGGGTCCCCCGGCGCCACGTACGTCGACACGAACTCCGGACCCGACATCATGGCGCCCGGATCGTTCGTGCGCCGATATCCTGCGTTCAGGATCAGGGTATCGCGATGCAAGGTCTCTCCTGGTGTCAGAGGCGAAGCTCCATGTAAGCCACGTCCGGCAGGGGATTCGCGTAATACGCGGGTCGCTGCACGAACCCCAGCGAGCGATAGATCACGCGCGCCTCCACCATCGAGCGCAGCGTGTCGAGGACCATGGTCCTGTAGCCCCCGAGCCGCCCGCGCTCCACGATGGCGGCGGCGAGCTGTCTGCCCAAGCCGATGCCCCGCGCTTCCGGACGCACGTACAGGCGCTTCATCTCGCACACGCCGGGCTCGATCGTCCGGAGTCCCACACAACCCACCGCACGCCCGTCGCGCCATGCGAGCAGGAGGTGCCCCTGCGGCGGACCGTACATTTCCGGGAGCTTCGTGAGCTCTTCGGCGAAGCCCTGGAAGCACAGGTCCGCGCCGACCGTGCGCGCGTACTCCTCGAACAGGCTACGCGCGGTCTGGTAGTCGCTCTCCGAGCGCGCCTCCAGGATCTGGATCGGCTTCATGCGCGCAATATCGCGCGCGGCATCGCGCCGCGCTGCTGCCGGTCCGGTCGGGCTGGACTACTTCTCGTGCCGCCAGAGAACGGCTCCCACGAGGGCGGCGGAGCCGAGCGCGAGCCAGAGGAACCAGTGTCTGCTCCACTCCGCCACGGATTCCCGGTCCGTGACGACCGGCCCGCCGAGCGCCACGAAGAAGCTCGCCACCCTGTCCTCCGTCCAGTCCGACAGCCCGTCCAGATCGGCGGCCTCGCCCACGATGAACACGCCGAGCACACCGAGCCAGGCGAAGGCCAGCCAGCGCACGGGGTTCTCGAAGAGCACCGCGAGCGTGGATACCAGGAGGTAGGCCAGCGTAGCGGTCGCCAGGGGCTGCCATGCTCCGCCGAGGTCCAGCCGTACCTGCTCGAACCTCATCGCGGACGGCGCCAACGCCGCGACGGCGACGACCATGAGGATCAGGCACACGCCGAGGAGCACGCCCCAGCCGGAGGCCACGCGGACCAGCGTGTGCCGACGCCGCTCCACGGGGAGCGACCAGAAGTACCCGCGCCGCTCCGGCGTGTCGGCGCGCCACACGCCCAGCGGCCAGAAGGCTCCCACGAGCGCCAGGAGCGGCGCGAGCCCCCGGAAGATCGGGATCGTATCCGAGCCGACGTCGTCGGCATCCATCCGGATCTGCGCCCACGTCACGAGCCCGATCAGAGCCACGACCAGGGCGCCGAGAACGATGAAGTCGCGCTTCTGCAGGTGCGCGATCATGCGGAGCTGGGCGCCCGCGACGGCGCCCGGCGAAGGCTCCGGGTTGAGCGCTCTAGTGCTCATGGCTCCCTCCCTCCGATGGGCTCAGCAGGGCGACCGCCGCCTCCTCGAGGGACAGCCGCGTGACCTCGCGGACCTGCGCGCCGGCTTCGCCGATGCGGGCGCGCACCTCGCGCTCGTCGCCCCACACCGTCCACTCGATCTCACGGCCGCGCGCCGCGCGTCGGATCACGCGTCCGTCCAGCGCCGCCGTGCCGTCCCATCCTTCGGGCACCTCGGCCTTGTAGCGGAGCAGCGAGCCCTGGATCTCCTCCGTGGTGGCCTGCGCCCTGAGCGTACCGTCGCGCAGGACGGCCATGTGATCGGCGAGCCGCTCCGTCTCGTGCACGAGATGGGTCGAGATCAGCAGCGTGGCCGCATGCTCCGCCATGTGCTCGGCCAGCACGGACAGCGTGGTCTCACGCGCGAGAGGATCGAGCCCGTCCGTCGGCTCGTCGAACACGAGGAGGGGTGGACGATGCGCCAGGGCGAGCACGACCTGAACGCGCCGCGCCTGACCTTTCGAGAGCTTGCCATAGGGCCGCTCGAGAGGAAGCTCGAGCCGAGCCGACAAGCGCGCGGCATATTCGCTGTCCCACGAAGGGAAATAGCGCGCGTGGTGGGCGAGCAGCAGGCGCACGGGCATCCAGCCGTGCTCCCATTTCTGCGCCTCGGGAATGTACCCGATCTGCGCCCGCAGCCGCGGACCGTCGCGGCGAGGATCCATGCCGAGCGCCTCGACGGAGCCGCTGTCGGGTCGCACCAGGTCGAGCAAGATCTCGAGCGTGGTGGTCTTGCCGGCTCCGTTCGGACCGACGAGGACGTACACCGACCCCTCGGGCACCGTCAGGTCGATGCCGCGAAGCGCGACGGTCTTCCCGTAGCGCTTCGTGAGCCCGGACGTCGCGAGGGCCCATCCGCCGCCCGAGAGCCGAGTGGGGATTGGAGGGTTCATCGGTCCTCCTCTTCTGGGCTTCGATCCATGCCGCGCAAGGCGTCGATCAGCTCGTCCGCGCCGGCCCCCAGGCGCTGCGCCTGCAGCAGGGCCCGCTGGGCCACGGAGCGGAGCATCCGCTCCCGCTCCGCGCCGTCCACGGCGAGGTCCGTCACGAACGTACCCTGGCCCCGGCGCACGAACACGAGTCCCTCGCGCTCGAGCTCGCGATAGGCCTGTTTGACGGTGTTGGGGTTGACGCCCAGGTCGGCGGCGAGCTGACGCACCGAGGGGAGCGCATCCCCAGGCTGGAGCATCCCCAGCACCCGGCCGCGTCGTACCTCGTCGGCGATCTGCACGTAAATCGGTTGTCTGAGCTCGGGATCGATCGAGATGAGCAAAGGCGGCCGCAGTAGACTGGTGAGCTAGCTGGCTATCACACTAGATGGGCGTCCCGTCGGACGCAACCGTGGTGTCCTGGCGCATCCGCGCTCGCGGATCGGCGCTTGAAGGATGCCCCCCACCCGCGTAGCCTGAGGTCACCATGAGCCGCCGCAGGAAGAAGAACCGCAGCGATCCGCCGCGTCCCGACGACGCGAAGTCCTCCAAGCGTCCGGTCCCGCCGCCCCGCCCCTCGCCTCGTACCCGGCCGTCGGTGCCGACGGCGCCGCGGCGAGGCCGTTAGGCTGCGGTCGTCGCGCCTACGCCTCCCTGAGCGCCTCCACCGGATCGACGCGCGTCGCGCGACGGGCCGGCACGTAGCAGGCGAGCAGGGCGACGGCGCCGAGCACGAGCGGCACGGAGACGAAGGTGGTCAGGTCCGTGGTGCCGACATCGTAGAGCTGGGTGCCGAGGAAGCGCGTGAGACCGAGCGCCCCGATCACGCCGAGCACCAGCCCGGCCGCGGCCAGCGTCGCGCCCTGACGAAGCACGAGGCCTCGCACGCTCTCCGGCTCGGCGCCCATGGCCATGCGGATCCCGATCTCGCGGTTACGCTCCGCGACCGAGTGCGCCATCACGCCGTACGTCCCCACGGAGGCGAGCAGCAGGGCGACTCCCGCGAAGACACCGAGCAGCAGCGTCAGGAAGCGAGGTTGGGCCATCGTTCCCGCGACGTTCTGCTCGAGCGTCTGGAGGTTCGCGATCGGTAGCGCGGGATCGATCTCGCGCACGATGCGCTCCACGGAGGGGGCGAGCGCGAGCGGGCTCCGCTCCGTGCGCACGACCACGGACATGGCGCGCTGGACGTTGCCGCCACGCTGGGCCGCCTGCGGGTTGAAGAAGAAGAGCTCGGTGCTGGGCGGCGTGGCGATGCCGGCCTGGTTCACGTCCCCGGCCACGCCCACCACGGTGAACCACACGTCGGAGCCGGCCGGCCGGATGCGCCGCCCGAGTGGGCTCTCGCCGGGGTAGAGCGCCGAGGCGACGCGCTCGTTGACGACCAGCACCGGCGCCTCCGCGACGACGTCGGCCGACTCGAAGCCGCGCCCGTCCACGATCGGGACGCCCATCGTCTCGAAGTAGTCGTCCGCCACGGCGGTGTAGTAGTCCACGTTGTGCGGCGGCCCGTCGGGAATCATGGGAACCCCCTCGAACTCCGTGTCGTTCGCGACCAGCCCCTGGGCGGGCGGGAGGCCGGACGTCGCCGTGGCGGCGACCACACCCGGAAGGGCCCGTACGCGCTCCAGGAGCTCGCCGAAGAACTGGCCCACGCTCGCCGGCTCCGGGTAGTCCCCCTGCGGCAGCGCGAGGGTGAACGTGAGCGCGTTCTCGGTGTCGAAGCCGAGGTCCACGTCACGCAGCGCGGCGACCGACCGGAGCATCAATCCGGACCCCACGAGCAGCACCACCGCGAACGCGATCTCGGCGACGACCAGCGCGCGGCGCACCCTCACGCCCGCGGAGCCGCGGGTCGATCGCGTACCGCCCTGCTTGAGCGTGGCGCCGACGCGCTGCATGGTGGCGCTCAGCAGCGGCGCGAGGCCGAAGAGCACGCCCGTGCCCACCGCGACGAGCGCCGTGAACCCGACCACACGCGCGTCGAGACCGATCTGCTGCACGCGCGGCACGGCGTCGGGGTTGACCGCGAGCAGCGCGCGGGTGCCGAAGTGCGCGAGCACCAGCCCGAGCCCCGCCCCCAGGAGCGAAAGCGCGAGACCTTCCGTGACGAGCTGTCGGGTCATCCTCCCCCGCCCCGCGCCCATCGCCACGCGCACCGCGACCTCGCCCGCGCGGCTCTCGGAGCGCGCGAGCAGCAGGTTGGCGACGTTCGCGCACGCGATCAGCAGGACGAAGCTCACGGCGCCCATCACCAGGAGCAGCGCGGGCCGGACGTCGCCGAGCAGCTCCGCGCGCAGGTCGGTGGCGAAGATGGGATGCTGCGAGTCACCGACGCCGATCCGGTGCGTGTCGCCGTACTCCTCGGCCCAGCGCGTGTACAAGCGGTCGAGATCCTGACGCACCAGCTCGGGCGTGACGCCGTCACGCACGCGCGCGATCACGTTCATGAAATGATTCCCGCGGCGGTTCACGTGGTCGGCCGGATCCACCTGCTGCGTCTGGTTGAGCGGACGCCATACCTCGACGCCCGCGTCCTCGATGTCGAACCCTTCGGGAAGCACGCCCACGATGGTTCTGTTCTGGCCGCTCACCCGCACCGTCGCTCCGATGATCGCGGGATCGCCGCCGAAGCCGCGCTGCCAGAGCCCGTAGGAGATGAGCGCGGTGGGCTCCGCTCCGATGCGGTCCTCCTCGTCCAGGAACGTGCGCCCCAGCTCGGGGCGCACACCGAGCGTCGTGAAGAACGTCGCGCTCGCGATCGCGCTGGGTACGCGCAGCGGCCGGTCGAGCGTCTCGACCGACGCGTTGTCCACACGGTAGGCGCCCATGTCCTCGAAGACCTGGTTCCACTCCCGCAGCTCGTAGTACTCGGGCGGCGACATCCAGAACTTCTCGAAGCCCATGGTCGGGAACGCCGTGCTCACGGTCATGAGCTCTTCGGGCTGCTCGTACGGAAGGGGCTCGAGCAGGACGCCGTTCACGACGCTGAAGACGGCCGAGTTGGCCCCGATGCCGACGGCCAGCGTGACGATGGCGGCCCCGGCGAACGAGGGATTGCGGCCGAGCTGCCGCAGGGCGTAACGGACGTCCTGCCTCAGATCGTCGCCGAACGACGAGGGCCTATGCGTTGCCGAGCTGTCCGATGACGAGCTGCGCACTGACATGGCGTGCCTCCGGCGTGGGCTCAGGTCCTCACCCAGGCTTGGACGGGCGCAGAGTCCGGAAAGTTTCCCCGACCGCGTCGGGCGATCAGGCCGCGGGTACCTCGCCCTCGTCGGGCATCTCGCGCACCTGCTCCACGCTCGCCCTCGCCCTCCGCACCCAGGACGGGTACTCGTGGCAATCCGTGGTGTTCGCCCCGAGCACGCACCCGTTGTAACGCAGCAGGGCGCCATCCAGGTCTCCGCCGCTCCGCCCGAGCGCGTTCGCCAGGATGCGCGCGCCGTAGCAGATGTTCACCTCGGGAATCGTGAGGTCTCCCTCCGGGCAGTCCCACGCGCCCGCGTGGAAAGGCATCACCTGCATCAACCCGATCGCGCCCATGTGGCTCGTGGTGTCCGGCTTGATCCACGGGTTCTCGACCAGCATCACGGCGAGCAGCAGGTGAGGCGCGATTCCCGTCCTGCGTCCTTCCTTCACCAGCGACCCCGCGATCAGCGCCGCCAGCTCGGCCGAGGCACCTTGCCGCGCGAGCACGCGCCGAATCGTCGTGACCTCCGGCGACAGCAGGACCTCGAGCTCGTTGGCCTCCGATTGGAGGACGCGTGCGCGCGCCCCGATCGCGTCCAGCTCGTCTCCGAGCGGCGTCTCCGCGGAGCGGATATTCGACGGCTCGGCGACGCCTTCGGCCGACCCGAGCGGCAGGGGGAGGGCGACCACACCCGCCAGAACGACCACGAAGCGACCGATCGACATGTCTGGACACCTCCAGCCATTGCGACACCATTCGGATGACCGAGCGGGGTGCGCATAGGGCACGGGGTGTGCCGCGGGTGCGCCGACGGATGTTTACCGCCGAACATGGCGTGCTGTCTGGCGTTCCGACGCGCGCGCGATGGGGATGCGCCTCGGGACGACGTCGCGCGTGCGCGACTAGGGGAGTCACGGTAGGGCGCCGGATGCGACGGCGCGGGTACGCACCGCCCACCTGACGCGCCGACGCGACGTCAGACGACGCTCAGCTCGACCTGGTTGTCGTAGAACGTCGCGCCGCCGCCCAGATCGGTTTCGCGCTGGCTCGTGGTGTGGTTCGCGTTGCGCCCGTCGGGCGCGAGCTTCGTCCACCAGATCGACGGAGCCCAGACGACGCCCCGCTTGATCCCCTCCTCGACCCGCGCGATCGCGCGGAACGCGCCCCGCGCGTTGCGGATCTCCACCTCGTCGTCCGTGCGGATGCCGCGCGCCGCCGCGTCGTCGGGATGGACGATGCACTCGGGGCGGCGCGCGCCGCGCCGGAGCGGCTCGAGATTCACGAAGCTCGAGTTGAGGAACTGATGCGCGGGCGACGAGATCAGCGTGAGCGGCCACCGCGTCACGAGCTCCGGATCACGCTCGCGGCTCTCGTACGGCGGGATGTAGGTCGGCACGGGGTCGAGCCCCAGCTCGGCGAGCCGCTCGCTGTAGAACTCGCACTTGCCGCTGGGCGTGAGGAACTCGCCGTTCGCGTACGGCGCGTACGGCTTGGGGACGTCCAAACGGACCCAGCCGCGCTCGAGCAGCGCCTCGAACGTCACGCCCCTCATGCGCGCGTGGTTCGTGTCGAGCGCCTGGCGAACCAGCGTGACATCGTCGGCCGAGAAGTAGTCCTGCGTGAGGCCCATGGCGCGGGCGAGCCGCCGGAAGATCTCCGTGTTGGGCAGCGCCTCCCCCAGCGGAGCGATCGCGGGACGGTTGAGCGTGGCGTAGTGGTGCCCGTAGGCCAGGTGCACGTCCCAGTGCTCGAGCTGCGTGGTCGCCGGCAGCACGTAATCCGCCCAATCGGCCGTGTCCGTCTGGAAGTGCTCGAGCACGACGGTGAAGAGGTCCTCGCGCGCGAGACCGCGCCGCACCGTCTCGAGATCCGGCGCGACGGCGGCAGGGTTCGAGTTGTAGACGACGAGCGCCTTCACCGGCGGGCCGCCGACGCCGGCATCGGAGCGCGTCAGGGCATCGCCGAGGCGGATCATGTTGATGGTCCGCACCGGCGGGCTCACGTCCGCGCGGTGCAGCGCCGCCGCGTTGAAGCGGAAGTTCAGGCTGGTCGACAGCTGGACGCCGCCGCCCGCGCGGCGCCAATGCCCGGTGACCGCCGGCAGGCAGGCGATCGTGCGCACCGCCATGCCGCCCCCCGCGTGGCGCTGGAGTCCGTAGTTGATGCGGACGAACGCGTTGCGCGCGGTTCCGTAGCGGCGGGCGAGCGCCTCGACCGCCTCGGCGGCGATGCCCGTCGTCTCCGCCGTGCGCTCCGGCGTCCACTCGGCCACGCGCGCGCGCAGCTGCTCCACGCCGAGCGTGTGCTCCGCGATGAACTCCCGGTCCTCGAGCCCGTCCCTGAACAGCACGTGCATGATGCCGAGCGCGAGCGCCGCGTCGGTGCCCGGCCGGATCGGGATCCACTCGTCGCATTGGCGGGCCGTGCGCGTCAGGATCGGGTCGATGCAGACGACGTGCGCCCCGTTCTCTCGCGCGCGCAGCACGAACGGCCAGAAGTGCGGGTTCGAGGTGAGCGTGTTCGTGCCCCACAGCACCACGAGGTCGCAGTCCGGTACCGACTCGATGTCCGCGCCTATGTTGCCGCCTACCGTCATGCGCATCCCCGCCCCGCCCGCCGCCGAGCAGATCGTCCGCTCCAGCTTCGATGCCCCGAGCGTGTGGAAGAAGCGGCGGTCCATCGACTCACCCTGCAGGTATCCCATGGTGCCGGCATACGAGTAGGGCAGGACGGCCTCGGCGCCGTGCGCGGCGATCACCTCGTGGAGCCGCTTCGCGATGTCCGAGAGCGCCTCCTCCCAGCTCACGCGCTCGAAGCGGCCGCTCCCCTTCGGACCCACGCGGCGGAGCGGATGGGCCAGTCGGTCGCGGTGATAGGTGCGCTCCAGGTAGCGATTGACCTTGGCGCACAGGAAGCCCTGTGTGACAGGATGGTCCGGGTCGCCCTCGATCTTCACCGCGCGGCCGTCCTCGACGGTCGTGACCAGGGCGCACGTGTCCGGACAGTCGTGCGGGCAGGCGCCGCGCACCGTGCCGGTCGTCGGTGTCGCCAGATCGAGCTTCATGGACTCATGCATCGAACCCCCCGGGCGGGGCGTCAAGCGTCACGGCGCTCGGGACGGCTCGCTCGGTTGGCGCACGGCCGCCGCCTCCACCCGTACCGACCCGTGATCGCCCCCCACGTCCGTGCCCGGCTGCCACCCGTGCACCCCCAACATCACGAAGAACCCGACGACGTAGGCGAGCACGACGTGCCAGGACTGCTTCAGATAGGTCCCTGTGTACTTCAGCTCCGGATACATGTTCGAGAGCGCCACGCCCGCCGACGAGCCGAACCAGATCAGAGAGCCACCGAATCCGACGGCGTAGGCGAGGACCGACCAGTCGTAGCCGCCCTGCTCGAGCGCGAGCTTCGTGAGCGGGATGTTGTCGAACACGGCCGACACGAACCCCAGCCCGAGCGAGCTCGCCCAGGAGGCCGGAGGCAGCTCGTCGACGGGCATCAACGACGCGCACGTCACGAGCGCCAGGAGGAAGACCGCGCCTTTGAAGGCGCGACGCAGCTCGCCCCACGGCGTGCTCGTGAACGTCGCCCCGACGAGCAGCGCGATCCAGACGCCCAGCGCGGGGAAGTCGAACAAGATGTTGGTGGTGATCGTGCCGGCGAGGATCATCCCCACGACCAGCACGCGCTTCCAGTCGACGCCGACGCCCCGCGGCGCGTCCGCGGTGATCGGGTTGTATCGATCCTGCTGTCTGGCCGCCACCAGCCCGAAGATGAGGAAGGCGGGCACGGCGGCGCTGTACGCGAACAGCACCTCGTGCGCGTGCACGCCTTCGATCCACATCATGGTCGTGGTCGTGTCTCCCACCACGCTCCCGGACCCGCCCGCGTTGCTCGCGGCGACGATCGCGGCGAGGTACCCGACGTGGAGGCGGTTGCGGAAGACCACGTGCGCGATCGCCCCGCCGATCATCGCGGCCGCGATGTTGTCCAGGAACGACGACAGCACGAACACGATCGCGAGGAGCGCGAACCCGCCCTTCCAGTCGTTCGGCAGGATCGCGGGCAGCTCGAGCGGGATCCTCGACTCCTCGAAGTGGCGGGCGAGGATCGCGAAGCCGAGCAGGAGCCCGAGCAGGTTCAGGAGGATGCGCCACTCGCCCTCGCGCTCCGCCGAGCCGAAGAGGTGGGCGACCAAGTCGAACGAGCCGTCGAAGACCAGCTTGAACGTCAGGATCGCCGCGAGCCCGCCGAGCGCCACGTACACGGCGCGCTCGTGGAGCACCGCCACGCCGACGAGCGTGAGCGCGAAGAGGATGAGCTCGACCCGCACGCCGAAGAGCGAGGGGATCGACGTGACGCCGGCGGCTGCCTGCAAGCTGGCTGCGATCATGGGGCGATCGTGGAGACGGCGGGGGTCGTGGCGACGTTCCGGCGCTCGCCCAGGGCCTCAGCCCAGCGCGGCCGACGGAAGAAGTCCGCGCTAGGTTCCCAGCCGCTCGACCACCAGGTCTCCGATGCGCCGCTCGAGGGATCCCCAGGTGATGCAGTGCACCGACGACCCGCTCGTGCTCGGATCCCGCGCATACCCGTCGAGGATGGTGCGCACCACCGTGCGCCCGTCCGCGGCGGTCACCAGCTGCACCAGCACGGCGAGCGTGACCGTGTACTGGTCCGCGTACTCGCGACCGAAAGACCGGCCGCAGTCCATGTAGTCCGAGAGTCGCCTTCCCTCCACGCGTCGCGCACGGTAGCCGGAGTTTCCGATCACGCCCTGCGCGGGATCGACCGTCGTCGTCTCGATCTCCAGCTGCTCGAAGATCGCCGGAAGGACGGCCCACACCTCGCTCACCGTCCCGCTCACGGTGCGCTCGCCGACCGTGGCCTCGTGCCTGAGCTCGATGCCGCGCGGCGTGCGATCCGCCGGCGGAACCACGAACACGGTGGTCAACGTCGGCGCGCTCCCCGCGCGCGGAGGCGCGCTCGTGCAGGCGGCGAGCGCGCAGAGCGCGACGCACGCGACGGGCAGCGACAGGCGGCACGTCGGGATCATGCGGTTAGTATAGCGCGACCGCCGACCCCTCGCTCCCCGTGCCGACCGCTCTGCCGTCGTATGGCTGGGCCGTCAGAACCCGTCGAAGTCGTCGCCGCCGTCACCCAGTCGCGGGTTGACGACGTTGTTGAAGATCGAGCCGAACGTGAAGCTGACCCCGAGCTCGATCCCGTACTCGAAGTCCGTGCCGAGCTCGCGCTGCCCGATCAGGATCTCGTTGTCGTCGAGCCCCTCGGCCGACAGGTAGATCTGGTCCTTCACACGCGCCACGTTGCCGCGCACGTCGAGGTTCACCCCCCGAAGGAGCCTCCACTCCACGCGGCTGAACAGGTCGATGCGGTGCTGCCGGGGGCTGTCGAGGAAGTGCGAGCCTTCCACCGATACGATCAGATCTCCCCACGGCTGCTGGAAGTCCGCGGCGAGCTCGAGGCTCTGGGCCGGCCGGATCTCGGAGATCTGGTCGAAGATCGTCCGCTCCTCGTAGTGGTACGTCGCCACCCCCACGCGATACGTGGCGGTGATCTGCCGCCGCGTGGACTCCGTGTACGGGTAGAAGGAGTACTCGAGCGCCGGCGCCGCCTCGGTATAGAGTGCCTGGTTGACGCTCTGGTCGGCGCCGATCGCCCCGGAGATCCCCCACGACCAGTTCGGTCCGATGCTCCACACCACGATCGCGTCGGCCTCGATCTCCCGCGTCCTGCCCACCTCGATAGCACCGCTCCGGAGCTCGAACTCCTCCTCCTCGTAGTCCGCCCTGAATCCGATGTCGATCTTGAACTGCTCGGTCGTGCGACCTGCCTCGAAGGAGGCATCGAACGCTTGGCTCTTCTGGCGGCTCTCACCCGACAGCTCGGCCCCGACGCTCGCCTCGAAGACCCAGAGATTCCACGGATCGTCGCCCGGAACGACGCTCTGGCGCTCCTCGTCGGACCCGGCGAAGTCGATGTCCAGCGCAGCCGAGCGGCCCGTGTAGACCAGGTAGCGCACCAGACCGAGGCCGAAGGTGCGGGTGTAGCCGTCGCGCACCTCGTCCTCGGTCTCGAACTGCTGGCTCACGTACCGCAGTGTATCCGCTCGCGCGGCGAGCTCGCCCAGGCCGATGAAGTAGAGCACGTACTCCTCACCGCCGGCGCCGGTATCCTGCGTGGTGATGAGGACGTGAAGGTCCGCGTCGGCACGATCCCTCACGTAGTCCACCACCGGCACCTCGCGACGCAGGTGATCGAAGTCACAGGGACAGTCCAGGAAGACGCGCAGCGGCTGACGGCTCGGCGAGGTGGCGGCGTCCTGGGCCGAGGAGCGGGCCGGCGTCGCCACGATCGCGGCCGCGAGGAGGAAAAGCAGCGTGAGGGACGAGCGTGCGTGGGCTCGCGGCATATGCGGAGGTCGGGGGATCGATCGGGCCCTGGGTCAAGCTACGGCGGCGCATCGCGTCGCGTTGTACGCGGGCGGCACGACCTTGGTAAGGGTGCCGTAAGCCGCGGAGCGCCGGTCAGGGCTCGAGCCGGTAGCCTTTCTTGCGCACGGTCACGATGTGGCGCGGGCTCGCCGGATCGTCCTCCAGCTTTCGCCTGAGCTCCGCGACGTGCACGTCCACGGTCCGCGTCTCCACGTCGGGATTGGCGTACTCCCACACCTCGCCGAGGAGCTCCGCGCGCGACGCCACGGCGCCTTTGCGGCGGAGGAGCGCCACGAGAAGGTCGAACTCCTTGGGCGTGAGCGTCACGGGCTCACCGTCGCGGATGACGGTACCGGAGGCGGGGTTCACCTCGATGTCCCCGAAGCGCTCGACGGGAACCCGCTCGCCGCCGTTCGAGCCGCGAGCGCGGCGGAGGAGCGCGCGCACGCGCGCGAGGAGCTCCGCCGTGCTGAACGGCTTGGTGACGTAGTCGTCGGCGCCGCGGTCGAAGCCGGTGAGGACGTCCGCTTCTTCCCCCTTCGCCGTGAGGATCAGCACGGGAGCGCGGCTGCCACCCTTCCGCAGGCGCGACAGCACCTCGTAGCCGTCGAGACCGGGGAGCATGAGGTCGAGCACCACGAGCGAAGGCGCCAGCTCCGGGATGCGCTCCACTGCCTGACGGCCGTCGCCGACGACGTGCACCTCGTAGCCCTCGAACTCGAGCGCCGCCCGAAGCCCGAAGGCGAGGTCCTCGTTGTCCTCGACGAGGACGATGCGCGTCACGTGCTCGCCATGGAGACCGGCAGCGCGGCCGCCCCGTCCGGCGCCGGACGCGCGCTCGCGAGAGGAAGCTCGACCACGAACCGGGATCCGGCGCGCGGCGCGGCCTCCACCCATGCCTCCCCTCCATACTGGCGAGCCAGGGAGCGAACGACCGCCAGGCCGACCCCGCTGCCCGGCCGCACGCTGTCCACGTCACGCGGGAGCCGCCAGTAAGGCTCCCAGACACGCTGTCGATCCGGCTCCGGGATGCCGGGGCCCTCGTCCTGCACGACGAGCCGCACCGTCCCGTTCTCGGCTTCGGCGTGGACCTCGACCGTCTGCCCCGCGGGCCCGTACTTGAGCGCGTTGTCCAGCAGGTTCATGAGGATGCGGCGCACGCCCTCCCGCTGTCCCTGCACGGCGAGCCCGGTGGCGGCGTCCGTCTTCACGGTCGCGCCGGCGGACTCGGCGAGCGGCTGGAAGGATGCGACCGCCTCGTGCACGGCTGCGTCGAGGTCGACGTCGCGCAGCTCCTCCGCGCCGCCCGCCGCGCGGATGCGCGAGAACTGGAGGATGTTCTCCACCAGCTGCGTCAGCCGCTGGGCTTCGCGGTGGATGATGTGGACGGCGCGCGTGCGCTCCCCAGAGGAGCGCAGTTTGTCGTCGCTCAGGAGCTCGGCGAGCATGCGGATCTGCGTGAGCGGCGTGCGGAGCTCGTGGGAGACGCTCGACACGAAGCCTTCCCGCAGCCTCGCGAGCTGCTCGTGCCTGCGCATCTCGAGCAGACCACCCGCCCCCACGGCCAGCGTCAGGCCGATGAGCGCGAGCGACATCGGCAGCCGCGAGCGCGGCAGACCACCGATCACGAGGCGGCTCGCGGCTTCCGGGCGCACCGCCGCGGTCACCACGAGCGATCCGAGCGCAGCGCTCAGCGTATCGGCCGCGGTGAACGTCAGCTCGTACGCGACGGGCGACTCGAAGACGATGCTGCCGTCCGGACGCTGCAGCCGCACGAAGAGCGCCGAGTCGGTCGGGAGACCCTTCGCGATGGCGGAGGGCAGCAGCTCGGCCTCGCTGTGCCAGTGGCGCGCGAGCTGCGTGAGCGCCGAGGAGTCGACCAACACCGCGTAGATCGCCTCGAGCTCGCCCGTCTCGTACTGCACGGTGGCGTAGGCCGCGGCCGAGACACCCTCCGGTGACGGCGCCCGGAGCTGGAAGAAGCCGTAGCGCTCGGACGGCTCGGCCTCGTACGTGGCCGTAGCGTGCGCCAAGACGGCGTCCGTCACATGAGGAGATACCGGTCCGATCTCGTAGTCGATCTCGCCGCCGGGCAAGCGCATCCGTACCAGCGAGACGGGATTCAAGAAGCCGGGACAGAAGCAGTTGAGCTCCCGCATCGCGTCGTCGAGGTCGCGCTCCACCTCGTCGATGTCCGGCAGCTCCTCGAACCGACGGCGGCGCGGGATCTCGTCGAACGCGACGTCGAAGAAGCGGTAGAGGCCGACCCGCGCCGTGCGCGAGTACTCGGCCGCGGCGACCTGCGCGTAGTCGCGGAGCACCGCCTCGGTGGTCTGCCGGTGGGATCGCGCCGCCGCGTACGCCTGGAGCGCCAGCCAGCACGACAGGCCCACGGCCGCGAAGAGCACGAGCCCCAGCAGGGTCGTCGACGATCGGGCGCTTCGGCGGAGCCGCGGAATGCCGAACACGGTGCTCGTCGGTCGAGGGTTACGGTCCACGATGTTGGCCGCTCCTATGCGGTGAAGCAACGCCGAGGATGTTCGAGATGCGTTAATCCGCTTGCCCGCACATAATATCCGGGTAAAATATACGGCTTGTCCAAACGTCCCGGGAGGGGAGCACGAGATGCGCGCCGAAAGCCCCAGGAGCTACGTGGCGTTCGCCGCCGGGACACGGATCGCCGCCGGGGATCTCCGCACGGTGGCGGTCGCCGCTGCCGCCGCCGCAGGCGGCCCCCATCAGCCCGTCATGATCTTCGACGACGAGACGGGGGAGATCGTCGAGCTCGATCTTCGCGGTGGCCCCGACGAAGTGGTCGGTCGCCTGCCCGAGGGGGCGGTGGGCGAGGTGGAGCTCGAGGTGGGAACGGCCCCGCGCGGGCCGGGACGACCGAAGTTGGGGGTCGTCTCCAAGGAGGTTACGCTTCTGCCGCGTCACTGGGCCTGGCTCGGCGCGCAGCGTGGAAGCGTCTCCGCGACCCTGCGCCGGCTCATCGACGAAGCGCGGCGCCTACACGAGGGAAGGGATGCGGTGAGGCGGTCACAGGACGCGGCGTATCGATTCGTCTCGGTGATGGCGAGCAGCGAGCCGTCGTTCGAGGAAGCGATCCGCGCCCTCTATCGCGGCGACGCCGAGCGGTTCCACCTCGAGTCCGCACGCTGGCCGCCCGACGTGCGTGAGCAGTCTAGGAAGCTCGCAGCGGCGGCTTTCCGTACGATGCCAGCCCCCTCCCGCCCCCCCGACCGCGGCCGACCCGCCGCCGAGCACCCATGAACGACCTCACCGAGGGCTCCATCCCCCGGCACCTGATGCGCATCGCCCTGCCGATCTCGGTGGGCATGGTCTTCCAGACCGCGTATTACCTGGTCGACCTCTTCTTCGTGGGCACGCTGGGAGACGCGGCGATCGCGGGTCTGGGATCCGCAGGCAACGTGCAGTTCCTGGTGATGGCGGTCACGCAGATCCTGGGTGTGGGCACGATGGCGCTCATCGCGCAGGCCGCGGGACGGAAGGATCGCGCGGACGCGAACCTGATCTTCAACCAGAGCCTCGTGATCGCCGCGCTGTGCGCGGCCGCGACGCTGATCGCCGGGTACGCGCTGGCGCGCTGGTACATGGACCAGCTCGGTGCGGACGCCGCGACGTCCGCGGCCGGCGTCACGTACCTCTACTGGTTCCTGCCCGGGCTGGGCCTGCAGTTCGCGATGATCTCCATGGGATCGGCGCTGCGCGGGACGGGCATCGTGACCCCCACGATCGTCGTGCAGGTGGCGACCGTGGTGCTGAACGCGATCCTGACCCCGATCCTCATCACGGGTTGGGGCACGGGGGTGCCGCTCGGCATCGCCGGCGCCGCGCTCGCCACCACGATCTCCATCGCCGCGGCGATCGTCATGATGGTCGCCTACTTCGTGCGCCTCGAGCACTACGTCGGCTTCGACGCCAGCCTCGTCCGGCCTCGCGCCGCCGCCTGGAAGCGCATCCTCGCCATCGGCCTGCCACCCGGCGGCGAGTTCGCGCTCATGTTCGTCTACATGGCGGTCATCTATTGGGTGATCCGGGGATTCGGATCCGAAGCGCAGGCCGGGTTCGGCATCGGATCGCGCGTCATGCAGGCGATCTTCCTTCCCGCGATGGCCATCGCCTGGGCCGTCGCGCCCGTCGCGGGCCAGAACATGGGTGCGCGCAAGTTCGATCGCGTCCGGCACACCTTCAGGACGGCCATGGGCACGCTGAGTGGCCTCATGCTCCTCCTGACCCTGTTCCTGCAGTGGCGGCCCGACGTGCTCGTCGCGTTCTTCACCGACGACCCGGCGGTCGTGGCGGCCGGAGCGGATTTCCTGCGCATCATCTCGTGGAACTTCGTGGCGACGGGCGTCGTGTTCATCTGCTCGGGCATGTTCCAGGCCATCGGCCACACCCTGCCCGCGCTGCTCGCCAGCGCCACGCGCATCGTCACCTTCGCCCTGCCCGCGGTGTGGCTGTCACGGCAGCCGTGGTTCGAGCTGCACCATCTCTGGTACACGTCGGTGGCGACCGTCTTCATGCAGGCCGCGGTGAGCTGGTGGATGCTCTCGGTCGAGCTGCCGCGCAAGCTCACCGACGAGACGCAGCTGGTCCCGAGCCATGCGACGCTCGATGCGACTGCTGCTCTCTAGCGACCTGCACTGCGACCTGGGCGCCGCCGGCCGCCTGGTCGAGCGCTCGGCCGAAGCCGACGTCCTGGTGTGCGCCGGCGACCTGGCGGTCATGCGAAAGGGCCTGCAGAAAACGGTGGACGTCCTCGCACGCTCGCCTGTGCCGACGGTGCTCGTCGCGGGGAACGGCGAATCCTACGAGGAGCTCCGAGACGCGTGCGCGGGGTGGCGCGATGCGCACGTGCTCCACGGATCCGGTGTCACGATCGCGGGTCTGGCGTTCTGGGGCCTGGGCGGCGCGGTTCCGGTGACGCCCTTCGGGCCGTGGAGCTACGACCTCACGGAGGAGCGCGCCGCGGAGCTGCTCGCGGACGCCCCCGCCGGGGGCGTGCTCGTGACCCATTCGCCGCCGTTCGGCCACGTGGACGGGGCCGACGGGCGGCACCTCGGAAGCCGCGCCGTGCTCGAGGCGATCGAGCGCGTCCAGCCGCGGCTCGCCGTGTGCGGCCACATCCACGGCTGCTGGACGGAGGAGTCGAGCATCGACGCGACGCGCGTCGTCAACGCGGGCCCGGGCGGGGTGTGGGCGGACGTCTCGGTGTGACGGCCGGACGCCGCGGCTCAGCGCATCTGCGCCGGCAACCAGGTGGCCAGCTCGGGGAACGCGATCAGCAGCGCGACGATCACGAGCTCGCCGACCACGAACGGTAGCACGCCCATGAAGATCTCCCCCATGGACACGTCGGGGGCGACGCGCCGCATGACGAAGACGTTGGCGCCGATGGGCGGGGTCACCAGCGCGACCTCGGACATGATCACCACGAAGACGCCGAACCAGAGCGCGTCGATGCCGAGCTCGCGCGCCACCGGCATGACGAACGGGATCGTGAGGACCAGCATCCCGAACACGTCGAGCAGCGCGCCGAGCACGAGGTAGAGCACGACGAGCAGGAGCACGAAGCCCACACGGCCGAGCTCCATCTCCACGAGTCCGTCCACGATGCTCTCGGTCGTGCCCGTGATCGCGAGAAAGCGAGCCAGCAAGTAACCCGCCACGATAATGGCGAACATCATCGCGCTGATGAGCGCCGTTTCCTCGAGCGCGCGCGAGATCGCGCCCCGGCTCAAGGTACGCTTCACCCCGGCGATGAGGAGGACGCCCGCGCACCCCACCCCGGCGCCCTCGGTGGGCGTGAACGCCCCGATGTACAGGCCGCCCATGATCCCCGCGAAGAGGAGGACGATCGGCACGAAGCCGCGCGCCGCGCGCCACCGCTCCGGCCACGTGGCGGGCGGGCCCGGAGGCCCGAGCGAGGGCGTGAGGGTGCAGCGCACCAGCACGATGCCCGAGAACATCGCCGCCGTGATCAGGCCGGGTATGATTCCGGCGATGAACAGCTCGCCGATCGACGTCTCGGTCATCACGCCGTAGAAGATGAAGATCACGCTCGGCGGAATGAGGATCCCGAGCGTGCCGGACGAGGCGAGCGCGCCCGTGGCGAGCCGCGGATCGTAGCCGTAGCGCCGCATCTCCGGCATGACGATCGCGCCCATCGTCGCGACGGTGGCGATGCTCGATCCCGTCACCGCCCCGAAGCCCGCGCACGCGATGACCGACGCGATCGCGAGGCCACCGGGCACCTTGCCGATCCAAGAGCGGATGCCGGCGTACAGATCGGTGGCGAGGCCCGTCTGATAGACGAGCTGGCCCATCAGCACGAAGAGCGGGATGGTGACGAAGACGAAGCTGCGGCCCTCGCTCCAGGGCACCAGCGCGGCGTGGGCCAAGGCCGCCCGCGGCCCCTCCACGATCCACAGCCCGACGGCACCCACCGAGGCCATCGCGAAGGCGATGGGAACGCCGAGCATGAGGATCACGAACATGACGCCGAGCGCCACGCCACCCAGCATCTCGAGGCTCATCGAGGGGGGTGCACCTCTTCGAGGATCGCCTGGGACCCGGCGGCGCCGTGCGTCGGGCTCATCGCGGGGTTGGCGACCAGACGCACCACGGTGAGCGCTGCGCAAACGGCCAGGAACGCCATGTAGGGCCAGAGTGGCCACAGCAGGTCCTCACCGGTCTCGCCGGTCCGGATCATGAAAGGCACGTAGGCCGCGGCCTGAGCGCCCATGGCGCCGAAGAACACGATGCCCGCGAACGCGGAGAGCACGTCGGAAGCCTGCTTCCAGCGCGCGGGGAAGCGGTCGTAGACGACCTCCATGCGGATGTGGTAGGAGCGATCCCACGCATGTGGCAGCGCGGCGGCGATCGACATCAGCAGGAAGAGCCCGCTGACGTCCCGCGCCCACTGCAGCGGAGAGTCGAAGACGTAGCGGAGCACCACGTCCGTGGTGACGAGCACGACGAGCGCGGGAAGCGTCACGAAGACGCCCACGCGGAAGAGAGCGCGCGCCGCCTTCTCCGACGCTCGGTCGATCCGTCGGAACGCGGCGTCGAACGCCGATTCGGGCGTCGTGGGCGCGTCGACGCCGGGGCGCTCCGGGGCGGCGTCGGTCATCAGAGCGTGATGATGCCCTGCACGGGATTGGACCAGACGTGGTCCCACAGCTGGTCGTCGGACCAGCCTTCGTAGCGAGCCGCGCGCGCGCGCGCCTCGGCCACGAAGTCGCCCGCGGGCAGCCCGAGCGCCTCGTTCTCCTCGATGAAGCGCTGCTCGACCGGACGCACCGCGTCCACCCATTCCTCGCGCTCGGCCGCCGTCGGCGAGTGGATCTCCACCCCGTTCTCCGTCAGCCGATCGAGCGCCGCCTGCAGGGCGGCGCCACCGTAGTAGTTGCGGTTCGCGACCTGTCCCCGCAACCGGAAGAGATCGTGCAGGCGCGCCCGCAGATCCTCGGGCATCGCGTCGAACGCGCGCGGGCTCAGGCACCACTGGAGCACGGTGTGCGAGAGCCCGATCCGCAGATGGTGGCGGCCGATGTCCCACAGACGGTAGGCCGCCATGTCCGGCGCGCTCAGCGCGACGGCGTCGATGATCCCGCGCTGGAACGCGGTGTACGTCTCCGCCGCCGCCAGCACGACGGGGGTGCCGCCGATCGCACGGATCATATCCGCCATCAAGCCGCCCGTGGAACGGATCTTCAGTCCCGCGAGGTCTCCGGGCACCCGCACGGGCGTGCGCGCGATGATGTCGTAGGCGGTCGTGGCGTCACAGTGCGCGAGGTAGACGCCCATGCGCTCGTACTCGCCCTTCCAGTACGCCGGGTACAGCTCCTCGGAGACCAGGGACGCGATGCCGGCGTTGGCGAAGAGGAAAGGAAGCTGGAGCCCGTGCGTCAGATGGAAGCTTCCGGGTTGGTACGTGGCGTAGCCGTGCGTGTAGTCGGTGATCCCCGATGCGATGGCCTTGAAGCCGTCGAGCGCGCCGTGGAGGAGCCCGTCCACATAGGTCTCCCAGCGGATGCGCCCCCCCGTCTCCTCGGTGCAGATCTCCTCCCACGGGAGGAAGACGCGCACGTACAGCCCGTGCGTGTTCGGCACGTGGGCGGTGTAGCGGAGGAGCACCGCGCCGGAGGGGTCGCGCCTCTCGCCGGCCACGAGGGGCGCGGCTACGCCGGCGGCCGCGAGCGTCGCGAGCACCCGCCGCCTGCTCCATCCCGGGGACGACGAGGTGTCCGCCATGGGGCACCATCTTGGGGCGCGACTTCCGCCCAAGTCAAAAAAAGGACGCGAGGCCCTCGAATCCGACGTCCCGCGACGAAGCCCGCCGTCAGGCGGACGGTGGCATGTCCAGCGACTGGCGGATCACGGCTGCCATCTTCTTGGGCGACACGCTGAACTTCGTCATGTATTTGGTGGCCCCCAGCCGCGCGGCCTCCGACTGGAAGTCCGCTTTCTCGGTCGCGCTGAACGCGAGCACCTTCACGTTGGGGTGCTTGCCCAGGACGTCGTAGGCCTTCAGGAAGTCGATCCCGTTCATGGTCGGCATCATCATGTCGAGCAGGATCAGGTCTGGCTCGCGCTCGTTGGCGAGACGGAGGCCGTCCTTCCCGTCGACGGCCTCGACGACCTCGAAGCCCTCCTTGCCCAGGATGGTCACGTAGACCTTCCGCAGATGGGGATCGTCTTCGATCACGAGGATCCGTTTCACGCGCCGGACTCCTTGGGTAGGGACACGGTGAAGGTGGTGCCTTCGCCGGGCGTCGAGTCCAGGCGAATCCGACCACCGTGCAGCTTGACGATTTCGTGGGCCAGGTACAGGCCGAGGCCGGTGCCGCCGACCTTCTCCGACATAGGATTGGGGAGACGAGCGAATTTCCGGAAGACCTTGGCCTGATCCTCTTCGGAGATGCCAACCCCCGTATCGGACACGGAGAACTCCACCACCCCGTTGCCGCCCGAGCTGGCCACCACGGTCACCCGCCCGCCATCGGGTGTGTACTTGATGGCGTTCTCGACGAGGTTGTCGACGACCATGCGCATCTTCTGCGCATCCATGTCGATGACCATGTCCTCCGGGGGACGCTCGAGCGTGAGGGTGTGGCCGCGGGCCGACGCCCGCGGCCGGTGGTCTTCCACGACCTGGTCGAGCATGGGACCGAGACCGGCGGGGGCCCTGGAGAGGAGGAGGCGGCCGGAATCGGTGCGCGCCACGACGAGCAGGTCGCTGATCAACGCGAGCTGGCGCTCGTTGCAGGCGTCCGCGTCCTGGACCACGTCCATCTGCTCGGCAGTGAGCGGACCACAGTAGCCTTCGATGAGCATGCCCAGATTGCCCTTCACGCCCGCGGCCGGTGTGCGCAGCTGATGCGCCGCGAGCGCCACGAACTCCTCCTTCACCTTGTCGAACGCCGCCAGCTGGCTGGCCATCTCGTTGAAGGTGCGGGCCAGCACGGTGAGCTCGTCGTTCGGCCCGATGGCCTCGTCGTCGGGCGAGTAGTCGCCGGCGGCGACACGGCTCGCCATGCGCGTGAGCTGGCGGACCCGCTGCGTCACGTGCCCGAGGACCACCGAGTAGAGGAGCGTGCTGATCACGAACACCGCGATGGCGATGGCGAGCATGACGTTGCGCTCGAAGGTGCGGTGGGACGCCTGCCGCGCCGCGCGCGCCTCCGCCGAGGCGACGCGCTCGATGTCGATCATGCTCGTGAGCGCGCCGTTGACCGCCGTCTCCGCCCGCTCGTAGCGGGCCATGAGCGAGTCGAAGCCCACCATGCTTCCGGCCGACACGAGGGCGACGACGCTGTCGGCGAGCGCGCGCCGCCGCGCGGAGAGGTCGACGTGGCTGGCCGCCACTCGGCGCGTGCTCTCTACCGTGGTCAGCTCGAGCAGCGTCTCCCTCCTCTCCAGCAGGGCGCGCACGTAGGCGTCCATGTGCTGGAGGTGCGTGGCGTTCCGGGTGTCGATGTACTGCCGGAGGGCCAGGCCATACTGGACGGATTGCATCTCGAGGGCGCGGGCCGCGCTCGCGGCGTCGTGGGCGCGGATCTCGGCGAGCGCCAGATCCTCGAGCGCGCGCACGCTCACGAGGATGTACGAGCCGACGATCGCCGACGAGACGACGACGGCGACCAACGCGGCGAGGATCCGCTGCGTGAACGTGAGGCGGGGCGAGCGTTTGGCCATGGCGACGGTTCGTCTCGCCGATCTTTACTCCTTGGCCGGCGCCCGGCGCAAGCGATCCGCGCCCGTCGGGGCGCCGGGACGGGTTTCGTACGGACTTCGTAAACTGCGGACGGATCCCGGCGGAACCCTTGCGGAAGGCCCTCACTACCACTGAGAGTCACCCGTCCGACTGCTGACCCGACACCCTCAACGTTTCTCCCAGGGAGTTGGTCACGGACACGAACCGCGTCGCGCATTCCCCACGCAGTGAACCGGAGGAAGATCAGAATCATGACGAGTCACGAGGGCTGGCATCGCCAGCGACGGTCGCCGGCGATCGCGCTGGCGCTGAGCATGCTGGCGCTGACGTTCGCATCGTCGCCGCTGGCGGTCGTTGCCCAGGGCCCTGGCACGGAGAACGGGCTCTGGACCTACCTGGGCGGAGACGCGTGGCATACGCGCTATACGCCCGCGGACGAGATCACCGCGGAGAACTTCGACGAGCTCACGATGCTCTGGCACTTCAACGCGGCCAGCTTCGGTCCGAGCACCCCGCGCGCGACGCCGACCTATACGGGTGACAAGCTGATCACGGTCACCGGCGAGCGTCGGCACGTGATCGCGCTCGATCCCACGAATGGCGAGCTGCTGTGGAGCTTCACCGAGCCGAATACGCACCGCTTCGAGTACTCGATGCGCAAAGGCTACGGCAAGGGCGTCGCCTACGCCGACGTGCCGGGACGCGGCGGCGTGGTGTACATCTCGTCGCCCGGCTTCTTCCTCTGGGCGCTCGACGCCGACACCGGCCAGCCGCTGGAGAACTGGGGTGAGTCGATCCCGCTGCCCGGGTTCTCGCAGACCGGCGGCGTGGACATGATCCCCGACCTGATCGAGGGATGGGGACCGTGGGAGCGTTGGACCGGTGGCGCGTACGATCCGAACCAGGGCATCCCGCAGGATATCGGCTACATCACGACGTCTTCGCCGCCGATCGTGGTGAACGGCGTGGTCGTGGTCGGCAACTCGGCCGAGCAGGGCTATCAGCAGACCCGCATCGAGAACGTCCCGGGCGACATCCTCGCGTACGACGCGGCGACGGGCGACTTCAAGTGGAAGTTCCACGTGATTCCCCGTCCGGGCGAGTTCGGCCACGAGACGTGGGAGAACGACGCGTGGGACTGGACGGGTGACGTGTCGTCCTGGGCGCCGATGGCGGCGGACCCGGAGCTCGGCCTCGTCTACGTCGTGACGAACGGCGCCACGATCGACTACTACGGTGGCTTCCGGCCGGGCGACAACCTCTTCAGCACGAGCATCATCGCGCTCGACGTGAATACCGGTCAGCGTCGCTGGCACTACCAGATGGTGCACCACGACATCTGGAACTACGACACGCCGACCGCGCCCATCCTGATGGACGTGAACGTGAACGGGCGTGCCATCAAGGGCATCTATCAGGCGACGAAGCAGGCGTTCCTGTACGCGCTCGACCGCGAGACGGGTCAGCCGATCTGGCCGATCGAGGAGCGTCCGGTGCCGCAGTCGCGCGTGCCGGGTGAGAAGCTCGCGGCCACGCAGCCGTTCCCGACGCGGCCCGCTCCGTTCGATTTCCAGGGCCGCACCGAGGCCATGCTGATCGACTACACGCCCGAGATCCGGCAGCGGGCGCTGCAGATCGCGCGCGACAACAACCTGCTCGCGCCCATGTTCAATCCGCCGACGACGATCAACGATCCGGCGGGTCCGGCGAGGGTCTGCCCCGGCGATACGGGGGGCGTGAACATCACCGGTCCCGCGGTCGCGGATCCCGTCGATCACGTCATCTTCATCACGTCACACAGCGGCTGCTCGAACCTGTCGGTGATGCCGGCGAGCGAGTCTCCGTTGGATACGCCCGAGCAGACGGGCGTCACGCACTCCGACTGGAGCGCGGGCCGCGGTCAGGCACCGGCGGGTGGCGGCGGCGGTCGTGGCGGACGCGGCGGGCTCACGGTCGACGGGCTCGACATCTTCAAGGGGCCGGTCGGCCGCATCAGCGCGATCGACCTCGACACCGGCGATTACCTCTGGGTGATCCCGCACGGTGATGCGCCGCAGGCACAGCAGGACGCGATTCGCAACCACCCCCTGCTCCAGGGCGTCGCGAACATCGACCAGATCGCGAACCGCGGCCGTCAGGGCCACTCCGCGATGGTCGTGTCGCCGAACCTCCTCTTCGCGTCGGGCATGACGGCGGACAATACGCCGAGCCTGTTCGCGATCGACAAGCGCACCGGCCAGCGGGTCGGCGCGGTGCAGATCCCGGGACAGAGCCAGTACGGGATGTCGAGCTGGGAGCACAACGGTCATCAGGTGATCCTGGTTCAGCTCCAGGACGGCCTGGCGGCCTTCGGCCTACCGGCAGCCATGCCGCAGGCGGGCGCGGCGCACTAGCCGAGCTCGACGGTCGCAGTCGCGAGGGCCGCCGCGGATCTTCCGCGGCGGCCCTCTTTTTCGTCTCCGCGGTGTCCGCCGTGTCCCCGGGGGGAACTCGCGCCGCAGCCTAGCCGTAGTACTAGATTCTTAGGACTCGCGGCGGGAGGAGGCTATGAGGCGGCTCGGCTTCGCGTTCGCGGTCTGGAGCGGCGTGGGTTCGGGGATCACGGAGCCCGCGGCAGGCCAGGATCAGGGCGCCGCCACCGGGCTGATCAACCTCTTCTTCGACTGCCCCACCGGTGGCTGCGGCGATCTCGACTACCTGCGCCGCGAGGTCCCCTTCGTGAACTGGATGCGGGACCGCGCCGACGCCGACCTGCATGTGCTCGTGACCTCGCAGCTCACCGGAGGCGGCGGGCGCTCGTACACGGTCGCGTTCATCGGCCTGCGGGCCTTCCAGGGAGACGATCACCAGCTCACGTACGCGACCTCCGCCGACGCGACACAGGACGAGCAGCGCACGCGGCTCGCGGACAGGCTGCGCCTGGGGCTCGTCCGCTACGTGCAGGAGACATCCGCGGCCGACCAGATGCGGGTGTCGTACGGGCTGGAATCGGATCCGCCGATCGGGGGCGGGCCGCCCCCGCAGACTCCCCCTCCCCCGCGCGCGGCGCAATTCGACTCGTCGGACTTCTGGGTATTTCGGCTCAACGCCGGCTCGAACGCCAACGGCGAAGCCACGTCGAAGTTCTCCAACACGAACTTCCGCCTGTCGGCGAACCGCACCACCGCGGCATGGAAGATGGACTTCGGCGGGAGCTATTTCCGCAGGCTGCAGGAGTTCGAGTTCACCTCGGGCGGCGTGACGCAGACCGTGGAGGAACGCCAGAACGACTGGGGAGCGAACGCGCTGCTCGTGCGCAGCATCGGCGGTCAATGGTCGGCGGGCGTGCGCGCCAACGCGGGCTCGTCCACGTCGTCGAACCAGGACTTCCGGTTCGGCCTGCGCTCGGGCATCGAGTACGACTTCTTCCCCTATGCGGAGTCCTCACGCAGATCGCTCACGCTCCAGTACCTCGTGGGTCCCGAGCATTTCCGCTACGACGAGACGACCATCTTCGGGCACGACGAGGAGACGCGCATGCAGGAGTCGATCACCGCGAGCATCGCGCTCATCGAGCCGTGGGGACGGTGGTCCACATCGGTCACGGCATCCCACTACCTGCACGACCTGAGCAAGTCGAACGTGACGGTGTTCGGTGGTGTGAACATCCGGCTCTTCCGCGGCCTCTCGATCAACGCCAATGCCAACTATGCATGGCTGCGCGATCAGCTCTACCTGTCGGCCGCGGGCGCCACACCCGAGCAGGTCCTCCTGAGGCAGCGGCAGCTCGAGACCAGCTATCGGTACTTCTACAACGTCGGCTTCGAGTACCGCTTCGGGTCCATCTTCAACAACGTGGTCAACCCGCGCTTCGGGGGAACGGAGATCTTCTTCTGAGCCCGCGTCGGGCGAGGCCTCAGAAGATCGCGACCGGGTTGAGCGGCGCGCCCGTTCCGCCGGGCACGGCGAGCGGCGCCGCGACCAGCATGAACTCCCAGCGGTTCTGCTGTTCGGCGACGTCTGCGAGCGCCTCGAGGTCGAGGTTGTCGAAGATCCACATGCCCATCGTGACCAGCGTGAGCAGGTGGATCGGCATGGCGACGCCCTCGACCTGCGACGGGAGCACGTCGTTGATGTAGTCGCTGCCGATCATCGCGACGCCGCGCTCCCGGAGCCACGGCGCCACGGAAGCGTGCAGCCCCGCGCCGAGTCGACCGGTCGCCCACGCGCCCTGCTCCTCCCGGCGCGCCCAACGGCCGGCGCGGACCAGCACGACGTCGCCGGGCCCGACACGCACGCCCGCCTGCCGCTCCCAAGCCTCGAGATCCTCGACGTAGATCGGCGTTCCGGGCTCCAGGTACTCCACACCCTTCAGCCGCGCGATGTCGATGAGGACGCCGCGCGTCACGACGCCCTGCTTGGCGTTGTCGATGCCGAGCCGCACGCAGCCATCGCCGTTCGGGAGGGAATCCACCGTCGTGCGCGGCACGCCGTTGTACATCATGCCGCCGGACGAGTCGTGGCAGAGCGCATCCATGTGGCTGTGCGCGTAACCGTGATACGCGATCGTGTACCGGTCGCTCAGGAACGCCGACGTCGGCGAGCCGAGGATCTCGTGACCCCACGGCGAGGTCGCATCCTCCGCGCGCTCCTTGATGTAGTCGTGCGAGAGCGAGACGGAGATGCCCGCGCGCACGAGCGCGGCCGCACGCACGCGATGCTGAGGGGTGATCAGGTTCAGCGTACCGAGCTGATCGTCGGCTCCCCACCGTCCCTGGTTGGAGAGCTCACGCTCCCAGCGGGCGATGGTCTCCGCGGTGACGGTCGGCCGGGTCTGGGCGCGCAACATGGCCGCAGGGGACGCGAGCACCAGCGCACAGGTGATCACCACAGGCGAGTATCGGGCTCTCATGGCCGCTCCTCCTCGGGTCGTACGGAGACGTCAACATCCCACGCGCCCGGAGCGGCCCGCAAGCGGCCGCTGTCCGGCGGGCCTGGGTCCCCGCAGATTCGGGCGGCCGGGATCACCACTTCGGAATCGGGGAGGCACGAGTGACGCGACCGCGCACGCTCGTCGGATTGGGCGGCACCCTGTCGGCTCTCCTGACGACCGCGCTGCTCGCGTGCTCGCCGCAGGGAGCGGGGATGACCGACTGGCCGATGTACCGGGGTGATCTCGCCGGCACGGGTTACTCGCCGCTCGACGAGATCGACGTGGCGAACGTGTCGGGGCTCGCGCGGTCCTGGAGCTACGCCCTCGACGCCTCCAACTCGCAGGCCACGCCGATCGTCGTCGGCGAGGCGATGTACGTACCGGCGGCGGATCGCGTCGTGGCACTCGATCCCGTCACGGGCGCCGAGATCTGGCGCCACGTGGTGGACGGCAACGGTCCCTCGCGACGCGGCGTCGCCTATTGGGCAGGCAATGGCGATCTGGAAGCGCGTATCCTGTTCGCGGCCGGATCTCGGCTGATCGCGATCGACGCGGCGTCCGGCGCGCGGTCCCGTGGATTCGGCGT
The DNA here is from genome assembly GCA_050181335.1 of Gemmatimonadales bacterium. Taxonomy (GTDB): domain Bacteria; phylum Gemmatimonadota; class Gemmatimonadetes; order Longimicrobiales; family Gaopeijiaceae; genus UBA2982. The sequence goes on along the minus strand of JBFXDG010000003.1, from coordinate 177,303 downwards.
CGACGGCGAGGTCGACATCGGCGTTCCGTACAACTCCGTTCCCCTCGTTTTCGAGGACGTCGTGGTGGTCGGCGCGAACACGCCTCCGGGGGAGATCGGGGGGATCGGCAACGCTCGCGCGTACGATGCGCGGACGGGCGCCGAGCTCTGGGAGTTCAGCTCGGTCCCCCAGCCCGGCTCGGTCGGTCACGACACCTGGGCCGACGACAGCTGGCGCGACCGGCTGGGCGCCAACGCCTGGCCGTTCTACTTCACCGTGGATGCGGAGCTGGGGCTCCTCTACCTGCCCCTGGCCTCGCCGATCCCGGGCGCGTACGGAGGCGATCGCGGCGGGGACAACCTCTTCGGGAACTCCGTGGTCGCCGTGGACGCGCGCACGGGCGCGTACCGGTGGCACTTCCAGACCATCCACCACGACCTCTGGGATGCCGATCCCCCCGCGCCGCCCGTGCTGTTCGACGTGGACCGGGGCGGCAGCGTGGTGCGCGCGCTCGGGGTCACGACCAAGTCCGGTTACCTGTACCTGCTGGATCGCGAGACCGGCGAGCCGCTCTACGGGGTGGAGGAGCGGCCGGTGCCGGCGAGCGACGTGCCCGGCGAGCTGGCGTCCCCGACCCAGCCCGTCCCCGTGCTGCCGCCGCCGATGGCGCGCGTGTCATACACGCCGGCGGACCTCGTCACGGCCGACGACACGTCGCCCGAGCACGCCGCCGCGTGCGCCGCCCTGGTGGAGAGCGTGGGCACGATCGTCAACGACGGCCCCTTCACCCCTTGGGCGTATCGGGGCGCCGGCGTCGCCCCCCGTACGACGCTGCTGTTTCCTGGACTCGTCGGCGGACCGAACTGGGGCGGCGCGGCCTACGATCCGACGTCCGGCTACGTCTTCGTGCTGAGCCAGGACATCGGATCGTTCGGCTGGATGCAGGACGATCCCGACGGAACGCCGCAGCCGTATGCGCGCGGCGGCCCGCGCCCGGCGACGTTCGACGTGGCGATGAATGGACAGCGGTGGCCCTGCCAGAGGCCCCCCTGGGGTCGGCTCGTCGCGGTCGACGGCGCGAGCGGGCGGGTCGTGTGGGAGCGCCCGATCGGCGTGACCGACGGCCTGCCGAGCGGGCGACAGGACACCGGTCGGCCCGGGAGGGCAGGCGCGATCGTGACGGGCGGCGGCCTGCTCTTCGTCGCCTCGACGGACGACGCGCGCTTCCGCGCGCTGGAGGCCTCCACCGGACGCGAGCTCTGGGCGGACCGACTCGACGCCGTCGGCAACGCCAACCCGATGACCTATCTCGGTACGGACGCGAGGCAATACGTGGCGATCGTGGCGACGGACGCGGTCCACGTGTACCGCCTGCCCTGATCGTCCACCGCTTCCAGCGCCCCCATGTCCTTCCTGCAGACCGTGCTGTTCGCGGCGGTCCCGCTCGTCGCGATGGTGAACCCGGTCGCGGAGGTCGCGCTCTTCCTCGACCTCTGCCGCGACCGCTCGCAACGTGAGCGGCACATCGCCGCGCTCGAGGTGGCGATCGGGGTCTGGCTCGTCCTGACCGTCGCCGCGGTCGCCGGCCTGAGACTCCTCGACCTGCTCGGCATCGAGGTCGCGGCGTTCCGTGCGGCCGGCGGCCTGCTGCTCGTCGTGATGGGCCTCGAAATGCTCCAGGGCCGCGAGCCCGAGGCGCACGGAGCGGAGCGGCGAGCGGACGACGCCGAAGACGCGCTCTGGGTGCCGCTCGTCATGCCGCTTCTCGCCGGGCCGGGGGCGATCGTGACGACGGTGACGCTGGCCGTTCGCGAGGTCTACTTCTTCTGGTGGATTCCCGTCGCGACGATCGTGGCGGTCACGGTGGCGGCGCTCGTCGTGCTGCTCGTGCTCACGCTGGCCGTGTTCGTCGCCGCGCGCCTGCACGGCCGCGGCGCCCGGATCCTGACCCGGTTCTCGGGCCTCATCCTCGTGGCGATCGGATTCCAGATGGGCTTCACGGGCGTGGCGGAGTTCTTCGCGCTCGGCCGTTGAGACCTCTTGCCCAGGGGAATCCCGGAACGGACGTTGGCTCGTTCGAGTAACCCGAGGCACGCGATAGGCACGACGCCACACAGTTGAGGAGCGACGCGATGAACCGGTCCCATGCGATCACCCGCCGTGAAGCGGTCCAGCGGCTCGCCGCGCTCGGCGGCGGCAGCTTGATGGTGGGCGCCGGCGCGTTCGCCGTCGGTGGGCGACTCTTCGCCGCGACGAGCCAGCAGGCGCCCATCCTGCGGACGCTCCAGGGCGACATCGCGCCCGCCGCGCTCGGGAACGGCGCGGTCCTCTTCCACGAGCATCTCTCCATCCAGCTCGGCGCGAACCCCTCGTTCCACTCCGACGTCGATCTGATGGTCGCGGAGGCGCGCGCGGCCCTCGCGGACGGGGTCGCGCTGATGGTGGACGGCGGCCATCCCGACATGGCGCGTGACTTGGCCGCGCTCCAGCGTATCACGCGCGAATCGGGCATGCCGCTGATCGCCAGCGGCGGATTCTACATGCAGCGGACGTACCCGCCCGACATCGCCTCCAAGTCCGCGCAACAGATCGCCGACGACCTCGTGGCCGAGGCACGTCGAGATAGGCTCGGCGCGTTCGGGGAGATCGGCCAGCAGGGCGGCACGCTCACGGCGGACGAGCGCAAGGTGCACGAAGCGGTCGCGATCGCGCACGTCCGCACCGGCCTTCCCGTCTTCACGCACAATGCCTACAGCATTCGCGCCACGGACGTGCCGCGTGACGCGGCCCTACGCCAGCTCGACATCTACGAATCCGCGGGTGCCAACCTGGCCAACGTCTGCATCGGGCACGTCTGCTGCCTCGACGATCCGGCCGCCGACATCGCTTCGCAGATCGCGAGACGCGGCGCGTACGTCGGGTTCGATCGCGTGACGCTGAATGGCACGATGCCGGACGCGAACCGCGTCGTCGCGGCTATGGCGCTCGTCGAGGCGGGTCACGCCGACAAGCTGCTCTTGTCGTCCGATTTCTACTCGCGGCCCTCGCTCAAGCGGGAAGGCGGAGCCGGCTTCGCGCAGACGGTCACGGTGTTCGGTCCGATGCTTCGCGAAGCGGGCATGCCGGAACGCACGCTCCGGGGCATCTTGGAGGACAACCCGCGTCGCTTCCTCGCCTTCACGCCGAAGGTGTGAGGCACGGCGAAAAGATGTGACGTAGGCTGCAGGCGCCGCGACCGGGTCGCCCTCGCGATCTCGCGGGGGCGCGTCCGGTGTCGCGTTGGCGCACCTCGTCGCGCGCGGCGGCAGCGCTTCCCCTGCTGATTCCGCCCGTGAGCCCGGGCTGCGCATATGCGCGTTTGTCGCTTTTTCGAGGCATACCTCTTGCTCCCCGAACATGTGTGGGAAGGGTTCGCGGCCCCCATACGACGCGGCTCCGCCCGATCCTGTGGAATCGAGCATCGAGGTGGAAGACATGAACACGAAGCATCTCATCTTCGCCGCGACCGCGCTGTCCCTGGCCTGCTCGGGCGGCCCGGCGGTGGAGATCAACGAGACTCCCGAAGTTCCTGCGGAACGTTGGCAAGGTCCGATCACGAGCCCGCCGAACCTCGCGGGAGCCGTCCAGATGGAGGGGACGGCTTGGATGGCCACCGCGGAAGAAAGCAATCAAACGCGCGTGCACATCGAGATCGCCAACGCCGCCCCCGGCGGTCGGCATCCTTGGGAAATCCAGCGCGGGCGTTGCGGGTCGAGCGGGGATCTCTTCGGCTCGCCGGCCGACTACGAGCCGATTGAGGTGAACGACGACGGCCAGGCCACCATGACCACCGAGATCCCCATGAGCTTGCCCCGAGACGGCGAGTACTCGGTGGAGGTCTTGGCGTCGCCGGCGAACCGCGACTTGGTCGTGGCGTGCGCCAACCTCGCGCCGCCCATCCAGCGGGGCGACTTCAACTGACGCGAACGGCCGCGGCGGTGCCAGGGACGTGACGGGTCCCGCACCGCCCGGCGTTCGAGGGCGCGGCCGGACGACATTTTCGTGCAGTGTAGCGCTGGATAGGACGTTTCCGTCCGACTGCGGCTTCCGGCCGCCCTTCGGCGTCGTCGGAGGCTCCACCCTCGACCGGTCCTGGTGACCGAGCGGCGGCGGCGGTCGCTCGACGGCCCCGGGACCAAGCCCCGGATCCTCGTTTCGCGGGATCGTCCCCTCGCCGTGGGATCTACGACAACGTCGGGATTCGACGGCATCCCCTACACTTTCGTACAGGTCGTCGCGACCGCCACTAGCACCTCAACTCGTTGTACTGCAACAGCTTGAGGCCACGAGCCAGCCGCCCTCGCGCGGGCACGTGAGTTGCGCTCTCCGCCCGCCGAGCGTATTCCCCTTCGTTCCCGAAACGCCGGCGAGAGCGCTCACGCATGGCGAAGGCGTGACCCCGCTCGCCGTCGGTCACGCGACCCGCGACCGCCACGGCGAGCGACTCGCATCGCGACATCACCGTTCCGCACACCGCAGACACCAAGAGGCGAAATCCATGGCGAAAGCAACATCGTCGAAGTCGAGAATCCACAAGGCCAGCTCGAACGGCGCCGGGTCGGCGGGGTCGCTCGCAGCGACCGTGTCCACCCCCGGCCGCTCGGCCCGAATGGCGGCGATCTCGGCGGTCACGAACTATCGGCCCTCCGCTCCGCCGATGAACTTCATGGAGACGCCGGCGCACGAGCTCTTCGCCTCGAACGTGTTCAATCGCGCGGCCATGAAGGAGCGGCTGCCGAAGGACGTGTACAAGTCGTTGGTTCGCACGATCGAGGCCGGCTCTCGCCTCGACCCGGCGATCGCGGACGTCGTGGCGGTCGCGATGAAGGACTGGGCGATCGAGAAGGGCGCGACGCACTACGCGCACGTCTTCTATCCGCTCACGGGGCTCACGGCCGAGAAGCACGACAGCTTCCTCGCGCCCGACGGCGCGGGCAGCGCGGTCGCGGAGTTCAGCGGCAAGCAGCTCATCCAGGGTGAGCCCGACGGCTCGAGCTTCCCGACGGGCGGCATCCGGGCCACGTTCGAGGCCCGCGGCTACACGATCTGGGACGTCACGAGCCCGGCGTACATCCTCGAGAACGCGAACGGCACCACGCTGTGCATCCCGACCGCGTTCGTGTCGTGGACGGGCGAGGCGCTCGACAAGAAGACGCCGGTCCTGCGCTCGATGCAGGCGCTGAACAAGCAGGCCCAGAGGATCCTCAAGCTGTTCGGCCACACCGACGGTGCGATGGTGTCGTCGACGGCCGGGCCCGAGCAGGAGTACTTCCTGATCGACCGGAACTTCTACTACGCGCGCCCCGACCTCCTCACGGCCGGCCGCACGCTGTTCGGCGCGGCGCCGCCGAAGGGCCAGGAGTTCGAGGACCACTACTTCGGGGCGATCCCGGACCGCGTGCTCGCGTTCATGCTCGAGGCCGAGCGTGAGCTCTACAAGCTGGGGATCCCGATCAAGACGCGGCACAACGAGGTGGCGCCCGCGCAGTACGAGATCGCGCCGACCTACGAGTCCGCCAACCTCGCCACGGACCACCAACAGCTCATGATGACCGTGCTGCGCAAGGTGGCCGAGAAGTACGGCATGGTCTGGCTGTCGCACGAGAAGCCGTTCGCCGGCATCAACGGCTCAGGCAAGCACGTGAACTGGTCGCTCGGCAGCTCGTCGCAGGGCAACCTGCTCGATCCGGGCGACTCGCCGCACAGCAACGCGCAGTTCCTGCTGTTCTGCGCCGCCGTCATCCGCGCGGTGCACAAGCACCAGGGCCTCCTGCGTGCCGTCGTCGCGCACGCGGGCAACGACCACCGTCTCGGTGCGAACGAGGCGCCGCCGGCGATCATCTCGATCTTCCTGGGCGACCAGCTCACGGACGTCTTCGAGCAGATCAAGAAGGGCGGCGCGAAGAAGTCGATCAAGGGCGGCGAGCTGACCGTCGGCGTCGACGTGCTGCCGCCGCTGCCGAAGGACGCGGGCGACCGCAACCGCACGAGCCCCTTCGCGTTCACGGGCAACAAGTTCGAGTTCCGCGCCGTGGGCGCGAATCAGTCGATCGGCGGGCCGCTGGTCGCGATGAACACCATCGTCGCCGAGTCGCTCGATTATTGCGCGACGCGGCTCGAGAAGGAGACGGGCGGCAAGCCGGAGAAGCTCAACAAGGCGCTGCAGGCGCTCCTGACGGAGATCATCAAGGAGCACGGCGCGATCATCTTCAACGGTGACGGCTACACGGAGGCGTGGCACGAGGAGGCGGAGAAGCGCGGCCTGCTCAACCTCAAGACGACGCCGGACGCCCTGCCGCAGATCATCAAGGGCGAGACCAAGAAGCTCTTCGAGAAGTACGGCGTGCTGAGCGCGCGTGAGCTCGAGAGCCGCTACGAGATCTACCTCGAGCAGTACGTGAAGACGTGCTCGACGGAGGCGAGGCTCACCTACGAGATCGCGCAGACGATGGTCTTCCCGGCGGCGATCCGGTACCAGAACGAGCTCGCCTCCACCTGCGCGAACCTGAAGCTGGTAGGCTACGACTTCGACACGAACACGCTCGACACCGTGACCGATCTGGTGAAATCGCTGCAGGACAGCTGCGCGCAGCTGAAGGACCTGCTCGCGCATCCGCACCCGTCGGACAAGCTGAAGGCGGCCAAGCACTGCCGCGACGAACTGCTGCCGACCATGCTCGAGGTGCGGAGGTCCGTCGATGCGCTCGAGAGCATCGTGGCCGATGACGTGTGGCCGCTGCCGACCTACCAGGAGATGCTGTTCATCAAGTAGGGCTCGAGGCGTTCGCGGGAAAACGAGAGGGGGTGGCGGCGCGACCCGCCACCCCCTCGGTCTTTTCGGGCAGGAGCGCCTCTACTGCTCCGAGCGGTACCGGCCGACGTAGGCCGACTTGGCGACGACCTTGCCCTGCATCGCCGCGAGCAGCTCCGCTCGGGTCGACGTCTGCGGGATGTCCAGGTTCGCGTTGAGCGCATAGAGCTCGAACACGTAGTGGTGGTAGCGCGGGCCCGCCGGGGCGCCCGGGCCCATGTAGTTCGGCTGGCCGCGCAGGTTGTTGCCCTGCACGGAGCCGGGGGGCAGGCTGCCTTCCGGAATCCCACCGGCCGAAGCGGGGATATTCCACGCCATCCAGTGCAGCACGTCGTCCGTGTTGCCTCCGATCGCCACGTCCATGTCGTGGAAGATGATCGCGTAGCTCACCGTGCCTTCGGGTGCGTTCCTGAACGTGAACCCTGGCTGCGTGCCGGCTCCCCGACCGGTGTACTGGGTCGGGATGATCCCGCCGTCGGGAAACGCGCTCGTCTCCATCAGGAGCGGCGGCAGCGAGAACCCGCCCCGGCCTCCGGCGCCACCTCGTCCTTGGGCCGCCACGTCACCCGCCGTGGCCAGCGCGGCCGCCATGATCATCAACCCGACGCCTCTCTTCATCATGTCTCTTCGTCCTCCTGGATGAGTTCGCCTTGCCTGTCACGACGGATCGATCGCGCCCGCCGGAGCCTTGCTCACTTCCTTCACGAACCACGCCATGAAGCGCGCCATGCGCTCCATGCCGGGGGTGGAGACCATCTCGAGCACCTCCCCCGTCGTGTGATACATCGGCGGGCCCTGAATGGTCGTGAAGACCGGAACTCCGGTCCGGCTGTACGCTCCCCCCTCCCCGCTCGCCGTGGTGTTGGGACCCGCGACGAAGTTCGGCCCATAGCGCGCCGTGCCCCCGCGGATCAGCGCCTCGACGGCCGGCGCCAGGTTGGTCGAGCCCGCCACGATGGGCGCCTCGTAGGAGTCCATCGTCCACTGGCCGTACCCGTCCTCGTGCTCGCTCCGCGCCCGCGTGATGTTGCGCTGCGAGGTGTGCTCGAGGTTCACGATGAGCACGGCGTTCTCGATGATGTCGGGGTTCATCGACACGAAGTTGCCCGGACCGCTGAGCCCGCTGGAGTGGTGACCCGCGCTGGCCACGAGGACGAGGCTGCGCTCGAGCCTGACGTCGGGCCGAGCGAAATGGCGGGCGAGCGCCACGAGGACGGCGAGACCGTCGCCGTTGTCACCGGCGCCGTCGAACCATGCATCCGCGTGCGCGTTGAGGACGATGTACTCGTCCGCTCGGGACGTGCCGGGGATCACGGCCACGCCGTTGGCGGCGGACAAGCCGCTGAAGCGCTCGTTGTCGAGCCGCAGCCGCGCCCTGACGGCGTCGGTCTTCCCCTGCTCCGCCGCCGCGCCGAGCACGCGCTCCAGGAAGAGGCCGTCGCGGCCGCCGATGTTGAAGCAGGGCCCCGCCCCGCAGCCCATGTCGTTCACGCGCATGTTGCCGGGCAGGTCGATCACGGTGAGCACGGCGACCGCGCCGCGCTCGAGCAGCGCCTGCGCACGCGGGCCCACGGGGTCGCGGATGAAGACGGTGTGCGCCTGCGGGATCGCCTTCTGCACGGCGACCTTGCCGCGCACGTCCACGTGGGCGAGCTCGGCCGGCGACGCCGTGCCGACGTAGACGAGCGGCGCGGTCAGCCCTTCGGGCGGGAGATCCCCGTCGGAGAGCGGCATCGCGCTCTCGAGCACGACGTCGCGACTCCCGGCACCGAGCGCGGGATCTCCCAGGAGCCGGACCTCCCAGGAGAGCGGGAGCGTCAGGCCGGCGTTCGCCGCCTGGGAGAAGCGCTGCAGCTCGACGTCGGGGATGCCCGCACGGCGGAACTGGTCCGCTGCCCACTCGATCGTCTTCGCACCGGACGGGAATCCGCTGATGCGGCCCCAGAGCATCCCTTCACCGACCTCTCGGGTGGCGCGGCTCTCCCGCGCGAATCCGACGATCTGGGCGAGATCTCGCTGGAGGGAGGCCCCGGCTAGCTCGGTGAACCGGTCCTCACCCTGGGGCACCACCGCCGGCGCCGCCGGACGATCGGCGAGCACCTCGAGCGTGTGCAGCGCGAGCGGCGGTGGAAGCATCACGCCGAACCACGGACCGGAGGGGGGCGCCTGGGCGACGACCTCCGCGGCCGACAAGGCGATCGAGAGCGCGACGACGATGGAAGCGCGCGACATTTCGTGGCTCCGGTCAGGTGGGACTCCCGCGGCCGCTCAGCATGGCGACGCCCGTACGCGTTGACAACGGTTCGGCGCGACGGCGGCGGCCGAACGCTCAGCCTCCCCAGACGCCCGGCAGACGCTGGAAGAGCCAGAGCGTCGCCAGAGCTCCGAGCGCGTAGCCCATGGCCGGACGCATGCGCGCCATCCTCGGCTCGAGCCGGCCGCCCACCAGCCGGTGGAGGAGCAGCAGCACGAGCACGAACGCGAGCTGCCCGGCCTCGACACCCAGATTGAAGAAGAGCAACGCGACCGGGATGGCGCTCTGGGGGAGCCCGATCTCGCCCAAGGCCCCCGCGAACCCGAGGCCGTGGAGCAGCCCGAACACGAACGCGACCAGCCACGGCATCCGGTGCGTGAGGTGCACCGTGCCGCTGTCGGCGACCACGATCTCGCGGGCGAGCATCACGATCGAGAGCGCGATCGACGCCTCGATCGCCCCGCGCTCGAGCGGAATGTACCCGAAGACCGAAGCCGCCAGCGTGATGCTGTGCGCGATGGTGAACGCCGTGACGGTCATCACGAGCGCGCTCAACCCGCGCACGAGCAGGAGCAGCCCGAGCACGAACAACAGGTGATCGACGCCCAGCAGGATGTGCTCGCCGCCGAGCACGAAGTACGTCGCGGCCACGCGTGCGCGGGAGCCCGGCGCGGCTCTCAGGTCACCCAGCGCGACGGGCACCCGGCCCTGCGCGCCACGGAAGTAGACCGACGCGCCGGTCCCGTCGCTCCACCGCGCGATGACCACCACGCCGGCGAGCGACCACGGGAGCAGCAGCGTGTCGTCGGCGTCGAGCGGCGTGGCGCACTCGAACGCGAAGCCTGACACGACCCGCACGCTCGCGTCGTCGACCGGAGCGCAGTCGGCGGGCAGCACCGCGCCCGGGTCGGTGATCGGCGGCACCTGCAGGTCGACGATCGAGAGCACGTAGCGCCGCTCGCCGACCTCGTCGAGGAACACGCGTGCCACCGACGTGACGTCCACGTCGTGCGCGGCGAGCGGCGGGGCCGCGAAGAGCATCGTGAGTAGGAACAGCGTGCGCGCGCGCACCGCCGGCCTCATGGCCGCCCCTCGACGACGATCGTGTAGGCGGTGCGCAGCTGCGCGACGCGGTCGAGCAGCCGCGCCTGCTCGCGCGCCGCGATCCAGTCGAGGCGGACGGCGTCGCGCACGACGTCGAGCGGCGGGATCAGCCGGCCGAAGCGCTCCCGCACCCGCACCCAACGCGCTCCGACCTGCCACCAGTCTCCGGTCTCCGCCCGGCTGACGGTGGTGGCTCCTTGTGCGCCGTACATCTGCGCGAGGTCGTCGAAGGTGAGGCGCTCCACCACGCGGTGACTCGTGACGGCACCCGGGGGGAGATCCTCCGGAGCCGTGCCCTCGAAGAGCGCACGCGGGAGCTCACCCCCTTCGGGCACGACCACCTCGTCCACCGTCACCGCCGCGTCCACCGCGTACGACTCGCGATTCTGCTCGTAGAACGCCGCCAGCTCGTCCTCGGTCGGCTGGATCACGTCGCCGCTCAGGATGTGGAGCATCTTCTGCACGAGGATGTCGTCGATGCGCTCGTCGGCCTCGAGCCCCATCGCGCGCGCCTCGCGAATCAGGACGCGCTCGTCGATGTAGGCCTCCTCGACGAGCAGCCGCTCCTCGGGGCTCAGGGCGCCCTCCTGCGCCTCGACCTGCTCGATTCTCCAGTCGAGCTCCTGGCGCGAGACCTCGATCACGTCGTCGTCGCGACGGACCACGCCCGCGATCGCGAACAGCGCACCTGCGAGGGCCGCGAAGTGGAGCAACGGCTCGCGCAGCGCCTTGGCGAGGATGGGATTCATGGCATCGACGGAAATGTAAGGGACATGCAAACATACGGCATCGGGTACCTCCTTGCTGCCCGGTGGGCGCACATCTACTCTGCCGTCCGGCTCGTCCTTCGGCGGTTCGAGTGCGGCGGGCACCCAATTTCAGCAGGAGGTGTCGCATGAGTGGAGGAACGCGCTCCTGGCGGACCGCGGGGCTCCTCGTCTCGGCGCTCGGTATGGCCGCGTGTCCTCCGGCGGGCGAAGACGCACCCGCGGGTGGACCCGGTGCCAACGGCGAGCGCTGGAGCTACCAGGACTGGCCCACCGGCCCGTATCAGGTCGTGCCGAACTGGCCTCAGCCGCTGCCCGACAACGCCGATCACGATCACGCAGGATACACGTGGGGCTCCTTCGGCGGCGTGTACGCCGAGTCGCCCGACAGGATCTGGGTGGCCATGCGCGGCGAGCTGCCGCTCCAGCCCGGCATGGATCCGTGGGAATCCTACGGTGAGTTCCAGCAAGCGGGGAACGCGCAGCCGAACTCCGACGGCATCAGCGCCACCTGCGAGCCGACGAACCTGCGCGGGTGGGAGCGCCGCTTCAAGCACAGCATCTTCGTGCTCAACCGTGAGGGCGCTCTGATCGACGAGTGGCCGCATCTCGATGCCATGTTCGCGGCGCAGCGGTGCGGGCGTGGGCCGCACATGATCAAGATGAGCCCGTACGATCAGGAAAAGCACGTCTGGATCATCGACGACCAGCTGCACATGATCTACATGTTCACGTACGACGGCCAGCTCGTGCGCACGCACGGCGAGCTCGGCGTTCGCGGTCGCGGCCCCAACACGTTCGACCGCCCGACCGACATCGCGTGGCTGCCCGACGGCACCTACTTCATCAGCGATGGTTACGGCGGCAAGCGCGTCGCCAAGTTCAGCCCTGAAGGCGAGTTCATCATGGATTGGGGTCAGGCTCCGGTCGATCCGGACAACCCCGGCCCCAACGAGTTCAACACCGTCCACAGCATCGCGATCAGCCAGGACCGCAAGCTGTTCGTGCTCGACCGCGGGCATGCGCGCATGCAGGTGTTCGACGAGAACGGCACGTTCCTCGACATGTGGCCGCTCACGTCACCACACTGGCCCGACAACCAGGCCACGTTGATGGTGAACCACTTCATCGATACCGACGGCTTCATCTGGGTGGGCGACGCGCCGACGAGCCGCATCCTCAAGTTCGACCAGAACGGCAATCACCTCTACAGCTGGGGCGCGCCGGGCCCGCAGCCTGGACGCCTCAACTGCTCGCACGGGATCACCACCGACCAGGAGAGGAACCTCTACCTGGCCGACTGCTTCGCCGGGCGGCTGCAGAAGTTCTCCCCGATCCCCGGCGCGGATCCGTCGAAGATCGCGGGACAGATCCTCAGGCAGTATCCGCTGCCCTGAGCGGTTCGACAGCTCGCTCTCGCTGGACCGGAGGGGCCGGGCGGAAGCCCGGCCCCTCCGCCGCTAGTCCGACCGCAGCGCCACCATCGGATCCACCCGCGACGCCCGCCGCGCCGGCACGTAGCCTGCGGCCAACGCGACGATGCCCAGGACCACGGCCACACCCGCGAGCACGAGGGGGTCCTGCCCCTGGACCTCGAACAGAAGGGCTCGAGCCGAGCGGGCCAGGTAGTACGCGCCGACGCCGCCGAGCACACAGCCGACGAGCACGATGCGGCCGACTTGGCCGAGGATCATGCGCCGCACGCGCTGACCTCCCGCCCCCAACGCCATGCGCACGCCGATCTCGCGCGTGCGCTGCGCCACCGTGAAGGCGAGGACGCCGTAGAGGCCGACCGCCGCGAGCAGCGTGGCGAGCACGGCGAACGCGCCCGAGAGCGTTCCGATCATGCGGTCGAGGAAGACGTTCTCCTCCACTTGCCGCTCCAACGTCTTCATGTCTTCCACGGGCAGGCTGGCATCCACCCCGGCCACGAGCGCCGGCACCGCGCGCATGACCTCTTCGGGCGCGATCCCAGTGCGGGCATAGAACGTGAGCTGCGGCGTGAACTCGTGCTGTCGGTACGACTTGAAGAAGAGCGGAGGAATCTCCCCCTTCACGTCGGCGTACTTCGCGTCCTGGACGACGCCCACGATCTCGATGTCGAGGTCGGTGGCGCCCCCGCCCTCCTCGGACATGCGCTTGCCGACGGCGTCGCGACCGTCGAGGCCGAACTTGCGCGTGAATGCCTCGTTGACGACCGCGACCACGGGCGCGCCCATCACGTCGCCGTCCGTGAGCTCGCGACCCGCGAGGAGCGGGATGCCCATCGTGGAGAAGTAGCCGGGGCCGACGACGTTGAACCTGGAGTTGTCGTCGACGCCAGGCTCCCACGCGAAACCCTCGACCGACACGTCCGTGCCCCAGGAGCTGCCCGTGAAGACCGGCACGAGCGCCGCCGACACGGCGGTGACCCCCGGTAGCGCGGCGAGCGCCTCTTCGGTCTCCTGATAGAGCGCGCGCGAGCGCTCCGCCTCGTAGCCGTTCAGCGTGGGCGAGATGGCGAAGGTCACCATGTCGTCCGTCCGCAGCCCGAGGTCGACGCGCGCGACCGCCGACAGGCTGCGTATGAAGAGGCCGGCCCCGACGAGCAGTGCCATGGAGAGCGCGAACTGGACGGTCACGAGGGCGTTTCGGTACCGGTGGGCGGCGCGTGACGCACCGGGCTGGGCGCTGCTCACGCGCAGCACGGCGATCAGATCGGGGCGCGTCCAGTGCAGAGCCGGATAGAATCCGAACAGGATGCCGGTGGCGACGGCGAGCACACCCGCGAAGAGGATCATGCGTGGATCCAGCCCCAGCTCCAGCGACTGCGCCGCGTCGGGAGGCACCCAGGAGCCGATCGCGTACAGCGTCCCCTTCGCGACGACGAGGCTCGCCGAGCCGCCGACCGCCGCCAGCGCGAGCGACTCGGCGAGGAGCTGCCCGACGAGCTTACGCCGGCTGCCGCCGAGCGCGCTCCGCACGGCGATCTCCTGGGCTCTCGTCGCCCCGCGCGCCAGCAGCAGGTTCGCGATGTTCGCACACGCGATCAGCAGCACGAACCCCGTGATGGTGAACAGGAGGATCAGCGGCGTGCGTGCCTCCTGGCTCATCGAGCTCTGCCCGCGCGGCCCCGGCTCGAGCAGCACCTGCTTCGCCTTGAAGCGCTCCAAGGCGTCGGCCGTCATCTGGGTCTGCAACGGGACCTCGACGTCGTTGACGATCGACGTGTACAGCGCGTTGATCTCGGTGCTCGCCTGCTCGATCGAGCCGTCGTCGCGGAGACGGCCGAAGACGTACAGGAGGTAGGAGCGCCGATCCTCGAAGAGGTCCCAGCCGAGGAACATCTGCTCGGTCATCGTGAGCGGGACGAACACCCGGGGGTGCACTCCGAGCGTGGTGCCCTCGAAGCCGCGCTGGGCGACGCCGATGACCGTGAACGACCGTCCGTTCACGACGATGCTGCGGTCGAGCACGCCCGGGTCGCTGCCGAGCTCGTTCGACCAATAGCGATGGCTCAGGACAGCCACCGGATTGCCGTCGAGAATCTCGTCGTCGCCCGGGCCGATCAGGCGACCGAGCGCGGGCTCGACCCCCAGCACCTCGAAGTACCGGCCGGACACCAGCATGCCCTGCCCGCTGACGGGCTGTCCATCGAGGGCGAAGTTGGCGCCGAACAGCCGATGGGCTGCGATTCCCGCGAGGCCGACGTCGACCCGCTCGAGATCGCGGAACATCGGGTAGCTGAACACCGCCTCGCACGAGCCCGCCTGACTGCAGGACTGCGACCCCGGCTTCGGCCCCGGCGCGGAGAGGTTCACCAGCCGATCCGGGGCCTCGACGGGAAGCCCACGGAGCAGCAGCTGGTCGAAGAGCGAGAAGATCGCCGAGTTGGCGCCGATGCCGAGCGCGAGCGAGAGCGCGGCCACCGTGGTGACGAACGGGCTCTTCAGGAGCGCACGGACCGCGAGCTTCCATGTCGTCATGCCCCTCTCCCCGATCTTCACGCGCGCGCGTGCGGCCCCGGAGGGCGCGGTGGGCGATGATCTCTTGGACGAGGGTCGCCCGCCGGAGGTTGCAGGGGCGGCCGGAGGGACCGCGCCCGGCCGGTGCGGCTTAGACCGGCCAGTCCCTCAGGATGCGCTCCGTCTCCTCGGCGTGCCCGGTCTCGTCGCGCACGATGTCCTCGAGCTGCACGACGAGGCCCTTGTCGCCGAACCCCTCGGCGTCCTTCGCGCGCTGCGTGTAATCCGCGACGGCCTTGCGCTCGGCCTGCAGAACGGCCTCGAGCATGGCACGGTCCGAGTGCGCGGCGGGTACGGCGCGGGCCTCGGTGGTCGGCTCGCCGCCGAGCGCGACGATCTTGTTCGCGAGGAACTGGGCGTGGCCCAGCTCGTCCGGCACTTCCTTGAGGAAGAACTCCGTGAGCTGCGGACGATACGGACCCGTCGCCTTCGCGGCGTAGGTGATGTACTGGATGACCGCGCCCAGCTCACCCGCGAGATCCTCGTTCAGTCGCTCGATCAGGTCGTTCTTCTTCATCGATTCCCTCCCGGAAGTTGCATGAACGATATCGTCGTCCGGTGCCCTTGCGAATCCGGGGCCACTTTCTCCTAAGCCGTTAGTTGACAGGGGCCGCCCGGTGTCGTAGGCTACTCCTAAACCCTTAGGTGCGGAGGCACAGCGTGGGAGAGGACATTCGGTTCACCGATCGCGAGCTGGACATCATGGGCGTTCTCTGGAGCCGTGGGCCGTCCACGGTGGCGGAGGTGCAGGAGGCGCTCGAGGACGATCTCGCCTACAACACCGTTCTGACCATGCTCAAGATCATGGAGGAGAAGGGCCATGTGTCGCGCACGCCCGAGGGCCGCGCGCACCGCTACGCCGCGGAGGTGAAGCGCGACGAGGCGGGCGAGAGCGCGCTCGAGCGCGTGACCGAGCGTCTCTTCGGCGGCTCCCCCGAGAAGCTCCTCCTCCGCCTCGTCGACAGCGAGCTGGATCCGGACGAGCTCCGCCGGATGCGCGATCTCCTCGACCGGCGTCTCCGCGAGATGGAGGAGGACGAATGATCCCCTACGTGATGCTGTACACCGTCGTCGCCGGTATACCGATCCTCCTCGGCGCCGCGGCGGTCGCGGCGATCCTCCGGAGATACGGCCGCCCCGAGCGGGCCGTCTGGGTGTGCGGCCTCGTGCTCGCCTTCGCCCTTCCCGCGGCTTCGCTGCTCGATCCGGTCCGCGGCACACCCGCGGCCGCGTCGCTTCCGTCCGCGGGCGTGATCGGGCTGCCCGAGGTCGTGGCCGTCCCCGTCGCCCCCTCCGCGATCGACGTCGGTCGTGTGCTCGTCGCCATGTGGCTCACGGTGTCGTTGCTGATGGCGCTCCGCTGGATGATCGCAACGCTGAGGTTGCTGCGGGCCTCCAGGTCCTGGCGACCAGGTATGCTCGACGGCGTCCCGGTGCTGATGACCGAAGATGTCGGTCCGGCCGTCACCGGGGTGCTCCGGCCTCGGGTGCTCGCGCCGCGCTGGCTCACGTTGCTGCCGGCTCGTGAGCGGGAGCTCATCCTGATGCACGAGGAAGAGCACGTCCGGGCGCGCGATCCGATGCTCGTGGCGGTCTCGCGGGCCGCGCGCATCCTCGCGCCCTGGAACCCGGTGGTTTGGGCGCTCACCGCCAGGCTCGTACGCGCCGTCGAGCTCGACTGCGACAGGCGGGTGTTGAAGCGGACCTCGGACATCGCAGCCTACGGGCACACGCTCCTGAACGTGTCGGCCCGCAAGCCAGGCCGCCTCGTCGCCGCCGCCGCCTTCGCGGAGTCCGAGGCCCCGCTCCGCAGCCGGATCCTGGCGATGACGACGCCGTCGCAGAGCGTTTCCGTGGCGGCGATCCTGGCCGCGACCGTTCTCGGCGTGGTGCTGCTCGTGGGAGCGTTCGGCGTCCCCGTGCCGACGGTCAGCCTCGACGTGCGACTGGGAGGCGCCGCGGAGGACCGGCCCGACCAGACGCCGACGGTGACCCACTTCGACACGCCTCCGACACCGCCAGCGGCGCCGCCGGCGCCGCCGGCGCCGCCGATCGATCACCACGCGCCTGCGACGTTGCCGACGGTACCGGGAGCCACTCGCGTGATCCAGCTCAGCGCGCAGCAGGTGCCCGAGCCCGCCTTCTCGCCGATGACCGTCCGGCCGACGCTCACGAACGCAGACGTCGTGCAGCAGGCGTTGATGCGGGAGTACCCCGCCGTGCTCCGCGACGCGGGAATCGGCGGCGCACCGGTTCTATGGATCTACATCGACGAGTCCGGCGCCGTGGCCGCCACGCGAATCCACGAGACGTCCGGCTACGAAGCGCTCGATCAGGCCGCGATGAACGTCGCGCGCGCCATGGTCTTCACGCCCGCCCGAAACGACGACCAGATCGTCGCCACGTGGGTCCAGATCCCCATCCGATTCCAGGTCGTCAACTAGTCGCCCGCCGAGAAAAGGAGGCCCCATGCCCGTCACCGCCCGAGCCGTGTCCATTCTCGCCATTCCGGCGTCGTTCCTGATCGGCGCCGTCGTCTTGGTCGGAGCGTGCGGCGCGCCGCTGCCGACGTCGATCACCGACGAGTCCCCGGCGCCCGAGACCGACCAGGGAGCGACCCGCGCCGTGACCCTGCCGCCGACCCAGCCTCGCGATCTGGAGCCGACGTTCACGCCGATGACCGTGCGTCCCGTGCTCACGAACGCAGGCGATGTGCAGCGCACGCTCCTGGCGGAGTATCCGGCGCTCCTGCGCGACGCCGGGATCGGCGGCACGGCCATCGTGTGGATCCACATTCCGCTCTCCGGCGCGGTGGACGACGCGCGGGTCTTCGAGAGCTCCGGCTTCGAGGCGCTCGACCAGGCGGCGTTGAAGGTCGCGCGCGCGATGGTCTTCCAGCCGGCCATGAACGGTGATCGGGTCACCGACGCCTGGGTGCAGCTGCCGATTCGCTTCGCCGTGGTCCAGAGCTGAGGAGGTAACATGCTGCTCTACTCGATGGTGTATGCGATCGCGGTCGGCACACCGATCGCTTGCGCGGCATGGGTGCTCGCGGCGGTTCTGCGCCGCTACGGCCGTCCCGAGCGAGCCGTGTGGCTCGGCGCGCTCCTGCTCGCGTTGGCGCTCCCGCTCGTCGTGCTCGCGGGCTACTCGACGGCCGATGGAACGGCCTCGAGCGAATCACTCGGCGACGCCGTCGTCGGTCTGCCGGACATCATCTCGGTCTCCGAGAGCGCCGCACCGGTGAGCCTCGACGCCTACGCGATCGCGCTCTGGGCGCTCCTGTCGGGCGTGCTCCTCGCCCGCTGGGCGCTCGGCGCTCACAGGCTGCGCGCGGCTTCCCGTGCGTGGCGGCCCGCATCGATCGACGGCATCGCCGTCAGCTTGGCGGACGACGTCGGGCCCGCGGTCGCCGGTGTCTTCCGTCCGCGGATCGTCGCGCCCGACTGGCTCACCACCCTCCCGGCGGCGAAGCGCACGCTGGTGCTCATGCACGAGGAGGAGCACGTGCGCGCACGCGATCCCCTCGTCATGCTCGTCGCGCGAGCCGCGCGCGTGGCGGTGCCGTGGCATCCGCTCGTCTGGTTCTTCAGCCTCCGGCTCACACGCGCCGTCGAGCTCGACTGCGATCGGCGCGTGCTCGCGAAGCGTGCCGACGTGCGCGCGTACGGGACCACGCTGCTCGACATCTCGGCGCGGCGGCCGAGCAGGCTCGTCGCCGCTGCCGCGTTCGCCGAGTCCGAGGCGCCGCTGCGCAGCCGGATCCTCGCCATGACCACCCCGCCGCGTGCCGTCTCGCTCGCGGCGATCGCCGCGTCGGCCGTTCTCGGCGTCGTCCTTCTGGTCGGCGCGCTCCAGATCCCCGTGCCCGCCGTACGCATCCAGGTCCAGATCGGCGAGTCGCCGTCGGCGAGGCCCGTACAGGCGGCCGTCGCGCCCGCGTTCCGGCCTTCGTCGACCCGACCCCGCTTGCTCAACGAGCGCGAGGTGCAGCAGGTGGGCGAAGCGGAGATCGAAAGGTTGGTCAGTGAAGGCGGGCTCTTCGTGCAGTCGAGGCCGGGATCGCCCACGAACATCGTCATGCCGAAGTTCACGCCGGCGAGCATCCACCCGACCCTCCTCGATCGGCAGCAGTTCGGCAGCGCCTTGGCCGAAGCCTACCCGCAGGAGCTCCGCGACGCCGGAATCGGGGGAACGACGGTGCTCCTGCTGCGGGTCGCCCCGGACGGCTCGGTGACGAACGTTCGGGTCCAGGAGAGCTCGGGTCACGAATCGCTCGACCAGGCAGCGCTCGACGTGACCAGCGTCGCGCGGTTCCAGTCCGCGAGGAATCGGGACCAGCCGGTGCCGGTCTGGGTGAGGCTGCCCGTCACCTTCGCCGCGAAACCCTGAACGGCCCGCGGTGCCGCCGAATGACCCGGGTGGGTCTCGAACCCACGACCTACGGATTAAAAGTCCGTTGCTCTACCAGCTGAGCTACCGGGTCTGGGGAGTATCCTAACGGCTCCGCCGCGAATCGCCCATTTGCCGGATGACGCGCCGGAAAACGGGCTCTACGGCACCACGAACCGCGACCAGACGGCGAGGTGATCCGACGCGCAGGACGCCGTCGGCGTGACGGCGACCGACGCGAGAACGCCGTCGGCCGTCGAGCGATCGACGCCGTCCTCGTCGACGCGCGTCGTGTCCATCACCAGCACGTAATCGACCCGCGTCCCGTGCACCATCGCCGCCCCCGTGGCGTCGTTCCGGCAGCGTGTTCCCGCGCCGCCGGCGTTCAGGACGCGCCAGCTGTCGACCACGGCGACGGGCGAGAGAGGCTCGCCGCTCGACGACGCTTCTCGCTTCAGGTAGCGGATGGGAAACTCGTCCTCCGCGGAGTTGAAGTCTCCGAGCAGGACGAACGGAACGTCCGGCCGGGATCGAGCGGCGATCCGCTCGGCGAGGACGATCGCGGTCTGGCGGCGAGCTTCGGGACCGCCGCTGTCGTTCGCGGGAAGGTGGGTGTTGAACACGTAGACCTCGCGGTCGTCGGCTCCGAATCCGAGCCGTGCCCAGGTGACCACGCGAGGCACGCGCATCCCGCCCCACGCGTCTCCGCCGCTCGAGCCGGGCTCGTCCGGCGTCGGCGACAACCAGAAGTGTCCCGACTCCTCGAGCGTGAAGCGGTCGGCGCGGAAGAGAATCGCGACCGACTCACCGCTGCCGTCGGCGTTGCGTCCCCGCCCCACATGCGCGTATCCCGGCAGCTCTCCCTCCAGCCATTCCACCTGCCACGGATACGCTTCCTGGAGGCCGACGACGTCCGCCTCGGACTCCGCGATCGTGGCGGCGACCAGGCCGCGGCGGACGTCCCACGGCTCGATGCCGAACTGCGCGCTGGCCGCGTCGTGGAAGATGTTGAATGTCATGGCGGATAAGGTATCGACGCCCGCGGGGGCCGGAGGCTCGGGGGGCGGCTCGACCGGGGGATCCGGCGGCGGGTCGACGGGCGGCTCCGGAGGAGGCTCCGGCTGCGGCTCCGGGCTTGGGACCGGATCGGGGGACGGCTCGGCGGGCGTGCGGTCACACGCCCAGGGGAGGACCAACACCAACATCAGCAGGCGCGCCCAGGGACGCATCACCGCCGTCCGGCGCCCTCCGCGAGGGGGCGGCTCTGCGCGAGGGCGAGGAGCTCCTCGGCCACCACCTCCTGGGACGCTCCGGCGTCGAGGACCGACACGCGAACTTCTTTCGGAAGTCGATCGACGAGATCGAGATACTCCTGCCTCCGTGCACGCAGCGCCTCCAACGTCCCCTCGGGCTTTCGCGCGTACAGGACCTCGGCGGGTGCATCGAGGAGCACGAGCTGGGCGGGCTTCGGATACACGTGTCGCAGGAGGAGCGCGTGCAGGCGGTCGCCCCACCGCATCCATCCGCCGTCGGTCCGCACGCGGCGCTGGTGATAGTCCAGGTAGGGATGGCGATCGAGGATCACGAGGTGTCCGCGGCTGGCGAGCCGGCTCGCCAGCCGCAGCCGGTAGAGCTCCTCGCTCGCGCGCAGGAGCACGACGCCGAGCGACTTCACGTGCCGGAGCGCTCGCACGGCACGGCTCCGGGGTGCGCGGGCCGGACCGGGCGTGGGCGGACCGGAGTGATCCACCCGCCCACCCAGCGCACGCTTCGCCCACGTCCACAGTCGCGTGGTGGGTAGGCTGTGCGTCGCGGCCGACGGGTTCGAGCCCATATAGATGTACGTGGCCGGGCCGACGGACGCGGCGAGGCGCCGCGCGTGCGTCGACTTGCCGGCGCCGTCGGCGCCCACGAGGGTGATGATCCGCCCGCTCATCTCTCGCGAACCGTCGGCTCTCATGCGAGCGACGCGGCGAGCCGGGTCGTCAAGGCGTGCATGCGGTCGAGCGAGCACGGGTACGGATGCCGCACGGTCCACGCCGCGAGGCCGCGCACCGCACGCTCGAGAATCTCCAGCACGCGCTCGGGCGCGCACTCCACGTCCCGCCAACCCGCGCCCGGATGGGCGTGCCGGTACGCGACCTGCTCCCGCAACGCGGGCGTCAGCTCCGCGCGCGTCTGCGCCGCGAGGCGCGTCGCGACGGACTCGGGGTTCGCGGGCTCCGCGGCGATCCGCTCGTCGTCCGAGGCCTCCATCAGCAGCAGCAGGCGTGGGCGTGCCGTCGGACGGACCTCGGTCGGCGCGGCTTGGAGATCTACCTCGACGCTCGCCAGACCGCGTGCCTTGTTCAACGCACGTCCCGCCAGCCCATGGGCGCCCGAGCCCGTTCTCCACGACCGGCCGCGAGCCAACACGTAGCCTACTCGCGAGAGCGCGAGCCGCCCGATCCCCACCCTCGCCCGCATGCCCGGCAGCTGGGCGATGTGCCAGTCCTTGACCTCGACCGGCCGCCCGAGGCCGAGCATCAGCTCGCCGTCGCCCGAGAGGAGAACGCGGTCGTCGCCGATGGGGCTCGCCCCTCCTTCCAGCGCCGCGAGCAGCGCGCCCGTCTTCCCGGAGTGGGCCCACCCCGAAGCGATCACACCCACCCCTGCGGGCGTGACCCAAGCCGAAGCGTGGAGCGGGGCCCAGCCCGCGGCGATCGCCGCGAGATCGACGGCCGAGCCGAGGAACGGGACCCGCCGGAGCCCCCGCGTGCACGTGATCGTACCCGCTCCCCACGTCGCGCCCTGCTGGAGGAGCGCGCCCGGAACGCCTCCGCGCATCGCGTACACACCGTCGGGCGCCCACGCGAACGCGTCGCCGTCCACGGGACGGAGATCCGCGGGGACGATGCAGTCGACGAACGACACCTCGAGGCCGGGCGCGTGCGCGCCCTCCGCCTGCGCGGGTATGGGATCCACCGCCGGTTCGCTCGGCTGCGGATGTCCGACGTCGCGGGCGACGGCGTGCCGGTCGCGCGGCCCGGCGTCACGAACGACGATGCCGAGCACCCCCGGCACGTCGGCAGCGACCGCGCTCGGGTGCGTCCCTTCCGCCGTCACCGCTCGCGTCTCTTGCAGCGTTCGCGCTCCATGTGCGTCGCGGATCGGCCGCTCCACCGGAGTCGGCCGGGAGTTCCAGCCGCGGCGGGCCGTTCGTCAGGGCGTTGGAAGCAGCCTCCGTGCCAGATCGGTCACGGATGGGTCACGCTGCGGCCACGTTGCGGCCACGGTGCGGCAGAGGAGCGACGGCGGCGCCTCGGCGCGACGGGTGCCGCTAGCTCGCGCGGACGGCGGCCTCGACGAGCTCGAGCCGCGCGGCGTCGGCGTCCAGGGACGCGCGGGCGCCGACGGGCAGCGTGGCGTTGTGGTCGACGTGACCGAAGGGCAGGTCCAGCACGGCGGGCACGGCGAGCCGCTCCGCGAGCTCGGCGAGGACGTCGACCACCGGATGCGGATCGTGCGGCGGTGCGTCCGTGAACCGGCCGAACGCCAGGCCGACGACCCCGTCGAGAACTCCGGAAGCGCCGATCTGCTGGAGCAGCCGGTCGACGCGGTAGGCGGGCTCGCCCACGTCCTCCAAGAAGAGGATCGCGCCGCGCGCGGCGATGGCGTGGGGGGTGCCGCAGAGCGCGGCGACGATGGCGAGGTTGCCCCCGATCAACGGGCCTTCCGCGCGACCGGGCACCAGCGTCCTGGGTGCCGGATCGCCGTCGGCTGTGCGAAGCGCGCCCGGCGGCTCGGCCGCGAACAGGACGCGACGGAACGCCTCCTCGGTCGCGGAAGGAAAGGAGCCGCCGGGATGGGGACCGTGAAAGGACACCACGCCGAGCGCGGCGTGTCTCGCATGGATCGACGTGTTGTCGCTGAAGCCGATGAACGGCACGGGGTCCGCGAGCTGACGGCCGAGGTCGAGCGCGTCCAGGATGCGCAGAGTGCCATACCCGCCACGCAGAGCCCACACGCCGTCGATCGAGCGGTCGTCGAAGGCGGCCTGCAGGTCGCGCAGCCGCACGGCGTCCTCACCCGCCATGTAGCGGTGGCGCGCGCGGGCGCCCGGAAACACCACCGGCTCGAGGCCGAGCGAACGGCAACGCTCGACCGAGGCGTCGATGCGGTCCGCGTCCACCGGGCCCGCGGGCGCGACGAGCGCGACGCGCGCGCCCGCCCGCAGGGCGCGGGGGCGGGCGGCAGCGCGGGGTCGCGGGCTCATGGTAGGATTATCCACGTGCAGTCCTCTTCAGGGTAGCTCGCCGAATCCCGACATGACGTCCGACCTCCCTCGCCCGAACTGGCCCGCGGACTGGCCGTTCCGACCCGGAAGCCGTCCCGTGGACGGTCGCGAGGGCATGGTGGCGAGCACCGACCGGTACGCCACGAGGGCGGGGGCGGACGTGCTCGAGGACGGAGGCAACGCCGTCGACGCGGCGGTCGCCGTCGCCTTCGCGCTCGCCGTCGTGAACCCGGAGGCCGGCAACCTCGGCGGAAGCGGGTTCCTGCTGGCCCACTTCCCCGGTCGGCCCACCGCCGCGTTGGACTTCCGCGGCCGCGCCCCGTCCGCCGCGACGCCCGGCACGTTCGTGAGCGAGGATGGCTCGACGCCCCCGTCGTCCGAGGTCGGCCACCTCGCGGTGGCGGTGCCGGGATCGGTGCGCGGGCTCTGGGACGCACACGTCCGCTTCGGCTCGCTCCCCTGGAAGCGGCTGGTCGAGCCGGCGATCGCCCTCGCCGAGGGCTTCGTCGTCGACTCGCGTCTGCTGAGGTCGTACGAGCCGCACATCGTCGCCGCGCTCCGCGCCTTTCCTGCCTCGGCGGCGATCTTCCTCCCGAACGGGGACCTACCGCGCGACGGCTCCGTGCTCCGTCAGGCCGACCTCGCCCGCACGCTCGAGGGCATTCGCGACCGCGGCGCCGACGGGTTCTACCTGGGCGAGACGGCGGACATGCTGGTGGCCGAGATCCAGCGGGGCGGCGGCATCATGACGCACGACGATCTCGCCTCCTACACGGCCGCGTGGCGGGAGCCGGTCCGCTTTCCGTACCGGGGACGCACGATCCTGTCCGCGCCGCCCGCCTCGTCCGGCGGGATCACCATCGCGGCCGCCGCGCGTATCCTGTCCACGACGGACGTGGGGAGCCTCGCGTGGCACGGCACCGAGCATGTCCACCTGCTCGCCGAAGCGTGGAGACGCGCCTTCGCGGACCGGAATCGTTATCTCGCGGATCCGGATCACGCGTCGCTGCCGCTCGACGTTCTCACCTCCGCCGCGTACGGCGCGTGGCGGGCCAGCTCGATCGATGCTCGCTCGGCCAGTCGCTCGGCGGACGTGGGACCCGGCGTGGAAGCTTTTCTCGGCGCCGCGCCGGTCGAGCCGGTCGCCGCGCGACGCGAAGGTCGGCACACCACGCATCTGTCGGTCGTGGATCGCCACGGCGGGGCCGTCGCGTTCACGACGACGCTCAACACCTGGTACGGCAGCAAGGTCGTGGCGGAGGGCACCGGCGTGCTCCTCAACAACGAGATGGACGACTTCACGGTGCGCCCGGGCGAGCCCAACTTCTTCGGGCTCGTGCAGGGCGAAGCCAACGCGATCGCGCCGGGGAAGCGCATGCTCTCGGCCATGACGCCCACGCTCGTGCTCGACGAGGGCGGACGACTCTCGCACGTCCTGGGCACGCCGGGGGGCGCGACGATCATCACCACGATCTCCCAGCTCGTCTCCAGCATCGTGGATCACGGGCTCTCCCTCGCCGACGCGGTGGCCGCGCCTCGCGTTCACCATCAGCACCTCCCCGACCTGCTCCAGGTCGAGCCGGGCGGCCTACCCGCGAGCGTCGTCCGCGAGCTCGAGGCGATCGGTCATGAGGTGCGCGAGCGGCCCGAGCTGTCGGGAGACGTCCAGGCGATCGCCGTGCGGGCCGACGGCGCGCTCGAGGGAGCTCCGGATCCTAGACGCGGCGGCGTGGCGATCGGGCTCTGAGCGCCTCGAGCAGCTTGCCGTGGATGCCCCCGAACCCGCCGTTCGACATGACGAGCAGGACGTCCCCCGATGCCGCCTCGTCCGCCACCGTCGCCACGATGTCGTCCACCCGAGGTAGGTAATCCGCGCGGACGCCCGCGCCGGCCAGGTCACGGACCAGCTGGGTGGGATCCATCGCGGTCTGCGCGTCGTAGCGCTCCGGATGGAAGAGGCCGGCGAGCACCACGCGGTCGGCGCTCGCGAGCGCGGCGCGGAACGCGTCCTGGAACTCCTTCCGCTGTGCCGTATAGCTGCGCGGCTCGAAGATCGCGAACAGGCGCGCACCCGCGAACAGGGCCCGCGCGGCTGCGATCGTCTCGCGGACCGCCGTGGGATGGTGCGCGAAGTCGTCGACCACCGTCACGCCATCCACCTCACCTCGGATCTCCATGCGGCGGCGGACGCTGCGGAACGTCGCGAGGCCGTCCCGGATGCCGTCCCACGAGGCGCCGACGGCTCGCGCCGCGGCGACGGCCGCGAGGCAGTTCTTCACGTTGAAGTCGCCGGCGAGCGGCGTGCGGAAGACCCCGAGGTCGTCGCCTGCGTGCACGATGCGGAACGCCGAGCCTTCCCTGCCCTGCTCCACGTCCGTGGCTCGCCAGCGGGGATGCTCCGGGACGCCGTGCGCGTCCGGAACGGAGCCGATCCCGTACGACTCGACCGGGGCCCACGAGCGCCCTGCCAGCGACCGCTCGAGCTCGCCCTCCCATCCGAGCACGAGCGTGCCCGAGCGCGGCACGAGGTTCACGAACCGCTCGAACGCGAAGCGATACGCGCGCTCGTCGCGGTAGATGTCCGCGTGATCGAACTCCACGTTCGTCACGACTGCCGTGCGCGGCCGGTAGTGCCACATCTTCGGACCTTTGTCGAAGTAGGCCGTGTCGTACTCGTCGGCCTCGACGACGAACAGGTCCGAATCCGTCAGCCGGAACGACGAGCCGAAGTTCTCGGCCACGCCTCCGACCAGGAACGAAGGTGCGAGGCCCGCGCGCTCGAGGAGCCAGGCGAGGATCGAGGTGGTCGTGGTCTTGCCGTGCGTGCCCGCCACGGCGAGCACGTGCCTGCCCTGGAGGAACTCCTCCCGGAGCGTCACGGCGGCCGACGTGTAGCGGAGGCCGCGATCGAGCATCGCCTCCAACTCCTCGTTGCCCCGGCTGATCGCGTTGCCCACGACGACCACGTCGGGCACGGGCTCGAGGTTCGCCGGGTCGAACCCGCGCGCATACGCGATGCCGAGCTCGTCGAGCATCGTGGACATGGGCGGGTAGACGCCCTCGTCGGACCCAGTCACCGTGTGGCCTTTCGCGCGCAGGAGTCCCGCCAGCGAGGCCATCGCGGTGCCCGCGATGCCGATCAGGTGATAGCGCACCGCGTCAGCCGAACAACAGCAGGACGGCCCAGACGGCGATCAGGCTCGCGGCGACGTCGGCGGTGAGCCCCGCCGCCACGGCGTGGCGCGTACGCCGCACGTTGACCGCCCCGAAGTAGACGGCCACGACGTAGAAGGTCGTCTCGCTCGAGCCGTACATCACCGCGGCCATCTTCACGAGGATCGAGTCCTCGCCGTACGTCTGGATCATCTCGGCGACGAGCCCCGCCGATCCGGAGCCCGTGAGGGGGCGGAGGAGGGCCATGGGGAACACCTCGGCCGGGAATCCGATCAGCCCGAGCAGCGGACGGAGCACGTCGGTCATCGCCTGCATCGCGCCGCTCGCCCTGAACATGCCGACGGCGAACAGGATGGCCACGAGGTAGGGGATGATGCGCACCGCGACCTGGAATCCCTCTTTGGCGCCGTCGACGAATGCCTCGTAGACGGGCACGCGTTTGTAGAGACCGTAGAGCGGGAACGCCGCCAGCATCAGCGGGATGATGAAGTACGACAGCAGGCCCATGGTCTCGCGCACGGCTTCCATCATCGGTCGATCTCCGCGTGCGTCGCCGGATCGGCATCCTGCAGCATCGGGTCCGAGGCGCGCACGGCGGGCAGCCTCCCGTACACGCGCGCCGCGGCGATGCCGACGACCAGCGAGAGGCCGGTCGTGACGAGGATCGGGAAGATGAGCTGATTGACCTGGAGTCCGAGCAGCGCGAGCAACAGCACCGGGGGCATGACCTGCACGCTGGCCGTGTTGATGGCGAGCAACATGACCATCGAGTTGGTCGCGGTGTCCTTCCGCGGGTTGAGCGACTGCAGCTCTTCCATCGCCTTGATGCCGAACGGCGTGGCCGCGTTGCCGAGCCCGAAGATGTTCGCGGTCAGGTTGAGCGCGATCATGCCGAGCGCGGGATGATCCTCCGGGATCTCGGGGAAGAGGGGCCGGAGCACCGGGCGCACGAAGCGCACCAGCGCGTGGATGATGCCCGCCTGCTCGCCGATCTTCAGCAGCCCGAGGAAGAGCGCCAGCACGCCGATCAGCCCGAGCGCGATCTCGGCGGCGGTGGTCGCGAAATCGAGGGCCGCCTGGGAGATGGCGTTGAGCTTCACGAAGCGGACGGGCTCGAACTGAACCGCCGCGCCGACGACCCTCGGGTTCGCGGCGGGCGGAGGCGGCGTGAAGTCGAGCAGCGTGCCCTGGAGCTCGCCGTCCTGGGACCGCGACACGCTCTGGATCGTCGCAAGCGGCTCCGGCAGGTCGGCACCCGCGTCGAAGCGGAGCTGCCGTCCCTCGAGCGTCTGGACCAGGGTGCCCTGGAGGTCGCCTGTGGGGGCCTCTTCCGTGCCGTAGAAGGCCCGGTACCCGTCCGGCGCGACCCGAATCCCGACGGGCACGGTGCGGGCGTCCGCGTCGTAGCCTGCGGGCACGACGACCTGGATCGCGAGCGGCTGGCCGTTGCGATACGTGTCGCGGGCGAGATCGCCCACGTCGAACCAGAGGGCGAACGCCAGGCTGAAGAGGATCAGCCCGGACCAGATGTAGTTGAGCACCGGCGCTTCTCGGTCCCTTTCCTCGAGTCTAGATCTCGAGCTCGAACTGGAGTCCGGTGAATGTAAGGCGGTGGTGGGGCGTCACGCCCAGCTCGTCGATGGCGGCCAGGTGCTCCGCCGTGCCGTATCCGACGTTCTTGTCCCAGCAGTACCCGGGGTAGCGGACGGCCAGCCTGTGCATGAGCCGGTCGCGGACGACCTTGGCCACGATCGACGCGCACGCGATCGAGTGCACCAGTGCGTCCCCGTCGACCACGGCCTCGTGCACGGTTCCCAGGTACTTCAGCGGAAGCCCGTCGACGACGACGTGGTCCGGACGGACCCGGAGCTTCGCGAGCGCGCGCTGCATCGCGACCGTCGTCGCCCGCAGGATGTTGCGCCCGTCGATCTCCCGGACCGACGCCGCGCCCACACCCACGCACGCGGCGCGTGCGCGGATGCACTCGAACAGCTCGAGACGCGTCTCGGGCGTGAGCACCTTGGAGTCGTCCGCGCCTTCGATGCACACGCCTTCACGGAGAATCACCGCCGCGGCCACGACCGGACCCGCGAGCGGGCCGCGGCCCACCTCGTCGACTCCGGCGACGGAATGACCGCGGCCCCAGAACGGTCGCTCGTATTCGAGCACGTCCCGGGGCCGCTCGGGCTTCGCGTCCGCGTCCTGCTTCGCGCGGTCGCGCTTCTTGCGCTTCGGCTGCGCGCGCTCCGGCTTCATGGCCGGTTGAGCGTCACCGCTCGCGCTACTGCTGCTGGAGCGTGCGCTTCTCCGTGATCCGGGTCGCCTTACCCTTCCGGCCGCGGAGGTAGTAGAGCTTGGCGCGGCGGACCTTGCCGCGGCGCACGAGCTCGACGCCCTTCACCGTCGGAGCGTTGACGGGGAAGATGCGCTCGACGCCGATGCCGCCCGAGATCTTACGGACGGTGAACGTCTCGTCCATGCCGCCGTGCTTCCGGGCGATGCACACGCCCTCGAAGGCCTGGATGCGCTCCTTGGCGCCCTCGCGGACGAGGTAGAGCACCTTCACCGTGTCGCCGGGAGCGAAGTCCAGCGCGTCCTCCCTGAGCTCTTCCTGCGCGATCTCATCGATGACGTCGGCCATGGGCGACTCCGGTTTCCGGCACTGAATGGGGCTTGGCAGAAGGCGCCGTCCGCGGGCCTGGTTCTGCAGCCGCGTAAAGTAAACTGGCTTTGCTAAACCGAGTAGTCCCTATGTTTGTCTCCGGCGGCCTGTATTCGGTATATGTTCGGTATTGTCAGATGGGGCTAGGTTAAAGTGCGTTCTTGCTTCCCGAGCCCGATAGGAATGCCCCGACTCAATTACGATCTAGCACGGCCCCCCGGGGGCGCAGCGCCAGACCACCTTATGGCCGAAGCGGTTATCGCGGACTCGGCGGCACGCGCTGCACTACGCCCGGAGATCCAAGCCGCCTTCGGACAGTTCTTCACGCCAATTCGGGTAGCCGAGCTCATGGCGTCAATGGTCCCGGTTCATCGGGGACACGTTAGGGTGTTAGATCCGGGCGCCGGTGCTGGCGTGCTCTCGACGACCTACGGTGCGCACCGCCTGGCGAGTGCCACGCCGGGCGACCGGCTCTCGATTACGGCCTTTGAGATTGACCCTGCCCTATTGCCATACCTTGAGCAAGTAAGGGCTGCTCTGACAAAGGCATGGGCGGGCCGCGGCCTCCAGGCAGAACTCGATGTGCGACTCGAGGATTACGCTGACGTGGCGTCGCGTGCGGGCATGGGAGACCTCTTCACCGGTACGCCCGACTACGACGTCGCCATTCTCAATCCGCCGTATCGGAAGCTAGGCGCGGATTCGGTTCTTCGGAGCCGGTTGGATGCCCTAGGGATTCACGCGCCCAACCTTTACGCCGCGTTCCTCGGACTGGCCGTCAACCAGGTGCGCGAGGGTGGGAGTATTGTGGCGATCGTGCCGAGAAGCTTCTGCAACGGAACGTACTTCCGAGACTTCAGGCGCTTTCTCTTCGGACGCTGTTCGCTCCGAGAGATCCATCTCTTTCGGCAACGGGACGAAGCGTTCGAACAGGACTCGATACTTCAAGAGAACGTCATACTCAGTCTGACACGTGGGATTCAACAGGCCGGTAGCGTTCGGCTCTCATTCAGTGAAGGCACCGCCGACGGGACTGTCTGGTACAGGGACGTACCGCAACAACATGTGGTGCGGCCAGGCGATCATGATCTCTTCTTGCACTTACCCGAGGACGAGTGGAGCGAAAAGCTTGCCGACACTTGCCGTAGCTTGCCCGCAACCCTTCAGAGCTTGGACATCGAGGTATCGACCGGCCCGGTCGTCGATTTCCGACTCCGCGAATTCATTGGACACATCGAACGCGATGAGACGGATGTTCCCCTGCTCTATCCCGCGAACTTCAGAGACCTAATCGGGCGGTGGCCCATTCAAGGGAAAAAGCCTCAATACATATCCGTCAACGAACGAACGGCCGGCTGGTTAGTCCCAAACGGTTGGTATGTGGTCACGAGACGATTTTCCTCAAAGGAGGAGAAGCGACGGGTTGTTGCGTCGGTGGTTGATCCAAGGCGCCTCGGGACTGACCGCTTGGGCATCGAAAATCATCTGAATTACTTCCATTCCGGCGGGCAACCACTGGATCAAGTTCTAGCGATGGGACTTGCAGCGTTCTTGAACTCTACGCTAGTAGATGAGTACTTCCGGCAGTTCTCCGGTCACACACAGGTCAACGCGGGCGACCTTCGCAAGCTGCGGTATCCCAGCCGTGAGAGTCTGATCAACGTCGGTTCGCAGCTCACTGCTCCGCCCATCGGCAGCGAAGCGGACGACCTTTTGCGAAAACACTGTCCGGAGCTCGAGGACATGCCTGGTTCAAATCACGCGCGGGCCAAGATCAGCCAAGCAATCGACGTTCTCGCCCAGCTTGGTTTGCCCAGGGATCAACTGAACGAGCGGTCAGGTCTAACCCTGCTGGCGCTGCTTGGGTTGAAGCCTCAAGACTCTTGGACTGCCGCTTCCGCTCCCATGATTGGCGTCACGCCAATCATGGAATGGGCGGACCGCTATTACGACCGAAAGTACGCCCCCAATTCGCGGGAGACGTTTCGACGCTTCACGCTTCATCAATTCGTCGACGCCGCCTTGGTAGTACCTAATCCGGACAAACCGGCTCGCGCGGTCAATAGCCCCAAGTTCTGCTACCAAGTCGAACCGACAGCGCTGGACTTGTTAAGAACGTACGGATCGCCTGAGTGGCCAGCCGCACTGGCTGTCTACGCCGAGCAGCGGGTCGGGCTGCGTGAGAAATACGCGCAGAAGCGTGTGATGGAAATGATCCCGCTCGTTCTGGGCAAAGGGATCGAGATAACGCTCACACCGGGGGGGCAAAACGAACTTGTAAGCGAAGTCATCACTCAGTTCTGCCCAAGGTTCGTCCCTGGTGGACAGCCGGTGTACGTCGGCGATACTGGCGACAAATGGGCTTACTTCGACACAACGCTCGCGAACCAGCTAGGCATTCAAGTTGATCTCCACGGCAAGATGCCGGACTTGGTGATCCTTGACCGTGAGCGAGGCTGGTTGATTCTCATCGAAGCTGTGACTAGCCACGGTCCCGTGAACCCTAAACGGCTAAAGGAACTCAAGGGGCTCTTGGCGACGGCGAAGATCGGCTTGGTATTCGTAACCGCGTTCCTCGATCGCAGCACGCTAACCAAGTACTTGGCAGAAATCGCGTGGGAAACTGAGGTCTGGGTAGCAGAGTCGCCGGACCACATGATCCACTTTGATGGCGAGCGCTTTCTCGGGCCGTACACCGGACAAACCGAGCCGAGGGGATAACTCCCCTCAGATCGTGCACCCTCTAGGGACAGGTGGAGTTGCCTATTCCCCCGGCCCGCCGTCCTCCAGCAGCTCCGGCCGCCGGGCCCGGGTGAGGCGCTCCGATTCCTCCGCCCGCCAGCGCTCGATCCTCGCGTGGTCCCCCGAGCGGAGCACCCCCGGCACCGGGTGGCCGCGGTACTCGGCCGGTCGCGTGTACGACGGCGGCGAGAGCGGCCCGCTGTCGTAGAACGAGTCGGACGCCGCCGAGTCGTGATCGCCCACGGCGCCCGGAAGCAGTCGCACCACGGCGTCGGTGACCAGGAGCGCGGCCGCCTCGCCGCCCGAGAGCACGAAGTCGCCCACGCTGAGCTCCTCGGTGGCGAGGAAGTCGGCGACCCGCTGATCGACGTCCTTGTAGTGGCCGCAGAGCAGCGTCAGATCCTCGGCGACGCTGAAGCGCACGGCGTCCGCGTGGCGGAAGGGACGCCCCCTCGCCGACAGCAGCACGACGGGCCCTCGAGGCTCCAGCGCGTCCACGGCCTCGAAGAACGGCTCGGGCTTCATCACCATGCCCGCGCCGCCGCCGTAGGGAATGTCGTCCACGGTGCGGTGGCGATCGTGCGTGTAGTCGCGCAGATCGACGATGTGGTACTCGACGAGCCCCGCTTCGGCCGCGCGCCCGGGAATCGACAGCGCGAGCGGCCCGGTGAAGAACTCCGGGAAGATCGTCACGATGTGGATGCGCATGTCGGCCGCGCTACTCGGACGGATCGGGCTCGGGCTCGTCGGGATCGACGGAGTCGAGCAGCCCCTCGGGCGGATCGATCACCATGCGACGGGCCGCGGCATCCACCTCGACCACGATGTGGCTCAGGTAGGGAATCATCACCTCTCCCTGGGGCCCGTGCACCTCGAGCATGGCGGCCGGCCGCAGCTCGTAGACCTCGGCGATCTCGCCGACGCGGCGCCCGTCCTTCGTCACGATCTCCATGCCGAGCATCTGATGATAGAAGAGCTCGCCTTCGGCCAGAGGCGCGAGCTCCTCGATCGGCATCATGAGATAACGGCCGCGAAGCTCCTCCGCCCCGTTCCGGTCACGCACGCCCTCGAACGCGACGAGGTAGCCGTTGCGGAACGGCCTGACGGTCACGACGCGCAGCGGAGGACTGGCGGGGTCCGGCCGTTCGCCCTCCGGATCGGCCAGGAGGACCGAGCCGCCGGGAGCGTATATGCTCTCGGGGTGATCCGTCAGAGGCCAGACGAAGATCTCGCCTCGGGTGCCGTGGGGCTTGTTGAGGTGCCCGACGACGAGGTAGCGCGGATCTTCGTTCGTCCTGCCACCCATGTCGCGCGCCCCGTGCTACTCGGCCTTCTCGGCGTCTCCCGCAGCAGGCTCCTCGGGAACCGGGTGCGTCTCGGCGGGCTTGGCCGCGCCTCGCGTCTCGGCGGCGCGCTTGGAGGCGAGCGCCTCCGCGCGCTTGGCCTGACGCTCCTCCGGGGCGATCTCCCCCACCGCGAGGTCGTCCGCGCCGCCCTTCCGGGCCTTGGTGATCAGCGAGCGGACGGTGTCCGACGGGCTGGCCCCTTCCTCGAGCCAGTAGTCCACGCGCTCGAGATCGAGCACCAGCCGGGCCGGGTCCGAGAGCGGCTTGTAGTAGCCGAGCGTCTCGACGAAGCGGCCGTCGCGAGGCGACCGGCTGTCCGACACCACGACGCGGAAATGGGGCTGTTTCTTCCGGCCCATGCGCCGGAGTCGAATCTTTACGGGCATCTACCGAACGATCCTGGGAAAAACGGCGAGAAACCGACCGGAACGAAGACCGGAAGCATATCAGGGCCGTGGGAGGCTGTCACGGGGCGGACGGCCCGGGGGGTCCGCTACCGGCCGAAGGGGAGCCCCTTCATGCCGCCCATGCCGCCCATCATCCCGCGCATCTGCTTCATGAACCCCTCCATCTCCTTGAACTGCTTCAGGAGGCGGTTCACCTCGGAAACGGGACGCCCGCTCCCCTTGGCCACCCGCATCTTCCGGGACGCGTTCAGCATGTCGGGCTTCTTCCGCTCCTCGGGGGTCATCGACAGGATGATCGCTTCCACGTGCTTGAAGCGCTTGGGATCGATGCTCCCGCCGGGGATCTTCAGCTTGCCCGCGCCGGGGATCATCTTCAGCAGCTGCTCGAGCGGGCCCATGCGCTGCACCTGGCGCATCGCGACGAGGAAGTCCTCGAGCGTGAAGCGCCCGCCACCCTTGCCGAGCATCTTCGCCTCGAGCTTCTCCTGCTCCTCGCGGTCGAACGCCACCTGGGCGCGCTCGACGAGACCCACCACGTCGCCCATCTGCAGGATGCGGCCGGCGAGGCGCTCCGGGTCCGCCGGCTCCAGGTCGTCCACGCCTTCGCCGACACCGATGAACTTGATCGGCTTCCCGGTGACGCCGCGGATCGAGAGCGCGGCGCCGCCGCGCGCGTCACCGTCCATCTTCGTCATGATGACGCCCGTGATGCCGAGCGCCTGGTCGAACCCCTGGGCGATGGTCACCGCCTCCTGACCGGTCATCGCGTCGGCGACGAACAGGATCTCGGACGGCTCGACGGCCTGCTTGATCGCCGTGAGCTCCTCCATGAGCCGATCGTCGATCTGCAGTCGCCCGGCGGTATCCACGATCAGCACCGAGAAGCCGCCCGAGCTCGCCTCGCTCTTGGCGCGCTTGGCCGCGGCGACCGGATCGGCGCCGAACTCGCCGGCCACGACCGGCACGCCGATCTGACCGCCGAGCGTACGGAGCTGATCGATCGCCGCGGGGCGCTGGAGGTCGCACGCCGCCAGCATCGGCTTGGCGCCCCCGCGCGCGATCCGGCGGGCGAGCTTCGCGGCGGTGGTGGTCTTGCCCGAGCCCTGCAGGCCCACCATCAGCACGACGCTCGTGCGCGTGCCGTGCACGGCCAACGTGGGGCGGCCTTCGCCGAACAGGTTCGCGAGCTCGTCGTGCACGATCTTCACGATCTGCTGGCCGGGTGAGACGGCCTTGAGCACCTGCTCGCCCAGCGCCCGCTCCTGCACGCGGGCAAGGAAGTCGCGCGTAACCTGGAAGTTGACGTCGGCCTCGAGCAGGACGCGGCGGACCTCGCGGAGGCCGTCCTTGATCATCGTCTCCGTGAGCACGCCGCGCTCGCGCAGCTTCTTCAGCGCCGCGTCGAGCCTACTCCCCAGCTCGTCGAACATGACTCTCCCGGTCTCCTCGGATGCGGTCCCGGAAGGTAGGCCGCGCGATGCGTCGCGGAAGGCCCGTCGGCCCCGATCGAGCCGCCGGAGGGATCTTTCACGGCGGAATCTGGTTGTGTTCTCTTCACGCTCACAGAACCCCAGAGCAGCAGCCGTGCCTTTCGACATCGCGGGATTCATCGCGGCGTTCGTCGCGTGGTCGTGTCTGACGATCGTGGAGTCCTCCCTGGCTCAGCGCCTCACCAAGTACCGCAAGGACATCCCCCCGGGCGCGCCGTCTTGGTCGGGCCGCCACGTCTTCTTCACGCAGCTCAACGTCAGCTCGCGCGAGAACTACCACCCCGAGGGGTGGGCAGGCCTCCAGCGGCTGCTCCTGCTGTCGTCGATCCGGGCGCTGACCATGCTCGCGGCGGCCGTCTTCTTCATCCGCGCGTTCGTCTGGGAATAGGGCCCCGTGCGCGACATCGAAGGCCGCTGCCGCGGCATCGACTTTGCACAGCAAAGTCCTTTACAGACGCCGGCCCCCTCCTCATCTTGGGATCGTATGCACGCCCTCGCCGAATGCCTCTCGATGACCACGACGACCGCCGCCTGCCGCCTCGGGGGCCGGCCCGTCCTCGCGACTCGGACCGGGTCCCTGATGTGCGTGGGGACGAGCTTCCCGTGAGGGACGACGTCTCGGCGGACGCCGCCAACTCCATGCACTCGATCGGGGAGTTCCTCTTCCCCGCGCCCGCGCCGCGCGCCACGGGTGCGATCCTCCGGTGGTGGGAGCGGCGCAGGCTGGTCTACAACCTCGCCGTGGGTGCCGCGGGGTCCGTCTCGTTCGTCGTGATGTCGGTCGTCGACAGCTTGCTCAAGGGCACGCCGCACCTCGTGCCCTGGCCTTTCGTGATCCTGTTCGGCCTGGGCGCGAACGTGATGTACTGCCTAGGTCCCGCCTTCGAGATCCTGATCGACAAGGTCTGGGGGCGCACCGTGCTCCCGGCAG
Organism: Gemmatimonadales bacterium; assembly: GCA_050181335.1. Classification (GTDB taxonomy): domain Bacteria; phylum Gemmatimonadota; class Gemmatimonadetes; order Longimicrobiales; family Gaopeijiaceae; genus UBA2982. The sequence continues at coordinate 140,924 of JBFXDG010000003.1, read as the reverse complement.
GTCCCGCCCTCTACCGGATGGGCCTCACGTTTTCGGTCGGGCTCGCGCTCTTCCCCACGCTGATCATGCTGATCGCATTGGTCGGGTGGAGCCTGGCGGCGATCCTCGGCGGCTGATGGCCGAGGGGCCCGCTCAGCGGACCGGGATGATCTGGTTCCGGTTGGTGCCCACCGAGACGCATTCGACCGGCGCGCCCGTCAGCTCCTCGATGCGGTCGAGGTAGGCACGCGCCTTCGCGGGCAGGTCCGACAGGTGGCGAACATCCGACGTCGGCGTCTGCCAACCGGGAAGCGTCTCGTAGACCGGCTGCACACCGGCCAGCGACCACGTGTCCGCCGGGAAGCTCTCCGTCACGCATCCGTCCGGCAGCTTGTACGCCGTCGCGACCTTGAGCTCCGGCAGCGTATCCAGCACGTCCAGCTTCGTGACCGCCACGCCCGTGAGGCCGTTGACCTGCGCGGCGAACCGCGTGATCACCGAGTCGAACCACCCGCAGCGGCGCGGGCGTCCCGTCGTCGCGCCGAACTCTCCGCCGAGCTGCCGTACGTGCTCGTCCATCGCGGGCTCCATCGCCGAGGGGAGAGGTCCTTCGCCCACGCGCGTCGTATACGCCTTCACGACGCCCAGCACGGCGTCGATCGCCGTGGGGCCGATGCCCGTGCCGGTCGCGGCCGCGGCCGCCGTGGTGTTGGACGACGTCACGAAGGGATAGGTCCCGTGATCGAGATCCAGCGCCGTGCCCTGCGCGCCTTCGAGCAGCACACGCCGCCCGGCCTTGAGCGCCGTCGTGATCTCGACGCCGGTATCCGTCGCGATCTTCAGGAGACGGTCGCCCAGTCCGAGAGCCCGATCGATCGCGCGCTCGAGGTCCTCGGGACCCGAGCCTCCGAGTGCCTCCACACGCCGCTTCGTGCGCTCCCGCGCCGCGCCGACCCGCTTGTGCAGCCGCTCCACGTTGCCGAGGTCGGCCACGCGCACGCCCCGGCGGCCGGCCTTGTCCTCGTACGCCGGCCCGATGCCGCGACCCGTCGTCCCGATCTTCTCGTGGGTCGAGCTCTCCGACGCCTGGTCGAGCAGCCGGTGATAGGGGAGCAGGAGCTGGGCGCGCAGGCTCACGCCGACGCGTCCGGCGAGGTCGATGCCCCTCGCGGCGAGCGCGTCGTACTCGTGGAAGAACTGCTCGATGTCGAGCACGACGCCGTTGCCGAGGAGGCACCGCTTTCCGGGGTGCAGGACCCCCGACGGGATCTGGTGGAGAACGAACTGATCGTTCCCGACCTCGACGGTATGGCCGGCGTTCGCGCCGCCCTGATAGCGGGCGACGATGTCGGCGTTCTCCGCGAGCACGTCGACGATCTTGCCCTTGCCCTCGTCACCCCACTGGCAGCCGACGACGACGGTGCAGCGACCCTGAGCGGACATCTGGTTCCTCGATCGATCGGCAAAAAAGAGCGGGCCCACCCCCTCGTGCGGGGGATGGGCCCGTTGGCTGACGTATCCTTTGGTGGAAGGTAGGCGCGGCGCCGAGGCGGCGTCAACGGCTCGATGACGGCGCCCTCACTGTGAGTAGGGCGCGAGCAGGCGCTGCCAGGCCTTCGACATGCGGTCCCATTCACCGGGACAGCGTACGGCGCGCTCCTCCGGCAGGTGTCCGTCCGCCACGATGGCGCCGTACTTCTCCGGATCCGACCCGTAGATCCAGCAGAGGACGTTGAAGAGGCGCACGGGCCCGAGCGAGTGCTCGTCCGCGAACTCGTACTGCTCGAACTGGGACGTGGCCGGCTGGATCGCGAGCGTTCCAGCGTACGCCGCCTGAGCGCCCTTCTCGCCGGTCCCCATGAGCGTCCACACGGCGAGCTGGTCGGCGACGTCCTCCTCGCGGCCCGTGATCGGGAGGTCGAGCTGATGCACGAGGGCGTGTCCCACCTCGTGCATCATGATGAACCAGATCGCGCCGGAGATCTGATCCTGCGCTTCCTGCGTCCAGCTCCCGTCCGAAGGCAGGAACACGTCGGCGAGCAGCGCGAGCAGCTCGTAGCAGAACGTGAGCGAAGCGTCCGACGGACGGTAGAACGCGTTGACCATCCCGCACTCGTCGAACTTCACGTCGAGGTCGTTGGGCATCACGTAACGCGCCGCGAGATCCTGCGTGATCTGCTCCAGAACGCCCCACTGCTTCGCACGCTGGCCCAGGGGCCGCAGGACCGGATCGGAGGCGTCGAGGTAGGCGTAGTGCCACTTTCCGGCTGTGCCGGCGACGGGCGCCTCCGCGACGGGCGCGGCACCGGTGAGCCGCTCGACCGAGAGCGTGTATGCCCCGGTCTCACCAGGGCCGAAGCTGTTCACGCGAATGGCGAACGTGCCCGCGCCGTCCACGGCCGCCTCGATCATGGAGTTCGTGCCGCCGCCGCCGTCGTCGTCGGAGGCCTCGGACTCGAAGCGGTCGCCGTTCAGACGCCCCCACTGCAGGTAAGCGTCGAAGTCGCTCGACTCGAGCACGATACGCACGCGATCCCCCGGCGCACCGCCATACACGTAGTCGTGGAAGAACGAGCTGTCGGCCAGCATCCCATCCGTCGCACGCAACGCGCCGCTCAGCCGCTGGCCGGCCGACGCAATACGCGCCCCTGGGGGCGCCGTCGGCGCCGGCGCGCCAGCACCCGACACCGAGGTGACGCTCAGGCTGAACGCGCCGGTCTCGGACGCCCGCAGCGAGTTGGCCCGAATGGCGAGCACGCCGTCGATCCCCAGCGTCGCGAGGATCTGGGCATCCGTGCCGCCCGCGCCGTCGTCGTTGCTCTGGTCGGACGAGAACTCGTCGCCGATCATGCTGCCGACGGCGAGGTACGCATCGAAATCGCCGGAGCGCATGGTCACGAGCACCTGCTCGCCCGCGCGCCCGCGATAGCCATAGAGCTCGTAGTGCGAGTTGTCGCCCAGGAGCGGGTCGGAGGCGTCGAGCCGGCCGTTCACGGTCTGGCCCAGCGCGACCGACGGAAGCGCGGAGGTCACGCCACCGGAGGACTCCAGCGACAGCGTATACGCGCCCGTCGCATCGGCTCCGTACGAGTTCGCGTGGATCGCGTACCGGCCGGACGACTCCACCGCGATCTCCAGCCGCGAGTTGGTGCCACCGCCGCCGTCGTCGTCGTAGGCGATCGCCTCGAAGCTCGAGCCGTCGCCTCGTCCCCACCTCAGGTACGTGTCGAAGTCGCCGGACGTCATCGTGACGAAGAGCCGCTGTCCGGCGGTGGCGTCCACGTAGTAGGTGTCGTAGTGCGAGCCGTCGCCGAGCGTCGGCGTGGACTCCTGCAGCCGGCCTGCCACCGTCTCCCCGATCCGCACCGTGCGCGCGCCCCCGGTCGAGGCCGCCGCGCCGCCTCCCTGCACCGTCAAGGTGTACGAGCCCGTGACGTCGGCGAGGAGCGAGTTCGCGCGGATGCCGTAGACGCCGCTCGCGGGCACGGTCACGGAGAGCATGGCGTCGCGTCCGCCCGCACCGTCGTCGTTCGTCTCCTCGGCGTCGATGTCCGTGCCCCGTGGCGTACCGCCCGCGAGATACGAATCGAAGTCGGACGAACGCATGATGACCGCGATCTGCTCGCCGGGGCGGCCTCGGTACACGTAGGTCTCGTAGTGCGACCCGTCGGACAGGACCGCGTCGCCCGCGTCGAGGCTGGAGCTCACCGTCTCACCCGCGCCGATCGTCCGTACGCCGTCGGCCGAGCCGGCCGCGGTGGCGCCCCCCAGCAGCTCGACCGTGAGCGTATACGCGCCGGTCTCGCCGCTCGAGAGCGAGTTGGCTCGTATGCCGTAGACGCCCGTCGGACCGACGGTGACCGTGAGCTGGGAGTCGGTCCCTCCCCCGCCGTCGTCGTCGCTGTCCTCGGCATCCAGCTCCCCACCCTGGAGCGTGCCGCCGGCGAGGTACGTGTCGAAGTCGCCCGAGCGCATCGTGATCTGAATGCGCTCGCCCGCCCTCCCGCGGTACTCGTACAGCTGATAGTGCGAGCCGTCGGACAGCGTCGGATCCGACGCGGCCAGGCGACCGCTCACCGTTTGACCTGCGGCGATGCGTGCTTGCGCGCGCGCGGCGGACGGGAAGAGGCAGACGGTGAGCAGCACGAGGCCGCCGGAGAGCCAACTTGGTCGACGTGAGATCATGGGAATCGTGCGAGGGTTGAGACGCGGTCGAGGTCGTGCGTCACGCGCGCGCCGCGGCGACGAGCTCGGACTGGTCCAGCAGGCGACGAACGGCTTCCACGCGGTCCGCGGAGGCCGGGAGCAACGGAGAGCGTGGTGGGCCCCCGTGCAAACCGAGCAGATCGAGCGCGGCCTTCACGCCCGGGATACCCATCTCGGACACGATCTGCTGGTGGAGCGGTGCGATCAGCTCCTGGAGACGGCCCGCTTCCGCGGCCCTCCCGGCGCGGAACGCCTCCGGAATGGCCGCGGCGGCGGCCGTCGCGATCATCCCGACCGCGACGATGCCGCCCACCGCGCCCGTTTCCAGCGCCGGGTAGAGGAGGGCGCCGTTCCCGATCAGCACCTGGAACCCCCTCCGGCACTGCGCGACCAGCTCCCCGAGCGTCTCGAGCCGGCCGCGCGAGTCCTTGATCCCGACGATGTTCTCGTGCCGGGACAGCTCGGCCACGAGGCCCGTCGCCATCTCCACGGTGCTCATCTTGCTCGGCACCATGTAGATCACCACGGGAACGGGCGACGCATCGGCGACCGCGCGGAAGTGGCGCGCGAGCGCCTCGGGCGTCATGGACGACTTGAAGAACGCCGGCGGCGTCACGAGCACCGCGTCCGCGCCCGCGGCGGCCGCCGCCCGCGACAGGCGCACCACCTGACGAGTGCTCTCGGCGCCCGTCCAAGCGAGCACGCGCGCGCGCTCCGGCGCCAGCTCGGCGGCGGCCTCGACGAGCGACATGCGTTCGGCGTCGTCGAGCAGCACGCCCTCGCCGTTGGTGCCGCCGACCAGCACGCCGGCGATGGGGTGCTGGAACCAGCTCCTCAGGTTGGAGCGGAAGGCGACGACGTCGACCTCTCCGGTCACCGGATCGAACGGCGTGGTGACCGGCAGGAAGGTCCCGGCCAGATCCACGCGTACCGCCATGCGCTGCTCCGTCAGCGACCCATCATGCGGGTCATCTCGTCCGCGAGGTTCTGCGTGCCGCCGGGCCTGGAGCCCGCCGCCGGCCGCGCCTTCGCGTCGCCGAACATGTTCATCTTCAGGTCGAAGTCGGCCGGGTTGTTCGCCGCCGCCTTCGCGACCTCGAACTGCACGACGCCGTTCCTCACGAGATCGCCGAGGTGCTGGTCGAACGTCTGCGAGCCGTAGTGGTCCTTGCCTTCCTCGATCAGGTCGGTGATCTCCTCCATCCGATCCGGATCACGCACGCAGTCGCGGATGGTCGAGGTCATGAGCATCACCTCCACCGCGGCCACGCGGCCTCCTTCCTTTCGCTGCACCAGCCGCTGCGAAATGACCGCCTGCAGCGATTCGGAGAGCCGCACGCGGATCATCTCCTGCTCGCTCGGCTCGAAGACGGCGATGATGCGCGAGATCGTCTGCACGGCGTTCTTCGTGTGCAGCGTCGAGATCACGAGGTGGCCCGTCTCCGCCGCCTTCAGCGCGGTCTCGATCGTCACCTTATCACGCATCTCACCGATGAGGATCACGTCCGGATCCTGACGCAGGACGGCGCGTAAGCCCGACTCGAAGGTCGGCGTGTCCGTGCCGATGTCGCGCTGCGTGATCGAGGACTGGTTGTCCCGGTGCAGGAACTCGATCGGGTTCTCGAGCGTGACGATGTGTACGTGCTTGTGGCTGTTGATCCAGTTGATCATGGCCGCCATCGTCGAGCTCTTGCCGGAGCCGGTCACGCCCGTGACGAGGATCAGGCCACGCTCGTTGTTGGCGATCTTGTTGATGACGGTCGGGAGCCCGAGGTCCTCGACCGTCGGGATCTCGATGGGGATCGCGCGCATCACGATCATGGGCGAGCCGCGCTGTTTCATGATGTTCACGCGGAAGCGCCCGACGCCCGGAATGCCCCACGAGCAGTCGTAGTCGAGGATCTTGTCGAAGCCCTTCCGGTCGTCGTCGTGCGGGATGAGCTGCAGGGCGATCCCCTTGACCTGCTCGGGGGTGAGCTTCTGCTGCGTGAGGGGCTGGAGAATCCCATGAATGCGGGCGCGCATGAAGTCGCCCGCCTTGATGTGGATGTCGCTGGCCCCCCGCTCGACCGCGGCCTTGAAGAGCTCCTGCATGTGGACCCTCCGTTGAGCCTCGTGCCTACGCTTCGATAATAGTCGCCGGCTCCGGCGGATGCGACGATCTCAGTCGATCGCCGATCGCCAGTCCAGCCCCATCTTGCCCCGTACCTCCGCCAGCGTGTCGCGGGCGATGACGCGCGCCCGCTCCGCCCCGGCGGCCAAGATGCGCCCCACCTCCTGGCGGTTGGCACGATAGTGGGCGGCCCGCTCCCGGAAGGGCTCGAACGTCGCGGCGACGTTATCCGCGAGGATCCGCTTGCACTCCACGCAGCCCCGGAGCGCGTTGCGGCACTGATGCGCGACGTCGGCGACGACGTCCTCGTCGCCGAAGAACTTGTGCAGCGTGTAGACGTTGCAGAACTCGGGACGGCCCGGATCGGTACGGCGTACACGCTGCGGGTCGGTCACGGCCTTGCGCACCTTGTCCCAGACCGTGTCGGGCTCGTCCAGGATGCCGACCGTGTTCCCGAGCGACTTGCTCATCTTGGCGGCTCCGTCGAGCCCGAGGATGCGCCCGACATTCTCGTCGATCAGCGCCTCGGTCTCCGGGAAGGTGTCGCCGTAGGTCGCGTTGAACTTGCGCGCGATCTCGCGGGTGAGCTCGAGGTGCTGCCGCTGGTCCTCACCCACCGGCACGGCGTCGGCCTTGTAGACGAGGATGTCGGCCGCCTGGAGCACCGGGTAGTTGAAGATGCCCGCCGGCACCGACTCGAAGCGCTGCGACTTGTCCTTGTACTGCGTCATGCGCTCGAGCTCGCCGACCGGCGTGACGGCGTTGAACAGCCACGCCAGCTCCGTATGCTCGGGCACGTCCGACTGCACGAAGATGATCGACCGCTCCGGATCGAGCCCGACGGCGAGAAAGGAGATCGCCAGATCGAGGATGTTCTTCGGCATGTCCGCGGGGTTCACGCCGGACGTGATCGCGTGGTCGTCCACGATGCACCACAGGCAGTCGTAGTCGTCCTGCATGGGCACCCAACGGCGGAGGGCACCGAGGTAGTTGCCGAGGTGCGCCTCACCGGTGGGCTGCATGCCGCTGAAGACGCGCTTGCGCCTGCCGGGCGTCGAGGGGGGGGCCGGTGGCTCGGGCATACGGAGGGGCTAACTTAGCCGCCCCCGGAAGCCCGCGGCACCTCCGCCGTGGCTCCGCCGCCGCGCGCCGGCCTGGTCGATCCCGCATGAACCCACTGCTGCGAACCGCTCTCGATGCCGCCGAGGCGGCTGCCGCGATCCAACGGCGGGACGCCTTCCGCGAAGTGGAGGGCGTGCGTGAGAAGTCCCGCGCCGACTGGGTGAGCCAGACGGATCTCGACGCCCAGGAAGCCGCGCTCGCCATCATCCGTGAGCGGCACCCGGACCACGAGATCCTCGCCGAGGAGAGCGCCGAGAGCGTCGACGAGCGGCTCGCCCGCTGGGACGGCCGGCCGCTCTGGGTCGTGGACCCGCTCGACGGCACCGCCAACTTCCTGCACGGCCATCCGTTCCACTGCGCGTCGGTCGCCGTCGCCGTGGACGGTCGCCCCGTGGCGGGCGCCGTGGTGTCCGGCTCGAGCGGGGAGCGGTGGTGGGCCGAAGAGGGCGGCGGCGCCTTCAAGAGCGGCCGGCGGATCCGGGTGTCGGACCGGCGGCGGCTGCGCGACGCGCTCGTGGGGACCGGCTTCCCGTTCAAGCGCCTCGATCTGATGCCGAGCTACGTCGGCCAGCTCGACCGCGTCCTGAGAGCGTCTTCGGGCGTGCGCCGTGCGGGCTCGGCCGCGCTCGACCTCTGCTTCCTCGCGCAGGGCTCCCTGGATGCGTTCTGGGAAGAGCTCCTGATGCCGTGGGATTTCGCGGCGGGGATCGTGATCGTGCGGGAGGCCGGCGGCGTGGTCAGCGGGCCGGACGGGGGCGAGCTCGCGCTCGCGCCGGGTCACGTGCGTGGAGCCAGCAGCCCGGAGGTGCTCGAGGAGCTGATGGAGGTGGTGGCGGGCTAGCCGTCCCGCACCTCGGCCCCAGGTGGCCCGGAATCCTGTCGAGCCTGATTCGAGGCCATGGATGCGAAAACGGGCCCGGGGTCAGCCCGGGCCCGTTCGTCGACGTGGAATGTCGGCGGCTACTTCGAGGCCGAGGTCTCGCTCTTCTTCCCCACCTGGCGCTTGGCCGAAGCTCCACTCTTCCCGATCTCGATCCGGCGGCCCTTCGACTCGGCGGCCTTGGGCAGCCGGATCTCCAGAACGCCGTTCTCGAATTCGGCGGTGGCGTCCGCGGTGTTCACGGCGCGGGGAAGCGTGAACGAGCGCCGGAACGACCCGTAGCTCCGCTCCCACACATGGTAGTTGCGCTCTTCCTCGCCTTCCGTGCGCTCCTCGGTCTTCTCGCCGGAGATCGTGAGCACGTCGTTCTCGATCTCGATCGCGACGTCGTTCTCCGAGAGACCCGGCAGCTCGACGGTGAAGATGAGCTCGTCACCGGTCTCGGCGACGCTCACGGGCGGAGCCCACATGCCGCCGTCGCCACGACGTACGTTCGCGTCGTCGAACAGACGGGCCAGCCGATTCGTGACCTCGTCGATGTCCCGCCACGCGGAGTAGGTAGGACTGCGGAATGGATATCTGATGATCGCCATGACAACAGCCTCCCATGGTTTGTGGTTGAGTATGTGATTCGTGTCGGCAGTGCACGGGGGTGCAACGCGCATGCCATGGGCCGGGCGGAAAAGCGCGCAACTTTGGCACCCCCGAGGCTCTCCGGTCTGTCAGGCTGACGCACCGGATACGTCGCTCTGTCGAAGCGACAAGCTCCCGGGAGCGGGCCCCGCGTCAGGCGTCCGCCGGCGTTCCCTGGAGGGCGGACAGGGCCAACATGGCGGCGCCGGCCGCGGCGTCCACGTCACCGGGGCGCACGGTCACCGGCAGGGACTCGAGACGCGCGAGAAGGCCCTCGCGCAGCGTCCCCCCCGGGGCCACCAGCCCGCCGTACAGCAGCAGCTCCGGGCGTGACGGCCAGGGGCCGCTCTTCTCCAGAATCGCGGCCACGTGCGACTCCAGCTCGGCCACGGCTCCTTCGAGGATCGACCGCGCGGGAGCGTCCCCCCCTTCCGCACAGCGCGCCACCAGGGGAACCAGCGAAGCGAGCTCCGCCTTGCTGGCCGATGCCGCCCAGGGGATCAGCTCCGTGGGATCGTCGAAGCCGAGCTCGGTCAGGATCTCGGGAAGGAGCTCGGTGGCGGGCGAGCGCCCGTCCTCCCCGCGCACGGCCGCGCGCGCCGCCGCGAGCCCGATGGCGTATCCGCTGCCCTCGTCTCCGAGAACCTGACCCCATCCACCGACGCGTACCCTGCCCGCAGGACCGCGAGCCCAGGCGACGGATCCCGTTCCGGCGATCAACATGAGCCCGGGGCGGCCGCTGAACGCGGCATGGAACGCAGCCTCCGCGTCCGTGCCCACGCGCAGGCTACGCGCTAGGCCGGCCCTGGCGAGCGCCGCCTCGACCGCCGCGCGCGAGCGCTCGTGCCCCGCGCCGGCCAGGCCCGCCCAGAGGAACGCGCCGGGCAGCGCGACGCCGCCGCGCTCGGCCGCCGCACGGACGGCCGCCGTGACCGCCGATACCGCCGCGCCGGGGTCGAGCAGCGTCACGACGGCGCCGGGCGCCTCCCCGCGGGCGATCTCCTGTCCGCGATCGTCGAAGATCACCGCACGGGCGTGCGTTCCGCCGCCGTCCACCCCCACGACGAAGGTCAAGCCGAGCGCCGTGTGCGGGGTGCGCGCGCTCCCGTGGTCGGATGCGTCACGGGCGTCGCTCGACCGGCTGATCGACGATGGCGAGCGCGGCCGCGTCGTGCACGGCTCGTCGCAGCGGCCCGATCTTCTGGTTCTCGCGCGTGGGATGGACGCGGTTCGTCAGGAGCACGACCCAGAGGTCGAGCGCGGGATCGATCCAGATCGAGGTGCCCGTGAACCCGGTGTGGCCGAACGCGTAGGACGTGAAGTAGTCACCCGCCGACGACACGCCGTCGGGCGTATCCCAGCCGAGTGCTCTCGAGGCGCTGTCGTCGTAGCGGCGAACGAAGGTGCGCAAGACGTCCGCGTCGAAGATGCGCACCGCCTCCGCCCGCGCGACCGGGCAAGGCTCGCCTCCGTCTCCGGGAGGCACGCACGCGGGGGCGATCCCGCCGTTCAGCATCGTACGCGCGAAGACCGAGAGATCGAGCGCGGTGCTGAACAGCCCCGCATGGCCGGCGACGCCGCCCATCGCGTCCGCGTTCTCGTCGTGTACGCGTCCCCACACGAGCTCGCGCCGCCACAGCGTGTCGAGCTCGGTCGCGGCGATGCGGGAGAGCAGCGTCGAAGGCGGCCGGTAGCGCGTGTCGCGCATACCGAGGGGCTCGAACAGCCGCTCCTCCAGGAAGACGTCGAGCGGCTGTCCGGTGATCGCCTCGATCACCCATCCGAGCGTCATCGCACCGATGTCCGAGTAGGTCGTGCTCGCTCCCGGGTCGCTCACGAGCGGCTCGTCGGCCGCCGCGTTCTTGTACGCCTCCTCGCCCTGCAGGCCGAGGAACCACTGGCGAAACGCAGCCAGGCCAGCGCGGTGCAGGAGGAGCTGCCGCACCGTGACGTCGCGCTTCCGCGGATCGCCCCGCGTCCACCACGGCAGATACGAGCCGACGGTGGCGTCGAGGTCCAGCCGTCCCTCGGCCACGAGCATCATGGCCGCGCTGGTCGTGCCCACCACCTTCGAGACGGATGCGAGATCGTAGATCGAGGTCGGCGTCGCGGGGCGTCCGCTCCCGTAGGCCAGCTCGCCGTATCCGCGCAGCAGGACGAGGCGGCCGTGGCGACCGATGGCGATCGCCGCGCCGGACGACGCCGAATCGGCGATGGCCGCCGAGAGGATGGAGTCCACGCGCGCGAGCCCGGCGGGCGACATGCCCACGTCGGCCGGAAGCGCGAGCGCCTGCTCCTCGCCGCCGCCCGCGCGCCGGTCCGCACCGGGCGCGATGCCCGCGGCGGCGAGGGGATCGGTGGCCGTGGCGACGGCGACCAGCGGCGCGGCGATCCGCGCGCGCTCGAGCCCCTCCCCCAGCCGGTGGAAGGGCGGCAGGGGGATCGGCAGCCGGCCCGAGATGGGCTGCTCCCCGAACAGGGCCGCGAGCGCCGCGCGCTGCGAGACCTCGCGGTCGCCCCAAGCCAGGAGGTAGCTCCCGACCTCCGGCATCGCGGACAGGAGGTAGGGGCTCCCGAACGAGACGAGGACCGTCGGCCGAGCGGCTACGCTCCCCGAGACGAGCGCGCGCAGCGCGGCCGGGACCGCTTCCGGGCGCGAGCCCGCGGCGGCGGGGACGTACGCGCTGACCAGCAGGCGGGCGGCCGTCTGGACCTCGGCGCGCGCGCGCTCGTAGGCGCTCGAGTCGCTCCGCTCGTCGAGCCGGATCTCCACCAGATCCGCCACACGCCCGATCAGCCCGGGCGAAAACGCGCGATTGGCCCAGAGCATGGACGACGGTGCGTAGACGACGTGCACCGTGGTTCCTGCCGCGGTCGGCGCGAGCGGAACGAGCAGCTCCTCGTCGCGCACGAGGGTCATCGAGCGCGACGCCGCCGAGTCGGCGAACGCGAGATGCGCACCGGAGCCCACCACCTCGTCGACCCGGTCCAACGACACGAGCCGCTCGCGCTGCAGCCCGAGCCCGGCCTTCATGTGGAGGATCCGCCGCGCGGACTCCTCGAGCCTCTCCCGGGTTAGTCGGCCGCTCGCGAGCGCGGCCCTCATCGCTCCGATCGCCTCCGGAACGCTCGCCGGCGACAGGATCACGTCCGCCCCCGCCTCGACGGCGCGCACCGCCGCTTCACCGCCTCCGTACATGTCGGTGATCGCGCGCATGGTGAGCGCGTCGGTGAAGAGGAGTCCCCTGAAGCCCAGCTCGTCCCGCAGCAGGCCGGTGAGGAACTCGGGCGAGAGCGTCGCGGGCGGCGCGCCGACGCCGAGCACGCCCGGGACCTGGACATGCGCCGTCATGATCGCGTCGATGCCCTCGTCGATCACGCGCACGAAGGGGACCAGCTCCGTGCGCGCCAAGCGCTCGCGATCGGCCGCGACGACGGGGAGCCCCAGGTGCGAGTCGGTCCCTGTGTCGCCGTGACCTGGGAAGTGCTTGCCGGTCGCATACGCGCCACCCTCGCGGGCGCCGCGCACGAACGCCGCGCCGAGCTCGGCGACCAACGCGGGATCGCCGCCGAACGACCGCGTGGCGATGACCGGGTTGTCGGGGTTCGAGTTCACGTCCAGCACCGGCGCGAAGAGGAGGTGCACGCCGCTCGCACGCGCCTCCTGCGCGGTGATCCGCCCGAGCTCGAACGCGAAGCGCGGATCGCCGATTGCGCCGAAGGCCATCGTGGGCGGGAAGACGGTTCCACCGCCCTGCGGCAGCAGCGAGGGCAGCGCGTACGACCCGTTGATGCGCATCCCGGGCCCGCCGTTCTCGAAGTCGGCCGCCACCAGCAGCGGCACCTCGGAGAGCTCCTGGAGGGCGTTGAGCTTCGCGGCGTAGGCGTGGGGCGTGCCGATCGACGGAAGCAGGCCGCCGACGTGGTACTCCTCCACCAGCCGCCGCAGCGCCTCGAAGTCGGCGCTCGATTCCGAGGCGTAGCCGCCGGGGATCCACTCGATGACGAGCTGCCCGATCAACTCGTCGTCCGAGAGCCCTCGCAGCGTCCGCTCGACCCACGCCCGCTCGTCCGCACCGAGCGACTCGGCGGGCGGAAGCGGGGCCGGCGCCGAGGATGGCCGCGCCGCGCACGAGGTCAGACCGAGGAGAGCCCCGGTGCAGACGGCGCGCAGCTCGGATCTCAACGGAAGCTAGCGATCGACGGAGGCTTGCGTTCGCATCGGTACGCGCAGCCCCGCGCCGAGCTCGAAGAGCGGTGGGATGGACGTCGGAGCGCGACCGACGATGTCGAACTGCCCGACCAACGCGCGCGCCGCGGCTCGCTGGCTGGCCTCCGACCCGTTCCACGCGAGCATGTACGCCTGCGTCTCCGGGAACTTCGAGATCAGGTAGGGATTTCCGAAGGAGATGACGACGTGGGGCACGCCGGTTCGACGGACGGCGTCGATGAAGTTGGCGAGCTCGTCGAGCGCGTCGACGGCTCCTGCGTACGAGGAGTACGTGCTGATGACCACGAGGTCCTGTCCCCGCACGCGCGCGAGCACGCGCTCGTAGTCCGCCTGCGACGCGTCCGAGTCGACGTCCACGCCGACGAGCCGCGGGTAGGTCTCCCGCAGCGTGCGGTTGAAGTACCGCGCCGACAGGAGGTCGGAGGAGCGGCGGAAGGAGACGGACAGCACGGACGCGGTGCGGGTGCCCCGCAGCGGCAACAGGTCGCGCTTGTTCTGCAGGAGCGTGATCGAGCGCTCGGCGATCTCATCGGCGATCGCCATGTGCTCGGGGATGCCCACGAGCGCGCCCACCTTGTCGAGGGGGACGAAGCGCTGGGCGTGCAGCCCGAGCGCTTCCTTCGTCTCCAGGATGCGCCGTACGGAGGCGTCGATCCTCTCCTCGCTCAGCCTTCCGACGTGGACGGCTTCGACGAGGCCTTCGATCGCTCGACCCACGTCCGCCGGCATCAGGATCACGTCCGCGCCCGCTTCGATCGCGCGCACCGCGGCCTCACCGGCGCTGTGCTGGCGCGCGATCGCGCTCATGTCCATGGCATCCGTGAAGACGATCCCGTCGAAGCCCATCTCCTCGCGCAGGATGTTCGTCAGCACCATGGGCGAAAGCGTGGACGGCTCGTGGGAGCCACCGTTCAGCGAAGGAACGGAGATGTGCGCCGTCATGATCGCACCCATCCCCGCTTCGATCGCTTCCTTGAACGGACGCAGCTCCACCGAGTCCATGCGCGCCCGATCGTGATTGATCACGGGCAGCGCCAAATGCGAGTCGATGTCGGTGTCGCCGTGACCCGGGAAATGCTTACCCGTAGCGATCGCCCCGTTCTCCTGCACGCCGCGGATGAACGCGATCCCCATGCGCGAGACCTCGGCGGCGCTCTCGCCGAAGGAGCGCACGTTGATGATGGGGTTCTCGGGGTTGTTGTTCACGTCGAGAACCGGCGCGAACGGGATGTGGATCCCGACGGCCCTGGCTTCGATCGCGGTGACGCGACCCATCTCGTACGCGAGGTGCTCGTCGCCCGACGCGCCCACCGCCATCAGCGAAGGGAACTGCGTGGCGCCGCCCAGCTCGATCGAGCCCGGCATGTACATGGCTCCGCGCATGCGGAAGCCGGCGCCCGTCTCGAGATCGGCTCCGACGAGGAGCGGGATCTTCGCGTGCCCCTGCAGATCATTCAGCTTGGCGGCGACCTCGAGAGGCGTGCCGACGGACATGATCACGCCGCCGATGCCCTGGTTGTGCACGTACTCGGCGATGCGCTCGTGGCTCGGCGAGCCCTCGGGTGCGTAGTCACCCAGGACCCACGGCATGATGAGCTGCCCGACCTTCTCGCGGAGCGTCAGCTCGGCGAACGTGCGCTCGGCCCACGTCGATGCCTCGGGCTCGGCGGCGACGTCGTCCGAGCTCGCGACCGGCGGTGCCGGCGGCGCGACGTCGCCCTCGATCGGCGCTTCGACCGTCTGGGGCGCGGGCGGCGTGACGGTCGTCTCGGGAGCGGGCGTCGCCGCCGACCCGAACAGACCGCATCCCGCCAGGAGGACCGTTCCCGCGACACCACCCAACCCAAGCTGCAGCCGGCCCCGCGACGGACGCGGACCGGTGACGGGTCGGGGGCGTGCCATCGATAGGTACCTCAGGGAATGTGTACGGGCCGTTGGGCTGAACGCGTTGACGAAGCCACCGGTCGCCCCGATGCTAGCGGCATGTCAGCATTAAAGTGCGACGAAGGCAAGCGTCAGGCCACCGTCTCGCGCGCGCGATACGTAGGGATCTCCGATCTTTCGACCCGCCGGATGCGGCGTTTGTTCGCGCCGTCTGTGGCACTCTGCCTCATGTCCGGCACCTGGGCGGCGTGCGGCGCCGGCGACGCCCCCGCCCGCGACGCCGCGGCGGCCCCCGCGCCGGCGGTGCGGCCGGGCATCGAAGTCCTGCTGTCGGACTCGCTGCATTTGGTGGCCGGCCGCCGCGTCGGCCTGGTCACCAACCACACCGGCGTGGACCGCGAGGGCCGGTCGGATATCGATCTGCTCGCCGAGCACCCGGCGGTCCAGCTCGTGGCGCTCTACGCGCCGGAGCACGGCATCCGCGGGGATCAACGCGAGGGCGCCACGATCGCCTCGGACGTCGACGAGCGCACGGGCGTGCCGATCCACTCCCTCTACGGGGCCACGCTCGCCCCGACGCCCGAGATGCTCGAGGGCGTCGACGTTCTGCTCTTCGACATGCAGGACATCGGCGCCCGCTACTACACGTACGTGTCCACCATGGCGCTCGCGATGCGGGCGGCGGGTGAGAACGGAATTCCCTTCATCGTGCTCGACCGTCCGAACCCGATCCGCGGAGACGTGGTGCAGGGCAACGTGCTCGATCCCGAATTCGCGACGTTCGTCGGCATGTTTCCCGTGCCGATGCGTCACGGCATGACGCCGGGCGAGCTCGCGCGCCTGTACGCCGGGGAGTTCGGCATCGAGGTGCAGCTCGCCGTCGTGCCGGTCGACGGCTGGACGCGCGCGAGCACGTTCGCCGACACGGGACTGCCCTGGATCGCACCGTCCCCCAACATGCCGACGCTCGAGAGCGCGCTCGCCTACCCCGGGACCTGCCTGTTCGAGGGCACGCCGCTGTCCGTGGGACGCGGCACCGAGCGCGCGTTCCAGTGGGTGGGCGCGCCCTGGCTGGACGGCACGGCGCTCGCGGCGGCGCTCGAGGCGTACGCGATCCCGGGTGTGCGCTTCGAGGCGGCCACGTTCACGCCCACCGGGCCCAGCGACGGCAAGTTCGATCGCGTCGAGGTACACGGAGTCCGACTCGTCGCCACGACCAGCGACTACGATGCGCCCCGCGCCGCGGTCGCGATGCTCGTGGAAGCGCGCCGCGCGTCCGGCGACCGATGGTCGTGGGCGACGGCGCACTTCGACAGGTTGGCGGGGACGGACGAGCTGCGCGCCGGGATCGAGCGCGGCCTCGACGTGGCCGCGTTGGTGGAGACATGGGACGCGCAGCAGGCGGGCTTCGAAACGCTGCGCGATCCGTATCTGATCTACCGCTAGCCGGTCGCGCTCGCCTTGCGAGCCGTCACCGCAGGCGGAGCTCGGTGAAGCGGTCCGGCCGCCACCACGGCCCATCGAAGACGCGCTCCAGCCGCCGCTCGAAGTGACGGAGATCGGTGAGGCGGACGGAGCGGGCGGGCTCCTCCACCGGGCTGAAGAAATCTTCCCAGTGTCCGAGGAGCACGCGTCGTGGGTTCAGGTTCTCCACCAGTGCCTCGGGGTGCCAGTCCACCTGGTCGAAGGTCGCGGGCACGATGAGCGCCAGGTCCACCGGACGCTCCTCGATCAACGCATCGGGCGCGAAGCCCGCGGGGGGCGGCGCCACCGCGTCCTGATAGTAGACGCGGAACGCGATCGAGTCCGGCCCCGCCATGAAGTCGATCAAGAACGCGTAGGTCTCGCCGTCGAGCCACTCGCTCGCCCACGCCGGCTCTTCGCTCAGCGGCTCGGCCCGCGTCCCGCGGTAGAGCGTATAGCCGTCGAAGTGCGGCGCGTGGAAGGAGCGCAGGGGCATCACGCGCACGCCTTCGCCGTAGGGGATCCACTGGCCCACCGTGCGCTGATCGCCGGCCATCGCGTCCACGACGTCCACGCGGTCGGCGAGCCCCGACCAGGTGCCCAGCGTGTTCGCCACCGTCCTGCTGCCCACGATGCGCGCCGTGGGCGCGTGTCGCTTCGCCACGCGCGGCACGTCCATCAGATGGTCGTAGTGGGCATGCCCCACCAGGATCGCGACCGCGGACGCGACGTCGTAGCGGGACATGTAGCGATCGACGGTCGCCGTGTCCGATCGGATGGGTAGGAGGCCGGTGGTGAAGAACCCGGGGTTCGTGAAGAGCGGGCCGGTGAGGACCATGGTGCCCGCGTGCTCCAGGATCCAACCGCCGGTTCCGAGATAGACGACCCGCAGCGGCTCGGTCCGAGGCCCCGGTGCCTCGACCACGCCCGTCACGCTGGGTCCCATCGCTCGGAGGCACCCTCCGATGGCGAGCAGGCAGAGGAGCACGGCCGCGAGCGCGACGTGGCGCACGCGATCCCTCATCGAGTGATCGCCGCGGCCTCGACTTTCGCCGAATGCGTCGGCGAGTGCCTCGCCGATTGCTTCGTCCGCTCGACGAGCGCCAGGAACGCCGTCGACAGCGCGCGCGTGATCGGTCCCACGCGCCCGTCACCGATCGCCTTGCCGTCGACCTGCACGCACGGCCTCACCTCTCCCGTGGCGCCGGTGAAGAACGACTCCTCCGCCACGGCCAGCTCCTCGAGCTGGATGGCCCGCTCCTGGACGTCCATGCCGGCGGCGCGAGCGAGCTCGAGCACCACGCCGCGCGTGATGCCGGCGAGGATCAGGTTCGTGGCGGGATGCGTCACGACCGTTCCGCCCACGACCGCCCAGAAGTTCTGGTGCGCACCCTCGATGGCGACGCCGTCACGCACCAGGATCGCGTCGTCCACGCCGCTCTCCCTCGCCGTCTGGAACGCCAGCACGTTCGGCAGCAGGTTGGTCGTCTTGATGTCGACGCGAGCCCAGCGGCGGTCGGGCACCGTGATGGCGGTGAAGCCGCGGCTCCACACGGCGTCGGCCGGCCGCGTCCACGCCTTGGCGTGGCCGTACACCGTCGGCTCGACGGCAGGCTCGGGGAACCAGTGCGTCCGGGGCGCAGCCCCGCGCGTCACCTGCAGGTAGACGATGGACCGGTCCTCGCGCTCGAGCGCGTTCTCCGCGACCAGCCTGCGGACGAGGTCGCCGACCTGCGAGGTGTCGAAGTCGATGCGGATGGCATCGAGGCTGTACCGCAGCCGCGCGAGATGGCGGTCGAGGAAGAACGGCACGCCCTCGTAGAACGGCACCACCTCGTACACCCCGTCGGCCAGCAGGAAGCCCCGGTCCTCGACGGAGACCGTGGCCTCCGCTTTCGGGACGAAGCGGCCGTTCAGGTACACCGTGCTCATCGGCGAATCCGTCTCTCCCCTACCTCTGCTTTTCCTCGAGCTTGTCGAACTCGGAGAGGAGCTGCGCTTCGGGGATCGCGGCCGCCTCGGCCTCCGGCACGTCCTCCACGTCGGCGTCGTGGACGCCCGTGTTGCCCGAGCCGAGCTGCTTCGACTTCTCCGCCGCCTTCGGCGGCGCGATCAGGCCCATCTCCGCCTTGAGCGCCATGAGCCGGTCCTCGACGTCCGCCCCGCCCGTGCCGGCCTCGAGCTTCAGGAACTGGCTCTCGAGCGTATCGCCCGCGATGGCCTCGGTGACCTCGGCCTGCGCGAGCGTGCGGCGCTCCTCGTCCTCGATCTTCTCGGCCATGCGGTTGAACGTCTCGAAGGCCGACGTGTCCGAGAGCCCCGACATGGTCTCGTGGATCCGCCGCTGCGCCTGCGCGCGCTTCTGCTTGGCGACCAGCAGGTTCCGCTTGCGCTTGGCCTCCTCGATCTTGTCGTTGAGCTGACGGAGCGACCCCTTCAGCTTCTCGGTCTCGGCCGAATGGGTCTCCCACGTCTGCTGGAGGACCTGCGCGCGCTCCGTGTGCTCCTGCTGCCGGATCAGCGCCTGCTTGGCCAGGTCGTCGCGGTTCTCCTTGACGGCGAGCATGGCGCGGTGCTGCCAGTCGCGCGCCTGCTTGACCTCGGTCTCGACCTGCGACTTGAGCTTCCGCTCGTCGGCGATCGCAGCGGCCACCTCGCGCTTCGCCTTCGCGAGCTGGTCCCGCATGTCGAGGATGATCTGGTTCAACATCTTCTCGGGATTCTCGGCCCGAGAGATGAGATCATTGATGTTCGACTTGATGACCGTGGACAGCTTCTGGAAGATCCCCATGGGTCAGCCTCCCACCTTGGCTTCGGAGCCCGCCGGCGCCATACCCGCCAGGGAGCGTATCCGCTCCATGTGGCTCATGGCCGCGAGCTCGATGGACTCCATGGAAGCGCGCAGCTCGTGGAAGTCCAGCGTCTCCAGCTCGAGCGTATCGCTGATGATGAGCTCGTTCTCCTCGATGCCGTATGCGCCGTGCACCAGGTCGGAGGCGTTGAGCTCGAGCAGCGTGCGATAGAGCTCGATCTTGCCGTCTTCGAGACGGGGCATGTCCATGAGCTTCATGCGGATGAGGAGCACCGAATCGGCGTGGTGGACCACCATCGGCAGCCCGCTGTTCCGACCTTGGGCCAGGAACATGCCGGGCTCGACCTCCCGGTAGTCGAGATCCATGCGGATCAGGAAGCTCTCGAGATCCTCTCGGGTAACCATGACCTCTCCGTGTTTCTGAAGGGGCGCCAGCCAGTCGTTCCGCCGGCCCTTCGACCGTCCAGGAGCACTACGCCGAGCGCACCGACCCGGTTTCTCGCGGGCCCTCAACCTAACGCGTGCCGCGGGCCGTTGCACACGACTCGTACGCCCCCGGCGCGCGCTTTCTTCAGCGGGCGGCTCGACGCTTCCGCCCCGATCGAAGCAGCGGAGCGAGGTGCTGCCCCGTGTGGGACGCGGCGACGCCGGCGACCTCCTCCGGCCGCCCCTCCGCCACGATGCGGCCGCCTTCTTCCCCACCCTCCGGTCCCAGGTCGATCACCCAGTCGGCGGTCTTCACCACGTGCAGGTTGTGCTCGATCACGACGACCGTGTTGCCGAGGTCGACCAGCCGGTGGAGCACCTCGAGGAGCAGCCTGACATCCTCGAAGTGCAGCCCCGTGGTCGGCTCGTCGAGGATGTACATCGTGCTTCCGGTCTCACGCTTCGACAGCTCGGTGGCGAGCTTCACGCGCTGCGCCTCGCCACCCGAGAGCGTGGTCGCCGACTGGCCCACGTGGATGTATCCGAGACCCACGTCGTGCAGCGTCTGGAGCTTGCGCTTGATCGCGGGGAGCGCGTCGAAGAACTCGAGCGCGTCCTCGACGGTCATGTCCAGCACGTCCGCGATGTTCTTGCCCTTGTAGTAGACGTCGAGCGTCTCGCGGTTGTAGCGGCGACCCCTGCACACGTCGCAGGGCACGTACACGTCCGGGAGGAAGTGCATCTCGATCTTCACGAGACCATCGCCCTCGCACGCCTCGCAGCGGCCGCCCTTCACGTTGAAGGAGAACCGGCCCGGTCCGTAGCCGCGCATCTGCGACTCGGGCAGGCTCGCGAACAGGTCGCGAATCGGTGCGAACAGGCCCGTGTACGTGGCGGGATTGGAGCGCGGCGTGCGGCCGATGGGCGACTGATCGACATCGATGACCTTGTCGATGAGGTCGAGGCCGTCCATCGAGTCATGCGGCGCCGCGACGACCTTGCTCCGATAGAAGTGCCGCGCGAGCGCGTGGTAGAGCGTCTCGTTCACCAGCGTGGACTTGCCTGAGCCACTCACGCCGGTCACGCACAGGAACGTGCCCAGCGGGAAGCGCACGTCGAGCTTCTTCAGGTTGTGCCCTCGGGCGCCTTTCACGACCACGGCCTTCTTGCGGTCGATGGCACGGCGCTCGGCCGGCAGCGGGATCTCGCGGTCGCCACGTAGATACGCCGCGGTCAAGGACCGCTCGTCCTTCATGAGGACGGAGAGCGGACCGATCGCGACCACCTCGCCGCCGTGGCGTCCCGCGCCGGGTCCGAGATCGACGAGATAGTCGGCCGCCCGGATCGCGTCCTCGTCGTGCTCCACGACCACGACCGTATTGCCGAGGTCTCGCAGGCGCTCGAGCGTGCGCAGCAGCCTGCCGTTGTCGCGCTGGTGCAGACCGATGGAGGGCTCGTCGAGGATGTAGAGCACGCCCACGAGCCGGCTGCCGATCTGTGTCGCCAGGCGGATGCGCTGCGCTTCGCCGCCCGAGAGGCTACCCGCGGACCGGCCGAGCGTGAGGTAGCCGAGCCCGACGTCGAGGAGGAAGCGCAGACGCTCGCCGACCTCCTTCAGGATCGGACCCGCGATCTCCTCCGGTAGCGTGGCGTCCGTCGTGGCCCGCGAGCGCTTGCCGCGGCCGGTAGAGCCGACCGCCAGGCCCGCGAAGAACTCGGCCGCCTCCGTGATCGACATGTCGACGACGTCGGACAGCGACTTCCCTCCCACCGTCACCGACCGCGAGGCGGCCTTCAGGCGACTCCCGCCACACGCCGCGCACTCGATCGTGGACATGTACTCCTCGAGCTGCGCGCGCACCGACTCGGACTCCGTCTCCTTGTAGCGCCGCTCGACGTTGGCGACGACGCCCTCCCAGCGGTCCTCGTAGTGGCCCTTGAACTTGCCCGAGCCCGAGTTGTAGGGGAAACGGATCTTCATGTCACCCGAGCCGTGCAGGATCGCGATGCGCGCCTCGCCCGGCAGCTTCCCCCACGGCTTGCTCGCGTCGAACTCGTAGGCCTCCTCGAGACCTGGGATCACCGATCGGCGCAGGTGACCGGACGGGCTTCCCCACGGGATGATCACGCCCTCCAGGATCGACACGCTCGGATCCGCCGTGAGCAGGTCCGGGTTCACGTCCTTGCGCGTGCCCAGTCCGCCGCACTCCTCGCAGGCGCCGTACGGGGAGTTGAACGAGAACTGCCGCGGCTCGAGCTCGGTGAGGCTCGTGCCGCAGGCGCTGCACGCGTACCGCTCGCTGAACATGTGCTCCACGGGATCACCGCGCTTACGGTGCTCGACGACCTCGAGCACACCGTCCCCGGCGCGCAGCGCCGTCTCGACCGAGTCCGACAGTCGGTCGCGATCCTCCTCGCGGATGACCAGCCGGTCCACGACCACCGCGATGTCGTGGTTCTCGTAGCGCGAGAGCGTGGGCGGCTCGGACAGGTCGTACGTCTCACCGTCCACACGCGCGCGCACGAAACCGTCCTTGCGCGCCTTCTCGAAGAGGTCCTTGAACTCGCCCTTGCGGCCGCGGACGAGTGGCGCGAGGAGCTCCACGCGCGTCCCGTCGCCGATCGCGAGGAGGCGCTCGACGATCTGGCTCGCCGACTGGCGCAGGACCGGCGCGCCGCATTTCGAGCAGTACGGCGTGCCCACGCGCGCCCACAGCAGCCTCAGGTAGTCGTAGACCTCCGTGACCGTGCCGACGGTCGAACGGGGGTTCTTGCTGACCGTCTTCTGCTCGATGGAGATGGCCGGCGACAACCCCTCGATCGAGTCGACGTCAGGCTTCTCCATCAGACCGAGGAACTGACGCGCGTACGCCGACAGCGACTCGACGTAACGCCGCTGGCCTTCCGCGTAGATGGTGTCGAACGCGAGCGACGATTTGCCGGAGCCCGACAGCCCGGTGATGACGACCAGCTTCTCGCGCGGGAGCTCGACGTCGATGTTCTTCAGGTTGTGCTCGCGCGCCCCGCGCACCACGAGCTTCTGCCCCGCCGACGTCGTGGCCGACTTGCTGTTCGTTCGAGCCATAGCCAGGGATTCTAACCCGGCGGACAAGCCTGTCTCAATCCGCCCACCCCGACAAAACAGCGGGGCCGGACCCTACGGCGAGGGCCCGACCCCGAACCACCCCGTCACGGACGGGCGTTACAGGCTCATCTGGCGCAGCCGCGCGATCCGCTCCTCGGTCGAGGGGTGCGTGTTGAAGAGGCCCGCGAAGGCGGGTCTCCGGCCGGCGAATGGGTTGATGATCGCGAGCTGTGCCGCCGCCGGGTTCACCGCCATCGGGATCTGATGGGCGTAGCCCTCGATGCGCTGGAGCGCTCCGGCGAGCCCGTTCGGGTCGCGCGTGAGCCGCGCCGCCGTGGCGTCGGCCTGGTACTCGTTCTGCCGGCTGATCGCGAGCTGCACGATCATCGCGGCGATGGGGGCCACGATGACCATGACGAGCATGCCGAGGGGGTTCTGGCCACGGTCGTCCCGCCCTCCGAAGCCGCCGAAGATCATCCCCCATTTGGCGATGCTCGCGATCGTGGCGATCGCCCCGGCCATCGTGGCCGCGATCGTGCCGACGAGCATGTGGCGGTGCTTGATGTGCGCGATCTCGTGCGCGATCACGCCCTCGAGCTCTCGCGGCGGAAGCAGTCGCATGATACCGGCGGTCACGCACACCACCGCGTTCGCCGGGTTGCGCCCCGTGGCGAACGCGTTGGGCTGCTCGGAGGGAGCGAGCGCCAGCTTCGGCATCGGAAGACCCGCCGCCTGGCGGAGCCGGTCCACCATCCGGTACAGATCCGGCGCGTCCTGCGGACCCAGCACGCGGGCGCGGTACATCGTCAGCACCGCGCGGTCGCTGAACCAGTACATGCCGAAGTTCATCACCGCGGCGATCAACAGGAACAGGATCGCGCCGTTGGTGCCGCCGAAGTACGACCCGAACCCGACCATCAGCACGGTCAGGCCGGTCATCAACCCCACGACTTTCAGCATCTGCATATGAACTGCGCTCCTAGTTCTCTCGATCTCGTGTGCCGTACCCCCAATCGACGAACGTCAGGACGCCCAGGACTTTCTCGCCGTCCAGGCCGGCCTGCCCCAGGTTTCCCGCGCCCCTGAGGAAGCGATCCTCCCAGAAACCCTCCACGAACCACTCGTCCGTCAGCGCGTATTCTACGCGCACACCCCGGAAGAAGTTCTCGAACTCGCTCGGGGTTTGGTTGTTGGGCCGACTCACCACCAGCACGAGGAAGGCGTTCTCTCCGATGTATCGGCCCACCTCGAACTGGGCCGTGCTCAGGGAGCGCCCCAGGTTGCTCTGGAGGCTCTGGTCCCCGACGAAATCGCCCTGGGAGATGGAGAGGTAGTCGAAGCCGATCCGCTGGGCGAGCGCTGTCCCGACCTGGTTGCCGAACGCGCCGCCGAGGATGACCACCACCCCCTGCTCGGCCACGCCCCCGACCTGGGCGCCGCCTCCCAGCTCGCCGCTCGGCACGCCGAACAACACGTACGACACGAGGTCGGGCTGCGAGAGCCCCGACTCCGTCGTCGAGAGCGTGACCAGCGGCGTGACCAGCGTCCCGGTCACGGTCGCCCGCACCTCCAGTCGGTCACCCTGTCGTCGGCGTATGCGGCTGAGGGCCTCGATGTTGAGCGACGGGTTCACGCCCGGCTGGCCCAGGAAGCTCACCGTGCCGGTCTCCACCTCGAACGTGCGCCCGAGGACCTGATACGACCCCCGCAGCGCCTGCAGGTCGCCGACCATGACGAAGTCGCCCTCGCGACGGTCGTAGCGCATGATCAGCTCGCCGCCGATCTCCACGTTCATCGTCGGCGAGCGGATCCACAGGTCGCGCGGCACGGACAGATCGATGTCCACGCTGAGGTTGTCCAGGAACGGATTCCGCAGCGCCGCGAGGATCGGCTGCGAGACGAACACCGTCGTGTCCACCGCGAACCCGTCCGCGAAGAGCGTGGGATCGCGCAGGTCGACGATGTCCCTGGCCCGTTGGAACTCCTCCACGAAGAGCGTGCCCTGGTCGACGGTGAGCTGGCCCTCGGCCACGGGGCGCTGGTAGGTGCCCGTCACCGTGAACGCCCCGCTCAACATGCCCTCGATATCCCGACGGCTCACCGCCTGGAAGCGACTCATGTCGACCACCAGATCGAACTCCGGATTGGAGAGGGAGTCGAAGGCGATGGTCCCGGTCACGCTCGATCGGCCACTGCCCGCGGCATCCAGCCGCATCCCCACCACGCGATCCGGACGAACGTCCAGCTCCCCCTGGAGCCCGACGTGGCGCACGCCGAGCGCCGACAAGGTCCAGCCACCGTTCGCCAGGCGGATCGTGCCGCTGGGCTCCGGTTGACGCGTCGTCCCTCCGATCGTGAGGTCCGCCGAGATCGTGCCCACGACGTCCTCGAGCGTCTCGAAGTAGGCCAGGGCGATGCCCGCGTCGATCGAGTCGGCGGCCACGCGCACGTCCATGGGCACGTCCAGCTGCCGCTCCTCGACGTCGGACAACGCCAGGTCCAACGGCACGGTGCCCGCCATCGACACGACGTTGCGCCGGCCGTCCGAGCCCTGCACCTGGAAGCGCGACAACCGCTCGCGATAGTCGAGCGAGCCCGCGAGGCGAGCGAGGCTGAGCGTCCCATAACGCGGATCCCCCACCGTGAACTCGGCCGTCATGGTGGGGCTCTCGGCCGGACCGAGAATGTCGAGCTCAAGGTCCACGTGACCGGCGAGGTCCAGATCCTCACGCTGGAGGACGCGGAGCGCATCCTCGACGTGGAAGCCCTCCATGCTCAGACCGAAGTTCGAGTCGCCGCCCCGCGCGAGCGTTCCATGCGCCGTCACGCGCGCGGGGTCCACTCCCGTGCGCGCGAGGGCCATGTTCTCCACGCGGATCGACGTCGAATCCCACGCGATGCGGCTCGGGTTCTCGAGCACCCATGCGAGATCGTCGATCTGCAGCGAGGCGTCCGAGAGCGACACCTGGCCGCCGAGGGAGTCGACCGCGAATGATCCCGTCGCGAAGTATCGCTCGCGTCCGCCGCGCGTGATGGACAGGGTGCCCTCGCCCCGTTGGCGGGACATCACGCCGTCGAAGTCCACGCCCTCGAAGCTTCGATCCTGCCACGTGATGCCGTGTGCGCGAATGCTGCCGGTCCAGTTGCCCGTGAAGTCGGGCAGGCCGCTCGCGGCCAGCGTGACGCTCGCCGAGTCGACCTGATTCGCACGATACGCGAGACCCCGTGCGTCGAACGCGAGATCGACCGCCAGGTCCCGGAAGTCGCCCCGCACTTCCGCACGCCCGCTCGCCGAACCCGCCATGCGTACCTCGATCTCCGTCGGAAGCGTGTCCGGCTCGATGCCGCGCACGCGCAGGAGATCTTCTTCGAGCGGGCTCAGGCCGTCCCGCACCAGAATGGAGTCGCCCATGAACATGGGGCGCAGCGACAGCAGCGAGTCCACGGCGAAGGCGAACGTCGCGCGTCCGTCCGCTTCCGGGACCAGGCCCAGCGTCCCGCTGCCGGAGACGCGAGCCCCCGCGATGTCTACGTCGAGCGTGTCGATCGTCAGCATCCCGTCCTCGCTCCGCACCCGCGCGGTCGCCGACCCGAGACGAATCCGACCGACGGTCGAGGCGCGCATGGACAGCGTCGCCGCTCCGGCGAGGGAGTCCAGCGTGAGCCCCGACCCCTCGAGCACCACGTGCCCGGAGACGACGCCCGGATCGATGGCCCGATCCGAGAAGTAGGTCAGCTGCACACCCTCCGCATCCAGATCCAGCGCGTACGCCGAGCCCAGCTGCTCGAGATCGAGCGAGCCATCGACGACGAGCCGGCCGTCGCCCGCCGTGAGGTCACCCGTGACGTGGAGGTCGTCGAGCGCGCCGTCGACGGTCACGGGACCCGAGACCGTTCCTTGCAGACCCTCCACGGGACGGAACCGGCTGACGAAGCCGAGCGCGAAGGGCGACAGCTCACCGCGGGCATCGACGGCCCACTCGCCGCGCTCGTCGCGGCGCAAGACACCACGGGCCGACACTCTCGACGTCGGCTCCGCCTCCGAGACGTGCGTGAAGTCGGCGTTGACCGCGATTCCGTCGGCGGCCCGACCGTCGAGCTCGAGCGATCCGGAGCCCGTGCCCATCACCTCCAGGCGGGGCCACCACGCCGCGAGCAGCCGATAGTCGAAGGGGTCGAGGCGCACGACCAGGCTGTCGGCTCCGGGATCGTCACCGGTGAACAGCCTGCCGGCGAACTCCATCGACGTGGCGCTGCCGCCACCGGCCGGAGCGAGGGTGAGGCGGCCGTCGGCCGTCAGCGCGTCCAAGGTGCCCGTGAACGTCGCGCGGCCGCTCAGGGACCCATCGAGCGGGATCTCGCGGCCGGCCCACGGCTCCACCTCGGCGAGCGCGAGCCTCGCGGCCGAGAGCGACATCCGCGACAGCGTCATGTCGTCGTCGAAGCGGACGCCGCCGCTCGCGATCACGTCGCTCCCGTCCGTGCGCACATGGAAGTCGCGCAGATCCATCGCGAGCCCCGCGTCCGTCCGCACCTCGGCGCCCCCCCGGAACTCGCCCGCCGGGATGCGTGGATCGATCCACGCGAGGTCCTCGAGATCGCCCCAGTCGTCGGCCTGCACGTCGGCGGTGAATCTCCAGGGCCCGCCCGGCTCGTCGGGTCCCAGGCGAAGGCCGCCCTCGAGGAGGGAGCCCTGCAGACGGAACGTGCCGGTTCCGACACGTAGCCCCTCGCGACCGAAGGTGACATCACCCACGGCGGCGCGGACGACCAACGGCTCTTCGACGACGCGCACGGTCGCGCTGAACGACGTGAGCCTCGCGTCGAACGACACCGCCCCCCCCGTCCTGAGCACCGTCTGCTCGAGGTCGAGATCCACCGCCTCGAACGCGAGGCGCCGGAGGGGGGTGCCGTCCGGGGCGAACACCGCCGGCGTGCCCGGCCGGTCGGTGGGCGTCAGCACGACGATCTCCCCCCTCCGCACGGAGATGCGACCGAGCCCCAACGGGCTCCCGCCGGACGTTCCCGACGCGGAGCCGTCTCCCGGCGCGAGAATGCGCTGGAGGTTGAGCACGTCCTCGTCTGGATGCGGCGCGATCTCCAGATCGAGGCCGTGCAGCGTGGTCGAGCGGATGCGTGGGCTGCCGGCGATGAGCGAGAGGAGGGAGTAGCGCAGCACCACCGAATCGGCGGTGAGCACCGGCACGCCACCCTGGGCGTCCAGGCGAACGTCCTCCAGCGTGACACCCGCGACCAGCGTCTGGCTGTGGATGTCCCCGACCCGCAGCTCACCCGCCAGCTCCGCGCGAACACGGCGGAGGATCTCGTTGACCACGATCCGTTGTCCCGGCGCGGTCTGCGACAGGAAGACGAACGCGCCCGCGAGCACGAGGAGCACGAGGGCCGTGAGCGTGCGAAGCCACAGCGGCGCGCCACCGCGCGTGCGTCGGCGCAACCACCGCTCGCGCGCCACTTCCCGCGGCTGAGCTTCCGTCGACTCTGGCTCGCCCTGGCCGGTTGTCGCGTCGCTCATCAGAAAGCCTGACCGATCGAGATATGGAGCTGGAAGCGGCTCTCGGAGCCTCGGTACAGCACCGGCTGTTCGAGCTGCGCCAAGTCACCCGTCGTGCGGTAACCCACGTTGGGATCGGGATCGGGCTCGATGGCCGGGAGAATGACCGACAGGCTCTCGTCACCGCGGAAGTTGTACCCCAGATCGAGGCGGAGTGGGCCCACCGGGCTCAGGTACCGCAGGCCCACGCCCGGCGTCAGCTCCAGCGCGTCGAGCCGAATGCGCTGGTCGGCGCCCCAGACCTGACCGAAGTCCAGGAAGCTCACGGCTTCCAGGTCCGTGCGCAGCGCGAAGCGGAGCTCGGCGTTCCCCTCGATCACGCGGGTGCCGCCGGTCGGGCGGGACTCGAGCCGGCTTCCGGTCGCGTCGCAGGACAGGTCGGCGATCTCGGCGAACGAGCACCCTCCATCGATCAGGGTCGCCGTATCCGCCGCCACCAGCACCCGCGGGCCCAACCGGCTCTGCTCGAACCCGCGGACCGAGTTCGCGCCGCCCGCGTAGAATCGCTTCTGCGGGGGAATGATCTCCGCGGGCGCGCCGACGTCACCTCCCGATCCGACCCACCCTCCGCGGATCCGCGTGGCGAGCACCGCCGGCCCGAGGAGCCTGGAGTACCACGTGCCCTCGACGAGCGCACGATCGTAGTCGAACTCGGAGCCGGTCCACTTCGAGGCGTGCTCCAGATCGACGATCAGCCGGTACCCGCTGGTCGGATTGAGGAGGCTGTTGGAGAGATCGCGCGTCAGGTTGAGGCCCACCGGCGCGAGCCTCTGCGAGCTCGTGAGGACGCCGATGTCCTCTTGTGTGCAGACCAGGAAGCCGGTGCAGAGCAGCACCTCCGCCGCGTCGAGGCGGGAGAGCTCCGGACGGTACGAGAGCGTGAGCGGCGTGCGCGGCCCCACCGCGCGCACGATCGCGAGCTGCACACCGACGGCGCGGCGGATGAACACCCCCGGCACGCTCTGCCGCTCGGCGAACAGCGACGCGTTGAACGAGTTCCTGGTCGAGAAGATCCACGGCTGCGAGAAGTCCAGCGCCGCGATCCACGTCAGATCCGCGAACTCGCCGTCACCTACCTGGCCACAGATCCAGTCGTCGTGCCACAACGGCGACAGGAGATTCGCGAGACGCCCGCGAGCCTGCAGCACGCGGCCGCCGCCGAGGAAGTTGCGGCTCGTCCACCGCGACTCCGCGCTGACGCACTCCGACCGGCTCCAACCCACGCCCGAGCGAACCCGGTACGGATCGCCTTCTTGGACCTGGACCGACAACGGCACGATGGAGTCCGGATCGTTCTGCAGGTTGGGCGTGATGGAAGCACTCGTGATGATCTCCAGGCCGAAGAGCCGGTTCTGGGCTTCCACGAGCTGATCGATCCGGTAGGGGTCGCCGCTCCGGAACGGCAGGGTCCGCAGGACGGTCGACTCGCTCAGGTTGTCGATCCCCGAGACCTGGATCGGCCCGTAGCGCGCGTACCTGCCCGGCTCGATCTCGAAGGTCACGTGCGCGTGGTAGGGCTCGCCGCCCGGGAACACCGTCTGCCGCAGCACGTCGGCGTAGGGGTATCCGCGGCTCGTCAGCCGGCGTGTCAACGTGTCGCGCGTGGCGTCCAGCTGCAGCGTGCTCCACCGGTCGCCGGGGCGAATCGGCAGGTCGTTCAACAGGTTCGGCACGGCCACGTTCTCCGCGCCGACATAGGCGATGCTGTCGGCGATGACGGGGGTGCCCTCCGTGATGCTGAAGCGCACCTGGGTGGCGCTGTCCGCGCGCATCGAGACGTCCCCGCTGACCTGGACCTCGCGGAACCCGCGTCGTTGATACCAGATCTGCAGGCGCGCCGCGTCTCGCTGCACCTCGACCTCGTTGAGCTCCGCGCGCCGCTGCCCCAGGCCGAACAGGCACAGGGGGACCAGGCTCCAGTGCCTGCACCTCGTCTCCGTCGTCACGATGGCCGGGGCGAGCGAGTCCCCGGGGAAGGTCGCGTTGCCCTCGAAGATCACGTCCCGCACCTCGGGACCGACCACCGCCGTGACCTGTGCGCTCGCGGTGCGCGGAGCCGCGACGCACGCGGCGCACGCGGCGCCGAGCAGCGCGAGGAGGTAGCGTACGATCGTCCGGGGGGGCGTCATCGTCGGCTAACTCACCGGAGCACCGCGGTGCCGAGGGATGACGACCGCATCGACGGGCGCGAACGCCTCCGCCCCCGGCGCCAGGAGGTGCGGGACGATCTCGATCTCGCGCTCGCCCACCCTGATCACGTTCAGGCTGTTGATGCCGACCTGATCCCCGCGCCCGCGCCGCGAGGTCGTGGTGCCGCAGGAGACGAGGGGAATGCCGGGTCCGCCGTCGTCGGGGAACAACGCGCGCGACGTCATGATGTGCGTGTGGTGGACGTGGCCGCCCAGGACCAGATCCACGCCCATCGACTCGAACGACGCCACCCATGCGCGTGCGCCGGGCATCGGCGGGCCCGCGTGCGGATCGGCCCCCGGCACGAAGTGATGGTGCGTCACGAGCACGCGCACGTCATCGGGAGGGGCGTTCGCGAACGCACGCCGCGCCAGCTCGATCTGATCGGCGCCGAGACGACCGTTCACGATCGCGCGATGCGGCGCGGACGAGTTGAGCACGACGAACGTCGCGCCGGCATGGCGCTCGACCGTGTCGAGCTCCTTCGAGACGAACGACCGCCAATTTCGATACGGCGCGGCCAACCGCTCCCAGACCCGGTAGAGGGGAACGTCGTGATTGCCCGGGGTCACGAGCACCGGACCGGGGAGCCGCTCGAGCAGCGCCCGGACGGCGCGGAACTCTCGGGCCTTCGCGCGCTGCGTGAGATCCCCGGATACGATCGTGACGTCCGCCCGCAGCGCATCCGCGAACCGAACCAAAGCCTCCGCGGCTTCCGGTCGAACCGGACGGCCGTACTGGAGATCGGACGCGTGCAGGAGGGTGAGCATCCGGCGACCCGCTCAGGCGGGTGCCGCCCGCGGCGCGCGGCGCGAGCCCACGCGCACAGCGCCGACGACGCCCACCGTGACGATCAGCAGGCTGATCAGCTGGGCGACCGTGAACCCGGCCAGGAAGCGGTCGTCCTTGGCACGGAAGAACTCGACGATGAATCGCTCCATACCCGCCAGCGCGAGCCAGATCATGAAGAGCTGCCCCGCCGGACGGTCCTTGCCGCGGATGCGCCACAACAGGAAGAAGATCAGCGTGCTCATGCCGACCTCGTAGAGCTGCGTCGGGTGCACGGGCACGATGTTGCCGTACTTCTCGACGAGCGCTGGATCGACGGTGATGCCGAAGTCCCGCTCGATGACGGTCACGCTCGTGGGCGGCGTGCCGCGGGGGAACGCGATGCCGACCCACGAGTCGGTGGGTCGCCCCCAGTCGTCGCCCACCATGAAGCAGCCGATCCTGCCGACGGCATAGGCGAGCGCGAGCGCCGGCGCGCAGGCGTCGGCCGTCCGGCCCAGCGGGAGCTTCTGCCGTCGCACCTCCCAGACCACCAGAGCGGAAGCGAGCAGGAAGCCGCCGTACCAGACGAGGCCCCCGCGGGAGAGCAGCATCCCGAAGGGATCGTCGAGGAAACGCGGGAAGTTGAGCAGCAGATAGTAGAGGCGCGCGCCGACGATCCCCCCGACCACGGCCATGAACACCATGTCCCAGGCCTTCTCGGGGTCTTCACCCTGGCGGCGCAGCTCCGCGCGCAGGATGTAGCCGGCGGTCAGGAACGACAGCAGCATGAACACCCCGAAGGAGGTGATCGCGGCACCGCCGACCAGGGGCAGCCAATCCGGCAGCTCGAACAGGATGGGATACATCGGTGCTCAGGGAACGGGGGTCGCGGTCACGAGTCCCGGGAAGGGAAGCACCGCGTCGGCCGAGCCGTCCAGTCCCCCGATCTCGCCGCGGTCGAAACGGAAGCGGGCGGCGCGGGCGATCATGGCGCCATTGTCGAGCGCCAGACGCGGGGATGAATACAGAAGACGACCCCCGCCGAGCCTCGCGGCGATCTCGGCGCGGAGGGCGCGGTTGGCGCTCACGCCGCCGCCGAGGAGCACCCGGCCGCAGCCGGTCTGCTCGACGGCCCGGAGCGTCTTGGACGCGAGCACGTCGATCGCCGCGGTCTGGAACGCCGCCGCGACGTGTGCGCGCTCGGCCTCGAGCGTGCCTGCCTCGGACAGATCCCGTACCAGCTCGACCACCGCGGTCTTCAGGCCGCTGAACGAGAAGTCGTAGTAGTCGTCGTCGTCGGGCAGCTGGTTACGCGCCAGCATCGGTCTTGGCAGGCGATGGCGCGCCGGGTCGCCCGACGCCGCGGTCCGCTCGATCTCGGGACCGCCCGGGTACTTGAGGCCGAGGAGCTTCGCGACTTTGTCGAAGGCCTCGCCCGCGGCGTCGTCGCGCGTCTGCCCGAGGAGGCGGTACTCCCCCCACGCCGGGACGTGGAGCAGGAGCGTATGCCCCCCCGACACCAGCAGCCCCACGAACGGCGGCTCGGCGTCGGTGGTCTCGAGCGAGGGCGCGAAGAGGTGCGCCTCCATGTGGTGGACGGGCACCCAGGGCCGACCGAGCGCGTAGGCCGCGGCCTTGGCCCAGCACACACCGACCAGCAGTGCGCCGATCAGGCCCGGGCCAACCGTGACGCCGAACACGTCCACGTCGTCCAGACGCACGCCGGCCTGCTCGAGCGCGCGCGCCACGACGGCATCCACCTTCTGGAGATGCGCGCGCGCCGCGAGCTCGGGCACCACGCCGCCGTACACCTCGTGCACGTCCTGCGAGAGGATGACGTGGCCGAGAATGCGATGGTCGTCCGACAGGACGGCGGCCGACGTCTCGTCGCACGACGTCTCGAGCCCGAGGACGATCAACGCCCCGCTCCGCCGCCCGGCGACCCTTCCGCGCGGCGTGCCGTCGCCACGTCGGCGGAGAGGTACGCGCTGACGAGCGGCGGCACTCCGTCCACACGGATGCGGACGCGCCGCATCTCTCCCTCCTCCAGCCCGCGGAGCGACTCCGGATCCACCGCGACCACCACGTCCGAGAGATCGACGGACGTGACGAGCGCGCTCGGTCCTTCCAGCCGGAGCTGCAAGGAGGCCGGTGTGATCACGGCCGATGGCTGCCCCTGCGGGGGCTCCGCCTGGATGGGGACGTTGTCGATCACGCGCTCCACCATCGGCTCGACATGCATGTTCACCGTGACGGTCGCGGGCCTGACCACGGCGCCCGGCAGTCCGGTGGTATCGACGGGAAGCGAAAACGACCCGGACTCCCTGACCGAGCCCAGATCCAACGGCACAAGCCGTACCGTATCCAACCCCATGATCCGACTCTCCGGACCCCGCACGACGACGGTGCTGGGGGTGATCTCCGGCAGGCTCGCCAGGGCCACGTCCGCCGGCAGCTCGCCCCGGAGCGGAGCCACGACGTGCACGTTACGCGCGACGGCCGGCTCGAATGTCAGGCTCACCGTCAGCGGCGACACGGACTCGACCGTGACGCGTGAGCGGCCCCCCAGATCCACCCACTCCCGCTGCAGCGCGATGACCGTGTCGCGAGACCCCACCGAGGTCACGGGGATGCGCAGGATCGTGCCGTCGCGCGCCAGGCGGATGATCTCGCGGGCCGGCCCGCCGAGCTGCAACTCCGCGGTGGCCGGCGACGGCGGCCGCGCGACGGTCCACGTGGAGTCCATCACCTGGACCGCGATGGGAACCGAGGCGAAGGTCTCCTGGCTGAGCGGCTCCGTCTGCACGAGAGCCCACAGGAGGATGGCCAGCCCGAGGGCGGCCAGCTTCAGGTGCCAGTTGTGGAGCAGGACACGGAGGGCGCCGGCCATCGGGTCCCGATCAGTACGCGAGGAGCCGGCGCACCAACTCCTGGTTGTCCGGCGCGTCCCACTCCGTGGGTCCCGCCACCTTCTTGTAGATCAACCCGTCCTTGCCGATCACGAACGACTCCGGCACGCCCGTCGTCTGGTACGTGCGCTGGATCGCGCCGGACGGGTCGTGCAGGATCGGGAACGTGAGGTCGAACTCGTGCGCGAAGGCTTTCAGGTCGCCGCCGAGTCGGCCCGCGACGTCCTGTTGGCCGAGCGGCGCGTCGATGCTCACGGCGAGGATCTCGAACCCCTCCGCCTGGCCCGAGGCCTTCAGCGCTTCGTACATCCGCTGCATGGAAGGCATCTCGGTCCGGCACGGCTCGCACCAGGTCGCCCAGATGTTCAGCAGGACGACCTTGCCCGCGTAGTCGGCGAGGCTCACCGGCTCGCCGTGCATCGTGGTGGCGGAGAAGGCCGGCGCGACGGCGCCGTTGATCACCGGACGGTAGTTCTCGCGGCCCAGCCACGCGACGCCGACGAGGGCCACGCCGGCGACGATGGCCCAGAAGTACGGAGACCGGATCGTGGAAGTTGGCTTCATGGGGCGGTCAGGGATTGCTACGGGTCACATCAGTCATTGTTCCCATCGCCGTTCCCCCTGTCGAGGCCGCGGCGGCCCACCTTGAGCCGCACGGGCGTCCCGCGTTGGAGCTCGCTGTCCGAGGCGGGCTCCTGCTCGACCACGATGCCCTGATCGCGCCCGAAGCGGAATACCTCCTCCACCGGCTCGACGATCAAGCCCAGGCTGTCGAGGAGCGTAATTGCTTCGTCCTCGGGAAGCCCGAGCACGAGCGGCATCGTGATCACGGGTGGGCCCATGCTGACCGTGAGGCGCACCTCACCCGGCAGGACCACCTGGGCTCCGGGAGCCGGAGCGATCTCCACGACGCGCCCGCGAGGCTCCTCGGACTCGACCGAGTCCATCCTCACCTCGAAGCCGGTCGTCTCCAGGACGATGCGTGCCCGGTCCTCGCTCAGGCCGGTGACGTCCGGCACGGCACGGCGCTGCGGCCCGAGGCTCACCGTCACGCGCACGGGGGTGCCGGGACGGGCGACCTGGCCGGGCAATGGGGACTGGCCGAGGATCACGTTGGCGGGAACCGACGGGTGCAGGAGCGAGTCGACGGGGCCCAGCTCGAGACCGGACGAGGCGAGCTCCTCCTGGGCGTTCGCCAGCTCGAGGCCGCGGACATCGGGGACCTCGTTCAGATCGCCCGGAGGCGGGGGTGCCGGAAACAGGACGCGCGTGGAAATTAGGTAGCCTACCAGCCATCCGACGAGCGCGATGCCGGCCGCCTTGAGGAGGATGTCCCCGTCGATGCGAGGACCTCCGTCGGTGGCGCGGTCGACCGACCGCGCCCGCCTCCGACTGCGCTCCAGCGAGCCGCCGAGCTTCATGCCGCTCGCCTGAGCCGAGCGGCGAAGCCGCCGTCGGAGCCGGTTTCCTGCGGAGTCACGAAGAGCCGGCCGAGCTCGTCCAGGTGCTCGGGAGGCACAGCGGTCGTGGGCTCCGTCGAGAAGTCGGGGTGCCGGTCCAGGAACGCGTCCACCTGAGCTTCGTTCTCCTCGCGCTCGAGCGAGCAGGTCGAGTAGACGAGCAGGCCGCCGTGCGCCACGACATCGGCCGCCGCGTCGAGCATCTCCAGCTGCAGGGCGGCGAGCTCGCCGATGGACTCGGGTCGGAGCCGCCAGCGGGCATCCGGTCGGCGCGCGAAGGTGCCGGTGCCCGAGCAGGGCGCATCCAGGAGAACGACGTCCACGCGGCGGAGGGGTGGACGGCGGGCATCCGCCACCACCAGCCCGAGCGGGCGCCCCACGCGACGGGCATTTTCCTTGACCATGTGCAGGCGTGATTCCGAGCGATCGGCAGCCAGAGTATAGACGGGTCGGTCCGCGAGGGCGAGCGCCTTTCCGCCCGGGGCAGCGCATAAATCTGCAACCTTCGTGCCCTCGGGCACGTCGGCGTAGCGAGCCACCAGGTTAGACGCAGCGTCCTGCACGATCGCGCGGGGCAGCACGGCGAGCGCGTCCGTCGGCGCGACGCCGTCACCCAGCTGGATGCGCGGGGTCGTTCCGGCGAGCGCGGTGGCGACTAGGCCGGCGTGCGCGAGCGCGGCCACGGCGTCGTCCGGCGGGACGTCGAGCGGGACGAGGAACGTGGGCGGCCGGCCGTTGTTCACCTCGACGAGCCGCCGCACCGTGGGCGCGTCCCAGCGGGCGAGCCAACGCTCGAGCAGCCAGCGCGGGTGCGATCCCCAGGTCTCCAGGAAGCCGAGAGGATCGTTCGCGGGCGAGGGGTAGAGCTCCGGGTTCTCGCCCGCGCGGCCTACCTGCCGGAGGACGGCGTTCACGAGACCGGAGGGACGAGGGCCCACGCGCGCGCGGACGAGGTCTACCGACGCGGAGACGGCGGCGTACGCGGGCACTCCCGTCATGTAGAGCAGCTGGTAGGAGCCGAGCCGGAGGATCTCACGGACCTCCGGCTGCAGCCCTTGGAGGGGGCCCAGGAGCCGTAGCCCGAGCAGGTGATCGATCCTTCCGCGCAGACGCGTCGTCCCGTAGGCGAGCTCGCGGGCGAAGGCGCGCTCGCGTCCGTCGGCGTCCGCCGCCGCCTCCGCGAAGGCACGGTCCAGCCGCCGTCCGCGCTCCACCTCGAGACGCACGCGGAGCGCGATCTCCCGCCCTCCCCCTTCGGAGCCCTCCGAACCACCCCGTTCGCTCAGTCGAGCATCCCGATCTTCGGCGAGGAGGGCACCGCGATCTCACGCGCCGGCATGCGACCGGCCAGGAAGGCGAGGCGCCCGGCGATCACCGCGTGACGCATGGCGTGCGCCATCCGGATCGGGTCGTCCGCTGCGGCGAGCGCGGTGTTCATCAGCACGCCGTCGACGCCCTGCTCCATCGTCACGCAGGCATCCGAAGCCGTGCCGACGCCCGCATCCACGATGACGGGCACCTGAAGGCGCCGCTTGATCTCACGGATGAAGTACGGGTTCACGACGCCGAGCCCGCTGCCGATCGGGCTCGCGAGCGGCATGACCGCCACGCATCCCGCGTCCTCGAGCCGGAGCGCGGTGATCAGATCGTCGTTCGTATAGGCCATCACCTTGAAGCCTTCCGACGCGAGCGTGCGTGCCGCTTCGAGCGTGGCGTGCACGTCGGGAAGCAGCGTGCTCTCGTCGCCGATCACCTCGAGCTTCACGAACTCGTTGAAGCCGGCCGCACGCGCGAGCCGGGCGTAGCGAACCGCGTCCTCGGCGGTGTAGCAGCCCGCCGTGTTCGCCAGGAGGAAGAACTCGCTCGGATCGAGATGATGCAGGATCGCTTCTTCCTTCGTGCGATCGAGATCCACGCGGCGCACCGCCACGGTCACCATCTGCGCGCCGGAGGCGCGGATGGCGTCGACCATCTCTTGGTTCGTCCGGTACTTCCCCGTGCCGACGATCAGGCGCGAGCCGAGCTCGTGCCCACCGATCACGAGCGGGCGATCGAGCGCGTGGCCGGTCTCCATCGTCGCGGCGGCGTCGCCCATGTCGTCAACCTCCCCCGACGAAGTGCACGAGCTCGAGCGTGTCACCCTCGCGCACGGCCACGTCGTCGTAGCGGTCGCGCTCGAGGATGTCGCGATTGAGCTCGACCACGATCATGGCCGGCTCGAGCTCGAGCTCGCGCAACAGCGAGCGCACGGTGTGACCGGCGCCGATGTCCCGTTCTTTTCCGTTCAGTCGAATCCGCATCGTTTCCACTTCAGTGCGTTCCACTTCGGTCCATTCCACTTCGGTCCGTTCCATTTCAGCCCGTTCCGACGACGCTCGCAGCCGAGATCGCCTCCTCGTATCGCCGTACCGCCGCCGCGGGGTTCCGGCTGTCCCAGACGCCCCGCACGACGACGATCCCGTGCGCCCCCGCGCCGAGGACCTCGCCGACACGGGCGGCATCGATACCCCCGATCCCGAGGACCGGAACGGTCCCCTTCAGCCGGCCGGTCACGGCCGACAGCCCCTCGACGCCCATGCCGGCCACGCCCGGATGCGAGGGCGTCGCGAAGATGGTACCCAGGAAGACGTAGTCTGCGCCCTCGTCGGCGGCCGCCGAAGCCTCGCGCGCGTCGCGCACGGACGCGCCGAGCCAGAGCGCGTCGCCCAGCAGCTCGCGGGCGATGCGCACGCCGAGGGAGCGATGGCCGAGGTGCGCGCCGTCGACCTCCAGGGCGAGGGCGACGTCGAGCCGGTCGTTCACGAACAGAAGGGCCCCGCTGCGTCGTGCGTGAGGGAGGAGCGTCCTCGCGAGGGCGTAGAGCAGCGCGCCGTCCGCCGAGGGCCCCCGCAGGTGCAGCGCGAGGTCCGCGCCGCCCGCCTCCAGCACCTCGACGGCGCGGGCCTCGAAGCCGCCGCGACGCAGCATCGCGTCGTCGGTGACGACGTGGAGCCGTGGGAGCGCGGTCATCCGAGCTTCGCCCCCGCCTCGACACGTCGGCCGCGCAGCCAATCCACCGTGCTCATGCGCCGGCCTCCCGCGGGCTGGACCTCCGCGAAGGCCAGCACTCCCCCGCCGCTCGCGACCAGCAGCGCACCGTCCACGGAGAGCACCGTCCCCGCGTCCGCGCGCGCACCGACCCACGCCTCGACCCGCGGGCGGAAGAGCTTGAGCGGCTCGCCGGACAGCGTCGTCCAAGCGCCCGGGATCTCGTCCATCGCGCGCACGTGGCGGCTGATCTCGACGGCCGTCCGCGACCAGTCGATACGGGCCGTGTCGCGGTCGATCTTGGGCGCGAACGTGGCGGCCGCGTGATCCTGTTCCCGCTCCTGCACGGCGCCGGCCGACAGGAGCGCCAGCGCCTCGACGAGCGCTTCGGCGCCGAGCTCCGACAGCCGCACCGAGAGCTCCGATGCGGTCTCGTCCGCCAGGATCGGCTCCTCGACCTGATGGATGATCGCGCCGGCATCCATCTCCTTCGCCATGCGCATGATCGTCACGCCGGTCGTGTCGTGCCCCCGCGCGATCGCCCAGTTGATGGGCGCCGCTCCGCGGAGATCCGGCAGCAACGACGCGTGCACGTTGATCGAGCCCATCCGGGGCACCGCGAGGACGTCGAGCCCGAGGATGTGCCCGTACGCGACGACCACCGACAGGTCCGGCTCGAGCGCGCGGATCCGGTCGAGGAGCTCCGGACCCCTGGGGCGGTCCGGGTCGAGAACCTCGATCCCCAGATCGAGGGCGACCGACTTCACGGCGGAGGTCTTCGGGCGTCGGCCCCGTCCGGCGGGACGATCCGGCTGCGTCACGACCGCCACCACGTCGAACCCCTCGTCGTCGAGAGCCCGCAACGAGGGAATGGCGAACTCGGGCGTGCCCCAGAAGATGATCCTCACACCTTCTGTCTTTCCTCCTGCTTCTCCTCCTCGAGCTTCTTCCACTTCTTGAGCAGCATGCGGCGCTTCAGCGCGCTCACGCGATCCAGGAAGAGGATGCCGTCGAGGTGGTCGA
Organism: Gemmatimonadales bacterium; assembly: GCA_050181335.1. GTDB lineage: Bacteria > Gemmatimonadota > Gemmatimonadetes > Longimicrobiales > Gaopeijiaceae > UBA2982. Next base: position 101,137 of record JBFXDG010000003.1, on the reverse strand, counting down.
TCTCGTGTTGGAGAGCGCGCGCGAGCAGGTCGTCGGCCTCGAGCACGATGGGCTCTCCCTCGGGGTCGTGCGCTTCGACGCGGACCTTGGCCGGACGCTCGACGATCTCCTCCAGCCCGGGGATGCTCAGGCAGCCCTCGGTCTGCTTGGCGGTCTCGGAGCTCTTCCACGTCAGGCGCGGGTTCACGAGCGCGATCGGCTCGTCGTCGTGGTCCTCGCGACGCAGGTCGAGGACGATGACCCGCGTGGAGACGCCCACCTGCGGCGCCGCGAGACCGATCCCCTCTTCGTGGTACATCGTCTCGAACATGTCCCTCACGAGAGAGCGCAGGCCCTCGTCGTACGCCACGACGTCCTCGGCTTCCTCGCGGAGAACCGGATCACCCAACAGCCTCACCTTGCGTACCACTACTCCGCCTGCTCTTCGCCTCTCGTATCGAGAACGGCGGCGATGCGCCCACGGTCCACGGTGATGCGGGTATTCTCCGCCGTCTTCAGCGTCAGCCGTTTCTCCTCCACGTGAACCACTTTCCCGATGATCCCCCCGTTCATCACGATCTCGTCGCCCTTCTTGATCTTCTGGAGCATCTGCTCGTGCCGCTGACGCTCCTTCGACTGCGGACGGATGAGGAGGAAATAGAAGATGCCGAAGATCAGCACCATCTGGATCATGAAGATGGCGCCCGCGTTCCCACCCTCGCGCGGCACCGCCCACAGCAGCTCGAAAGACGTCACGTCGTGCTCCGCTCCTTGCGATAGCGTTCCAGCCAATCTCGGCGCCAGCCGTCGAACGTGCCGTCTCCGATCCGCGCCCGCGCTCGCTCCCCGAGGCCGATGAGGAACCGCAGGTTGTGCACCGACAGCAGCCTCATCGCGAGCCATTCTCCCGCGACCACCAGGTGGCGAAGGTACGCGCGATCGTACCGGCCGCAGGTGGTGCAGTCGCAGCTCGGGTCGAGGGCGCTCGTGTCGCGGCGGAAGCGGGCCGCCTTCAAGTTCACCTGGCCCTCCGCCTCCGTCCAGGCGGTTCCGTGGCGGGCGTTGCGCGTCGGAGCCACGCAGTCGAACAGATCGCACCCGCGGGCGACGGCCTCGAGCAGATCGTCCGGGTACCCGACCCCCATGAGATAGCGCGGTCTGTCCGCAGGGAGCACGCCGTCGAGGATCTCGAGCGTCCGCCACATGTCGGGCTTGGCCTCGCCGACGCTGAGCCCGCCGATCCCGTATCCCTTCCAGTCGCCCAGCGCCATCGCGCGGCGCGCGTGGGCGGCGCGTAGGTCGTCGAACACGTTCCCCTGGAGCACCGGGAAGAGGGCCTGCGCCGGCGTCGCGCTCTCGGCCTCCAGGCGCTCGAAGCGATCGCGGCAGCGCGCGAGCCAGTCGAGCGTGCGCCGGCCCGCCGCCTCCGCGGTCTCGCGGTCGCAGCCGCCGGGAGGGCACTCGTCGAACGCCATGATCACGTCCGCTCCGAGCGCGCGCTGCATGTCCATGACGGACTCGGGCGTGAACGTGTGCGCCGAGCCGTCCACGTGGCTCTGGAACTCGACGCCGTTCTCGTGCACCCGCCGGGTGCCCGCCAGGGAGAAGACCTGGAAGCCCCCCGAGTCGGTCAGGATCGGCCCGTCCCAGCGCATGAAGGCGTGCAGACCGCCGAGCTCCCGCACGAGCTCGTGGCCCGGTCGCAGATAGAGATGATACGTGTTGGCGAGCACCATACGCGCGCCCACCCCCGCCACCTCGTCCATCGTGAGCGTCTTGACCGTGCCCGCCGTTCCCACCGGCATGAACGCCGGCGTCGGGACCGCCCCGTGCGGGGTCGCGAACGTCCCGGCTCGCGCGGACCCGGCGGTCGCCTCTACGCGGAAACCGAAGTGGGATTCGAACATGGAGGGAGGGTCCGTGGGGTCGTGCGGGCGGCGGAATGTAATGCCTGACGTGCGTGTGTCCCTCGTGGATATCAGATTGGCGGGAGTGTTCCGGCTCATGCATCGGAGGCCATGATGAAAGCGACGATCGGACGTTCGGGGCTCTTCGTGTTGGCGATCACGGTCTCGTGGGGTGGGACCTCGCTCGGGGCGCAGGTCGCCGACCCCGATCCCATGCGCTTCGACTCGGCGTTCGCGGAGTTCGCCGCCTGGGACGCGAAGAACGCGGCGCCGCCGAACGGCATCCTGTTCGTCGGCAGCTCCAGCATCGTTCGCTGGAACACGGCCGAGTCGTTCCCCGGCCTTCCGGTGATCAACCGCGGCTTCGGCGGGTCGCAGGCCTCCGACGTCATGCCGTGGCTGGAGCAGGCGGTGCTCCAGTACGACCCCGCCGTCGTCGTCTACTACGAGGGTGACAACGACACGTCCGTCGGCAAGAAGGCGGACCAGATCTTCGCGGACATCCGGGAGTTCTCGGAGGCCGTGCTCGCGCACGATCCCGCCACGCAGGTGGTGATCCTCTCCGTGAAGCCGAGCCCGCGGCGCTGGGAGCAGTGGCCGGAGATGCAGGCCACCAACGCGTTGATCCGCGCGTACGCGGACAGCCGTCCCACCGTCGAGTACGTGGACGTCAGCACGCCGATGCTGGGCCGGGACGGCCAACCGATGCCGCAGCTCTACGTGGAGGACCGACTCCATATGACACCGGCCGGCTACGCGATCTGGAACCGCGTCGTCGGGCCGGTCCTCGATCGGTTGAGCGACCGCTGATCCCTTCCCCGCCCGCGGTCGTCGCGGCGCTCGTCGTCGCCGCTTGGCTCGGCTTCGCGCCCGCCGCGCACGCGCAGGCGGAGCTGCTCGAGGCTGGGCGCGAAGCGCGTCTGTTCGTGAGGGGCGTCGCGAGCACGTTCGAGGGAACGCTCACCTCGGTGGCGGCGGACGCGCTCTCGATCACGCTCCGGGACGGCCGCAGCTTCACGTTCCAGGCCTCCCAGCTGGAGCGTGCCGAGGTGCTGGCCAGCCGCAGGAACACGCGCAAAGGCGCGGTCGTGGGGGGATTCGTGGGCCTCGGGGTGGGCGTGGGCCTCGTGGCGAGCGACGGGATCGACCCACGCGCGGTGGACGGGGACGGCGACGAGCTCGGCAGAGGGTTCGACCCCTGGAAGCTGATCGTGCCGCCGATCGCGGGCGCGGCCGTGGGGGCCCTCGTCGGATCCAGGTTCCGGACGCCGCGTTGGGCGCCGGCCGTTCTGCCGGACGGGACCCGGCCGGCGGATTTCGCCCTCGGATGGATCGTACCCGTCGCGTGGTGAGACCGGCACGTGGCTGCTGAGACCGCCCCACCGGTCGGGCCACCCGTCCTCGGCTGGTCGCGCCGGCCGCTTCCCCCGCGCTCGCCCATGGTCGGCCGCTGGTGCCGCCTCGAGCCGCTCGATCCGGCGCGGCACGCGAGCAGCTTGTTCGCCGCGTTCCGGTCGGACACCGAAGGGCGAGGGTGGACGTACCTGCCCTACGGCCCGTTCGCCAACGAAGCCGCTTTTCGCGAGTGGCTCGACGGCGTGGCCGGCACGGACGATCCGCTCTTCCATACGATCTCGGACGAGCACGGCGAGCCCGTCGGTGTGGCGAGCTTTCTGCGCATCACCCCGGACGCCGGGTCCATCGAGGTGGGTCACATCCACTACGCGCCGCGACTTCAGCGGACGCGCGCCGCCACCGAGACGATGTACCTCATGATGCGACGCGCGTTCGACGAGCTCGGCTACCGACGCTACGAGTGGAAGTGCGACGCGCTGAACGCGCCCTCGCGGCGCGCCGCCGAGCGGCTCGGGTTCACCTACGAGGGCACGTTCCGGCAACACGTCGTGACCAAGGGCCGCAACCGCGACACGGCCTGGTACTCGATCATCGACGCCGAGTGGCCCGCGATCCGCGCCGCGTTCGAAGCGTGGCTCGACCCCGCCAACTTCGACGAGCGGGGGAAGCAGCGGAGGAGCCTGGAGGCGCTGCGAGCAAGCACCGCGAGGTCGTGACGCGGGGGGCTGCGACCTCGACGCGACTGCCCGCTGACGCGGACACATCGGGGATCCCCGGCTGCTTCACCGGGGATCCCCGTCGTGCGCAGTCTTCCTACGGCAGCCTGAGCGCCACGAGCCGCGCCGGACCGCCCACCTGCAGCACGATCGTCTGCTTGCCGTCGTGCATGTAGGTCATCATGCCGTATTCGACCGACCCCGGCAGGTCGGTCAGCTCGCCGACGTGCTCACCGGTCCGCTTGTTCCACGCGTTGAGCACCGGCGCCCCGTTCGACCCCTCGGTCGTGTAGAGCAGATCGCCCGACACCATCTGCACCGAGTTGCCGCCCCCGCCGAAGCGGGACATGTCCACGCCCTGCAGCGCCGGGTGGTTGCGGATATCGTCCGGCACCTCGCCGATCGGAATCCACCAAATGCGCTCGCCGGTGTTCATGTCGTACGCCGACACGCGGTTATACGGCGGCTTCCATGCGGGCAGGCCCTGCACCCGCGGCAGCGCACCACCCGCGCCCGACACCCACTGCGAGATCGTCGTTCCGGTCGTCATGATGTTGTCCGGATCGTCCGCGTCGATACCCGGCATCACGCTGCCGCCGCTGCAGCCGCGTGAGGACGGCACGTAGAGGATGCCCGTCGTGGGATCGAGCGTCGCGGGGTTCGTGATGTTGAGACCGCCGTAGCAGCGGATGTTGTCCTCGAAGCCGGTGTTCTGGTCGTCGTAGAGCCGCGGCATGAAGGGGTTGCCCACCCGGTAGCGGCTCAGCATCGCCATCGCCTCCTGGCGCAGCTGCGGCGTGAAGTCGATCACGTCGGACTCGGGCAGACCCAGCGGCTCCGAGGGCTCCGGCCGCGTCGGAATCGGCTGCGTGGGCGCGGTCCAGTTGCCGGGGACTTCGGTCTGCAGAACGGGCACCTCCTCGATCGGCCAGATCGGCTGACCCGTCTCACGGTTGAACGCGAAGATCATCCCGGTCTTGGTGGTCTGGATCACCGCGGGGACGGCACGCCCACCCACCGTCAGGTTGGTGATGATCGGCACGTTCGGCAGGTCGTAGTTCCACTGGTCGTTGTGCACGGTCTGGAAGTGCCAACGGCGCTGGCCCGTCTGCACGTCGAGCGCGATCACGCTGGTCCCGTACAGGTTGTCCCCCGGCCGGAAGCCGCCGAAGTAATCGACCGTCGGCGGGTTCGTCGGGATGTAGACGATCCCCCGCTCGTAGTCGGCGGAGAGCGGGGCCCACGACGACACGTCGCCCGTCCAGCGCCACGCATCGTTCAGCCACGTCTCGTGGCCGAACTCACCGGGGCGTGGGATCACGTGGAACTTCCACTTGAAGTCGCCCGAGCGCGCATCGTAGGCGAGGATGTCGCCCGGGACGTTCTCGATGCGGGTCTGGTTGTAGCCCTGCTCGGCCGAGTTGCCGACGACGACCACGCCGTTCACGACGATGGGCGGAGAAGAGGAGGTGATGTAGCCGAGCTCGCGTGGGATGCCGTAGTCCGCGTCGTAGCGCCCGCCGTCGCGCACGTGGTTCTGCCACGGCTCCCAGTCCTCGACGAGGTCGGGGATCAGGTCCACCACGCCGGTCGAAGGGAAGCCGGGAAGGTTCACCCGCTCGCCGAAGTTCTCGAGATGCTGGCCGGTCTCGGCGTCGAGCGCGTGCAGGAAGAACGCGGGCGAGATGTAGAAGATGACGCCGCGCCCGTCGATCTCTCCGTACGCCACGCCCTTTCCGTAGTTCTGCCGCATCGAGCGCTCCCACCGCGTCGTGTTCGGCTCACGGTAGGTCCACAGCGTCTCGCCGTTCTCCGGATCGATGGCGACGACCGTGCGACGGTGCCCCATGACGGTGTACAGCACGCCGTTGATGTACTGCGGCGTCGCCTTCGTCTGGTCCTCGAGCGCAGGGCCGAAGTTGTCGGCTCGGTAGATCCACGCGACTTCGAGGTTGGCGAAGTTCGACGCGTCGATCTGGTTGTTCGGGGAGTACCTCGTTCCCCAAGCGTCGGCGCTCTGGTAACGCCACTCGCCGTCGGGGTTCATCCGATTCTGGGCGCTCTGCGCGAGCACCTGGTGCGGGCCGAGCGCGCTGACGACGAGCGCGAGGCCGACGATCCCACGGAACGCTGACATGCATTCCTCCGCGGAAGAGCGACGCCTGAACTGGCTTCGAGACGTCAGCGTACTGCCGGACCTGGCCTTCTGCCAGTGGAGGACCCCACCACCGCCATCGCGTCGCCGTAGGAGTAGAACCGGTAGTCACCGGCGATCGCATGGGCGTATGCGGCCATGGTCCGGTCGTAACCGGCGAACGCCGCCACGAGCATGAGCAGCGTGGACCGCGGCAGATGGAAGTTGGTGATGAGGCAGTCGACGACTCGGAACCGGTAGCCCGGCCGGATGAACAGATCCGTGGTGCCGGTCGCGGGGCGCACACGCCCTCCCTCGTCGGCGACCGCCTCGAGCGTGCGCACGCTCGTGGTTCCGACGGCCCACACCCTCCCGCCGCGCGCCCGCGCCGCATTGACCGCTTCCGCGGTCGGCTCCGGGAGCGAGTACCACTCGCTGTGCATCTCGTGGGCGTCGAGGGTCTCGCTCTCCACGGGACGGAACGTGCCGATCCCCACGTGCAGCGTGAGGGCCGCGCGGTGGACCCCACGCGCTTCGAGCGCCGCCAGGATCTCCGGCGTGAAGTGGAGCCCGGCCGTGGGCGCGGCCACCGAGCCGCGCTCTCGGGCGTACACCGTCTGGTACCGCTCGCGGTCGAGCGGCTCGTCGTCGCGCTCCAGATAGGGCGGGAGCGGAACGCGGCCGTGACGCTCCAGCGCCGCCTCGACCGGAAGGTCGGTCACGAGGCGTACGCGGCGTCCGCTCCCCGGCGCGGAGTCGAGGATCTCGACCTGGAGGTCGTCGGCGACGACCACCATACGGCCGGGCTTGAGCTTCGCGCCCGGCCGCACCAGTGCCTCCCACACGCGTGGATCCTGTGCGCCCGGCGCGGGGCGCAGCAGGAAGATCTCGGCCGGCGCGCCGCTGGGCTTCCGGCCGAGCAGCCTGGCGGGAAAGACCTTCGTCTCGTTCACCACGAGGACGTCGTTCGGCTCGAACAGCTCGACGATGTCTCGGAAGCGGAGGTCGCGGAGATCGTCGCCGACGACCGCGAGGAGCCGGCTCTCGTCCCGACGCTCGGTCGGATACCGCGCGATCCGTCCGCGCGGCAGCTCGTAGTCGTAGTCCGACAGGCGCGAGCCGACGCCCTCCGGACCGCTCATTCTCCTTCGACGAAGAGCGATGCCTGGCCGCGGCCGTCCTTCGGTAGCGTGTACCCGAACCTCCGGAAGGCGCGGGGCGTCGCGACGCGACCTTGCGGCGTGCGCTTGAGGAAGCCCTCCATGATGAGGAACGGCTCGTACACTTCTTCGAGCGTCGTCGCATCCTCGCCCATGGCGACCGCGAGGGAGTTCAAGCCGACGGGGCCGCCCTCGAACTTCTCGATCAGCGTCTTGAGCACGTGCGCGTCCATCTCGTCGAGGCCGTACTCGTCCACGTCGAGCATCCGCAGCGCCTCACGCGCCACCTCCACGTCGATGCGGCCGTTCGCCTTCACCTCCGCGAAGTCGCGCACGCGCCGGAGCAGCCTGTTCGCCACCCGCGGTGTGCCACGTGAGCGCTTGGCAAGCTCCACCGCGCCCTCCGCGGTGGTGTCCACCCCGAGCAGCGCGGCGCTGCGCTTCACGATCTCGGCCAGCTCGTCGGCAGGATAGAAGTTGAGGCGCTGCACGATCCCGAAGCGCGCCCGCATGGGCGCGGTGAGCAGACCGAAGCGCGTCGTCGCCCCGACCAGCGTGAAGCGCTCGATCTTCATCGTCATCGTGTGCGCCTTCGGTCCCTCGGACAGCCGGATCTCGATCTTCCAGTCCTCCATCGCCGGATAGAGGAACTCCTCGATGATCGGCCGCAGGCGATGGATCTCGTCGATGAAGAGGACGTCGCCCTCGCGATGGTTGGTGAGCATGCCGACCAGGTCGGCCGGCTTCTCCAGGACGGGGCCGGAGGTCACCTTGAAGTTGACGCCGAGCTCGCGCGCGATCAGCGAGGCGAGCGTCGTCTTGCCGAGACCCGGCGGTCCGTGGAACAGCGTGTGGTCGAGCGGCTCCCGGCGCTTGAGCGCGGCGTCGATCGCCACCTGCAGCGACTCGCAGACCTTGGCCTGCCCGATGAACTCGGCGAGCCGGTGCGGCCGAAGCGAGGGCTCGGCGCTCGTATCCTCGGAGAGCGACTCCGGCGTCGTGATGTGCAGGTGCTTGGTCATGGCTAGGAATGTAGCGCCGTACGGATGAGCTCCTCGGCCGTATCCGGGGTGCCCTGCTCCAACGCCGAGCGAACCGCCTTGTCGGCGTCGCCGAACGTGTAGCCGAGCGACACGAGCGCCTGCACGGCCTCCTGGGCGACCTGGAGCCCGGACGGCTCGCTCGGCGTGAGGAAGGCGAGATCGGCGACGCGGTCGGAAAGCTCCAGGGCCAATCTCTCGGCGGTCTTCCTGCCGATGCCCGGCACCTGCACCAGCGCCGCGATCTCCTTGTCGATCAGCGCCCGGGCGAGCCGCTCGGCGGAATATGTGGACATCATGGAGAGCGCGAGCTTCGGGCCGACCCCGGATGCGGTCAGCAGGCGCTGGAACAGCGAGCGCTCGTGCACGCTCAGGAAGCCGTAGAGCGCGGCCGAGCTCTCGCTCACGATCTGCACCGTACGGAGCTCGATGAGGTCTCCGGGATCGGGCAGGCGCTCGAGCACGGTGAGCGGGACCTCGACCTCGTAGACCACGCCGCCGCGCGTCTCGACCTCGACGCGGTTCGACTCCCGCGTCAGCAGCGTCCCCTGCACGCGTGAGATCATCCGTCGCCGTCCCTCGTCATGTGGGGAACCTTCCGACCATGCAGTGGCACAGCGCGGCGGCGACACCGTCGGCGGCGTCGGCGGGCGCCGGCGCGGACCGGAGGCGGAGCTGTTGTTGCACCATGAACCCGACCTGATCCTTCGTCGCGTTGCCGTTGCCCACCACGGCCTTCTTGATCTCGCGCGGCGCATACTCCGCGACCGCCACGCTCGCGTGCGCCGCCGCCAGCAGGATGGCGCCCCGCGCGTGTCCGAGCTTGAGCGCGGTCTTGGCGTTCTTCCCCTGGAAGACGTCCTCGACCGACACCGCAACGGGTGCGTGTCGCTCGATCAGCGCGGCCGTCGCGTCGTAGATGTCGCGGATGCGCTCGAACAGCGGCCTACCCGCCGATGTTTCGATCACGCCGCACTCACGCAGGGTGACACCACCCGAGGCGGTGCGTGCGACCACGCCGTAGCCCGTGACGGCCGTGCCGGGATCGATGCCGAGCACGATCGCAACCTCCTTCGTGGCCTCGACGCGGTCGCTCGGCACGATGGCGGAAGCGTCCTTTATTCGACGCCGGCGAGCACGGCCTCGTCGATGTCGGCGTTGGAGTAGACCTTCTGCACGTCGTCGAGCTCCTCCAGCGCCTCCACCAACCTGATGAGCTTCGTCGCGGTACCACCCGCCACGGCGACCTCGGCCTTCGGCACGTAGGTCAGCTCCGCGGACGACACGTGGATCTGCGCCCGCTCGAGGGCGTCGCGCACCGCATGGAGATCGACCACCTCGGTGGCGATCAGGTGCTCTCCTCCCCCGCTCACGACGTCCAGCGCGCCCGCGTCGACCGCCACCTCCAGCACCTCCTCCTCGGAGTGCCTGGAGGCGTCGATCACGATCTGTCCCTTGCGCTCGAACTGCCACGCCACCGAGCCGCCCGTCCCGAGCGAACCTTCGTGATGGCTCAACGCGAAGCGCACGGCCGCCACGGTGCGGTTCGTGTTGTCGGTGAGGCAGTCGATCAGGAGCGCGACGCCCCCCGGGCCGTATCCTTCGTACGTGACGGACTCGTAGCGCACGCCCTCGAGGTCGCCGGTCCCGCGCTTGATCGCGCGTTCGATGTTGTCGGACGGCATGGACGCCGCCCGCGCGGCATCGACGGCGAGCCGGAGCCGCGGGTTCGCGTCGGGGCTTCCCCCACCCTCACGGGCCGCCACCGTGATCTCGCGGATGAGCTTGGTGAAGAGGGCGCCACGCTTGGCGTCGGCGACACCCTTCTTCCGCTTGATCTGGGACCACTTGTTGTGACCGGACACGAACCTTCCTCGGCGCAACTCCATGCGGGACAGAGCCCGCACCCGGCGCGCCCCGCTGCGACGATAAGGTAGGAAGGGCGCCCCGGCGCGATCAATCGCCCGCGGGCGTGCCGCGACTCAGTTGAACCCGCCTCCGCGCCCGCCACCACCGCCACCACCGCCCGGGCCGCCGAACCCCTGGATGTTCGTGAAGCGGTTGTTCACGACGTTGTTGAAGATCGAGCCGAACTGGAACGTGACCCCGAAGCTGAAGCCGTACTGCGTGTCGGTGGCCTGGCGCCGGAGGTTCAGCAGAGCTTCCTCGTCCGTGACGTTCTCGGCGGACAGGTAGATCTGGTCCTGCAGCCAAGAGATGTCGCCGTTCGCGAAGATGCTCACGCCGCGGGTGATCCGGTAGTTGACGCTCCCCTGAACCGAGCGGTTGTACAAATCGAAGTCGTGCAGGTAGTGCGACGCCCGGATGCTGATCCCCGCGTCCCCCCACGGCTGCCGCTGGTCGAAGCGAATGTCCACGGAATGCTCGAACCTGGTCTCGTGGAGGCGATCGTAGATCGTCGGCTCCATATAGTTGTTGTACTGCGGCCCGATCGAGTAGAAGACGGTGAGCGAGCGACGCGTCGCCTCGTCGTACGGAAAGAAGCTGTACTCGATCGCCGGGCTCACCATCACCTGCAGGTCGCGGTTGTTCTGCGTCTGCCTGGCGAAGGAGAACGTGCTACCGACCGACCAGTGCTCGGCGATGGAATAGGCGACGAGCTGGCCGACCCGCCAGTCGATCGGGTAGTCGCGGAACACGCCGCTCGAGAGCTTCCGGTAGATGCGCCGGTAGTTCATGAACGAGTTCGTGCTGAGCTTCCACGTCGGCGTCACGCGCGACGCGTTGAAGCCGGCATTGATCTGCGTGTTCTTGTTGGTCTCTTCGCTGTTGCGGTTGAGGTTCCCGTTGATGCGGAAGACCCAGAGGTTCCACGGGTCGTCCACTTCTTCCTGCGAGACGAGGCGGCGCTGCAGGGCCCCGTTCCCGAGCTCCGGGTCGTGCCCTTCCAGCGAGACGAGCCCCCGGTAACCGTGGCTGTTCGCCCACGCGGCGATGCCGAGCCCGAGCGTGTGCGTCAGGCCGTCGAGCGACTCACGCTCCGTGTCGGTGGGAAGCTGCTCGTAGCGGAGCTGCTGCTCGTAGCCGTCCACCGTGCTCACGCCGATGAAGTCGAGCTGGTACTCGCGCCCGCCGGCACCCGTCTGCAGGCTGCCGACGATGACGTGCACGTCCGCCACCGCCCGGTCGTTCACCCAGTTGACCCAGTTGATCTCCGTCCGGAAGTAGTTCCCGTTGCAGTTCGGTGCGTTGCAGTCGAGGAAGATCCGCGGTCGAGTGCCGGTGGCCTGCGAGGAAGCTGGGGCCGCGATCGCCAGAGCGATCGCCACGGGGCCGAGCAGCATGGATCGTAAGCGCAAGATCGCACCCTTGGATCTGTAGGGGGGGTGTACGGGGGCGGGGACACGGGCAGGAGCCCGGTTGTTGAGTAAACCTCGAGTTTACATCAGTTCGGCCGCGCCGTGGAGAGCGCAGGCGCCTTTCGGGCCTGGGTCGCCCTCTCGAACGCGGCCGCGAAGCCGAGCAGATCGGCCTCCGTCCAGCTGTCCCCGATCCACGCGACGGCGAATGGGGTTCCGTCGCCGTAGTACGCGTACGGCTGCGTGACGACCGGCACGCCGAGGTCGTTCACGATGTTGCTCGGGATCTCGGGCCAGTTGTTCGGGGCGTAGCCAGGGCGCTCCGGGTCCTCGACGAGGTCACGGTTCGGCGCGGCGGCCTGCGGAAAGAACAGGGCGTCGAGGTCGTGCTCCGCCATCACGCGACGGAAGAGCGCCAGGAGATCCCTGCGCCATCCGAGGTAGGCATCCGCCGTGGCGGCGGGTCGCGCCCGGGGGCTCCCCCGATTCACCTGCAGCGGCTGGTCGTCGGGGCGACGGTCCGGCCTGAACTCGAACCCCGTGAGCCGCTCCCATTCGGCCACCGAGTGGAAGGCCGCCCCCGGCCCCAGGCCCATCAGATAGGTATCGAGATCGCCCCAGGCATCGGTGGGCAGATCCGGACGCTCGTCGTAGAGCTCGAGGAACCCGCTGCCCCGGAAGGGATCCTCCACCACCTGCGCGCCGAGCTCCTCCACGGTCGCGACGGCGTCGGCGTAGAGCGCATCCGTGAGGGTGTCCAAAGGGAAGCGATCGATGCGCCACCCGGGCCCGAACAGGCCCAGACGCTTGCCCTCGAGCGACGCGGTGCGCGTCGCCGCAGCATAGCCGCCCTCAGGTGTCCGCCCCGCCCCCGCGTACGAGGCCAGATCCTCGTCGGACGGGCCCGCGATCACGTCGAGCGTGATCGCCGCGTCGAGCACCGTGCGCGCGAGCGGGCCGACGACGTCCAGGTACGTGGCGCTCACCGGCACGATGCCCTCGAGCGGCACGAGCCCGTGCGTGGGCTTCACGCCGACGAGGCCCTGGGCCGAGGCGGGGTTCTGGATCGAGCCGCCCGTCTCCGTGCCGAGCCCGAGCACGGCGAAGCTCGCGTTCACCGCCGTGGCCGTTCCTCCGCTCGAGCCGCCCGGCACCTTGCCGACGTGATAAGGGTTGAGCGTCTCGCCCGCCACCGAGCTCGTCGTGCGCGTTCCGTCGCGCGCGAAGTCGGGCAGATTCGTCTTTCCGAGCACGATGGCGCCCGCGTCGCGGAGGCGTGAGACGACCACCGCATCGTCCCCGGGAACCATGTCGATCCCCCCGGAGACGTAGCTGAAGCCCTCCCACCCCGCCGTCGTCGGCATGCCCGCGTAGTCGATGTTGTCCTTGATGACCACGGGCACGCCGTGCAGAGGGCCACGCGGACCCGAGCGGGCGTACTCCCTGTCGAGGGCCTCCGCCGTGCGCACGGCATCGGGAACGAGCGAGATGAACGCGTTGTAGCGGCGCTCGTAGCGATCGATCCGCTCCAGGAAGGCGCGCGTCAGATCGACGGCCGTGAAGCGGCCGGCCGCGAGCCCCGCCCTGACGTCTTCCACGCTCAGCTCCACCACGTCCGGCAGCTGGGCACGCGCGCGCGCCGGAGCCGCCGACAACGCGACGATCGCAGCGACGACTCTCACGGCGAGGAGCGCCGTGCGCGCGAGCGGTGGGAGTTTCTGCATGCGTTTCCGTGGCCGTGTTCGGTCGACCGTCTCGACGATGCTCGGTCGCGGATCGGGCAAGGTCAGACGATCAGCGCGGCTTCCGCGATCAGACCGGGCCCGAGGGCGAGCGCCACGCACGGACGCGGAGCGTTCTCCGCCCGGAGCCGGTCCAGAGTGAATAACACCGTTGCCGACGACATGTTGCCGTATTCGGCCAGGATGGCGCGTGATACCCGCGTTCGCTCCCTCTCGAGCCCGGCCGCCGCTTCGACGGCGCTGAGGATGCGCGGACCTCCGGGATGGATCGCCCAGGAGGCGACGTCTTCGGCCGAGAGCCCGTTCTCCGCGAGCCAGCGCCGCAGCCACGTACCGAGGTTGTCCTCGATCAGCTGCGGCACGCGAGCCGAGAGCGTCATCCGGAAGCCGTGGTCCCCGATCCGCCACGACATGTCGTCCGCGGTGTCGGGAATGAGCAGCGTCGCCAACGACGCGACGGTCCACGCGCCCCTGGCCACGTCCCCGGCGCGTCCGACCACGGCCGCGGCGCCGTCTGCGAAGAGCGCGTTCGGCACCATCATCTCCGGGTGCCAACCGTAGGAGAAGTGCAGGCTGCAGAGCTCGACCGAGCAGACGACCACCACCGCGTCCGGGTCGGCGCGCACGAGCGAATCGGCGACCTTGAGCCCGTTGAGCGCGCCGTGGCAGCCCATGAACCCGACGTGCGTGCGCTGCGTGCTCGCCGGAAGCCCGAGCGCCTCGATCACGCGCGTGTCGATGCCGGGCGCGACGAATCCCGTGCACGAGACCGTCACCAGGTGGGTCACCTCGGCGGCCCGGGTGCCGGCCGAGGTCAGCGCCTCGCATGCCGCGGCGCTCGCCAGCGCGGGTACCTCGGCCTCGTAGCGGAGCATGCGGCTGGCGGTCGTGGGCCCGGGGTCCGCTTCGTCGCGGGCGGGCGCGTAGAAGCTCTGGCGTCCCGGCAGCGGCCCGCACGACCGCTCGAGCAGCACGCTGTGGCGCTTCGAGACGCCGGAGCGGCGATAGAGCGCGCGCAGCGTGCGCGCACGGCCTTCGTCGATCTCGCAGAGCGTCGAGTGGATCTCGACCGCCTCGTCCTGCGTGATCGAGTGCGCAGGGACGCGCGTGCCGAACCCCGTCAGCGCGAGCGTCACGTGCGCGCCATCGCGAGCGCTCGGGGTGCGCGGGCCGCGCGTCGCACGAGGGGAGCCGCCAGCCCCGGCAGCACGTCGAGCGCGCCGATCGCGAGCCCCACCAGCCAGGGGTTCCGAAGCCCACGCGCCAGCGCGCGGCATAGCCGCTCCGCGCGGGTCCTTCGCCCCGCGCGGTAGCGTCGCCATGCAGTCAGCGCGTCGGCGGGCGAGCCGTCGAGGGCCAGCCGTGCGAGAGCAGCCGCCGCGACGCCGTCGCCGAGCGCCCACGTGATTCCCTCGCCCGTGAACGGCTCCACGTATCCGGCCGCGTCCCCCACGCGCAGAAGGCGCTCGGCGCCGACGTCGCTCGCCGAGCGCGTGAGCGCGGGCGTTCCCCGCCAGCCCCGCAGCGCGGTCGCGGGAAGCGGTGGAAGGCCCGCGTCCGTCAGGATTCCGGCAACCACATCCGCAGGCGCGCGGTCGCGCAGAGCGGAAGCATCCACCGCCGCGCCCACGTTGAGGCGGCCCCCCTCGACGCGCACGAGCCCGACGTAGCCCACGCGCCCGACCACCATGTGCAGCTCGCCGTCCGCCACCGGGTAGTCCGCGGCATCGAGCTCGGCGCCCACGCCGACTCTCGCGTGCGCCGCGGCACGCGTGGGCGGACCACCGTCGTCCGCCAGCCCGTGTCCGAGCCCCGTGGCATCGATGACCACGCTCGCGGCCACGTGCCTCTCCGATCGTCCGCGGCTCACGTGCAGCGTACGCGCGCCTTCGCCGACGCCGCCCCGGCGGGCGCGCGCTCCCGTCCAGACCTCGACGCCGGCGCGCTCGGCCTCGCGCACCAGCACCTCGTCCAGCGCGGCGCGTGACAGCGTCACCCAGCCCGCGAGCGGCAGACGGGCGACGCGCCCCTGGCGGCGGAGCAGCATGCGCGTCAGCGGAACCGCCGGGGCACGGCGAACCGTCTCCGCCGCCCCGAGCACCTCCAGGCTGGCCAGGGCACCCGGGCCGATGCACGCGCCGCAGACCTTCCAGCGCGGCCAAGCCGACCGCTCCACGAGCAGGACGGACGCCCCGCCGCGGGCGAGCGCGAGCGCGGCCGCGGCGCCCGAGGGCCCCGCACCGACCACCACCGCGTCCCACCTGTCGATGCCGCCGTGTGTGCCGTCGCTCATCGTCCTCCCTCGAGACTCACGCCCGGGCCCACCGGATCGTGAAACGCTCGGGCCAGCAACGCCCGACCACCGCCGCCCGGAGGCCCGCCGCTCCGACCAGCGCGCGGGCCTCCTCGACCGTGTACGCGGCCCGCACCGAGACGGGCCCGTCCCGCCGCGCCACGTCCGAGGTGGTCAGCACGCGCAGGCTCGTCCATGCAAGGACGTAGCCGAACCGCGTGCGACGCAGATCCTGAACGAGGAGAACCCGCGCCGCGGCGGCCGCCATGCGGCCGAGAAGACCGACCGCGTCGGGCTCGTCGAGGTGATGGAGGAAGAGCGAGGATGTCGTGAGGTCGTGCGTCCCGGGCAGCTCGCACCCGAGGACGTCGCCCTCGACGAAGCGCGCGGGAGCACCGGCGTCCTCGGCGCGCCTCCGGGCCCTGGCCAGCGCCACGGGGCTCATGTCCACGCCGCAGAGGTCGACCTCGACGCCGTGCCGGCGCGCACGCCGGGCGACGTCGAGCAGCACGTCGCCGTCCCCGCAGGCGACGTCCAGCACACGCACGGGCCGCACGCGCTCGGCGGCGAGCGCGCGCACCTCGCGCCACACCCGGGCCGCCGTCAGCGACAGGCGGTTCACGCGGGCGAGCGCGTCGAGCGCGCGCGCGTGGCGCTCGGCGTCCAGCCCCGGCGCGTCCATCGCTTCCGGCTCGCGGACGCGACGCGACAGGTCGGGAAGCAACGGCCGCGGCGGATCGCCCAGTCCTTCGGCCGACCGCTACTGATCTTGTTGTTCGAGCGTCGGGGGGCGACGAACCGTCGGGTACGTGATCCCGAGCTGCTCGAGATAGGTGCCGTACTTGGACGGATCGTAGTAGTAGGGACGCATGCGCTCGCGCCACTCGGCCATGATGTCCTCGTTGAGGAACGTGGCCGGTTGATCGGTCTCGCTGATGAACGGGATGTACGTCGCCTCGGTGCTCTGCACGTCGTTGAAGTAGTCCCAGGCCGCGTCCACCGTCCGGCCGTCGAGGAAGAGGTCGAGGAGCGTGAGCGCCTGCACCTTCGCGCCGGCGAGTGAGCCTTTGTGCGCGATCGGCGTCGCCATCGCGATGCCGTTGGCCCAGTTGTGGCCGGGCCCACCCGGCATGTTCGCCGGATAGTTGAGGGTCACGGTCGGCATGTTCCAGGACACGTCGCCGATGTCGTCCGATCCGCCACCGAGCGAGCGCGACAGGTCGGTGGGACCGCCGAGGTCGCCCACCTCGGTGGGGAGGCCCTGCTCGTTCACGCCCATCTCGCGCTGGAACGCCCTGGCGAACATCACGTCGTCCTCGCTCCAGTCGGGCATGCCCACGCGCTCGATGTTGGCGTGCGTGATCTCCGCCACGGGGCGATTGAAGTGCCGCCCCCACGCCGATCCGATCGTCTGGATCGTGTCGACCTCCGTTCCGGTCATGAGCGCCGCGCCCTCCGCCATCAGCTTGGCCGCGTCGTACATCTCCTGCGTGCGCTGGTAGTCGACCTCGCGGAAGAAGAACCAGATCGTCGCGGTCTGCGGCACGACGTTCGGCTGATCGCCGCCGTCCACGATCACGTAGTGCGAGCGCTCCGACGGGCGCAGGTGCTCGCGCTTGAACTCCCACGCCTGCGCCATGAGCATGACCGCGTCGAGCGCCGAGCGGCCCCGCCACGGCGCGCTCGCCGAGTGGGCCGTCTCGCCGGTGAAGCGGAAGAGCGCGGACACGAGCGCGTTGCCACCCGACTGGCCCCACGATACGCCGAAGTTGGAGCCGATGTGCGTGAAGAGGTTCACGTCCACGCCTTCGAAGACGCCGTCGCGCACGAAGAACGCCTTACCCGCCAGCTGCTCCTCCGCGATGCCCGGCCAGATGAGGAGCGTCCCGTCGATGTTCTCGCGCTCCATCAGCTCCTTGACGGCGAGGGCGGCCACGATGTTCACCGCCTGGCCGGAGTTGTGGCCCTCGCCGTGACCGGGCGCCATCGGCAGGATCGGATCGCGATAGGCGACGCCCGGCTTCTGGTTCGACTGCGGGATGCCGTCCACGTCGCTTCCCATGGCGATCACCGGCTCTCCGGAGCCGTGCGACCACCGTGCAGTCCAGGCGCTCGGCATGCCCGCCACGTCCAGCTCGATCTCGAAGCCGTTCTCCCGCAGGATGCCGGTCAGATAACGCTGCGTCTCGAACTCCTGCATGCCGAGCTCGCCGAAGCTGAAGAGCATGTCCACGATTTCCTGGACCATCTTCGCGCGCGCCTCGACCATCTGGAGCGCCTCCGTCTTCAGCCGCTCCAGCCGAGGGTCGGCCTGCGCGGACAGCGCCGAGGGAACCATGATCGCCGTGGCGGCGAACGCGAGGAGACAACGGCCTGCTGGACGGCATGCGCGGCGCATGACCTGGACCTCCGGTCGGTGGGTGGCTCTCGCGCTAGCATGCCGGCGAGGGAGCCTCCCGGCAACCCGCGCCCTGCCGTCCCCCCTCAGGAAGTCGAGGGCACGAACGCCACGATGCGGAGAGGTCCGCCGCTCCCGCCCTCGATCTTCATGGGCAGCGCCACCACGAAGCTGCCGGTGGCCGGCAGCAGATCCAGGTTCGCCACGTTCTCGAAACCGGAGATGTTCTCGGCGTAGAGGATCACGTGCGCGCGGAAGTCGGCGGACTGACCCCGGTCGATGCTCGGCGTGTCGATGCCCACGGCGACCACGCCGCGACTCGCGGCGAGCCATGCGGCGGCTTCCTCGGAGAGTCCGGGGAAATGCAGATCCGCGACGGCCTTGGGACCGACGCGCGGCGTGCCGAGGTACGCCGTCCGGCTCTCCCAGAGGGCCCCCCACCCCGTCCGCAGCAGGAGGATGCCACCGTTCGGGAGCTCACCGTGCTCGGCTTCCCAGCTCGTCAGGTCCTCGACCGAGACGAGATAGTCGCGATCGGCCCGGTCGGAGACGTCCACGACCGCGGCCGGCCCGATCAGGCCGGAGAGCGGGATCTGGTCCGTGGTGAGGCGGCCTTCGGCGAAGTGCACCGGCGCGTCGAGGTGCGTCCCGCCGTGCTCGGCGGAGCTGAACGCGTACGAGGCGTAGAACCATCCGCCGGGCGTGGGACCGTAGGCGAGCTCCTGCAGCCGGAAGCCGGCCGTGTCCGTCGGCCAATAGATCGTCGATGCGGAGAACGCGTGCGTCAGATCGATCCACCGGCCCGCCGTCCCGTCGAACACGGCCGCGTAGTCGGGCGCGGGCTGCGCGCAGCCTGCGAGGACGAGCAGGACGAACGAGACGCCGCGAGCCCGCATGAGACCCTCCGTGCATGATTCAGTGCGCCGAGTCATCCGATCCGCCACGTGCGACCGGGCCGCGCTAGTTCACCGACGCGAGCCCTTCGGTCAGCTCGACGTAGGTTCCCCACGGGTCGGTGAGGAAAGCCACGGCGATGCCGAGAGCAGGGACCTGCGTGTAGCCGCGGTCCATCCGCACCCCCTTCGCCTCCAGGCCTCGCACGAAGGCCTCGAGGTTCCTGACCTCGAAGCCGATGTGGTCGAGCGAGCGTCCGCGCGTCGGCACCAGCGCCGCCGTGTCCGGCGCGAACGTAAGGTTCACGCCGGGCAGATCCGCCGCCGGCTGGTTGATGCGCGTGCCGGCGACGGCGCCGAAATGCTCCACGTACCAGGCCTGCATCGCCGCCCCGTCCGCAGCCGCCCAGTGGACGTGGTGCATCTGGATGGGATGGGCGATCGAGGTGTTCTCGATCAGCTCGACCTTGGTCTCGTCCGGTCCCATGACGAACGCGATCACGTTGCCTCCCGGCCGCTGACCGAGGTCGTCCGTGACGGTGTACGTCTCCGGAAGCTCTTCGCGGGTCACCATGCGGTATCCACCGGCGCGCAGCCTCGCGACGGCCGCGCGTATGTCGCGCGTCTCGAATCCGACATGGTTCACGACCGTGCCCTTGGTCCCTCCGGTCGGCGCGCGGCTGTTCAGGAACACGAGCACGTTCGGGAAACGGACGACTCGCGCCGTCGAAGTGCCGATCGTGATCGGCGTGCCGCCGAGCGCGTCGACCCAGAACCGATCGTGGGCCTCGACGTCCGAGGCGTTCACGTGGTGGTGACCGTAGGCGACCGGGTTGCCGCGCGCGGCGAGGAGCTGCGCGTCCGCGCGCGTCACCGACGAGGCGAGCAACAGCAGCGGTAGGAGCGCGAGTCTCACCTTGGAATCTCCCTGGGGCATTCTTCCACGCCGGGTGGGGGACTGCATTTTCGCCGTCCGGTGCTTACTGTCCAGAGCAATGTATCGGCTCGCGCTCTCACTCGTCGCCGCGGTCGCGCTCCTCGCGGGCGCGGCCGACCCGGCGGACGCCCAGTTCGGCTACGGCAGGTCGAACACGCGCGTCCGGCCCGGCGACGGCCTGCCGGACCTTCCCGGATCGTTCACGTACTGCCGCCTCGCCTACTACTCGGTGCGCCGGGACGGATCCGGAAACGGATGGCAGACCGACTTCCCGGACGCCGATCGCAACCTCATGATCCGCCTCTCGCAGCTCACGACCATCCGCGGCTCGCGGTGGTCCTACGGCGAGGAAGGGTTCGCCGTCCTGCAGGTGGGGGAGCCGGAGCTCTACGAGTGTCCGATGATCATGGCCACGGACGTCGGGGAGCTCGGGTTCAGCAACGAAGACGCGGCTATCCTGCGCGATTATCTGCTCAAGGGCGGCTTCTTCTGGGCGGACGACTTCTGGGGCAGCGCCGGCTGGAGCCACTTCTCGTCGGAGATCCAGCGCGTCCTCCCGGAGTATCCGCTCGTGGAGCTCAACCCGGAGCACCCGCTCTTCAATCAACTCTACGCCATCCCGGAGGTCCCGCAGATCCCTTCGGCGAACTCCTGGCGCGACGGCGCGG
Source organism: Gemmatimonadales bacterium (assembly GCA_050181335.1). Taxonomy (GTDB): domain Bacteria; phylum Gemmatimonadota; class Gemmatimonadetes; order Longimicrobiales; family Gaopeijiaceae; genus UBA2982. The sequence goes on along the minus strand of JBFXDG010000003.1, from coordinate 80,594 downwards.
GCGGAACGTCGGAGCTCGGGCGTGACAGCGAGCATCCCTCGATGTGGGCGATGCAGGACGAATCCGGACGCATCCTCGTCCTGGTCACGCACAACACCGATATCTCGGACGGCTGGGAGCGCGAGAACTACTCGAGCAACTACTTCTACACCTTCTCGCCGCCCGCGTACGCCGTCGTGGTCAACGTCCTGCTCTGGACGATGAGCCACTGAGCGTGGCCGCGTCACGCGGCCCCTCAGATCACCCGCAGATCTACCGCAGCGCGTTCACGACCTCCTGGCCGCCGACGATCAGGAAGAGCGCCAGGATCACCACCAGGAGCGCATTGGTGGTCCAGCGATTGTGGGGCACCGACGTGGTCCACGCGACGCGATTGTTGAGGTAGAGCAGCGTAGCCGCCAGGAACGGTACGAAGAGGCTGCCGACGATCGTGTAGGTGACGATCACCGCGATGGGCCTGCCGGTGAACGCGAACGGGATCGGCACGAGCGACACCCAGAGCAGCGCCGCGCGGTAGGGTGTGCTCGTCACCTCGACGACGCGCTTCCGCTCGGCATCCGGGAGCTTCTTCAGGATCCCGTAGAAGTCCGCGTACAGGTAGGGGACGCTCTGCCACACGCCGAGCAGCGACGCGAACACGGCCGCCCAGAATCCGACGGAGAACGCCCACGCCCCGAGCGGCCCGAGGATCCCGCCCAGCGTCTCGGCCATGAGCGGCACGGCCTGCGCGTCGGTGATCTCGACGCCGGGCAGGAAGAACGCCTGGTTGGCGATGAGCACGATCGCCATGCCGAACATCGCCGTGAACACGTACGCGATGCCCACGTCGCCCCGTACGTAGCGGAGGTGCTCTCCGCCCGAGATCCCCTCCTCCCGCATCCAGTAGTTGTATCCGAGCATCGTGATCGAGCCGCCGATGCCGCCGATCAACGACAGGACGTACATGCCGCCGCCCTCGGGAACGGTGGGAACGAGCGAGCCACGCAGGACGCCGACGGGGTCGCTGAACGTGAGCGCGGCGCAGGCCAGGATCGCGAAGGCCATCACCCCGACCAACGTCTTCACCAGGACCTCGAACTTCCGGTAGCCGCCGAGCAGCACGAGCGCGCAGCCGACCAGGCTGTGCAGCACCGCGCCCCACGACTGCGGGATCCGTCCCCCGGTCAGGTTGGCCATCCCGAGGCCGGTCGCGTTCGTGAGCGCCGCGGTCACCGCCGCCGTCCACACGACGAGGAAGATCGCGAAGTAGATCTTCACCCACGCGGGCAGATACGCCGCCCAACCCTCCAGCGCGGTGAGCCCCGTCGCGAGCTGCCAGCGCGCGATTCCCTCCGTGAGCACGAACTTGAAGAAAGCGCCGATGAGCAGGGCCCAGAGCAGCACCACCCCGTAGTTCGCGCCCGCCACGGACGCCGCGACGACGTCGCCGGAGCCGATGCCGGCGGCCGCGACGACGAGCCCGGGCCCCGCGAGCTTGAGCAGGCTCGGCATCGGCCTCGCGCGCACGTCGGCCGTCGCGGCCGCGGCCGCACCGCCGGCGTCGGCACTCATGCGAACGACTCGAGCTGGGTGAGCACGTAGTCGATGTCCCCCTCGGTGTGGTCGGCGTTGATCTGCGTGCGGATCTCCTCGTCGCCCTTGGGCACGACGGGATACGTGAGCCCCGTCACCAAGACGCCCCGGTCGAAGAGGTGCCGCACGAGGGCGCGCGTCTTCCCCGTGTCGCGGATCATGAGCGGCACCACCGGATGCTCACCCGGGATCGTCTCGATCCCGATCCGCTCGAGCCCGGCCTCGAAGCGACGCGTCAGCGCGCGCAGGCGGTCGAGCAGCACCCGCCCCTCGGGCCCCGCCACGATGCGGACCGCGACCAGGGCCGCCGCCGCCTCGCCCACCGTGATCGGATTGGAGTAGATGTACATCTGCGACGACTCCCGCAGGAAGCGGACGATGTCGGCGCTCGCCGCAACGTAGCCGCCGTTCACGCCGAAGGCCTTGCCGAGCGTGCCGACCAGGATGTCGGCGCGGCTGCCCGTGTGCTCCTCGGTTCCGCGGCCGGTGAGCCCGAACGCGCCCACGCCGTGCGAGTCGTCCACGATGCAGACGACGTTCTCCGGGTAGTCCGCGTCGTACCGCGCGCAGACCTCCATGATCTCCTTCAGGGGCGCATGGTCGCCCCGCATGGAGAAGATGCCGTCCGTGACGACGAGCGCGCGCTTGCCTTCACGCTTCAGCACCTGGAGCACCGCCTCCAGGTTCGCGACGTCGTTGTGCGCGTAGATCCCCTTCCGCGCCGGGCTCGACATGCGCATCGCGTTGATGATGCAGTTGTGGTTGAGCTGGTCGGACACGAGCACCGTCTCGGGTGTGACCAGCGGTACGATCGTGGAGAGCACGGCGCCGTACGCCGACGAGAACACCATCGCGGCCTCGCGGCCGTGGAAGCGCGCGAGCTCGGCCTCCAGCTCCAGGTGCGCGCGGTACGTGCCGGAGATGAACCGCACCGCGCCCGGCCCGGCGCCGAACGCGCGCGTGGCTTCCTCCTCCGCGGCGATCACCTCCGGCCGGAGGCCCATCCCCAGGTACGAGTTCGAGTTCATGCGGAGGAACTCGCGGTCGCCCTGCCCCTCGAGCAGGAAGCGCGGGCCTCGTCCACGCTCCGCCGGCTTCACGGCGACGACGACCTTCTCGGCGCCTTTCGCGGTGCCGGCCTCCTCGAGCCCCCGCACGTGCTCGGCCAGCAACGGTCGTAGACGGTCGGTCGGCATGTCGTCTCGCTGTCCGCCTCAGGCGGTCCGGAGGTTCGCGAGCATGTCGACCGTCATCGCCGCGGCGTCGAACGTCGGCTTCCAGCCCCATTCCTCCCGGGCCGCCGTGTCGTCCACGCGGTGCGGCCACGAGTCAGCGATCGCCTGACGGACCGGGTCCACGTCGTACGAGATCTCGAAGCCGCGGATATGCCGCCCGATCTCTCGCGCGAGCGAGGCCGGCGTGAGCTGCATCGCCGTCACGTTGAACGCGTTCCGGTGCACCAGCCTCGCGGGGTCGGCCTCCATGACGCCGATCGCCGCGTCCACGGCGTCCGGCATGTAGAGGAAGTCGAGCTGGGTATCCGCGCGCAGGAAGCACGTATAGCGCCCGTGCTTCACCGCCTTGTGGTAGATGTCCACCGCCCAGTCCGTCGTGCCGCCGCCCGGCGGCGCGCCATGGGACACGATGCCTGGAAAGCGCACGCCGCGCGTGTCGACACCGAACCGCCGGTGGTAGTAGTCGCAGAGCAGCTCGCCCGAGAGCTTCGTGATCCCATACATCGTCTCCGGCCGCATGACGGTGTCCTGCGGCGTGGGATCCTTCGGCGTGCTCGAGCCGAACGCGCCGATCGAGCTCGGCACGAAGAGCGCGCAGCCCTGCTCGCGCGCGACCTCGAGCGCGGCCTCCAGGCTCGACATGTTCACGTGCCAGGCGACGCGCGGGTCGCGCTCGCCGACGGCGGAGAGGATCGCCGCCAGGTGGAAGATCGTGTCGGCGCCGTGCCGCATCGCCGCCTGCCCGACGGCTTTGGGGTTCGTGGCGTCCACGAGCTGGAAGGGCCCGGCGTCCGTGAGGTCGGCCTTGGGATGGCGGAGGTCCGTGGCGAGCACCTTCGAGGCGCCGTAGAGCTCGCGCAGGCGAGGGACCAGCCAGGAGCCGATCTGCCCGCCGGCGCCCGTGACCAGGATGCGCTTCAAGGAGTCAGGGTCCTCTCTCGTCGGGTCGAAGCGTGGGTCGGCCGACCACCCGGTCGTTGGAAGGGCGCCAATCTAGTCCATGCGGTACGCCCTCGCCGCCCCGGCGCGGGCGATCCCCGGGGACGCCCCTCCTCGACGTCGCGGCGGTACCGTCGAGTCGGGTCCACGGGGCCCGCGTTACCTTTTCGCCGCTCCCGACGTCTTCATCCAGAAGTCCGATCGACTCGGGCCCCTGGCCTCGCCAACGGCCCTGCAACGGAGAGAGAAGACGATGATGAGGACCCATCGGCACCAGATCGCCGTCCTGCTCGGTATCGTGGCCCTGGCGGCCTGCGAGGACACGGGCGTAGACACCCTCGACCAGCAGCTCACGGTCGAGGAAGCGAGCGAGCTCGCGCTGTTCGAGGACGAGGGCTCGCGCGAAGCGGCGCTCGAGCTCACCGAGGTCATGACCGACGTGGAGGCCGACTTCGGCGCCCCGACCCGCCAGCCGCGCCGCTTCACCGCCCAGGCCGGGATGCGTCTGGCGGCGGCCGACGCGGCGCTGCACGCGGGCGACCGCCGGCGCGCGCTCGAGGAGTCCCGTGAGGCGCGCCGCCTCGTGGCACGCGCGCTGGCCGAGTTCGGGGGCGCGGAGGCCGTCGAGGCGCTGATCGAGCGCATCGAGGACATGGCCGCCGAGATCGACGACGCGGACGACGACATCTTCGATGACCCGGCCGCTGTGCGTGCCCGCCTGGAGGAGCTCGCCGCCGAGGCGCGCGCCTACCTGGAGGAGGGAGACCTGGTGCGTGCGGCCGAGCGCGCGCTGCTCGCCGAGCAGTTCGTCCGGCACCATCGGGGCCGGCGTGACTTCCCTGGCGACGTGAGCGCCGAACGTGCCGAGCTCGCGGTCTCGCTCGCGGCCACCGCGGTGCAGCTCGCCGAGCGTCTGGTGGGCGACGCCGAGACGCCGGTGCGCGCGCTCGGCGCGAGCAACGTGCGTGACCACCAGAACCGTTGGCTGGTGCACGCCCGGAGGATGCTCGCGATGGCGGAGAGGGCGCTCGAGAGCGGTCACAACGCGCGGGCGGTCCACTTCGCGTGGCACGCGCAGTGGTCGGCGCTCAGAGCGGTGATCCTCCCCGGCGGCGTCACGGAAGAAGAGATCCAGGCGATGGTCGAGGTCGCGCACGAGCTCTACGCGCAGGCCGAGGTCGCGATCGGCGACGAGCCGACCGAGCTCCAGGCGCGCCTCTTCGCGCGCGCCGGCCGGCTCATCGAGCTGGGTGAGCAGATCCTGGCGGACGGGCACAAGCGCGGTGTCGCGCCGATCTGGCGGGGGGCGGTGATCTCGCGGTGGCTGATCGGCTGAGCACGCCCGTCGGGCGGCCCTCCGAACGGAGGGCCGTCTCGACGGGTATGCGGCTGTCATGCGATCTGCGGCGCCCGTGGAGCGAACCGATGCCCAAGTCGTACGGGACGTGCTCGCCGGTGACAGGGACGCGTATCGCCTGCTCGTGCGCCGCTACGGCGACGCGCTCCACGCACACGCCCTCCGGATGTCGGGCAGCGCGGACGAGGCGGCGGATTTGGTGCAGAGGGCGCTCGTCCAGGGGTTCAGGAGGCTGCACACCTGTAGGGAGCCGGAGCGCGTGGGCGCGTGGCTCTTCAGGATCGCCGCCAACCTGTGCAAGGACCACGTGCGCAGCCGTCGCCGGCGTCGTGACGTTCCACTCGCCCCGCTCGGCGACGTGGTGCGGGGTGCGACGGATCCGGAGGCCGACGCGCAGGCCGCGGAGACGCGGGCGAGGGTGTGGGGTGCGCTGCAGTCGCTCACGCCGGAGCAGCGGGAGGCGTTCGTGCTGAAGCACGTGGAGGGAAGGTCGTACGAGGAGATCGCGGCGGTGATGGACCTCTCCGTCGCGTCCTTGAAGATGCGGGTCCACCGTGCGCGCGAGGCCCTGAGGGGCCTGCTGCAGGAGCTGGCCTGATGTCGCCGAGAGCAGTGGGAGAAGCGGAGGATCGCATGAACGACGATCTGCAGAAGCATCTGGACGGAGAGATCTCCGCGGACGCCCTGGGGGCGGCGGAGCGCGGCGAAGCCGAGCAGTGGGAGCGCATGGTCTCGTCGTTCCGCAGGGCGGCGCCGGAGGGCGGCGTCCCGCCCTGGCTCGAGCAGCGCGTCATGGCGGAGATCGCCGCGCTCCCGGCCCGGGGGCCGCTGGGCCGCGCGCTCGCATGGCTCACGACGCCCACCTCGGTGAGCCTGTCCCCGCTCGCCGCCGCGTCGCTCGCCGCGGCGGCGCTCGTGGTCGCCGTCCTCTGGAATCCGAGGAGCCCGACGGGCGAGCAGACCGCGGCCGCCCCCCAGATCGATCCCGTGGTCTACGTGCAGTTCGTGCTCGAGGCACCCGCGGCGACCTCCGTGGCCGTCGCCGGTGACTTCAGCGGCTGGGAGCCGGCGTTCGCGCTCGAGGATCCCGACGGCGACGGCGTGTGGTCGGCGCGCGTCCCCGTCCGTCCGGGCGTGCACGCCTACATGTTCTTGGTGGACGAGACGAGCTGGCAGACCGATCCGCACGCCGTCCGCTACCAGGACGACGGCTTCGGCAACCGCAACGCCGTGCTCGCGGTCGGCGCGAGCGGTTGATCGTGGAGCTGCGTGTGGCGCTCACGATGGTCGCGCTCCTCGCGACGCACTCCGCGCATCCCGCGCGCGCGCAGACGGACGTCACGCTCGAGCTCGGAGCGTCGCAGGTCGGCCCCTCCGTGGACGACGACGGCGACGGCGCGCGCTTCGGTGTCGGTGGCATTCGCGCGTCGCATTACGCCCTGTCGGGATCGGGCGTCTCGGCGTCGTTGCTCCTCGGACGCACGATCGGCGGGCAGGAGGGCGGCGACTTCTTCTCGGCCACTCTCGGCGGATCGCTCGTGGACGACTGGGGCGGCGGATGGGCCGGGGGGATGGACCTGCGGCTCCTCGGCTTCGGCATCCGCGCTCCGTATCCGTACCGGGCGCTCGCCGTGGAAGGCGGACCGTCGCTGACCTACCGGAGAGGCGCGTTCTCCGTCACCACGGCCGCGATCGCCGGCGTCGGGCGCTCGCGTTTCGAGATCTGGCGGGTCCTGGGGGGACGCAGCCGCGTGTTCACGGACGACCTGTGGCGCCTCGGGGGCACCACCGAGGTCCTGTTCGGATCCTCGGACATCCGCGCCGGGATCGCCGGCGGCGTGCACGAGACCGGCGGCGGGACGTTCAGCTCGGGCGGCGGCCGCCTGATCTTCGTCGGCGGACAGGCTGCGATCGAGGTGCGCGCCGACGTGTGGCACACGCCGTCCGGCACGGACCTGATCGGAGGTCTCGAGTTCGTGATCCCGATCGCGGGATGGAGCTTCAGGGGGTTCCTCGGACGGAGCGAGCCGGATCCGCTGACGCTCGCGGCTCCCGGAAGCGGGAGCGCCGGGCTCCTCGTGGGCCGCAGCCTGGTGAGCCACGGTCCGGACGTGGACCCTCCGGTGAGCAACTACGAGATCGTCGGGCCGACGGAGCGCGGCGTGCGCGTGCGCATCCGGGTGGAAGCCCCCGAGGTCGCGCGGGTCGAGGTGCTCGGCGACTTCACGCTGTGGGAGCCGGTCGCCATGACGCGGCGCAACGGAGGCTGGGAAGCGGAGCTCGACGTCCCCCCCGGCACGCACCACTACGGCTATCTCGCCGACGGCGCGTGGTACCTGCCGGAGGACGAGCCGAGCGCGGTACCGGACGAGTGGGGACGGATGAGCGCGATTCTGGTGGTCGAAGGCAGCTGATCGAGGAGGAATCGAGATATGAGAACGAGCCCGTGGATCCTGCTCGCGCTGACCGCGCTGTCGGCGGCGGGCGCGACCGCCCAGGAGAGCGCCCGCGCTCGGGCGGAGCGCACCCTGCCGACGCCCGTCTTCGAGGAGCTGTCCGCGCTCGCGACGAGCGTCGAGCCCTCGGGGATCCCCGAGGAGCCGCTCTTCGCCAAGGCGCTCGAGGGCGCCGCCAAGCAGGTTCCGCCGGAGCGGCTCGTGCCGGCCGTGCGCGAGTACGCGGGCCGCCTGCGCGTCTCGCGCGAGTCGCTCGGTGCCGATGCGGACGTGCCGCTGCTCGTCGCCGGCGCGGATGCGCTCCAGCGCGGGGTCGCGCCGAGCGCGCTCCGGGGGCTCCCGCGTGACCGCCCGCGCTCGCCGATGGCGCTGCTCGTGCTCGCCGAGCTGGTGGAGAGCGGCGTGCCGGTCGACCGCGCGCTCGACATCGTGCGGGACGCGATGGCCCAACGCTCGAGGGACGAGCGCATGCTCGACGCCTCGGCGCGCGTGCGCGCGCTGATCCGTCAGGGCGTGGCGCCGCGTGACGCGGTCGAGCGCGTGCGCGCCATGCTGCGCAACGCCGGCAGAGCCGGGCCGGCGCTGCCTCCCGGCTCCGAGCCCGTACGGCCGCGCGGACGCCAGGGTCGCTGAGCCGCCGTCAGCGCGCCGCGACCGTCTCCGCCAGCTTCCTGGCGCGCGGGAGCAGCCGCGCGTCGCCGATGCGGGCAGCCCACGCCTCGAGCTCGTCGGTCGGCCCGCGCCACCGCAGCTCGTCCACGTCGTCGAACAGCTGCGCGTCCGTGCGCAGCGTGGCCAGCTCCTTGAAGAGCAGCGCGAGCTCGTAGGCGTCGCCGAGCTCCGTCGGGCCGAAGCTCTCGATGGGCCCGAAGCGGTTCACCAGGCGCGCCGCGCCCACCGCGCCGATGCCACGGATGCCGGGGTAGCCGTCCTGCGCGTCGCCCACGAGCGCGAGGTAGTCGGGGATGCGCTCGGGGTCCACGCCGAACTTGGTACGGATCGCGGCCGCGTTCCGGATCTGCTTTCCGCGCCGGTCGATCTGGACCACGCGGTCTCCTCGCACGCACTGCGCGAGGTCCTTGTCGTTCGCCCAGATGCATACCTTCTCGACGCGCGCGTCGGCCGCGGCCAGCACGGCCGCGGACGCCAGGGCGTCGTCGGCCTCCAGCTCGACCATCGGCCAGACGGCGACGCCCATCGCCGCGAGCGCCTCCTCGAGCGGCGTGAACTGAGCGCGTAGGGTACGCTCGATTCCGGCGCCCGTCTTGTAGTCGTCCCAGAGCTCGTTGCGGAACGATTCGATCACGTGATCGGTCGCGACACCTACGTGCGTCGCGCCTTCCTCGATCATGGCGAGCACGGAGTGCAGGACGCCGGCGACCGCGCCGTAGGGCTTGTCCTTCCCCTCGTTGAAGCGACGCTGTCCGTAGAAGTGACGGAACAGCTCGTAGGTCCCGTCGATGAGGTGGACGATCAAGCGAGGATCAGGAGGTCAGAGCCCCACCCCGATGCCCGCCCCCAACGTGCGCCGACCGGTGACGCCGAAGTAGGGCGTGTAGTTCTGATCGAGCTGGAACCACGCGCCGATCGTCGAGCCCGCGATGGAGATCACGCCGGGGAAGACGTCGATGGCGAGACGCCGGTCGGTCTTGTGGTCCCACGTCGTGCTGAAGAGGAGCGCGCCGTCGCGGTCGATCCAGATGCCGGACGAGAAGCTGAACGTCGCCTCTTCGATGTGCTCGACGTTCAGCTGGCGTCCGCTCGAGTTGGCGCCGGCGCCGATGTTGAGCGTGAGCCCGTCGGGGCCCCGTTCGCCGATGGGGAAAGAGATGCCCCCCTCGGCCCCCACGCCGCCGCGGAAGAAGAGCCGGAAGTCGTCCGTGAACCAGAGCTTCGGTCGCAGGATGACGGCCTCGCCGTTGTTCGTGAGGCGCCCGCCGGGAAACGTGATCGACGCCTGCCTCGGCCACACCACGGCGCCCAGCCTGTTCGCGAAGAACCCGGCGATCGGGTCCTGGTGCATCAGCAGCATGCCCAGGGGGTCGTGGATCGCCCAGTCCATGAAGGCGCCGGCGGTCCCGTTCTCCTGGACCCAGGGATCGGCGACCGGCGTCTCGTACGCTTCATTGATCGTCGCGGCCAGCTGCGTCACGAGCAGCGCGCTGAGCGTCGGGAACGGCATGCCGTTGACCCGGTTCCACTCGAGCAGACGCCGATAGGCGAGCCCGCCCTCGAGGATGTGGCCGAAGTAGTTCGGCATCCACTGCCCCGCCTTCAGCTCGTCCCAGCCCAGCGGCAGCAGATGGTACTTGAAGACCTTCACCCAGCCGCCGGCGCGCTCCATCGCGGGACCGGGCTTCGTGACCGACGCCCATACGGCGTTCCAGCCGTACGGATAGGAGAAGATGTGGCGGTCCTGATCCTGCCACTGCGAGACCGCGAAGCCCTTGTTGAGGATGACGTCGAACGGGCCGCCGTATGCGTCGGTGCCGTAGCTGCGGCCCTTCACGAAATAGAGGTTGTAGCGGCTCGCGGTCGGCGGCGTCGGCTCGACCGCGAGGCTATCGCCGACGACCTGCGCTTCGATCGACTGCGCGGCGGGGGCAGCGAGGCCAACGCCCGCGACGAACAACCCGAAGATCCACTTCCTCAAACTAGGATCCCGCCTCCACGTAGAGCTCGCTTCCCCGCTCCTTGAACTCCTCCGACTTCCGCTGCATACCCGCCTCGACGGCACGCGTCTCCTCGAGGCCCTCCTCCAGGGCATACCGGCGGATGTCCTCGGTGATCCGCATCGAGCAGAACTTCGGCCCGCACATCGAGCAGAAGTGTGCGACCTTGGCTCCGTCGGCCGGAAGCGTCTCGTCGTGGTACGCCTCGGCGGTAACGGGATCCAGGGCGAGGTTGAACTGATCCCGCCAGCGGAACTCGAAGCGCGCCTTGGAGATCGCGTTGTCCCACTCGACCGCGCGCGGATGGCCCTTCGCCAGGTCCGCCGCGTGCGCCGCGATCTTGTAGGCGATCACGCCCTGCTTCACGTCGTCCCTGTTCGGAAGGCCGAGGTGCTCCTTCGGCGTCACGTAGCACAGGAGCGCCGTCCCGTACCAGGCGATCTGCGCCGCACCGATCGCGCTCGTGATGTGATCGTAGGCCGGCGCGATGTCCGTCGTGAGCGGCCCGAGCGTGTAGAACGGCGCCTCGTCGCACCACTCGAGCTGCTTCTCCATGTTCTCGCGGATCAGGTGCATGGGCACGTGACCCGGCCCCTCGTTCATGACCTGCACGCCGTGCTCCCACGCGACGCGCGTGAGCTCTCCCTGCACCTTCAGCTCGGCGAACTGCGCCTCGTCGTTCGCGTCCGCGATGGAGCCGGGCCTCAGGCCGTCGCCGAGCGAGTAGGAGACATCGTATTCGGCCATGATCTCCGAGATCTCGCGGAAGTGCGTATAGAGGAACGACTCACGGTGATGCGCGAGACACCACTTCGCGATGATCGAGCCGCCACGTGAGACGATCCCGGTCATCCTGTTGGCGGTGAGCGGGATGAAGCGCAGCAGCACGCCCGCGTGCACGGTGAAATAGTCCACGCCCTGCTCGCACTGCTCGATGAGCGTGTCGCGGTAGATCTCCCAAGTGAGGTCCTCGGGCACGCCGCCGACCTTCTCCAGCGCCTGATAGATCGGCACGGTGCCGATCGGTACGGGCGAGTTCCGCACGATCCATTCGCGCGTCTCGTGGATGTTCTTCCCCGTGGAGAGGTCCATCACGGTATCCGCGCCCCAGAGCGTCGCCCAGCGGAGCTTCTCGACCTCCTCCTCGATCGATGAGCTGACCGCCGAATTCCCGATGTTCGCGTTGATCTTCACCTTGAAGCGGCGGCCAATGATCATCGGCTCGAGCTCCGGGTGGTTGACGTTCGCCGGGATGATGGCGCGGCCGCGCGCGACCTCGTCGCGAACGAGCGTGGCCTCCACGCCCTCGCGCAGCGCGACGAACTCCATCTCGGGCGTGATCTCACCACGACGCGCGTACGCCATCTGCGTGACCGGGCCGTTGCCCCGGAGCGTGCGACGACGGAGCCCCGCCGGCATCTCGACGTCCGACGCCATCGCGCGCGTGCGCCCGGTCTCGCGCACGTCGCGCGACCGGATCCACGCCTCCCGCAGCTGCGGCAGCCCCTCCCTGACGTTCGCGCCGCGCGGGCCGCTCGTGTCGTAGACGCGGAGCAGCGGCTCGCCTCCGCTCGAGCGGATCTCGCGCGTCGGGACGCGGATGCCGTCTGCGCCCTCGACCCACACTTTGCGAGAGTTCGGGAAGGCGCCGGGATAGTCGGTCACGGGCTCACTCATGACATCACCTCCGTCCACACGGGTCCGGAGGGATCGATCCGGCCACCCTGCGCCGCGCTCCCTCCGCCGGTCTCAACCGGATCAGGTTCCAAGGGTCTGTCTCAATCCCGCCGCGTCCAGCCGACGAGATGCCCCTGGCGGCGTCGGGAAGCTAGTGGCTCTCCGGAGGCCCTTCCAGGCTCAGTCCGCCGCGCAGACCAACCCTTTCAGGTAGGCGCTCTCGGGACACTTGGTGGACACCGGATGATCGGGCGACTGAGCCAGACGCTCCACGATCTGGAGGGACCGGCCCGCGTCCACGGCGCCCCGGGCGACCGCGGTCTGGAAGTCCGCCGCGGCCACGCGACCGGAGCAGGAGAACGTCGCCAGGATGCCGCCGGGGGACAGGCAGCCGAGCGCGAGTCGGTTGAGCCGCTGGTATCCCTGGAGCGCGGCCTCGAGCCCCCTGCGCGAGCGCGCGAAGCGCGGCGGATCGACGACGACCAGGTCGTACGTGCGCCCGGCCTCCGCCTGCTCCGCGAGCCACGTGAACGCATCCGCGCGTGCGAGCTCCACGCGATCCGCGACGCCGTTCAGGTCGGTGTTCCTCGCGGCCAGCTCGAGCGCCGGCGCGGAGGTGTCGATCGCGGTGACGGCGCTCGCGCCGGCGCGCGCGGCGGAGACCGCGAAGCCGCCGGTGTACGTGCAGACGTCCCCGATGGTCCGGCCCGCAGCATACGACGCAACACGCACGCGGTTCCTCCGCTGATCGAGATAGAACCCGGTCTTCTGCCCGACGCGCAGGTCCACGGCGAAGCGGCTCTCGCCTTCCTCGATGACGACCGGCTCTTCGGGCAGCGCGCCGCGCAGCAGCCCGTCGCGGATCACCAGGCCTTCCTCGTCGCCTACGCCTTTCTCCGTGCGGAGCAGGATCCCCTCGGGCTCGATCAGCTCCTCGAGCACGTCCAGGATCGCCTCGAGACGTCCGGCGACACCGAGCCCCGTGAGCACGACCACCAGCCACCGCCCGTACCGATCCACGGTCAGACCGGACAGTTCGTCCCCTTCCGAGAACACGAGCCGACAGGCACCCGATGGATCCGCGAGACCGAGCAAACCGCTGCGCAGCGCCACCGCCCGGCGCACGCGCGCGGCGAAGAAGGCGCCGTCGAGCGGCTCCTCTTCGGCGGTGTACAGCCGCACGCGGATCTGGCTGTGCGGATTGAACAGACCCCGCCCGACGAAGGAGCCGTCCGGTCCGCGCACGTCGACCTCGGCGCCCGGCTCCGGCTCGCCCACGACGCGAGCGACCGCGCCGGAGAAGATCCAAGGGTGACGTGCACGCGCGGCGGAGTATCCGCGCGGATCGAGATGGACGGCAGGGCGCACGATGCTGGGAGCCATGAGGCAGAAGCGTAGGCGAGGTGGCTCCTCGCAGGAAGGCGCTCCCCGCGACGTCGGCTCGGATGGCCGGCTTTCTGCAGGAGCCGCACGCGAGCGAACGCGCTCGTTCACGCAGATCGAACCGACGCGGAATCGCGACGCGAGCCCAGGTATTCAGCACCGCGCAGTGCTGCCGGTGCTCGGCGGGGTTGCCGCGCGTGGGGGGAGCATGGCCAGGTGTCGATGGGATCGTTGGCCCGCGGCGGCCGTGGGATTTAGCTGGTTGACGTGGCTGGGCGTCGCGGGATGTGCCGGCGGCGGTGCCTACGCGGTGGACCCTTCCAGCATGGCTTTGGCGGATACGGCGCCGACGCTGGACCTCCAGGTCGACGAGGAGGCGCACGTGATCTCCGTGAGGATGGGACCGTTCACCCCGACCGCGGGTGAGCATGGTGCGCACGTTCCGGACGAGGACTCGACGCTCAGCCCGCTCATGCGCTTCGAGTGGCCCGTCGACGGGTGGCTGCGAGGCTTTCGCGTCCGCTTGTTCGACGCGGAGGGCAAGGAGCTGCCGCGCGACATCCTTCATCACGTGATCGGCGTGAACTTCGGTCGGCGTCAGCTCGTCCATCCCGCGCTCGAGCGGTTCGTGGGCGTCGGATCCGAGACGGGCGACGTGGTGCTGCCCGAGGAGCTCGGCGTGCCGATGACCCGCGGCCAGAGCCTCGCGCTCTACGCCTCGCTCCACGACGAGACCGGCGGGACGCCTCCCGTGCACGTCCTCGTCACGATGCCCTACACGCCCCGCGACGAGCACGACGACGTCACGGCCGTGCTGCCCGTCTATCTCGACACCAATCATCACGTCGGCGCGACGAACGCCTGGGACCTTCCGCCCGGACGCTCGGAGCGCTCGTGGGAGTTCACCGTTCCGGTGAGCGGCGATCTGCTCGGTGTCTCCGGCCACCTGCACGACCATGGGAGGTACGTTCGCCTCGAGGACGCCGAGACCGACGAGGTGTTGGTCGAGCTCGAGGCGCGTCGCGATCGCCAAGGGCACGTCGAGGAGGTCGAGACGCGCGCGTTCCGGAAGTGGCTCGGCCTCCGGTGGGATCCGCTGCGGCTCGAGCGGGGCCATCCGTACCGAGTCGTCGGCGTCTACGACAGCCCGCTGCAGGACATCGTACCGAACGGGGCGATGGCCCACATCGTGGGAATCTTCGCGCCCGACGACATGGCGCAGTGGCCCGCGCTCGACATGATGAACGACACGATTCGGCTCGACGTCGCCGCGCTGCCCATGGAGCCCGGCGAGCAGCCGACCGGCGGAGGCGATCAGGACGGGCTCCACGTGCATTAGGAGCGTCCAGCGGATCCTTCCCGACGGCACCCCGGTACCACCGATCGATGACACGCCCCATCCCTGCCCTCCTCCTGGCCGCGGCACTGGTCGCCTTCGCGCCCGTCCCGGCACATGGTCAGATGGAGGCCGTGATGGCGGCGATCCGCAACGGCGGCGGTTGGGTGTCCATCGACATCCAGGACGGTCGCGGCGCGGCCAAGACGCTGCCCATGCCGGCCATGGGCATGAAGCTCTCCGGGTGCATGCAGGTGTGGGAGGGCAATACGGGCCGGTGGCGGATCCGCGCGCACGACGTCGTGACCGACGCGGTCATCGAATCGAGCTCGCTGCCGGGTGAGGACGTGCCGTTCTCGCACGACTTCGGCCTGCGCACGCAGCTCGAGGTCGAGTTCATCTGGAGCGAGCCGCGCGACACGACGCTCTACCTCTGGGTCGGCCTCGGGAACGCGGAGAGCGATCCCGACGTGTGCACGCCCAAAGGGCTCTCGGGCCTCTAACGCGACGTCGGCTCTGCTCCGCGGCTAGACTGCGGCGCTAGTCTACGCGCACGGGAATCGATCCGCGTCCGCGCGCCGCGAATCTCGGAAAGAGCACGCTCACGGCCGCGACGAGCGAGCCGAGCGTGAACAGCACGAAGCGCAGCAGCCCGGCCAGCCTCGGCACGGCGGGCCGCTCGAGCCTGCTTTCGTCGAACAGCCTGAGGGTGTCGTCGAGATGCGATAGGGCGCTCACGTAGCGCTGCAGCAGGATCATCGCCGCGCACAGGTAGAGGCTCGTGACGACCACGCGCTCCGCTCTGCTCAATCGCTCATCCGCGACGAACGATGCGACGAGCACCGCGAACGTGATCGAGATCCAGAACTGGAACTGCGTGTCGATGTCTTGGTTGACGTCGAGGAAGATCTGAAGCAGGTCGGCTTCGTTCATCGTGGGGAGCCATCATACATCGCCGCGATTTCTCCTGCAAAGACGCGGCGGGCACGACTCGTCACCGGTCTCCAGTCGGTCGCTTGGCCGGCCCTCGACGGCACGATCGTGGTCCGCCGCTCACGGCTGAGCCGTCAGTCCCTGGTCGGCCAGAAACTCCCGGATGCGCTCGAAGATCTCCGCCGTCTGGGCGCGCGTGAAATCGCCGTGCCCACCGCCAGGGACGTTGACGAGCTCGTGACGGACCCCGGCTCGCTCGAGCGCGTCGTGCAGCTCGACCGAGTTCTCGTAAGGCACCACCATGTCATCCTCGCCGTGAACGGTGAGAATGGGCGGCAGGCCGGCGCGCACCAAATTGATGGGACTCACCCTGGCGGCCACGTCCAGCCGGTCGGGCATGTTCCCGAGCCACTCCGCCACCAGATCCCCGTTCGCCCCCGACAGCAGGGCTCCGACGTCGGTCGGTCCGTACCAGTCGACCACCGCTGCCACCTGCGCCCCGTCGGTTCCCGGACAGAGCTCGTCGAGGCCGGCCTCGCGCGACAACATCCCCGTCGTCAGGGAGAGATGACCGCCGGCCGAGTGGCCGGTCACGACGATCCGCGACGCGTCGAATCCATATTGCGTCGCGTTCCGAGCCACCCAATGAAGCGCGCAGCGTGCGTCCTCCACGGCGGCGGGAGCCGGTGCCACGCGACCGAGACGGTAGCCCACGTTCACGACAGCCCAGCCCATCTCCAGGTACGGAAGCAGCTGCAGGACGTTGGCCTCCTTGCTGCCCCGCACCCAGAACCCACCATGGAAATAGAGGACCGTGGGTCGCGGCCCGCCCCCGCGCGGAACGTATAGGTCGAGCCTGCTCTCCCCGTTCTCCGTCGTCAGGTAGGGGACGTCGGCAATGACGCGGTAGTCGTCGGGCGCCGACAGAGCCCACACGGCAGGGTCGCCCTGCCCGGCCGTGCCGGCTGCCGGCACCGCCGACGTCGGATCCGTTCGCGAAGACGCCAGCCAGACGACCACGAGGGCCAGCGCGGCGACCGGGGCGAGCACGGGCACGCGAATCGTGCCCGCGACGAGCCTCCGCAGTCTCGGCCGGCGCGTACCGCGGGGACGCAGATGGGACGGCGCGTCCGGCGCCTTCCATTCACGGAGCAGGTGATTCAGTTCGCTGTCGTTCATACGTCCTCACGTGCTGGTCGTGTAGCCGTTCCGCAGCGGCGCGAGCAGGCGCCGCAGGTTGTCCCGTGCGCGATGCAGCCGCGACTTGACGGTGCCGATGTCCGCGTCGACCACCTGCGCGATCTCGGCGAGCGTCAGGTCTTCGTATTCGGCGAGGACGACGACCTCGCGCTGCAGGGGCGGGAGCGCGCGCACCGCGCGGCCGACGATCTCGCCGACCTCGCCGCGCTCCAGATCGACGGGCTCGACGGGCACGTCGTCGGCGTCGAACTGCTCGAAGCGGTGCTCCCGACGCAGGTGCTTCAGCGCGAGGTTGCGCGTGATTCCGAGAAGGAACGTCCGCAGTCGCCCCCGTGCGGGATCGAAGCGTCCGGAGTCCCGCAGCAGGGCCATGAATACGTCCTGCGCGACGTCCTCTGCCGCCGCCGGGGACTCGCACAGACGCCACGCGAGGCGATAGACGGCGTCCTTGTGCTCCTCGAATGCGTCCTGAAACTCGGCTTCGGTCACCGTGCGCTCAGAACGCGAGCTGCCGCGTCACTTTGACGGCCAAGCTCTGCACGGGCTCGAAGGCGTCGCGAGTGCTTCTCCGCTCCTCGACGACCAGGTAGAGGTCGCTGAGCGGCGCGTGAATGAATCGCCCCCTGATGCTGGTGATGATCTCGTCGGCGAGGTCGTTGTACTGGACGAATGCGCTCGCGGACAGCCGCGTCGAGGGACTCGCGCTGATCCGCAGCCTGGCCAGGTTGGTGACGACGTCCGTAGCGGATAGGGCGATGTCGTTCCGCTCGAGCGCGAGGTCGAGCGAAGCATATTGGTTCGGTCTCCACACGACCCCACCGCTGTACGACGTCCGCGTGCCGCCGAAGTAGCCGCCGTACGTCAGCCCTAGATCGAACGAGATCTTTCTGGCCGAGCTGGTGGAATACGACACCGCGGCCTCGTTCGACTTGTACTCGCCGGCGGCGATCGTGGCGCCGCCGACCGTGAACGGATCGAGGAGTCGCTCGTACACGTTCTCGAACGAGACGGAGGCTCGATATCCGTCCGCGCCGTCGAAGCCGATTCCTCCTGCGACACGGCGGGTCTCCAGGGTCCCCGTCAGCGTCGTGTACCGGTCGGCCTCGACGTACGGGTTGATCTCCTGGAGCCCGAACGAGCGGACGGTCGGGTGCACGCCGAGGGTCACGTACTGGTGCCAGATACCGCGTCGCCGTACGAAGCCCAGGTCGGGCTGGAAGTCGTCGCCGAAGCGACGAGCGAGGATCGCCACATCCCAGAACGTATCCCGCCATCCGACCGAGGCGCGCAGCGCCGATCGTGCGCCCAAGCCACCCGACAGCCCCGTCCCGTCCACCCCCGCGGCGTACGACGTGAGGAAGAGTCGGTTGGAGACGAGCGCCGCGGTGGCATCCATGCCGAACGCGGTGTTGTCGCTGGGGCTCCCGAATGCGTCGCCGACGTCCCTGTTCGCGACGAGGAAGCCGAGCGTGGAGCCGGACGAAGGACGCCACCGCAGCCGCCCCACGCTCGCCGTCTCGGCCGACATCGTGGAGGACTCCCGCGTCCGCATGCTGAGGACGCCCACCTCGAAGTCGCCCATGCCGCCCGACAACAGCGCCCCACCGAGGATCGGCACGGGCTGGCCGGAGCCCGTGAGGCCGATGCGGCGCGAATGGAAGAGCATGAAATCGCGGTTGGAGACGCTCATCCGCACGTCGCGGCGCATCCCGTCCCCGAAGTCGAACGTTCCCGAGTTCTCGATGAAGAACTCCCTCCGCTCCGGAAAGAACAGCGGGAACCGCGTCAGGTTGATCTGGACCGCGTCGGCCTCGACCTGGGAGAAGTCGGTCCGGAAGGTCAGGTCGGCGGTGAGCCTCGGCGTGATGCCGTACTTGAGATCCGCGCCCGCATCGAAGTCGTCGTCCTGCGTCACACCGCCCCCGCCGGAAGCGACCGACCCCACCACGTACGGCTTGAGACGCAGGTTACGGCCCTGGCGAAGCCCGGTCAGACCCGTCAGGGTGCCCGCGCGCGACACCCTGCCGAGCGGCTCCCGTCGCTCCAACGGGGCCCAGTACGCCGTCTCGTTGATCCGCCGCACGCGGCGGAGGAGATTGAGGCCCCAGTCCTGCGGCCCGTCCGTCGGCGTGAAGCGCAGCGTCGTCCAGGGGATCGCGGCCTCGAACGTCCATCCGAACTCCGTCCGCCGCGTGCGGACGTCGATCTCGCTGTCCCAGGAGGCGTTCGAGCTCGTGAGATCGTCGAACGCCTGCGCGTCCCAGACCGCGCCCCCGACGTTGATCGAGAAGAGGAAACCGTTCCGCTGCTCGGGATTCGGGCTGATCACGAACGACACGACGTCGTTGTCGCTGAAGCTGAAATCCCGCTGCAGACTGCTCAGCGTGAGATTGTCGGGTTGGCTGTCGTAGCACAGGCAGGCGAGATACAGCGCGTTGTCGTCGTAGAGGATGCGCACGTCGGTCCGCTCGGTCGACGGGTAGCCGATGTTGGGCTCGCTCTGGATGAAGCGCGTCATCCGCTCCGCCGCTTCCCAAGAGGGCTCGTCGATGCGCCCGTCGAGGGTGATCGGGCCCGCGGCGCGCACCGCACGCATGGAAGGGCGAGGAACGTCCGTGGGGACGACCGGGAACGTGCCCTCGGCGGAAGCAGCCTCGCGATCGCCGTCGTCTACGACTTGAGCTCGTATCGGGAGGGCGACCAGGAGCGTCAGGGCCAGCGTGGATCCGAGCCTGAACCATGCGCGGCGGCCGTGGCGGTGTAGGAACTGTGCCTCCAAGGGACATTCTCCTTCGAAAGGAAAGGAACGGGTCGCTATGCCAGGGTGGGCCGAGAACCCCTCGTGAATTACCGGATGACCCCCCGGGGGATACGGTCGGCCCTCCGCTGCGCCTGCTCGCGTCGCCACGATCGCGGGCACAACCCCTGCTCGTTCGAGGGATCTCACTGCCGACGGGACCCGAGCGCGCGAAGGGAGGAGCGCGGAAGATGAAGGCACGTGCTCGATCACGCAGCAGCCCCATCTTCACCATCGGTCATTCGACCCGCACGGTCGACGAGCTGGCGGCCATGCTTCGCGCGTTCGACGTGTCCGTGTTGGCCGACATCCGGACGATTCCCCGCTCCCGCCACAACCCCCAGTTCGAGGGCGACGCGCTGGGTGCGGCGCTTCCCGCGCGCGGCATCCGGTACGTGCACATCCCGGAGCTCGGCGGTCTTCGTAGGGCGCGCAAGGACGCCCCCAACACCGCCTGGCGCAACGCGAGCTTTCGCGGTTACGCCGACTACATGCTGACCGAGGGCTTCGAGGCCGGGATCGCCGCGCTTCGCGCGCTGACCACCGAGGGGACGGTCGCCATGATGTGCGCCGAAGCCGTGCCTTGGCGTTGTCATCGTTCGCTGGTCGCCGATGCGCTGACGGCGCGCGGCGTCGAGGTGGCGCACATCATGAGCGCCAGACAGGCGACCCCGCACCAGATGACCAAGTTCGCGCGTGTCGACGGCGACCGGGTCACCTACCCCGGTCGGGACGAGACGGAGACGGAAACGGGCACGCAGCTCCCCACGCGCGCTCCGTTCCATCTCGAGGCCACGGTGCGCGTGCTGCAACGCCGCGCCGCGAACCCGGTCGATGTCTGGGAAGACGGACGCTACCTGCGGGTCCTGCCGACGAGTGACGGCCTCGTGCTCGTCGGCGTGGTCGACCACGGCACCATCGACGCTCCGGACGTTCGCTTCGACCTGCTGCACGGCGCCGTGACGGACGGAACGCGTGCCGCGGTCGGGTCGATCCTCCGACGCGTGCTCGGCCTGGACGTGGATCCCGATCCTCTGCAGCGGCGGGTCGACGCGGAGCCCCGCGTCGGCCCGAAGGTTTCGGGCCTTCGTGGCATGCGGCCGCCGCGATTCGCCGGCCTGTTCGAGACGTTCGCGAACGTGGTGCCCTTCCAGCAGCTGAGCCTGGACGCGGGTGTGGCCGCTGTCCGCCGACTGGTCGAGCGCTTCGGTGAGTCGCTCGAGCATGAGGGGCGACGCCGCTACGCGTTCCCCCGCTCGGACGTCGTCGCCGAGGCGCCGCTCGAGGCCGTCCGAGCGTGCGGGCTCAGCCTCGCGAAAGCCGAGACGCTGCGGCATGTCGCCCGCGTGATCGCAGCGGGCGACCTGACCGAAGCGCAGCTCACGCGCATGAGCAGCGACGCGGCGATCGGGTTCCTGGACGACCTGCCGGGCATCGGCCCGTGGAGCGCCGGCCTGATCCTGCTGCGGGGCCTCGGTAGGCTCGACGTGTTTCCCGCCGGAGACGTCGGCGCGGCCCGGGGCCTCGGCGCGCTGACGGGCGCGGCGCCCGGGCCGTCGCTCGATCGCGTGATTCGGCGGTTCGGCGAGTACCGCGGCTACCTGTACTTCTGCGCGCTGGGCAGCGCCCTTCTGGCCAAGGGCCTCATTCACGCCGCGCCGGATCCACGGCGGCGAAGCCAACGCAGCGGCAAGCGGAAGTGACGAGCGCCGTCCTCAGTCCTTCGCGTCGCCCTTCCCCACGCCGAGCAGCTTCGCGATCGGATCGTACGAGCGGTCGACCACGCGCTCCTTGAGCGGGATGATCGCGTTGTCGGTGATCGTGATGTGCTCGGGACAGACCTTCGTGCAGCATTTGGTGATGTTGCAGTAGCCGATGCCCAGCTCGTCCCTGAGGTGCGCGACACGGTCGCCTGTGTCGATCGGGTTCATCTCGAGCTGCGCCACGAAGATGTAGTGGCGCGGGCCACCGAATTCGGCGTGCATGTGATGGTCGCGCAGCACGTGGCAGACGTCCTGACAGAGGAAGCACTCGATGCACTTCCGGAACTCCTGCGGGCGGTCCACGTCGTACTGGTCCATGCGCCACGTGCCGTCCGCCGCGTCGGGCCTGGTCGGCCGGAACGGCTGGATCGACTTCTTCACCTCGTAGTTCCACGACACGTCCGTCACGAGGTCCTTCACGGCCGGGAACGTCCGCATCGGCTCGACCGTGATCGGCTGATCCGTGGGCAGCTGATCGACGCGCGTCATGCACATGAGTCGTGGCGAGCCGTTGATCTCCGCGGAGCAGGATCCGCACTTGCCGGCCTTGCAGTTCCACCGCACGGCGAGGTCGTTGGCCTGCTCGGCCTGGATCTGATGGATGGCGTCGAGCACGACGTAGCCCGGCCCGACGTCGACCTGATAGCTCTTCAGCTCGCCCCCCGAAGCGTCGCCACGCCAGACCTGGAACTGTCGTTCACTGCCTGTCTCCGCCATCAGCCCTGCTCCTTGATGATGTCCTGCAGATCCTGACGAATCGGCGGGATCGGCTCCTTGCGGAGCTCCATGCTGCCGTCCTTCGCCTTCCGGATCACGAGGTTGAACGTGCCCCAGGTCTCGTCCTTCCCCTGGTGGTCGGCGCGCGCGTGCGCCCCGCGGCTCTCCTTCCTCTCGCGCGCCGCGAGCGCGACCGCCTCCGCCACGGTGAGGAGGTTGTGCAGATCGAGCGCCGTGTGCCAACCGGGGTTGTACTCGCGGCTGCCGCCCGCGCCGACGGCCTGCGCGCGTGCCTTCAGCTTCTGGATGCCGTCGACCGCCTCGGCGAGCTCCTTCTCCTCGCGCGAGATGCCCGCCTTGTCCTGCATGAGCGACTGGAGCTCGTACTGGAGACGGAACGGTCCCCCGTCGGCCCCCGCGTCACGCTCGAGCGGCGCGAGCGCCTCTTTCGCGGCGAGATCGATCTGGTCGTCGCCGACGTTCACGGGCCCGCTCTCCGCAGCGAACTTCGCTGCATATTCGCCGGCACGTCTACCGAACACGAGCAGGTCCGAAAGCGAGTTGCCGCCGAGTCGGTTCGCCCCGTGCAGCCCTGCCGCGCACTCCCCGGCGGCGAACAGGCCGCGCACGGTGGTGGACATCTGGGAGTCAGCCTCCACGCGGATTCCACCCATGTGATAGTGCGTGGTGGGGCCGACCTCCATCGGCTCCTTCGTGATGTCGATCCCCGCGAGCTCCTTGAACTGATGATACATGCTCGGGAGCTTCTTCCGGATGTGCGCCTCGGAGTCCTTGATGTTCTGCTTGATCCAGGCGATGTCGAGGAAGACCCCGCCGTGCGGGCTGCCGCGGCCTTCCTTGACCTCCCTCACGATCTTGCGGGCGACGTGGTCGCGCGTGAGGAGCTCGGGAGGACGACGCGCGTTCTTGTCGCCGATCACGTAGCGCCATCCTTCTTCGGGCGTCTCGGCGGTCTGTCCCTGATAGAGCGGCGGGATGTCGTCGAACATGAAGCGACGACCCTCCTTGTTCTTCAGCACGCCTCCCTCGCCGCGCACCCCCTCGGTCACCAGGATCCCGCGCACGCTCGGCGGCCACACCATGCCGGTCGGGTGGAACTGCACGAACTCCATGTCCACGAGCTCGGCGCCGGCGTGGTACGCGAGGGCATGCCCGTCGCCCGAGTACTCCCAGCTGTTGCTCGTCACGAGATAGGCGCGGCCGATCCCGCCCGTGGCCAGCACGACCGCCTTGGCCTTGAACACGCGGAACCGGCCCCGCTCGCGGTCGTAGGCGAACGCGCCCACGCAACGGTCGCCGTCCATCAGGAGCTTGGTGACCGTGACCTCCATGTGGACGTCGATGCCCTGATGGATGCCGTGGTCCTGGAGCGTGCGGATCATCTCCAGTCCGGTCCGGTCGCCGACGTGTGCCAGCCGCGGGTACTTGTGGCCGCCGAAGTTGCGCTGATTCATGCGCCCGTCGGCCGTGCGGTCGAGCAGAGCGCCCCACGCCTCCAGCTCACGAACGCGGTCCGGCGCCTCCTTGGCATGCAGCTCGGCCATGCGCCAGGAGTTGAGGTACTGACCTCCACGCATCGTATCCGCGAAGTGGACCTTCCAGTTGTCGCGCTCGTCGGCGTTGGCGAGCGCCGCGGCGACTCCGCCTTCGGCCATCACCGTGTGCGCCTTGCCGAGCAGCGACTTGCAGACCAGCCCGACCGTGGCGCCCTTGGCCGCGGCCTCGATGGCCGCGCGCAGACCCGCGCCACCGGCGCCGATCACGATCACGTCGTGCTCGAACGTCTGGTATTCGGCCATCAGAAGATCCTCAGGTCGGACCAGATGCCCATCGCGCAGAGTCGCACGTACACGTCGGAGAACCCGACCCACACCAGGCTGAACCAGGCGAAGCGCATATGGCGCTTGTTGCACCAGCTCACGCACTCGTAGGCCGTCCGCCGTACGGGCCGCCTCGCGAGCCGGTCGATGCCGCCGCCGACGAGATGCCTGAGCGAGTGGCAGCCGAACGTGTAGGAGCCCAAGAGATAGACGTTCATGGCGAGGACGAGCGTCCCCACGCTCAGACCGAAGGTCTCGCCGCCGCCCGGCGTGGCGAACCAGAGCGCCTTCCACACGTCGCTCGTGAGGAAGACCAGGAGCAGGAACGCGAACGGCAGCGTGTAGCGATGGATGTTCTGCAGGATCAGCGGGAACTTGCGCTCACCGATGTAGCCCTTGCCGGGCGTGCCCACGGCGCACGACGGCGGGCCTGGCCAGTACGACTTGTAGTACGCGCCCCGGTAGTAGTAGCAGGTGAGCCGGAAGCTCACCGGTGCCCAGAGGATCAGGAACGCGGGCGAGAACGGCAGGATCGCCGGCCACCATCCCGGCTGGGCACCGAAGAGCGCGTGCTCGGAGGGCGCGCCGGCCGGGTACCACAGCTCGGGCGAGTAGAACGGCGACAGCAGGTTGCCGAAGTGGTAGAACTCCGCCTGGAAGGCCGCCCAGGTCGAATAGACGATGAAGGCCAGGAAGCCGAGGCCGACGACGAGGGGCTGCACCCACCATGCGTCCTTCCGCATGGTCTCGCCGAAGCCCCGCTTCACCGGAAGAGCCGTGACTTTGGACGACAGCGACGACGGCATCGAATCCCCTTTCGGTGAGATCGCGAGCGGGTGGCTGGCCCCCGAAGCTTGAAGAATCCACCGCCCCCGGGGACGAGGCCGCCGAAATATGCCGTGCGAGCACCGGACGGCAACGGCGCGGGGAGCCGGGAGAGGCGGCGGGTCGGCCGCCGCCTACTGCGAGTAGAGACCCTCGGCGGCGCGCGCGGACACGATCAGCCCCTTGATGAGCGCCGAGCTGAGGCCGCGATGCTCCATCTCGTTGAGCCCCACGATGGTGCAGCCGCGTGGGGTGGTCACCCGGTCGATCTCACCCTCGGGATGAGAGCCTTGCCTGAGGCTCAACGAAGCGGCGCCGCGGGCCGTCTGGCTGGCCAGCAGGAGCGCGTCCTCCGGATGGAAACCGATCTCGATGCCTCCCTGGGAGGCCGCGCGTATGCAGCGGAGGAAGAACGCGACCCCGCAGGCGCAGAGCGCCGTGGCGGGCGCCATCATCTCCTCCTGGATCACGAGCGTGCGGCCGACCAGGTCGAACAGCTCGGTCGCCTCCTGCAGCGCGTCGGCGGACTCGTCGTCCGCGGCCAGGCACGTCATCGACTCGCAGATCGCGACCGCGGTGTTCGGCATGGCGAGCACGAGCGGCACGCGCGCGCCGATCCGGCTCCGGATCTGCGCGATCGAGACGCCGGTCACGACCGAGATGACCCGGTGGCGTCGCTCGTCGAGCCCGCTCGCGATCTCCGAGAGCAGCTCGTCGAGCTGCTGCGGCTGCACGGAGATCACCACGAGCTCCGCGTCGCGGATGGCCGCGAGATTGTCGCTGCCGGTATGGAACCCTCGCTCGTGCAGGTCGTCGAGCTTGTCGGCCTGCCGGCGAGTGACCCGGATGTCTCCGGCTTCGAAGCGGCCGGCGCCGACCCACCCACAGGCCAGCGCGCGGCCGAGATTGCCCCCGCCCAGAACGGCGATTTTCGTCATGCGGACTTGGAGGCCTCCGCGGCCTCACGCTCCTGTTTGACCTTCTGTGTGACGTGCTCCGGCGCCGCCTCGTACCCCGCGGGTTTCCGGGTATGGTGCGCCCGTCCCTGGGTCATCGATCGGAGCGCGGCCGCGTACTTGTAGAGCTCGGCCTCCGGCACGACGGCGCGGATCGTCGTCCGCCCGTTCCCCGGATCCATTCCCTGGACCTTCCCTCTCCGCGACGTCAGGTCACCCATGATGTCGCCCACGTATTCGTCCGGCGTCGTTACCGCGACCTCCACGATGGGCTCGAGCAGGATCGGGCCGCACTTCGGCGCCACGGACTTGAACGCCTGGATGCCCGCCAGCTTGAACGCGATGTCGGAGGAGTCCACGGCGTGGTACGAGCCATCGAACACCTCCGCCGTGAAGTCGACCATCGGATAGCCGGCGACCACGCCGCGGTCGGCGGCCTCCTGCACGCCGCGATCGACGGACGGCACGTACTTGCCCGGTATGACGCCGCCCTTGATCGCGTCCACGAACGTGTAGCCGGCACCCGACTTCGCGGGCTTGAGGCGGACCCAGCAGTCGCCGAACTGCCCGCGCCCGCCCGACTGCTTCTTGTGCCTGCCCTGCCCCTCGGCGGTGCGCGTGAGCGTCTCGCGATAGGCGATCTTCGGCTGCTCCGTGAGAACCTTCACGCCGAACTTGCGCTGCATGCGCTCGAACTGGATGTCGAGGTGGAGCTCGCCCACCCCGCGCGCGATCGTCTGCTGCAGCTCGGCGTTGAACGACGCGGAGAACGTGGGATCCTCCTCGCGCAAGCGCGGCAGCACCTCGCCGAGCTTGTCGTCGTCCGCGCGCTGGACGCCTCGGATGGCGATCGCGATGTCGGCGGCCGGAAACTGGATGCGCTCGAGCTCGATCGGGTTGCCCTTCGTGCACAGCGTGTCGTTGGTGTGCGTGTGCTTGAGCTTCGCCACGACCCCGATGTCACCCGCGTGCAGCTGGGCGACCTCGAGGCGCTCCTTGCCCATGGGCACGCTCAGGTGGTTGAGCTTCTCCGATTGGGCGTCCGACGCGTTCACCACCTCGGCTCCGTTCGCGACCTGCCCCGAGTAGATGCGGAAGTAGGACAGCTCGCCGACGTGCGGCTCGGCCGCGGTCTTGAAGACGAGGGCCGCGAGGGGGCCGTCGTCGTCCGCCTTCAGGTCCTGATCGCCGACCCGCTCCGGTCGGGCGGCCTCGGGACTCGGAAGGAGCTCCACGATCTCGTCCAGCAGCAGCGTGGTACCGTAGGTGAGCGGCGCGGCGCCGCAGAACACGGGGTAGATGTCCGCGTTGCGCATCCCGCGAGCGAGCGCCTCCACCTCCTGCTCGCGCGAGATGTGACCGCTCTCCAGGTACTGCTCGAGCAGAGCCTCGTCCGTGGTGGCGAGCGTCTCCTGGAACTCCGTCTCCCAGCGCGCCTCCACGTCCTTCAGCTCGGGCGGGATGTCGGTCTCGTCGTACTCGCCTTTGGTCGTGCCCTTCTTGTAGACGATCGCCCGCTCGGTGAAGAGGTTGACGATGCCGTGGAAGTCGGCGCCTTCGCCGACCGGGATCTCGACCGGGAGCGCCTTGGATGTCAGCCGCTCCTTGATCTGCGTGAAGACGCGCTCGAAGTCGGCGTGCTCCTTGTCCATCATCGAGATGAAGAAGATCCGGGGGATCCCGCGCGCCTCGCAGTACTCCCACACGCGCTCGGTTCCGACCTCCACGCCCGCCGTCGCGCTGACGACGATGATCGCCGCGTCGGCGACGCGCACGGCCGAGATCGTCTCACCGGCGAAGTCGAGATAGCCCGGGGTGTCGAGGAGATTGATCTTCACGTCCTCGTGCTCCGCGAACGCCGGCGTGAGCTGAATGGAGATCCCGTGCGCGATCTCCTCCGGCGTGTGCATCGTGAGCGCCGTCCCGTCGGCCACGTTGCCATGACGCTTCGAGCTTCCCGAAACGAAGCAGAGAGAGTCGATCAGGCTCGTCTTGCCCGATCCGCCATGTCCCACGACCACGACATTCCTGATCCGGTCCGTGGGATACTCTTTGGCAGATGCCATGCGAGATCCTCCGAGTGCGCCGATGGACAGGGCCCGCCGCTGAACCGAGGAGCGGCGGGCCCGCTGTCATTGTCGGGGCCGCCGGAAGCGACCCCGGGGGTGAGGGACCCGGATTGTAGAGATGCCGCCGAGCGGCGGCAAGGCGCGTAGCCGCGCGATGCGTTACTTCTTGGGACGGAACGCCTTACCCAAGATGTTCGCGTCGAAGTAGCCCGCGTCGCCCGTGATCGCGTAGCGGTAGAGCGCGGCGGTGTAGATCCCCTGGAGCGCCGACGCGAACAGCGCGAGGAACACCCAGCCGAGCACCATGAGCGCGATCACCGGCACGACCGCGTAGGGGCCCATCGAGGACGTGAGGAAGATCAGCAGGAAGCCGAAGCACGTCCAAGAGATGCCCATCAGCGTCACGGCCAGGCTCATGCCGAAGTTGCCGACGACCTGCTCGCCCCACGTGCGCTTGAAGACCGCGACGCTCTCTTTCACGGCGTCGATCGGCCCGATGTCCTTGGTCACGAGGATCGGGACCGTGAGGTACGTGGTGAGCGTCCACGCGAGTCCGATGAAGCCCGTGATGATCTTGCCGAGGAAGCCCGCGCGCTCCGCGATGAAGCGGAGCACCATGCCGACCGTCGCGGCGATCGCGGCATAGCCGAGGATCGAGCCCACGCGCTTGGACGCGATGGCGAGCCCGTCGCTGACCGTCGGATCGCCACCGTCGAGCCGGATGAGCGCGGCGCCCACGAGCGCCGCGTTGAAGAAGAAGATCACGAAGTACTGCACGAGGTAGAACGCGAAGCCGAACGCGTACGCCGCGTAGCTCGGGTTCTCTCCCTCGACGAAGATCGACGGACCGATCATGAAGATCGGCGCGATGAAGCTCGCCGCGACGAGCACCGTCGCGATGCCCGACATGAGCGGGAAGACCATCAGCTCCTTGTCGAGCCTGAGCACGTTGGCGCTGGCTTTCACCAGCGCGAAGCTGTTCGAGAATCTACCCGCCATTCGGCACCTCCACCGTTCGGGTCGATACGCGCAACTCCACCCCTACGTTCGAAGCTGGGCTTTCCTTCGCCCGCCCGAAAGATTCATGTGCGCGGGCAGCCTGCCGGGCCGGCGCTCCCAGCCCCGTCCCGGTCAGGGGCTCGTGCGATCCGCCTCCCGCTCGGTCTCCACCAGTCGCCCGGTGCGCAGCTCGAGCGCCAAGCGGTCCGCATCGTAGATCACGTCCAGCGACTCGAGGATCGCCCGCACGTCCACGGTGACCGACCGGTTCTTCTCCGGGAGGTAGATGTAGTCGCCGGGCAGGCTTTCGATGTTGCCGTCGAACACCACGCCCACCACCTCCAGCTCCTGGTCGAGCACGGGCGAGCCCGAGTTGCCGCCGATGATGTCGGCGGTCGACACGAAGTTCATCGGCGTCGAGAGATCGAGCCCCTCGGGCGGACCCATCCACTTCTCGGGGAGCGCCCAGTCCGGCTCGCCCTCGAAGGAGAAGTGACGGTCGTAGATGCCGTAGAACGTCGTGAACGGCGGGGCGATGGTGCCGTTGTACTCGTAGCCCGTCACCACACCGTCCGCGATGCGGAGCGAGAACGTCGCGTCGGGTGGCACGTCGGTGCCGTAGATCTCGTAGCGCGCGCGGCCCAGGTCGGCCGCGATCTCGGCCTCCTGCGGGAAGACCTCGCCGGCCGTCTGCTGGAACTCGATGAACGCGGGCAAATACGCGCGTACGATGCCGAGCGCCGGGTCCTGCATCGTGAGGCCGGGTCCTTGGATCGCCTGCGCCGCGCGCGCCGAGTCGGACAGCGCCGACTGGCTCACGACGGCCTGGGCGCGCTGCTCGACGCTCATGCCCCCGAGCACGGCGTTCACGAGCTGGGAGTCCTCGCCGTAGAAGCGCACGAAATCCTCGAAGCGCGCCTCCATGAGCGCCTGGTCGAGCTCGCGGGGCTGCTGCGGCACGGCGCGGAGCTCGTCGAGCAGCTCCTGGACCGCCTGCGGAGGCGCGCCGCCCTGCCGCGCCGAGAGCACCTGATACGCGATGAGCGCGCGGTGCAGCGTGGCCGACTCGAGGTCGCTGCTCGTCATGGCGAGGAACGCCCCGAAGCCGGGCTCCACCTCGCGCTTCTGCTCCTGCAGTTCCGCCATGCGCTCGATGAGGTCTCCGTAACGCGCGGCCAGCTGCGGATCCGCCTCGATCGCTTCCTGGAATCGCCGGTCGCTGTCGCGGCGGCGCGCGATGATGA
The DNA here is from genome assembly GCA_050181335.1 of Gemmatimonadales bacterium. Lineage (GTDB taxonomy): Bacteria > Gemmatimonadota > Gemmatimonadetes > Longimicrobiales > Gaopeijiaceae > UBA2982. The sequence goes on along the minus strand of JBFXDG010000003.1, from coordinate 50,623 downwards.
TCGGATCCTCCAGGCCCTCGACCTGACCGGTGTACGCCTTGAGCGAGTTCGAGAGGCTGAAGTACGTGTTGCGCAGGTCCAGCTCCTCCGCCTCGGCGGGATGCGCCTGGATGTACTCGTCGATGGCCTCCATGCGGGTGCGCAGGAGGTCGAGCACGTAGCGGTCGCTGATGTCGCGCCGGAACTCGAGCTCGGCCACCGTCTGCAGGCGGCTGGTCGAGCCGGGATTGCCGACGATGAAGATCGGATCGCCTTCCTCGAGCCCGTCGTCGTCGAACGGGAAGTACACGTCGTCCGTCGAGAGCGGACGGTCGTCCTCGCCGTAGAGCCGGAAGAGCGAGAAGTCGAGGTTGTAGCGCGGATAGGTGAAGTTGTCCGGATCGCCGCCGAAGAAGCCGATCTGGAGCTCGGGCGCCGCGACGATCTTGGCGTTCGTGTAGCGACGGAAGACGTACGCCGACGTGCGGCCGCCGTTGTACAGCGAGATCATCTCGACCTCGTAGCCCGACCCCTCACCGCCGTGCTCGGCGAGGATCCGCTCGCGGATCTCGTCCTGGAGGCTCTCCCGGCGCTCGGCCCGCGCCGACTCGGGAAGGGCGTCGAGCGCGGAGTTGACCTCCTCGGTCACGTCCACGATGTCCACGAGCTGATCAGCCTGGAAATCCTCGACGGCGCGCTCGTCCGCGAGGTCGGTCGCGATGAAGCCGTCGTCGAGGAGCGTCTCGCCCGGGCGCGCGACCTGCGAGAGGAACTCCCTGGCGCAGTGATGGTTCGTCAGCACGAGCCCGTTCGGCGAAACCAGGGATGCCGAGCAGCTCGGAATGCGGAGCGCGCCCAGGCGCGCCCGCTCGAACCATGCCTCGTCGAGGCGCAACCCGTACTCCTCGGCGAAGTACTCCACCGGGGGCGCGTCGAACGTCCACATCTTGCCCTGGTCGAAGGGACCGGCCTGCACGGTGTCGAGATCGACGCCGTAGACGAACGGCACGGGCGCCGGGGCGGGCGCGGGGACCGGAGCCGCGGGCACGGGCGCCGGGGCGGGCGCCGGAGCGGGTGCGGCACCGCCGCACGAGACGAGGAGGGGAGCGCCGCAGAGAGCGGCGAGCTGGACGAGCGACTTCATGATGACCTCTCGTGTCGGCGGACGAATCAGGCTTGAACCTGAGGGGCCGGAAGGGGCCTCACAAGGCGCCCACGGGCGGAGCTAGTTGCTCCGGTGCCGCTTGGAAACCTCGTCGAGGAGGCGGAGCTCGTCCGGCGTCAGGGACGACATCCCCTGCGCGGAGATCTTGTCGAGGACGGCGTCCACGCGGTCGTAGAGGGCCGCGTCCTCGCGGGGCCGCCGCGTCGAGCCCTGCGCGACCGGCTGCTCCTTCTCGTCCCGCGGCACGATCGCGAGGCGACGGCGCCGGGGCGTCGTGCGCAGCTCGTCACTTTTTCCTTTTCGTCGCTTCGGTCGCCAATCGGCCTTGAGGTAGAGGAAGCCGCTGAGGAACCCGCCCAGGTGGGCGAAGTGGGCCACGTTGCCGCCACCCGCGCCCGGGCTCGCGCTCAAGAGCGTGATCACGAACAGGAAGCCGACGAGGTAACGCGCCTGCACGGGGAAGATGCCCCAGACGTAGATCGGCACCGTCGGCCAGTTCATCGCGAACGCGAGCATGAGTCCGAACATCGCGGCCGAGGCGCCCACGACCCATTCGGGCTGGAAGAGGAAGCTCAGGGCCACGCCGCCGATGCCGCACACGAAGTAGAAGCGGAGGAACTCGCGGCCACCCCACCGGCCCTCGAGCGGAGGCCCGAAGAAGAACAGCACGAGCATGTTCGACAGGAGATGCCAGAGATCTCCGTGCAGGAACATGTAGGTGATCGGCCCCCACGGTCGGAGGATGACCTCGCCCGGCTGGAACGCGAACCACTCGAAGACGAGGTCCCGGCCGACGACCGCCGTGATGAAGAAGACGACCGTGTTCGCGATCAGGAGGCGCTTCACCCAAGGGGTGAGCATGTACCCCAACCCGAATCCACCTGATGCGTACGCCATGCGTTTCGATCGTCTTCTCGGAGACCCACGGAGGAGATTTCGTTCCAACCCCGGTCCGCGCGCGCGCGTTCCCACCGCGCCCGCGGACCCTCAGGTAGAATGCGGGGACCCTCTCGTATGCGCGAGCCCCGCGATCCAGTCGCAGAGCTGGGGGAAGGCGATGCCGGCCGCGCGGGCCGCCTTCGGGAGGAGGCTGTTGGCGGTCATCCCGGGGGCGGTATTCGCTTCGAGACACCAGGGCACGCCCGCTTCGTCCACGACGAAGTCGATCCTCGAGTAGTCACGCAGCCGCAGGACGTTGTGCACCTGCACGGCGAGCCGCTGCACCCGTTGGGCCAGCTCGGGTGAGATGTCGGCGGGAAAGATCTCCTGGGCCATCCCCGGCTGATACTTGCACTCGTAGTCGAAGAGCTCGTGCGCCGGAATGATCTCGCCGACCGGGAGCGCGCTGCCGCCGACGACGCCCACGGTGAGCTCGCGCCCTCGGTGGTACTGCTCGAACAGCACCATGCCGCCCCACGAGCGGCTCTGCGCGATCGCGTCCTGGAGCTCATTCATGTCATGCGCGAGCACGAGCCGCAGCGACGATCCTCCGGACGCCACCTTCACGACCACCGGCAGGCCGAGCTTCTTGGCCACGTCCGCCGCGCTCGGCGTGCCCGACACCCATGCCGGCGTGGGGATCCCGGCGTCGCGGAAGAGCCGCTTGCTCACTTCCTTGTCCATCGCGAGCGAGCATCCCAGTCGGTCGCTGCCGGTGTAGGTGACGCCCGCGACGTCGAGCAACGCCTGGATCGTGCCGTCTTCGCCGCTGCCGCCGTGCAGCGCGATGAAGAAGACGTCCACGTCGCCGAGCGCCGGCTGGCGGGTGAGCGCGACCGTATCGCCTTCGTCGAGTCGACCGAGCTCCTCCGCGGTCGGGGGCGCCGCGCGCACGCCGCTCTGGAGCAGGACGGCTTCCTCTTCCGCTCCGACGATCCCGCGCGCCGTGTCCACCGCAACGACGTCGTGGCCGCACTCGCGCAGCGCGCGCGCGACCTGGGCTCCGGACGCGAGCGACACGGCTCGCTCGTCGGACGTGCCCCCCATGAGCACGGCGATCTTCATGCAGCGCCCGCTCATGCGGTGAGCACCCGGACGACGTCGTAACGGGTGACGATCCCGGCCAGCGCGCCGTCGATTCGCACCAGACACGCCGCGTTGCCGCGCTTCATCACCTGCATCATCTCCTCCGAATCGACGTGGCCTTCGAGCACCGGGAACGGGGCGCCCATGACCGTCTCCACCGCCATGATCGTGCGACGCTGGCGCTCCAGGAAGCCGTTCTCACGCATCCAGTCGTCGTCGTACATCTTGCTCAGGTAGTGCTCGCCCCAGTCGGGAAGCAGCGTCACCACGAGCGCGTCCGGATCGTCGACCTCGCGTGCGACCGCGACCGCCCCGTGGACGAGCAGCCCCGAGCTGCCGCCGACGAAGAGTCCCTCCTCGCGCGCGAGGCGCCGGCCCATGCGGAACGCATCGCCGTCCGAGCAGGTGCGGTACTCGTCCACCACCTCGAGGTCGAGCGTGCCGGGGATCTTGTCGTTGCCGATCCCCTCGACCTTGTAGGGGTGGCCCTCGATCAGCTCGCCGGTACGGTAGAACGGCCCGATCTTCGAGCCCTCGGGGTCGACGCCGATCACGCGCACCTCGGGATTCCGCTGCTTGAGGTAGCGCCCGACCCCCGTGATCGTGCCCCCGGTGCCCGCGGACGCGACGAAATGCGTGACGCGGCCTTCGGTCTGTTCCCAGATCTCCGGGCCCGTGGTGCGGAAGTGGGCATCGGGGTTGGCCGGGTTGTAGAACTGATCGGCCATGACGGCGCCGGGGATGGATGCGGCCATGCTGCGAGCTTTCTGCAAGTAATGGTCCGGATGCTCGGGCGGGACGGCCGTGGGCGTGATGATCACCTCCGCACCGAACGCGCGCAGGAGCTTCACCTTCTCCTGGCTCATCTTGTCGGGCATGGTGAAGACGCATCGGTAGCCCTTCAGCGTAGCCGCGATCGCGAGCGCGATGCCCGTGTTGCCGCTGGTGGCCTCGACGATCGTGCCCCCCGGCCTCAGGGTGCCCGCGGCCTCCGCCGCCTCGATCATGGCCACGCCGATCCGGTCCTTCACCGATCCGCCCGGCCCCACGAACTCGCATTTCGCCCAGACCGGGGTGCGGGCGCCGTCCGTCACCGAGCTCAGGCGGACGAGCGGCGTCCAGCCGATCAGGTCGAGGACGCTCGTGCAGGGCTTCCGGTAGCGCTCCGACACGAGGGGTGGCGCGGAGCGCTCAGCCGCCGCCGGAGGGGGTCGGGATCAGGAGCGAGTCGGGTCGCGGCCGCTTGGAGAAGTAGACCGGCACCTCGGCCCAGACCGCGATGCGCTCGCCGTCCCGGCGCGCCGGCGTGAAGCGGAGGGCCCGCGCCCCCACGACGGCCGCGGAGTCGAACGCGCCGAATCCCGACGTCCGCAGCACCTCGACGCTGTCCACCGCGCCCACGTCGGTCACCCGTACGCGCAGGATCGTCTCCCCTTCCTTGTCCTGGTCCCACATGTGGAGGGGATAGTCGATCGGCACCTGGCCGTAGAGCGGCGTCGGCTGCTCGATCTCCCCCTCCTCCGCACAGGCCGACGACAGGACGAGCACGAGGACGCCGGCCAACCGAGACGACGCGCCCATCTTCACGGGCTCTCTCCCGGCCGCGAGAGGCTCCCGAGCTCGTAGATGAGTCGGAGGGCTTCCTTCGGGGTCAGGTCGTCCGGATCGAGAGCGCGCAACCGTCGCACCAGCGGATGCTCGACATGGAAGAAGGAGAGTTGATCGGGGTGGGCTTCGGAGCTCGGACGGTGTCGGCCGTGCCGACCCAGGCCCTCGCCGCCGCCGCTATGTGTTCCCTCCAGCTCCGCCAGAAGTTCCCGCGCGCGCGCCACGATGCCCGTGGGCATTCCCGCGAGGCGCGCGACGTGGATCCCGTAGGATCTGTCCGCGCCGCCGTCAGCGAGACGCCTCAGGAAGACGATCTCGTCCCCGACCTCGCGGACGGAGACGTTCATGTTCTTCACGCCCGCCAGCAAATCGCCGAGCTGGGTGAGCTCGTGGTAGTGCGTGGCGAAGATCGTCTTGGCGCCGATGCGTTCGTGGATGTGCTCCGTCACCGCCCACGCGATGGAAACGCCGTCGTAGGTGGACGTCCCGCGACCGATCTCGTCGAGCAGGATGAGGCTGCGCTCGGTCGCGCTGTGCAGGATGGATGCGGTCTCGCTCATCTCCACCATGAAGGTGGACTGTCCCCGCGCGAGATTGTCCGACGCGCCGACGCGCGTATAGACGCGGTCGGCCACGGGGAGACGGGCGCGGTCGGCCGGCACCCACGACCCCATCTGCGCGAGCAGCTGGATGAGCCCGACCTGGCGCAGCACGGTGCTCTTGCCGGCCATGTTGGGGCCGGTGAGGATCACCACCCGGCGCTCGTCGTCGAGCACGAGGTCGTTCGGGATGAAGTCGGCGCGGGCCATCATGGTCTCAACGACCGGATGCCTGCCGCCGCGGATCTCGAGCGCGAACCCCGTGTGCACTTCGGGCCGCACGTACGCATTGCGCGCGGCGACCTCGGCGAGCGCGCCCAACACGTCGAGCCGCGCCACGCGCGACGCCGCGTCCTGCATGCGCCCGACCGCGGCGGCGAGCTGGTCGCGAATCCGGGCGAACAGCTCGGCCTCCAGCCGCCCGATCCCGTCCTCGGCCGCGACGACCTTCTCCTCCCACTCCTTCAGCTCGGGCGTGTAGTAGCGCTCCCCGTTCGAGAGCGTCTGCTTGCGCACGTAGTGCGACGGCACCCGGTCCACGTTCGCGCGCGTGACCTCCAGGTAGTACCCGAACACCTGGTTGTAGCCGACCTTGAGCGAGCCGATGCCGGTGCGCTCGCGCTCGCGCACCTGGAGCGAGGCGATGAAGTCCCGCGCGCCGTCCCGCACGCGGCGCATCTCGTCGAGCGGCTCGGACCATCCGGAGCGGATCACCCCGCCCTCGGCCAGCGTGGCGGGCGCCTCGTCGGCGATCGCGCGTGCGAGCAGCTCGTGCAGGTCCTGCATCGGGTCGAGCCCTCCGGCGAGCTCCCGCAGTAGCTCGGGTCCGTCCGCGGGTGGTAGCGCGCCCAACGCCGGCAGCGTGCCGAGCGAGCGGCGCAGCGCGACCAGGTCGCGCGGCGCGACGCGACCCGTGCCGAGCTTGCCGGCGAGGCGCTCCAGATCGCCCATGTCGCGCAGCGTCTCGCGCAGGCGGACCCGCAGATCGGTGGCTTCGACCAGCGCACCCACGGCCTCCTGCCGCCTCCAGATCTCCGGGGCGTCGACGAGCGGCTCGAGGATCCAGCGCCGCAGCAACCTGCCGCCCATCGCCGTGACCGCGCGGTCGAGCACCGCGAGCAGCGTGGGCTCCCGGACGCGCGCGTCCCCGCGCGCCTCCTGCGGCCGGAGCGGCTCGGTGAGCTCGAGGTTGCGCCGCGTCATCTCGTCGAGCGGCATGATCCGGCCCGGCCGCTCGATCCGCACGGGGCGGAGATGGCCGAGCCCCGCCGGTCGGACCTCCTTGAGGTACGTGACCAGGGCGCCTACGCTGCGCAGGAGAACGCCGTCGTCCTCCTGGAAGCCCAGCCCGTCGAGAGACTGCACACGATAGGCCCGCTCGAGCGCCTCCCGCGCGGCGCCGTCCTCGAACATCCAATCGGCCCGCACGGTTCGGGGCAGCGAGCCCGCCGCGGCGTCCAGGCGCGCGTCGTCCTCCGCTTCGCGGGATATCAGCAGCTCGGACGGCTCCAGCCTGGCCAGCTCGGCCGCGAGCTCGGCCACCCCCACGTACCGCGCGGTCACCTCGCCCGTGGACACGTCGGCCGTCGCGACGCCGTAGCCGACGGGGCCGTCCGGCACGACGGCGGCCAGCACGGTGCTCGTTCGCTCGGCGAGCAGGTGATCCGCCACGACGGTCCCCGGCGTGAGCGTCTCGGTGACCTCGCGCTTGACGATGCCCTTGGCTTCCGCGGGATCCTCGACCTGATCGCAGATCGCCACGCGCCGGCCGAGCCTCACGAGCCTGCCGAGGTAGTCCTCCAGCGCCTTCGCGGGCACGCCCGCGAGCGGCACCGAGGACGCCGCGCCGTTGTTGCGCGACGTGAGCGTGAGACCGAGGAGGCGCGCGCCCTCCTCGGCATCGTCGTGGAAGAGCTCGTAGAAGTCGCCGACGCGGAAGAAGAGCAGCGCGTCCGGATGTCGAGCCTTGGCGTCGCGCCACTGCCGCATGAGCGGCGTGTCCGTCGGTGCTTCGGCTCCGCTCAGCGGCGCACCAGCTCCTCGGCGCGGTCGTCCCGGACGATCGCGGCCGTGTAACCCTCGGCGGTCACGCGCTGGAGCTGCTCGCTCGCTTCCGCCCGCGTCGCGAACCGGCCGATGCGCACGTGCAGGAAGCCGCTCCCCGCGACGCGCACCAGCCGCGCGGCGAGACCCGCCGTCACGAGCTGTTGGTGGAGCGCGAACGCGCGGTCCGCGTCGGTGAACGCCCCGAACTGGACGGACCAGTCGAGGACGGCGTCGGCGGGAGCCGGCGGACGGGGCGTCGGCTCCCGGATGCCGGGCTGCGGCTGCCCCGGCGCGGTCGTCGCCGGCGGCGTCGACGGCTGCGTGGTCGGGGCGGGCGGCTGCGCGGGCGCCGTAGTCGTCTGCGTCGTCGCCGGCTGGGTGGAGGTCGCGCCCGGGCCGGGAGGCGAGGCTCGCCCGGTCGCGGGATCGCCGCCCGTCGGTGCGGACGCGGGCGGCCTGGCGGCGGTGGTGGCGGGCGGTGGTCCAGCTTGGCGCAGCCACGCCTCGGCCTCCTGCCGGACCGGAGACGCCGGGTAGTCCCTCACGATCGCGGCCACGTGGCGCTCGGCGGCCGCGGCGTCCCCGTGCGCATGGGCGGACTGCGCGAGCCGGAGCAGAGCCTGGGGCGCGTAGGGGCTGCTCGGGTAGAGCACCACGAGCCGCTGGAAGTCGAGCTCCGCGATGTTCGGATCCTGCGTGAGCCGTCCCCGCAGCCAGAGCCCGCGTTGGAGATCGCGCTGCGGCGCTTGGGCGCGTGCGCCGCTCCACCACTCGTCGAGCACCGTACGAGCGTCCGCCGTGCGGCCCAGTCGCACGAGCTCCTCGACACGGTCGAGGCCCTGCCCCGCCACCGGCACGACCGCGGAGGCGATGATCGCGGCGAGGACGGCCACCGCGCGGGCGATCCTCATGCCGCTTCCGCCGACACGCGCTGGGTGAGGAGCCAGGTCTCCAGGAAGTGCTCCTCCGTGTGCGGGCTCGCTTTGACGAGCCGGTCCACGTCGAGCAGCCCGCTCAGCGCTCCATCGATCTCGGACATGGACCATTTCCTCGCCTGATCCTTCATGCGCTTGGCCAACCACCTCTGGTGCGGAGGGAGCGTTTCCTCCAGGCCCTTGGCACCCTGCTCCACGGCGACCCCGAGCCGGAGGAGATGGGTGGCGAGCCCGATGACGAGGCCGACGGCCGTCTCCCCCTGTCCGAGCAGCGTGCCGAGAGCGCCGCGCGCTTCCTCGAAGCGGCGATCCCCGACCATGTCGAACCACGCCCACCGGTCCTGCGACGGGAGCGCCGTGCCCGCCGCCCTGACGTCCTCGATGGTAACGCTGGCGCGCTCGCCCACGAAGGCCGAGAGCTTCTCGAGCTCGCGCGCCAAGATTCCGAGATTCGATCCGATCGCGGCGGCGAGCGCGCGGGCCGCGTCCACGTCCACGCGCACGGCGTGCGCCTGCTCCGCCCGCTCCATGATCCAGCCGGGGAGATCCGCGTCGGACATGGCCTCGAGCTCCACCGATCGCGGGAGCCGCGCGAGATCCGTGTAGAACTTCGCCTTGGATCCCTTCGGGACGGTGCAGCTCATCACGAGCGCGAGGCCGGGCGGCGGATCGGACGCGACGCGGGCCAGCTCCTCGCGGGCGTTCTTCGAGCTCGCCAGGCCCTCCACCTCGCGGAGCACGACGACGCGCCACTCCGCCATCATCGGGGGCGTCGCCAGGACCGACGCGAGCGTCTGGGCGTCCACCTCCGTTCCGCGGAGCTGGTCGAGGTTGAAGTCGCGCGTGGCGGGCTCGATGTGCGTCTCGACGAGCGCGCGGATCAGCTCCTCCTTCCGGAAGTGGTCCTCTCCGTGGAGGTAGAAGGTGCCGCCGCGCTGTGCGCGCAGCTTCGGGAACGATCCTAGATCCACCGACCGCTCACCGCCGGCGCGCGCGAGACCGCCTCGCGCGACGTGCCCGGGCTCGCGTGACTAGCGCCCGCCCTCGAAGCCCACATGCCGCGTGCGCGCGGTCTCTTGGTACCGGCGGGACAGGGGCGAGTACTCGTAGAGCAGGAGGTCTTCCCAGATGCGGGAGCTCGCTTCGCCGAGCCCCTCGGAGGGATCGGCCTGACGGGCGAGCATCGTGGGCAGCCGGCGCGGTGCGACCGGCGCGTGATCGACCACGATCGGCTCCAGCCGAACGACCGGAGAGCCGCCGAGCAGGAAGGGCGCCCACGCGACGACCGTGAGGAGGACGGCGATGCCGAGGACCGCGAGCGCCGGTGCGCGCGAGGCGACCTCTTCGGACGGCCCGATCTCCGAGGCCCGGAAGAGACGGTGCTCGAGCCGCGAGGTGAAGTCCTCACCCAGCTCCGGAACGGGGAGCGAAAGAAGCACGGAGCGCCCGTGCTCGACCACGCTCTTGTAGCGCATGCACGACCCGCACCTCACGAGGTGCTCCTCCATCGCGCGCCCTTCGTCCTGCGAAAGGGCACCGTCGAGGTAGTCGGTGAAACGCGCTACGAAGGTCGTACAGTCCATGGCATCTGAAGGCCTGGTCTCGCTTCGGCGGAGGGGCCGAATTCCGCTGCCGGTGTGATACTGTCCCCTCTTGGGAGGGGTTCCCGCTCGTGCATGCGATGATTCGATACACGAAGGCCCCGCCGGTGGGTTCCGGCGGGGCCTCGGCCCTTTCGCTGATCCGTCAACCTTCGGATCCGTGGATCCGCGGCCGGCTCGGCCCTCGGGCCGGTGAATCCGCGTCTAGTCGATCAACGGCGCGATGATGTGTGCGAAGTTGTTCCGCGCCCGGTTCAGGCGGCTCTTCACCGTGCCGAGGTTGCACCCGGTGATATCCGCGATCTCCTCGTACGTCTTGCCCTCCATCTCGCGCAGCACGAACACGATCCTGTGGTGCTCGGGAAGCTGCGCGACCGCCTCCTCGACCTTGCGGCGCAGGTGGCGCTTCCGGAAGAGATCGTCGGGCTTGTACTGCGTATCCTCCCACTCGAGCGGCCGGTGGTCCGCGTCCCAGTTCTTCTTCAGCGTCTGGAACAGGACCAACGGGTTGCGCGACCGGTTGCGCAGCTCGTTCTTCGCCAGGTTACTCGCGATCGTGTAGATCCAGGTCGAGAACTTCTTCGACTGGTCGAAGCGGTGGAGGTGGCGGTAGACCCTGACGAAGGTCTCCTGCACGAGATCCTGGGCGCGCTCCCGGTCGCCGATCGTCCGATACACGAAGTTGAGCAGACGCTGATCGTACCGGCGCACCAGGTCGCCGAACGCCCGCGTATCTCCGTCGAGGGACGCCTGCACCACCTGCGCGTCGGTCAGCTCCCCCAAGTGCAGCCGATGCTGCCGGGCGTCACCGGTGCCGAACCGCGGCTCGCTCACTTTCTTCATACTCGACCTCGTCATAGCCCCACCTCCCCTTGTCTGGGCGATCGGACCACCCTGGACTGCGGCTGATCTTACGACCTCTCGGGGGTGCAGGCACCGTGCCATGGGGGAACCCGCGAGGAACCCGAGGAATCGCGGGCTTTTTCGGGGGTGGTCCTGCCATCCGTCCAACCAATGTGACGTACGAGCGGGGCGGAATAGGACAGCTTGGCAGTCGATCCCGGGAGATCCTGCCTAATCCGACGCGGGCCGGGCCCCTTCCCGTTGCACCGGCCGGACCTCGAGCTCTCCGAGACCGAGGGCCTCGAGCGGCCCGGCGACCTGCGACGCGTCGCCCACCACGACGACCTGCGCCTCGGAGGGCCGCACGTGCCGGCGCGCCGCGGCGGCGGCCGCCTCGAGGGTGACGGCCCTCATGTCGTCCCGATACCGCTGGAAGTAGTCGTCGGCGAGCCCGAAGACGACGAGCTGGCTCACGCGCGACGCGATCTGGTTGGAGGTCTCGAGCTGCACCCCGAAGATCCCGGCGGCGAAGTCGCGCGCCGCGCTCACCTCGTCCTCCGTGGGTCCCTCGTCGGCGAGCTTCGTCATCTCGGCGAAGATCTCGCGCACCGCGGGCGCGGTCGACTCGTTCGCGACCGACGTGGACACCTCGAACGGGCCCGGCTGGCTCCGCAGGCTGAAGCTCGAGCGCACGCCGTACGTGAACCCGTTCCGCTCGCGCAGGTTGAGGTTCAGGCGGCTGGTGAACATGCCCCCGAGCACGAGGTTCGCGATCGACAGCGCGAAGAAGTCCGGAGTCAGGCGTGCGGCACCCATGTGGCCCACACGGATCTCCGACTGGACGGAGCCCGGCCGGTCCACCACGAGGACCCGCCGCGCGAGGCTGGCCGGCGCGGCCGTGAACTCGTCGGTGGAGGCCGGCTCGCCGGACCAGCTTCCGAGCGCGCGCTCGGCGAGCGCCGCGACCTCGGCGACGTCCACGTCTCCGACGACGACGAGGCCTCCGCCTCCCGGCCGCAGGTTCGCGTCGGCGTAACCCACGAGATCCTTCCGGGTGAGCGCCTCCACCGATCCGACGCTGCCGTCCAGCGGGCGCGAATAAGGAACGTCCGCCGCGTAGTAGCGGGTGAGCGCGGCGTCGCTGGCGAGCGCGCCCGGATCCATGAGCCTCTGGCGAAGCCCCGCGAGCTGCTGCTCACGCGCGCGGTCGACCTCCTCCTGCGGGAAGATCGGCTCGAGGAGCGCCTCGGCCAGCAGCCCGAGCGCCTCGGGCAGCCGATCGGCCACGCAGTAGAGGTCGATGCTCGTTCCCTCCCAACCGCCGCTCGCGTCGAACCGCGCGCCGATCCGCTCGAGCGCGGCGGCCAGCTCCGTCCCGCTCCTCCGGCGCGTGCCACCATCCAGGCCGTCGGCGGTGAGCACGGAGAGACCGGCGCGCTCGTGCGCGAGCGCGGATTCGCCCGCGCGCACGAAGAGCCGCACGCTCGCCACGGGCAGGCGCGGCATGCGCACGACGCGCAGGTCGAGCCCGTTCGAGAGGCGGCGACGCGCGACCGGCGGGAAGTCGAAGTGGCGCATCGGCGCAGGCGCCGGCGGCGCGGCGCGATCGGGCGGGATCATCGCTCGCCCGCTCCTCGGGGCACGTAGCCGAGCACCGCCCGGTTGTCCTCGCCCATCATGGTCGCCGCGAACGAGCGGATCTGCTCGACGGTCACGCCGCGCAGGCGATCGAGCTCGCGATTCAGCCGCCCCGGATCGCCGAAGTAGAGCTCGAACATGGAGAGCAGGTCGGCGCGAGAGGCGACGCGCTCCAGCTCGTTGACGAGATCCGTCTCCGCGAGCGCGATCGCGCGATCCACCTCCGATTGCTCCGTGTCCGCGAGGGAAGCGATCTCCTCCGAGAGCGCGGCTTCCAGCACGCGGAGGTCGCCGCCGGGATATCCGGTCGCCCAGGTCAGCAGCATGCCCGCACCCGAGAGCAGCGGATAGACGTAGGTGACCACGCTCTTGGCGATCCTCCGCTCGCGGACGAGCCGCCGGTAGAGCCGCGACGCGCGGCCCGTCCCGAGCACCGCGCGCGTCACCTCGGCCACCGCAAACTCGTCCGAGGAGAAAGGCGGAGCGCGGAAGGCCATGATGAGCCGCGGCAGCGGCACCTCCGCCTCGACCTCCGCGCGGACCGTCCGGCCCACCTTCGGATCCAGGGTCGGCGTCCCGGGGATCGGCGGGATGGGCGCACCCGGCGGGATGTCGCCGAACCAGCGCTTCGCCCCCTCCAGGGCCGCCACGGGATCGATGTCGCCCGCGACGGTCAGGACCGCGTTGTTGGGCACGTAGAACGTCCGGAAGAACCGCTCGACGTCCTCGAGCGTCGCCGCCTGGATGTCCGCCATCGAGCCGATCACCGTGTGGTGATACGGATGCTCCGGCGGATAGATCATCTCCTGGAGCCGCTCGGACCAGTCCCCGTAGGGCTGATTGTCGTAACGCTGGCGCTTCTCGTTCATCACCACATCGCGCTGGTTGTCGAGCTTCTCCTGGTCCATCGCGGGAAGCATCCAGCCCATGCGGTCGGACTCGAGCCAGAGCGCGAGCTCGAGATGGTGCGACGGCACCGTCTCGAAGTAGTTCGTGCGGTCGAACCACGTGGTGGCGTTGAGCGTGCCGCCGACGCGCTCGATCAGCTCGAAGTGCCGGTTCTTGGGCACGTGCGCCGAGCCCTGGAACATCATGTGCTCGAAGAGATGCGCGAAGCCGGTCTTGCCCGCGGGCTCGTTCCGCGAGCCGACGCCGTACCAGAGGTTCACCGCGACGATCGGCACCGAGCGGTCGGGCGAGAGCACGACCTTGAGGCCGTTGTCGAGACGATGCCGCTCGAAGGGGATCGCGAGTCGGCTCACGGGCGCTCTCGCAGTCGGCTTCGCAGCATATCCGGCGCGAAGTCGTCCGACAGCATCGAGCGCGCCGCGTCCTCCCCGGCGTCGATGCGGTCCTCCACGTCCTCCACGAGCACGAGATCGCCCTCGACGGCCACCAGTCGGGCGCGCTCGAGCATCTCGTAGGCGATGTCCGCGAGGCCCACCACCGCCGCGGCGAGCGCCGCGGCCAACTGGGCGTCCACGTCGTCCGAGACGATCCTCGCGCCGCTGATCAGCTCACCGGCCGCCTCCTCCTCGCGGCCGGCCTCCAGGAGGAGCAGGCCGAACACGGTGCGCATCCAGCCGTCCTCGGGGTCGAGCCGCACCGCATCCGCCATCGCGTCGGCCGCCTCGTCCGGCCGCCCGGCGAGCGCGAGGCCGACGCCCAGCTCGTAGGCGATCTGCGGGTCGTCGGCGTCCAGCTCGCGTGCCGCGCGCAGCTCCCTCACCCCGTCCTCGGGAAGCCCCTCGCGCGCGAGATACGCGCCGTACATGAGGCGGGCGAGCGCGACGTCGGGCGCCGTGAGCGCGGCCGTGCGCAGCGCGCGCTCGGCGTCCACGTCGTCGAACGCCGCGATGCCGCTCCCGGCGGTCGCCAGCACGTAAGGATCGGTCGGCTCGAGCTCGAGCGCGCGCTTGAAGCGCTCGTACGCCACGCCCTCCATGCCGAGCTCGCGCTCGGCCACGCCGAGCCACGTGTGCATCGCGGGCTCGGTGTCGAAGTCCGCGAGGTGCTCCCGCAGGAGCTCGGCGGCCGCGCTCCAGTCGCCCTCCTCCGCCAGCGTGTGGGCCCGATCGAGGAGCTGGGTCAGATCCACGACCGCATCCGCTAGCGCCGAACCAGGTCGCGCCCGGTCATCTGAGGAGGCCGTGCGATCCCCATGTATCCGAGGACCGTGGGCGCGACGTCGGCGAGGCGACCGAGCTCGACGGACAGGCTCGTCGCCGCGGCGGTCGGATCGAAGACGATGAAGTCCACCGGCTCGGTCGTGTGCGCCGTGTGCACGTTCCCGTTCTCGTCGATCATCTTCTCGCAGTTGCCGTGGTCGGCCGTGATCAGCGCAACCCACTGCGGATGCGCGCTGACCTCACGCAGGATGTCCGCCAGGCACGCGTCCACGGTCTCCACCGCTTTCACCGCGGCCGGGATCGAGCCCGTGTGCCCCACCATGTCGGGGTTCGCGAAGTTCACCAGGATGAACCGGTAGTCGCCGCGAATGCCTGCGATCACCGCGTCCGCCACGCCGCGCGCGCTCATCTCGGGCTGCAGATCGTAGGTGGCGACCTTGGGCGAGGGGATGAGCACCCTCTCTTCGCCGGCGAACGGCGTCTCCTCCCCGCCGTTGAAGAAGTAGGTCACGTGGGCGTACTTCTCCGTCTCGGCGGTCTTGAGCTGGCGCAGCCCCTGCTTCGCCACCACCTCCGAGAGGCCCATCGTCACGTCCTGGGGCGCGAAGGCGACCGTCACCGGCAGCGTGGCCTCGTATTCGGTCATGGTGACGATCTCGGCCGGCCGCTCCCCGCGCCGCTCGAAGCCCGTGAAGCCCGGCACCGCGAGCGCCGCGACGAGCTGCCGCATGCGATCCGCGCGGAAGTTCAGCATGAGCACGGCATCCTCGGGGCGGATGCCGCGCTCGCCCGCGCCGGTGATCCCGGTGGGCGCGACGAACTCGTCCGTGACGCCGGCCGCGTAGCTGCGCGACAGGAAATCGGGCGCGCGCTCCCACGCCTCCGACTCGCCTCCCGCGATCAGGTCGTAGGCCCTCTTCGTGCGCTCCCACCGCTTGTCGCGATCCATGGCCCAGTAGCGACCGGTCACCGTCGCGATCCGGCATCCGGGACGGCGCGCACAACGCTCCGCGACCGCGGCCAGGTAGCCGACGCCGCCGGTGGGCGAGGAGTCCCGGCCGTCCGTCAGGCAGTGGAGATGCACCGGCACGTCCGCCGGCAGGACGTCCAGGAGCGCCATGAGATGGCGGATGTGGCTGTGGACGCCCCCGTCGGATACCAACCCGATGACATGGAGGACGCCTTTGCGGGCACGGAGGCGGGCGGCGAGCCCCTCGAGGCCGAGCCGCTCCGCGAAGGAGCCGTCGGCGACGGCCTGGTCGATCCGCGCGATGTCCTGATGGACGATGCGCCCCGCTCCCAGATTGAGGTGGCCCACCTCGGAGTTCCCCATCTGGCCCGCGGGTAACCCCACGTCCCCCCCCGAGCAAGCGAGGCGCGTCCGCGGCCGCTCGTCGAAGAGGCGCCGAAAGTTCGGGACGCACGCGAGCTCCACCGCGTTCCCCTGGCTCGGGGGCCCCTGGAAATCCGAGTGGCCCCAGCCGTCGAGCACGACGAGCAGGACATTTCGCATCGCGGAAGATGCGGTCATCGGGCGGGGTTCTGAAGGGCCGCCCCCGCCCTGGAGACGCGTGATCGCGACACGCCGTTCGCGCGCGGCGTCGCTCCCGGGCGACGACGCGCCGAGGTCGCTGTCGCGGCTGAGAACCCTCAGGTCTACCACGATCGGTGGCTCCGCAGGCCGATTCTCGCGGGTCGCTGCGCGTCTCCACCGCGACGCGGCGCACGCTCGACGGCCATGGCACCTGCGTTGCATTGCGATGCGCGCATACTGCGGTCCCCCGCCGAGTCGCACGTCGGACCTGAAGTGCGGCGGCCCCCGCGCCTTACTTACTAGGAGGATGCATGGTTCGTCTCAACCTCACCTTGGCCGCGATCGGCTTGTTCGCGTTCGCCGCCACGACGTGCGCCGATAGCTCACCCACGCCGGTCGATCTGGACGATGAGCTCGGTTCCGTGAGCGCCGCGATGCACGACAGCGCGCGCGTTCTTCCCGCGAACAGGACCACGCAGTGGCCTGCCGACTCGATGGCCTACGACGGCACGCTGAGCGGATCCGCGCAGGTCCACATCTACTCGGACACCGACGGCTGGATCTCCCTGCACGACCCGGTCGACGTGAGCTTCGAGATCTTCTGCCTGGAGGACGCGATCATCACCGCCGACGCCCAGGTACCGGTCGGCACGTACTCGCAGGTGCGCCTGACGCTGCGCGGCTTCACCGCCAACGTCGAGGCGGGCGCGATCGTGGCCGGCTCGCTGCTCCCCGACGCGCGGGTGATCACCCTCGGCGGTGCCGGTGCCGAAGTGGTCATCGAGAAGAGCGTCACGCCCTTCCAGGTCACGGAGACCACACCCACGTCCGTGATCTTCGACCTGAACACCGACACGTGGATCAACACCACCGTCGCGGGCGCCGGAACGATCGGCGCGGCGGAGATCCAGGCCGGGACCGTCGTCTACGTGAGGTGAGCCCGTCGGGGCACGGAGCCGTCGCGCACCTCGACGGCTCCGTGCCTCCGTGCGCGCCATCGGTGTCGTGCCCATCCCAGGGGGTCCCTTGATTGACCGGTGCCGATGATCGCGATAGCCTCCCCCATGATGTTCCGGCCACCCCTGAGGGCTCGGGAGGGTGGGCCGACGCCGGGGACGGGATCCACTTCGGTTTCGTCCGCACGTTCGCCTGAAGTCTCCGAGAAGCACCTCGTCCAATTCTACGACGACGACGCTCAGCTCGCGGACGTCGTCGGAACGTTCCTGGCCGCCGCGCTGGTGCGCGGTGACGGCGTCGTCGTCGTGTCGACCGCGGATCACCGGGAGCGCTTCGAGGGCCTCCTGCAGAGCGCCGGCATCGACATGCCGCGCTCCGTGCAGCGGGGGCAGTACGTCGTGCTCGATGCCGCGTCGACGCTGGACGCGATCATGGACGGTGACCGTCCGGCGCGAGAGCGGTTCGACCGGATCGTCGGCGCCCGCGTGACGGCGCTCGCCGAGCGCTTCGGCACCGTGCGCGCGTTCGGCGAGATGGTCGGGCTCCTCTGCGAGGGGGGCAGAGCCGAGGCGGCCCTCGAGCTCGAGGCGATCTGGAACGAGCTGCTCGCCCGCACGTCCGCGGAGCTGCTGTGTGCCTATCCCGCGTCGTCGGTCAGGGGCGACGCTGGAACGATGAAGCGCATCTGCTCGGCGCACGGGGAAGTGGTTGCGGGTCCTCGGCCCGACATCTCGGCGGAAGAGCGGCTGAAGGCGTTCGTCGAGCTGCAGGGAAAGGCGGAGGGGCTCGAGCGGGAGGTCGGGCGGCGGGAGTCCACGGAGGCCGAGCTGAGCGACTTCCTCGAGAACTCGCTCGAAGGCATCTATGCGCTCGCGCCCGACGGATCGATCCTGTGGGCGAACCACGCGGCGCTCGAGCTGCTGGGCCATCGCCGCAAGGACTTCGTCGGCCATCCCATCGCGGACTTCTTCGTGGACCGCGACGTCATCGAGGACGCGCTCTCGCGCCTGGCCACCGGCGAGGGCGTGGTGAGCCTGCGGGCCCGGATCCGCGGCCGAGGAGGGCGCGTGAAGCACGTGCTCACGCACGCGCGCGGCATCTACGTGGAGGGAACGCTCGTCCGCACGCGCTGCTTCATGCTGGACGAGACGCCGGTCGCGATCGTCGAGCGGGACACCGCGCTCCTGGCGGCCATCGTGGACTCCTCCGACGACGCGATCGTCAGCAAGGACCTCGACGGCCTCATCACCAGCTGGAACCGGGGAGCCCAGCGGATCTTCGGCTACGAGGAGCACGAGGTCCTCGGCAAGTCGATCACGATCCTCATCCCCGCGGACCGACTCGACGAGGAGCCGAAGATCCTCGAGCGCATCCGGGCAGGCCAGCGCGTCGAGCACTTCGAGACGGTACGACGCCGCAAGGACGGCACGCTCCTCGAGATCTCGCTCACCATCTCGCCGGTCCGCGACTGGTCGGGGCAGATCATCGGAGCGTCGAAGATCGCGCGCGACATCAGCGAGAGAAAAAGGACCGAGCGGCTCCTGCAGCGCGCCGAGGAACGCTACGGCCGCCTCGCCAGCCTGCTACCGGTCGGCGTCTTCGCGTGCGACGAGTCCGGCGTCATCACGTACTTCAACGATCATGCGGAGAAGCTGTGGGGTCGCGCCCCTCGCGTGGGTGTGGACGAGCTCTCCGGCACGCTGGGCATGTACCGCGTCGACTCGGACACCCCGCTCGCTTTCGAGGACGGGCCCGTGGCGATCGCGCTCCGAGAGCAACGGTCCGTGCGCAACGTCCAGCTCGTCGTCGAGCGGCCGACGAAGGAGCGCGTCACGGTGTTGATGAACGTGGACTACCAACCGGCGGCGAACGGCGAGGGGGCGTCGGCCATCGGCATCTTCCAGGACGTGACCCCGATGGCCGAGACGCAGCGCGCGCTCGCGCAGCAGAAGCAGAGCCTCGAGACGCTGCTCGAGCTGCTCCCGGTCGGCGTCTTCATCGCGCACGACCCCGAGTGCCGAACGATCTCGGGCAACCGGGAGGCGGAGCGCATGCTCCGTACGGGCGCCGGCAACAACCTATCGGTGAGCGCGACCGAAGGTATCGCGCCGACGCATTTCACGGTGCAGAAGAACGGCGTGCCCGTCGCCGACGCGATGCTGCCCGTGCAGCGCGCCGCCAAAGGCGAGATCGTGCTGGGAGAGGAGCTCGACGTGGTGTTCGACGACGGCACGGTCGTCCACGAGATCTGCTGGGCGCGGCCGCTCTACGACGAGCTCGGCGAGCCGAGCGGCGCCATCGCCTGCATCCTCGACGCCTCGGAGCTCAAGAAGAAGGAGCTCGAGCTCCAGGAGGCCGACCGGCGCAAGGACGAGTTCCTCGCCACGCTCGCGCACGAGCTGAGGAACCCGCTCGCGCCGATCATCGCGGGGCTCGACGTGATGGAGATGTCGACGGACGCCGAGACGCTCGCGCGGACCCGGCGGATCATGGAGCGTCAGGCGCACCAGCTCGCCGCGCTCGTGGACGACCTCCTCGACGTCTCGCGCATCACCACGGGCAAGTTCCAGCTCCGGAAGAAGGACGTGGATCTCGCCGAGGTCCTGCAGGTGGCCGTCGACTCCGCTCGCCCGGCGGCCGCCGAGAACGGGCACGAGCTCGTCGTCGATCTTCCGCCGCGTCCCGCGAAGGTGCACGCGGACCCGAACCGTCTCGCGCAGGTGTTCTCCAACCTCCTCGACAACGCGATCAAGTACACGCCGGCGGGCGGACGCGTCGAGGTCACCGCCGCCACCGGAGACGGCCTGGTGCGCGTGTCCGTGAAGGACAGCGGGATCGGGATCCCCGCCGACAAGCTCGACCTGGTTTTCGAGAAGTTCATCCAGATCGACCGGCCGCAGGAACGCGGGCACGCCGGCCTCGGCATCGGCCTCACGCTCGTGAAGGCCGTGGTCGAGCTCCACGGCGGATCCGTGTCGGTCGAGAGCGCGGGCCCGGATGCGGGCGCGACCTTCACCGTCACGCTGCCGCTCGTCACGAGCCTGCTGGCGGCGGACGCCGCGGCCGCCGAGCTCCGACCCGAGGAGCGCGCCAAGAAGACACGGCGCGTGCTCGTGGCCGACGACAACGAGGCCATGCTCGAGTCGCTGGGCATGGTCATCAGCCTGATGGGCCACGAGGTTCGTACCGCGTCGGACGGCGAGAGCGCCGTCGCCATCGCCGAGGAGTTCCGGCCCGACGTGGTGCTGATGGACCTCGGAATGCCGCGGATGAACGGCTACGAGGCGGCGCGTCGTATGCGCGCGCGGCCCTGGGGTGCCAACGTCAAGCTGATCGCGCTCACCGGTTGGGGTCAGGACGAGCATCGGCGCCGCACCGAGACCGTCGGCTTCGACCGGCACGTCGTGAAGCCGGTGCGCCAGGAGGAGCTGGAGCGTCTCTTCGCGGAGACCTGAGCGACCCCGAGCGGCATCGCTCTCGCGCGCCGCTCGCTCGCGGTTGGCTCGCCGCTAGCTCGAGCCCGAGCTCAAACCCGCGGAGGCGCGACGCCGCTCTCGGTGGCCGGACGGACGCGTGAGCGCGCGGTCCCCGACTCCTCGAGCGGCGAGGGCAGGTGCCCCGACCGGGCCGAGGCGGGAGCGGGCGCCGAGGCCGGAGCGGGCGACGAGGCCGCGCGCAGCCAGAGGGTGAACTTCGTTCCGCGGCTGCGCTCGCTCTCCACGGTGATCGTGCCCGACATCATCTCTGCGAGCCGCCGGCTGATCGCCAGTCCGAGGCCGGCGCCGCTCGCGCCGCCCGTCTGCTCCGCATCGCCCCGGACGAAGGGCTCGAACATCCTCGCGATCTGCTCTGCGGGGATCCCCGTCCCGGTGTCGGTGACGTCGATGTGAACCCAAGCGCCGTCGTCATCGCGGGCTCCCTCGGGACCCGTCGGCGACGAAGCGCACGACACGCAGACGGACCCCCCGCGGGGGGTGAACTTGATGGCGTTCGAGACGAGGTTGAGCACGATCTGCTGCACGCGCTGCTCGTCGGCGTGGAACTGCGGGTCCGCTTCGCACCGGCTCGTGAGCGCGATCCCCTTCCCTTGGGCGAACGCCTCGAGCGCCGACCTGGCGCTCTCGATGGCGACTCGCCCCGACCCGACCCCCATCTCGACCTGCATCTGACCGGACTCGATGCGCGAGAAGTCGAGCAGGTCGTTCAGCAGCCAGACGAGGAGCTGGCTGGATTGATCGATGCGCTGGAGGTAATGCCGCTGCTTCTCCGTCGGCTCGTCGGGCACGCCCGCTTTGAGAAGATCCACGTACGAGACCACGACGTTGATCGGCGTCCGGATCTCGTGGCTCATGACGGCGAGGAACTCCGACTTCACCCGGCTCGCCTCCTGCGCCTCGGCACGCGCACGCTCGGCTTCGACATTCGCTTGCTCCAGCCTGACCGCGAGCGCCTGGACCTCCTCAAGCTTCCCCCGCAGCGCCTCGTCGGCGCGCGCCACTTGATCCGCCATCCCGTTGAACGCGCGACCCAGACGGCCGACCTCGTCGTCGCCGACCGGTGTGACGCGTCGCCCGTAGTCGCCTGCCGCCATGGCGTCGGCCGCGGTGACGAGGCTCTGGAGCGGACCGGTGAGCCGTCCACTCGATACCCAGCTGATCAACACGGCGAGCGCGGTGAGCACCCCGCCGAGCACGAGCGCGTTGGCACGGAACGCGTGCGGGCGCGCGAGGACCGCCTCCATCGACATGTCCGCTTGGACGAGCCACGAGCCCGCAGGCAGCGGACCCGCGACGGCGAGCATCTCCCCCTCCGTGGGATCGTTGAAGCGATACGGCTCTTCCAGCGGGACCCCTGCGAGCGGCCCGGCGACCGTTCCACCCCTCGCGAGATCGAGCCACACGGAGTCGCCCGCCAGGCCGACGAGCAGGTGGGTGCCGCCGCCCAGCAGCGCCTCGATGGCGGAGCCGGTCCCGGGTGCCGTCGCCACTGCCCGGCGCTGCGCGATCCACCCCTCGGGCTCCGCGCCGTCGGAACCCATCACCGGGACCGTGGCCCAATAGGCGATCCTGCCGTCCACTTCGCGGAAGGGGCCGAGCGCCCGCTCCGCTCGAAGGGGCGGGGAGGCGTCCGGGTCGCTCGCCGACTCCAGCGCGCCGGTCGTGAACACGGTGGACCCGTCGCGAGCGAGGATCGCGACGGGCATCCCGGCGTCGTTCGGCCCGCGCAGCGTGTCGAGCAGGGCGGTGAGTCGCGCCGTGTCGACGGACCCGTCCCGCAGCGCGGCGCGCACCTCCGGCGCGCCGGCCACACCCTGCTCGAGCACGTCCCGGGTCGCCTGGCCGGCAACGGTGAGCGTCACCAGCTCGGCGACGATCGACTCCAGCCGCGCCTCGGCGGCCACGATCGAGGCGCTGCGCACCTCCAGGTACGCGAGCGTACCGGCGGCCAGGAGCGCAGCTCCGGTGAGTCCCGAGACGAATAGCGGAAGCTTCCGTCGCAGCGACAGGTTTTGAAGCGACATAAGGAGGGTAACCTGAGGCGCGCCCCGCAAAGGGAAGCGTGACGGTATCATGTGTTTGCCGCGGCCGTTGAACAAGGTGCCGCGGCCGCTGCTCAGGTGAATTCCCCAGGCGCTCTGGCGGCTCCGGCCCGGCCGCACGAGTCTCCCTCGGTCGAGCGTCCCTCGGGCGCCTGTCTCTCACTTCGGGGCCGTCCTGCGTTACGCGCCTTTCCGCATGGAGCGGTGGCAGTCCACGTACGAGCACCGCGTGCGCTACAACCTCTCCGAGAGTGGCGTCCACCCGCTCTCGGTCCGGGAGCTGCTCGCGCTCGGGGATCGCGAGATGTCGTCGGTGGACGTGCACCTCGGCTACACGCAGTCGAACGGCTCCGACCGGCTGCGGGCCGCGATCGCAGCGGACTATCCGGGTGCGACCGAGTCGTGCGTGCTCGTCACGACCGGCGGCGCGGAAGCCAACTTCGCCGCTTGCTGGCACCTGCTCGAGAACGGCGGCCGCGCCGCGGTCGTCGTGCCCACGTACGAGCAGGTGCCGGGGCTGATCGAGTCGTTCGGCGGGCGCATCGATCCCGTGCCGCTCGTCGAGGGCCAGCGCTGGCAGCCGGACCTCGACGCCCTGGGCACGGCGCTCGACCGCGGCGCCCGCTTCGTCCTCGTGACGAACCCGAACAACCCGACGGGCGCCGTGCTGTCGCCCGAGAACGTGGACCGCATCGTCGAGCTCACCGATCGATACGGCGCGTGGATCCTCGCGGACGAAGTCTACGCGGGCGCCGAGGTGGACGGACCGCGCACGCCGAGCTTCTGGGGGCGACACGAGCGGGTGATCGCAACCAACTCGCTCTCCAAGGCCTGGGGGCTACCTGGGCTCCGCATCGGTTGGGTGGTCGCGCCGCCCGAGGTCGTCGCGGACCTCTGGGGACGCACGGACTACACGACGATCTGTCCTGCGGCGGTCTCGGACGCCCTCGCCTGCGTCGCCCTCGATCCCCCGGTACGCACGCGCATCCACGAGCGCACGCAGCGGATCGTCCGCGAGAACCTCGGCCTGCTCGAGGAGTGGATGCGCGCACAGGACGGCCGCTTCCGATATCGCCCACCGGATGCGGGCGCCATCTGCTTCACCGGCTACGGCGAACGGATCGGCTCGACCGCGTTCGCCGAGAAGCTCCGGGTCGAAAAGGACGTGCTCGTCGTGCCCGGTGACCATTTCCGCATGGACGGCTTCGTCCGTATAGGATTCGGCATCCCCGCGGACGATCTCGTGGCCGCGCTCGCCCTCGTTCGCCAGGCGTTCGACGAGGTGGCCCGTGCCGGTCCCGGCACCCTGGAGTAGAGAAAGCATACGCCCATGGCCGGCCCCCCTCGCAGCGTACCCGCGCTCTTCGCCGAGCTGCGGCGTCGGGGTGTCCTGCGTGTCGCCAGCATCTACGTCGTGGGCGCGTGGGCGCTCCTCCAGGCCGCCGACGTCCTGGGCCCGGATCTCGGGTTTCCCGAAGGCACGGTGGGCGTGCTCTTCTGGCTGGCGCTGGGCGGCTTCGTCCTGACGATCGCGCTCGCGTGGCTCTTCGAGCGCACACCGGAGGGCCTGCGACGCGATCCCGCCGACGAGTCACGGCAGGCCGCCGTGCCCCGCCGGCTGATGGTGCTCCCGTTCCGTATCCTGCGCCCCGACAGCGAGACGGACTTCCTCGCCTTCTCGCTTCCGGACGCGATCACGTCGAACCTGGTCGGCCTCCGCTCGCTCGTGGTTCGCTCCAGCGCGGCCGCCGCGCGCTTCGAGCCCACGGTGGATCTGCGGACGCTCCATCGCGAGGCCGGCGTGGACGTCGTGCTGACGGGAAGCCTGCTGCGCAACAACGGCGAGATCGAGGTGCGGGCCCAGCTCGCAGACGTCCGGGACGGAACCCTGCTCTGGTCCCACACGTCCCGCGCGCCCGTGGGCAGCCTCTTCGCGTTGCAGGAGGAGATGACGCAGCGCGTCGTCGACTCGCTCGCCCTGCCGATCACGCGCGTCGAGGAGCACCAGCTCCATCGCGACCATCCCGCGACGCCGCGTGCGTACGATCTATACCTGCGCGCGAACCAGCTGAGCATTCGTGCCACGCAGTGGTCGGAGGCTCGGGCCGTGTACCTGGAGTGCCTGGAGGAGGACCCGCGCTACGCGCCCGCGTGGGCACGGGCGGGGCGCTGCTTCCGCCTCCTCGCCAAGTACGCGCCGGACGCGGAGGTCGCCCGCGCCGAGGCCGCTCGCGCGGAGGACGCGTTCCTGCGCGCCCTGCAGCTCAACCCCGACCTTCCCCTGACCCATTGGCTGTTCGCCGATCTCGAGATCGACACCGGGCGTGCGGAGCAGGCGATGACGCGCCTGCTCGGTCGGCTCGAGGCGAACCGCGCACAGCCTGCGATTCTCGCGGGCCTCGTGCAGGCGTGCCGCTACTGCGGGCTCCTCGAGCCATCGCTCCGGGCCGACGAGCTGGCCCGTCGTCTCGACCCCAAGATCCAGACCGCCGTCGTGCACAGCCATTTCATGGCAGGCGACTACGCTGCTGCTCTTGCAGCCTGCAACGAAACCGACCTCGGGTACGTGGACGCCATCGTGCTGACGGCGCTCGGGCGAAAGGAGGAGGCGCTCGGCCTGCTGCTCGACCGCGAGCCGCTCATCGATCCCGGATTGCCCATGGCGATCTACATCACCGGGTTACGCGCTCAGCTCGAGGGCAAGCACGAGGAGCTCGTGAGCACCGTGCGACGTTGGGCGCCGCTGCAGCGGGACGCGGAGGGCTGCTACTACACGGCCCGGCAGCTGGCCCACATCGGCTTCACTGACGATGCGCTCACCTGCCTCGAGCGCTCGCTGGCGGGCGGGTACTTCTGTCTGCCCGCGGTCGAGCGGGATCCTTGGCTCGACAGCCTCAGGTCGCTCGAGCGCTTCCGCGATTACACTGCGCGCGTGCGGGAGCACCACCAACGGGCATTGGTCACCTACGAGGTCGCCGGGGGGCATCGCCTGCTGGGCCTCCCTGGCAGGTCCGCGGCGCTGCCCGCCGCCGCGCGCTGAGCCGCACCAACGAAAAGCCCTCCCACCGAACGCGGGTGGGAGGGCTCTCGAGCCCGAAGACGCGAAGAAGGGCTACTGACGCACGTACCTCTGCAGCCGGCCCGGCGCCGGTCCGACCTCGGCGCCGTAGATGACGCCGTTGCGGTCCGCCACGACGCCCTCGGCCGTGCACGTGCCCGAGCAGTCGGGCTGCGGGTCGGGGATGTGGGCGATCAGCTCGCCGGTGCGGGCGTTGCCGATGCGGATGCCGCGCTCCCACGCGCCGTGGTCCGGGTTCACGGATCCGGACTCGGAGTCGGCGCCGTAGAGGATGTCGTTGGCGTCGATGTAGATCCCGGAGAGCCGGCTGAACTGATACCACTCCGCGATGAAGCGGCCGTTCTGGTCGAGGATCTGGATGCGGTTGTTGCCGCGGTCCGCCACGAAGAGGCGGCCCTGCGAGTCCATCGCGAGCGAGTGCGGCTGGTTGAACTGCACCGGTCCCGTGCCGGAGCTGCCGAACTCCATCAGATACTGACCCTGGGCGTTGAACTTGATGATGCGGTTCCGGCCCTGGCCGTGGCCTTCGGCCACGAAGATGTCGCCGTTCGGCGCCGTGTAGACGTCGTTCGGCTGCCAGAAGAAGTCGTTGCGCGCGCCCGCCGCCTCCATCTCCGCCATCGGCACGCCGCCCGCGCGGCCGAGGCGCATGAGCACCTCACCGGTCGGGCTGAACTTGATCACCTGATGTCCGATGAGCGTCGCCGGCATCGGCTGCGTCGGCGCCGCGCCGCCGCGGCCCGCCTGTGGCCGGTTGTCCTGGCCGTCCACGACCCAGACGTTGCCCTGGCGGTCCACGTGGATGCCGTGCGGCCAGACGATCAAGCCGGCGCCGAAGCTCTCCACCAGGTTGCCGTTCGCGTCGAACTTGAGGACCGGATCGAGCGTGTTGTTGACGAGGCATCCTCTCTGGTTGGTCGAGCAGCGCTCGGCCACCCAGATGCTCACGCCGTCACGGTCCACGTCCACGGCGCTCGTCGAGCCCCAGGTCCGGCCGGCGGGCATCTTGGCCCAGCCCTCGATCGTGCGGTAGGGGTTCGGAAGGTCGTTGGTCGGCGCCATGTTGGCCTGCGCGCGGACCATGCCGGGAAGGACGACCAGCGCGGCGGCCACGGCCGTCGACACGCTGAGAAGGTGGTTCTTTCGGGACATGGAGGGTTCACACTCGTGGGTAGGGGTACGACAGCGCGACGTCGAAACGGCGGGCAGCCAAGCTACGCCGGGGTCGGGGGCCTGCCAAGGACGGGGGGCGTCAGGCCGCCGGCTCGCTCCGGGCCTCGAGAATCGAGGGAAAGCAGTCGAAGAACGCATCCCGCAGCTGGGGATCGAACCGCTTCCCCTCGTCCTTCCGGATCTCGTCGGCCGCCAGCTCGAGCGGAAACGCCGGCCGGTAGGGGCGCGGCATCGCCACCGCGTCGAAGCAGTCCACCACCGAGCAGATGCGCGCCTCGAGCGGGATGTCCTCCCCGTGCAGCCCCTCCGGGTAGCCGGCGCCGTCCCAGCGCTCGTGGTGTGCGCGGGCGATGCGCTCGCCCATCTGGATCACGTGGGACGCCGAGCCGCTCAGGAGTCGGGCGCCCAACGTCGTGTGCCCCCGCATCACCGCCCACTCGGCTTCGGTGAGCCCTCCCCGCTTGAGGAGGATGGCGTCGGGAATCCCGAGCTTGCCGACGTCGTGCATCGGGGTGGCGTGGCGGACCGCCTCCACCTCGCCCGGCGAGAGCCCGATCGCCTCGGCGAGCACCGCCGCGCAGCGGCCCACGCGCTCGATGTGTCCGGCCGTGTCCGCATCCTTGAACTCCGCGGCCACCGCCAGTCGTCGCATGGTGTCGAGGTGGGCGTCATAGACATGCCGCTCGGCGGCGGCGCGTTGCTCGAGGGATTGGCGCAGCGCGGCCGTGCGCTCCTCCACCGAGCGCTCCAGCCGGACATTGCGCTCGTTCAGGCGGTCGTAGGCCCGCTTGAGCTCGACGAGCCACCGCAGGCGGAGGTGGAGCTCCTCGCCGTTCACGGGCTTCGTGACGAAGTCGTTGATGCCCACCTCGAGCGCGCGCCGGTGGAGCCCCGGCCCCTCAAGACCGGTGACCATGACGATGGGCAGCGTCGCGTGCTCGGGCATCTCGCGGATGCGCCGCGCCACCTCGAAGCCGTCGAGGTTCGGCATCTCGCCGTCCAGGAGCACGACGTCGACACCCAGCGGAAGCTTGGCCAGCGCTTCGATGCCGTCCGAGGCGGTCTCGGGCGTGTAGCCCATCGCTTTCAGCAGCTTCGCGTGCAGCTCGCGTACCTTCGGATCGTCGTCGACGATCATCACGCGAGGGCCGGCGACCTCCGCCTTCTTCCGGCTCATTCGTCGACCCGCGGGGATTTCCTGCCCAGAAGCGCGTCGATCGCCGTGCGGAGCTCGTCGAGGTCGATCGGCTTCTCCAGGGTCACGTCGGCGCCGAGCGCCCCCGCGGAATCGAGCAGCAAGCTCTTGTCGAACAGCCCACCGCCGGACATCGCGATCACGCCGACGCCCGTGGCCGCGTCCCTGAGGGCCATGACGGTCTCGATCCCGTCCATGTCGGGCATGTTGATGTCGGTGACGACCACGTCCACGGGTGCGCGCTTCAGAGCCTCCATCGCCTCGATTCCGTTCGAGGCCAGACGGACATCGTGGCCGCACTTCGTCAGGTACGCGGCGAGGCTGTTGCGGACGCCCGCTTCGTCATCCACGAGGAGGATATTCGCCACGTTGTCTCCTGGCACGATGGTGGGACGTCCTCAACCCGCGAGCGCGGCTCGCACCTTCGTGGCGAGGTCCGCGGTGGTGTACGGCTTGGACAGCACGTGAGCCTTGTCTTTCACGAGCGCGAGTCGAAACGCCATGTCGGCCGTATACCCCGTCGTGAAGAGAACCCTCACGCGGGGCGCGACCGTCTTGGCCTCCGCGACCAGCGTGGGGCCGTCCATGCCCGGCATCACCACGTCCGTGAACAGCAAGTCGATCGAGGGACCCTTCTCGCGGAGCAGCGCCAGCGCTTCCTCACCGCCGCGGGCCGACAGAACCGTGCAGCCGAGCGCCTCCAGGCTACGGACCGCCGTGCGGCGCACCGCCTCGTCGTCCTCCACCACCAGGACCGTCGCGCGGATGGGCTTCTCGGCTCGGGCGGCCTGCTGGTGCTCGCTCGGCTGGCTCTCGTCGGCCGCCACGCGAGGCAGGTAGACCCGCATCGTCGTACCCACCCCCACCTCGCTGTAGACGCTGAAATGGCCGCCCGCCTCTCGCACGATCCCGTAGCTCGTGGCGAGCCCGAGGCCGGTCCCCTTCCCGGGCTCCTTCGTGGTGAAGAACGGCTCGAAGATCCGCGCCTGGATCTCGCGGCTCATCCCGGTTCCGGTGTCGCTGACCGCGATCAGCACGTATTCACCCGTTCGCACCTCGGAATGCCGCTGCGCGTAGTCGTCGTCGAGCGAGGCGTTCTGGATCTCCACGCGCAGCTGCCCTCCGGAGGGCATGGCGTCGCGGGCGTTCACCGCCAGGTTGACGATCACCTGCTCGAGATGGCCGCTGTCCATGCGAACATGGCCGGCGTCGGGGTCGGCCACCACGTCGAGGGACACGTCCTCGCCGATGATGCGGCTGAGCATCTTCTTCAGCCCCTCCACCACCTGCGCGGGGTCCAGGACGCGAGGATCCGCGACGTCGCGCCGCGAGAAGGTGAGGAGCTGCCGCGTGAGCCCCGCCGCACGGCGCGCCGCCTGCTCGATCTCCGTGAGCGAACCCGCCTGCTCCGACGTCGAGTCGAATCCCTTCCCCAGCCGCATCAGCTGGATCTCCGTGAGGATCACGGTGAGCAGGTTGTTGAAGTCGTGCGCCACGCCGCCGGCCAGGCGACCGACGGCCTCCAGCTTCTGCGCCTGCCGGAGCTGATCCTCGAGCGAGCGCTGCTGCGTGATGTCGCGCAGCGCCGTGATCCTGATCGTGCGTCCCTCCGCCTCGATCATCTTGGATGCGGCCTCCAGGGTCAGCGCTCGGCCGTCCTTGTGCAACCCGACGAGCTCGTACCGCCCTTCGACTCCCTCGGCCATCCGCTGTCGCACCTCGTCCTTCGACTCGGGCGCGACGAAGTCGAGCGCCGGCCGTCCCACGGCCTCCTCGGGCGAATAGCCCAGGATCCGCTCGACGCCGGGGCTGACGTCCGTGTAGGTGCCGTCGACCGATTGGACGATGGCGTCGAAGGAAGCCTCGATGACGCTGCGGAAGCGCGCCTCGCTCTCGCGCAGGCGGTCCTCGGCGATCTTCCGGTCGGTGATGTCCAACGCGACGCCGGAGATGCGGTAGACGTCACCCGAAGCGTCCCGGACCGCGGCGGCGTGCGAGCGCACCCACCGCAAATTCCCGTCGGCATGCACGACTCTGAAGTCCACGTGGCCCGCATCCTCGCCGGCGCGGGTCGTGTTGACGTTGGCGATGACCCGCGCGCGGTCGTCCGGATGGACCGCCTTCATGAAGGACGACGGGTCCTCGTATACGCTGCGACACGTGCGGCCCCACACCTGCTCGTACGCCGGGCTGATGTACAGGGTCTCGTGGAAGTCGGCGGCGACGACGAAGAAGACCTCGTTGATGTTGTCGGCGATCTGACGGAAGCGCTCCTCGCGCTCCCGGATCGCCTCCTCCGCCCACCGCCGCTCGCTGATGTCCTCGTGCACCGCGACGAAGTGCGTGACGATCCCCTCGCCGTCGCGCACCGGCGAGATGCTGACTTCGCTCCAGTACATCTCGCCGTTCTTGCGACGGTTCAGGATCTCGCTCCGCCATACCCGTCCCTTCGTGATCGTCCCCCAGAGGTTCTCGTAGGTCTCCGCCGGGGTCTTGCCCGACTGGAACAGCCGCGGGTTCTGGCCGATCGCTTCTTCCGGCGTGTATCCGGTGATCTCCGTGAAGCGGCGGTTGACGTACTGGATACGACCGATCGTGTCGGTGATGAACACGGCGGCCGGGCTCTGGTCCACGGCCACGGACAGGCGGCGATTGTGCTCGAGCACCTCCGCGTGCTCCTCCTGCAGGTGCTTCTCCTCCAGAGCGCGACGGACCGCGCCGGGCAGGCGGCTCATGCGGCGCTTCAGCACGAAGTCCGAGGCGCCCGCGCGCAGGCACTCGTCGGCGAACTCCTCCGCGAGAGAGCCGGTGACGAGGATCACCGGAACATGGAGCCCGCGACGGCGGATCTCGTTGATGACCTCCGTTCCGCGCCACCCTTTCAAGCGATAGTCCGCGATCGCGAGGTCGTACCGGACGGTGTCCAAGTTGGCCCTCACCTGCTCCAGCGTGTCGGCGAAGTCCGCCTCGCAGTGGAAGCCCGCCTTGGCGAGCTCCGCGATGAGGAGCTCGCAGTCCATGGGATCGTCGTCCACGATCAGCACACGAACGGCGGCTGGCCGCGTCATGCTTCGGCCGACGCTTCCGAATCGAGCGGCGGAGACTCGTTGATCGTGAGCCAGAACCGCCCGAGACAACGCATCACCTCCCTGAAGCGCGTGAAATCGACGGGCTTCTGCACATACCCATTGATCCCCAGCGCATAGGCCGCGGTCACGTCGCGCGGAATCCGAGACGACGTCAGCATCACGACCGGAACGAGACGGCCCGCCTGCGTGGACCGCAGCCGCTCCAGCACCTGGAGCCCGTCGACGCGGGGAAGCTTGATGTCGAGCAGGACCAGACCGACCCGCTGGCCGGCGGCTTCGGAGCGCTCGAGGAAGGCGAGCGCCTCGACGCCGTCGTGCACGCGGTGGAGCCGACTCGGATCCACGATCTCACCGAGCGTCGCCAGGATGAGCTCCGCATCCGACGGGTTGTCCTCGGCGAGCAGGATCTCTGCATCGGGCGGGATCACGTTTCCTCCACGGAACCTTCGATGCGCGGGAGCGAGACGTAGAACGCGGCGCCCGCTTCGGGGCTCGCATCCGCCCAGATCTCGCCGCCGTGCTTGTGGACGATCCTCTGCACGATCGCGAGGCCCACGCCCTGGCCCTCGAACTCCTCCGCGCGGTGCAGTCGCTGGAAGACGCCGAACAGCTTGTCCGCATACTTGGGATCGAAGCCGACGCCGTTGTCGCGCACCATGATCGTGTCCGGCCCGTCGAGGGCGACCTCGATCACGGCGCGCTCGCGGGGACGCGTGTATTTCAGCGCGTTGGACAGGAGGTTGGTGAGCGCGATCCGCAACAGGCCCGGATCGCCGACCACCCTAGGCAGCGGACCGAGCTTCCAGTCCACGTGCCGCGTCCCGATCTCGGCTTCCATCCCGCCGACGACGTCGCTGACCAGACTCTCGAGCGATACCAGCACCGGGCGGAAGTCCTCCTGCCCGATGCGCGCGAGGTTGAGGAGGTCGTCCACCAGCCGCCCCATGCTCTGGGCGCCCTCCTGAATCCGCCGTAGGTAGTGCCGCCCCTTGTCGTCGAGAGAGGCACCGCTGTGCTCGGCGAGGAGCTGGGAGAAGCCGTCGATTTGGCGGATCGGCGCCCGGAGGTCGTGGGACACCGAGTAGGTGAACGCCTCGAGCTCCTTGTTGGCGGCCTTCAGGGCCCGCTCGACCGATGCCTTGGTGGTGTTGTCCCGCACCGCGGCCATCACGAGCGGGCCGTCCACGCCCGCGACCGGGCTCAGGCTGATCTCGACCGGGAAGTGCGTGCCGTCCTTGCGGCGTCCGGAGAGCTCGAGCCCGCTCCCCATGGGTCGGCGGTGCGGCTCCTCCTGATACCGGTCCCGACGCTCGGAGTGCGACTGCCGTTGCGCCGCGGGAACGAGGAGCTCGACGGGGGAGCCGATCAGCTCGCCCGCACCGTAGCCGAAGAGGGCCTCGGTGTGGGAGTTCACACGCACAATGCGGCCTTCCCGGTCCACGATGACCATCGCGTCCGGTGCGGCTTCGAGCAGGCCGTGGAACGACTGGTCGTCCCAGCCTTGGGCAGGCACGGTACTCCGGGGCGATGATGCAGAAGGGGGGCCCCGCTGCACGATACGATGGGCCTGCACCCAAGGCCATCCTGCAAACACCTGATGACTGACCCGTCAACTACCCTCGGCGCGGGTCATCCGCCGTCGGGAGCGATCAAACGCACCTTGACCGCGTAGCGCACCAGCCCGGCCACGTCGTGGATGCCGAGTCGCTTCATCATGGTGATCCGATGTGTCTCGGCCGTCTTGAGACTGAGCCCCAACTTATCCGCGATCTCGCGCGTGGTTCGACCTGCCACGACCAAGAGGAGCACCTCGAGCTGCCGCGGGCTCAGCGTATGGAGCGCCGCGCGGCGGTCGAGCGCTTCGCGCACCGCGCGATTCAGGCGGCTCAAGTTGGACTTGAGGACGACGTCGTCCGCTCCGCCGCCCAGGCAGGAGACCAAAGCCTCCTCGTCGATCGCGCCGGTGACCACCAGGAACGGCACCGCCGGCTTCAGGGACTTCGCCGCGCGCAGCGCATCCAGGGCCGAGTACTGCGGCACCCCGCGATCGCACAACACGAGACCCGGGGCGAAGGTGGAGAGCGCGCGCTCGTACGCGGACTTGGAATCGACTCGTTGATCGACGACCGCGAACCCGAATCGCTTCAGATGCTCGACCGCGAGCTCCGCATCCTGTTCGCGATCCTCGAACATGAGGACGCGGAGCGTCATGTCGTTCCGGGCGCGAAGCTGCGCTTGACCAAAATCGGACCTCGATGGTTGTCCGCCGGATGCCGGCGAAGGGCGGGAAATCGGCGGCGCAACCTAATGATATCTGCGACGCGGCGACTATCGGGTAAAGCCCCCACTTTTTTCACCTCTCATCCGCTCGATACGCGCGGGTGGTGCGCCCCCGCGACGGGAGCCTAGTAGCCCGCCTCCCCCCCGCCTACCTTGGATGCAACGGACGCGCTCTCCGCGCACCGCACCCCCCATCTCTCTTCCTCCCCGTGTCCCGATCGAGCTGCGTGCGTCCGCGTCCCGGGTTGTTCGGGCTACTCGTCCTCGTCGCCCTCGCGGGCTCGTGCGTGGGAGGTGACCGGGCCACCGGACCGGACGTGGCCGAGCTCTCGCTGACCCTTCAGCCCGCCTTGATCCCATCGGCCGCGGACGCGAGCGCGCTTCCGATCCATCGCATTCGAGCGGTCGTCGCGCGTCAGCTCGACGGGGCCGTGCTGCGCGAGCAACGGCAGGACGTATCACCGACCGCGCCGTCATGGACGCTCGAGGTGAGCGTCCCCGTCGGGAGCCAGAGCACGACCGTCGTCGTGTACCTCTACCTGCTCAACGTGGGGTCCGACGGCACGGAGACCGTCCAGTTCAGCGGCCGCACGGCGCCGCTCTCCATCAGCTCCGGAACGCGGCTCGCCGACGTGGCCGCAGACGTCGTCAGGGGGCCACTCTCGAACCTCTCCGTCACGGGCGTGACGATCACGTCGTCGCCCGACACGCTGTACGTGGGCGGCACCAGCAACTTGTCCGCGATAGTGACCTCGTCCGCGCCCACGCCGGTCCAGGTCTTCTGGACGTCGCTCGACCCGACGGTCGTCGGGGTCATCGACTCGACGGCGACCGGCATCGCCGCAGGCACCGCGCAGATCGTGGCGTCGGCGGGCGCGCACGCCGACACCACAGGCGTGGTCGTGATCGTGCCGGCCGTGGACTCGGTGCGCGTGAGCCCGGACAGCGCCGACGTGGCGGTCGCCGGGACGCGCACCTACACGGCCCAGCTCTTCGACGCGAACGGCGGCCCGATCACCGGCCGTCCGATCACCTGGACGACCGGCAACGGCTCCATCGCCACCGTGAGTCCGTCCGGCGTCGTGACCGGCGTCGCTGCCGGCACGACGACGGTGCGCGCGACCAGCGAGGGCGTGTTCGACGAAGCGGTCGTGCGGGTGACGTCGGCTCCGAACCCCGGCGGCGCGACGAACACGTGGATCGCGGGCTCGGGCAACTGGAGCAACCCGGCGAAATGGACGCTCGGGCGAGTGCCGATCGCCACGGACACCGTGCGGCTCACGCAGGGCGTCGACTACCTGGTCACGCTCGACGCGAACGCCACCGTCGCGAAGCTCGTGATCGGCGGCACCGCGGACGCGATCAACCTGCGCGTCACCGGCGCGACGCTGACGATCACGGGGACGGTGAACGGTCCCGAGCTCGAGCTGCTCCCGCTCGGCGGCCTGGAGATCGAGGACGCGAATCTCGTGGTGAGCGGTATCTCCAACGCCGGCTCGGTGCGGACGAACGGCGTCGTGACGATCGACGCCGACTCGGTCCGCAGCACGGGCGCCTGGTCGGCGCAGAGCGGCGTGCAGGTCCTCGGCGCGACGACGGGCGTGTGGTTCGAGGCGAATGGCCAGCTCGAGGTCGCGAGCGCTTCGGCGCTCCAGATGGGTCCGGGCTCCGAGCTGCACTTCGCTCCCGACGGCAGCGCCTCCGTCGACGGCACGGGCGGCGTCCTCGTTCTCGGCAACGGCTCGACGCTGAGGCTCTTCCAGACGCTCTCCATCGACGGACCGAGCCTGGTGCTCATGGGCACGGCCGTCGTGCAGGAGGAGTCGGAGGATCTCGTGATCGGGCCCTCGTCGATCGTGCAGCTCCTCTCCGAGACGGGGGCGGTCGACGTCGACGTGAACGTCATCGTGGGGGGCGCGCTCACGGCCTCCGGTACGGACACGCGCGTCGCGAACCTCGACGTCGTCCCTGGGGGCTCGGTCATCCTCAGCGGCACCGGCGCGAGCGACGCATTCGCGACGACCACGCTGAGCAACGGCGGCGACGTCGTCATCGAGGGTGCCGGGCTCACGGTCACGGCCAACGAGATCACGAATCAGTCGGGTGCGACCCTCACGACGGCGTCCGTGGGGACGGTGTCCGTCCTGGATGCTCAGCTGATCAACGACGGGAGCATGG
This sequence comes from Gemmatimonadales bacterium, assembly GCA_050181335.1. Classification (GTDB taxonomy): domain Bacteria; phylum Gemmatimonadota; class Gemmatimonadetes; order Longimicrobiales; family Gaopeijiaceae; genus UBA2982. The sequence continues at coordinate 15,031 of JBFXDG010000003.1, read as the reverse complement.
TGGTCGCGTCCGAGACGCACCTCCGTCGCACCGACGGCTCCGGGACGCCGATTTCCGCGAGCCACGTCAACGCCGGTACGATCGACATCATCCAGACCGGCAAGCTCGTCGTGGAGCTGGGCGGCACGGCTCCGTCCATCACCAACTCGGGCACGATCAGCCTGGAGGACCCCACGGCGGTCTTGGCGGTGGAGAACCTGGCCGCGCCCGGCGTCGGTCAGATCCACAACACGGCGTCGGGCGTCCTCACCGGCGTCGGCACCGTGGATGTTCGGACGGGCATCCCCGGGGGGGAGAACAACGGCACGATCGCGCCGGGGCTGCTCGGACCAGGGGCGCTCTCCTGGCTGGGCTCCGTCCCCATGGGCCCGACCGGCACGATCGAGCTCGAGCTGCTCGGCACCGCTCCCGGCACGGAGCACGACCAGCTGAACCTCAGCGCCGATCTGCTCGCCGCGGGCGATCTCGTCGTCACGGCGCCGGGCCTCACGGCGTCTCCCGGCGATCGTTTCGCGGTCCTCATCTTCCGCAGCCGGGTCGGCAACTTCGACAACGTGACGCTCCCGCCGCTGTCGGGCATCGCGCTCGACACGGTGTGGGCCGAGGGCGGCACGCAGGATACGCTCTACCTCGTGGCGTCGGCCGCCGCTCCCGCGCCCGTGAAGAGCTGGACCAACGCGGCCGGCGGCAACTGGAGCACGCCCGCGAACTGGAGCGGCGGCACGGTGCCGACCGCCGCCGACTCCGTGGCGATCGACCTCGCGGGAACGTACACGGTCACGCTCGACGTGAACGCGCAGGTGAGGAACCTCACGATCGGACAGGGCGCGGGCATCAAGACGCTCAGCGGCACGTCGCGCACGCTCACGATCGACGGCTCGAGCGCGGTCTACGCGGGTGGAGCGCTCACCCTCACCAACAGCACGCTCGCCGGAAACGGCACGCTCACGAACCTCGGTACGATCTCGCTCGACGGAGGGACGGTCAGCGCACGGCTCACGAATGACGGCGGCGTGATCCGCACCACGGGCACCGTGTCCGTCCCCGGCGCGTTCAGGAACTTCTCGGGCTCGACCCTGTCGATCGGCGGGCTGGCCGGCAACTCCGTCTTCACGGTGACCAACGGGTTCACGAACAGCGGCATCATCGAGCTGACCAACGTCACGCTCGCCTACAGCGCGCAGCTCGTGATCACGAGCGGCACGCTGACCAACTCGGCCACCGGCACGCTCCGGAGCCTGCCCGGCGGCGGCAACGGCGGCGCGCGCACGCTCACCGCCACGCTGAACAACCAGGGCACGCTGTTCCTGGATCATCCGCTGACGATCAACGGCGCGAACGCGGC
>JBFXDG010000003.1:0-13586 GCA_050181335.1 Gemmatimonadales bacterium | reverse complement strand
GCTTCACGAACAACAGCACGATCACCGTCGCGAGCGGCCGCACGCTGACGTTCACCGGCGGCTCGGTCGATCTCGACCAGGGCACCGTCAGCGGGCTCGGCACGCTCAGCGTCGCCGGCACGGCGACCTATGCGTTCACGACCTCCGCGGTCACCACACCGATGCTGGTCGCGCAGACGGTGACGATCCCGGCGAACGTGGCCGTCCCGAGCGGCCAGACGCTGACATTGCTCGACGGCTCCGTGATCGACGAGCCGATCACCAACCAGGGCACGATCCTGATCCAGGGCAGCGTCACGTTCCTCGGCGCGCTGTCGATGCCGACCGGCTCGCTCCTCCGGGTCGGCGGGCTCGCCGGCAACAGCCAGCTCTTCCTCCAGGACGGGTTCACGAACCAAGGCACGATCGAGCTCACCAACGTCGGGCTCGCCTACGAGGCGCGCCTGGCGGTCGTCAACGGCTCGCTCGTCAACCAAGGGGTGGTGAGCAGCCTGCCCGGCGGCGGCAACGGCGGCGCGCGGTTCCTGTCGCTCGCGCTCGTGAACGACGGCACGCTGACGCTCGATCATCCGCTCACCATCGACGGGGCGTTCACCACGCACGTGAACAACGCGACGATCAACGTGACCACGGACGACCTCACCATCCTGCAATCGGACGAGGGCAGCTTCACGAACAACGGCACGATCAACATCGCGAGCGGCCGCACGATGACCGTGTCGGGCGGCACGCTCGACCTGGATCAGGGCACGGTGAGCGGCGCGGGCACGCTTTCGGTGGCCTTCGCGACGCTCGAGTTCAACTCCACCACGGTGACCACCCCCATGTTGCTGTTCCCGACCGTGACGATTCCGGCCGACGTCACGGTCTCGTCCGGCGAGACGCTCACGCTGCTCGGCGGCACGACCATCGACGAGGACGTCAGCAACTCGGGAACGATCGTCACGGTGGGCACCGTGACGTTCAACGGACAGCTCTTCACCGACGGCACGATCCGCGTGGGTGGGCTCGCGGGGAACTCCGCGCTCACCGTCGCGAATGCCTTCGCCAACGACGGCGTCATCCAGCTGACGAACGTCGGGCTCGCGTACAGCTCCCAGCTCACGGTGACCAACGGGCCGCTCGAGAACCGCGGCACGATCGACATCCTGCCGGGCGGCGGAAACGGCGGCGCACGGACGTTGGCGGCCGCGCTCGACAACCAGGCCGACCTGAACGTGAACCTGTCGCTCGCCGTGACCGGCGCGATCGATCAGCAGAGCGGAGGCGACATCACGGTCGCCGCCACCCGCACGCTGACCGTCGGCGGTCTCCTGACGCTCGGCTCGGGGTCGAGCACCACCGTGAACGGCAGCATCGTGTTGAACGGCGGGTGCAGCAACCAGGGCGGATCCTTCAGCGGGTTCGTCTGCCCCTAGAGAGCCGTAGCGGTCACCCCTCCGGCTCGATCAGCTCCGCGTCATCCTCCGTGGCGCGGTTCACGCGCGTCGAGACGCGGCGCACGTCCAGCGCCCCGGCGGGCACGGGCCTCAGCGCGTCGAGCGCCGCCGACCCGTCCAGCGACGGATCGAGCCATGCACCCCGCTCGTTCGGTCCCACGATGACGGGCATCCGGCCGTGGATCGGCGCGACGTCGGGGTTCGCCGCCGTGGTCAGGATGGCGAACGCGTGGCGGTGCTCTCCCTCGGCGCTCGTCCAACGATCCCAGATACCGGCGAACGCGAGCAGGCCGCCGGAGGCGGGGTGGATCCAGTGCGGCACCTTCTTCCCTTCCTCCTCCTTCCACTCGTAGAAGCCGTCGGCGGGCACGAGACAACGCCTGCGCTCGAGCGACCGGCGAAAGGGCGGTCGCTTCCCGACCGACTCGACGCGCACGTTGATGAGCGGGCGCGGTCGCTCGCCCGCGCGCTGGAGAACGAGCCCCCATTCGAGCAGACCCATCCTGCGCCCGCGCCGATCCGTCGCCACCACGGCGGCGAGCTGGCTCGGCGCGATGTTGAACCGCGGCGGCAGATCGAAATCGGGAACGGGCACGTCGAACGTCTCCACGAGCTCATCGACCGGCGCCGACAGGGTGTAGCGCCCGCACATCCCCTGACGTCTACCGCGAAAGGATTCGCGTCAGCGCAGGAACTGCGCGTACAGCTCGACGAACGTGGCGGTGCTTCCCGACCGCCGCGCAATCACATCGGGCTCGACGCCCAACGCCTGGGACAGGACCCGCACGTTCACGAGCGCCACGATCTCGTCGCTCTCGAGTCGCATGGAGGGCCACTGCTGCATGGGCGTCGCCGCGTAGCGCTGGTAGGCCGCGGACAGGACGCCCGCCGAAGCCGCATCCCGCGTCGGCACGTGCAGCGCGTTCGCCCCGACGCCGAAGCGCTGCGCCAGCTCGGTCCAGGTCCGGCCTGACTCCCGCAGCGCCGCGACGGCCTCGGTCGACACGCCACCGCGGCGCGCGACGAAGATCACCACCGGAATCTCGTCCGAGGCGATATCCCCGCCGTGCGCCAGGATCGCGATCTCCGACTCGGGCACCTGGAAGTAGCTGGCTACCGCGCGGAAGTACGCGCGCTGGCCTGTGACATCCTGTGGCTCCGCCGCCGTCGCCGTGGCGGCGGCGGCAGCCAACACCATCAGCCCGCGAGACAGGAGCATCAGCCCTCTCATGAACGGGTCCTACCCCAAAGTGGCCTCCGCGAGAAGCGACAGCCAGGTGCAGTCCCGTCCTTCTATGGGGACGCCCTTCCCACCTCCGCAGCTTGGCGGGTCGAAAAGCCCGCACGGATTGGGCAAAATCGCCGGCAACCCCTCTGGCACGAGTCTTGATCAAACAGGAAGTGCGCCTCTGGGGGGAGGTCACCGAGAACAGGGGGAGGCAGCGATGAGAGAGGATCGAAAGGACAGGGACGGAGCCGCCGAGACCCACGTGGTCTTCGATTTCACCGGACTCGACCGCCCGAACGTGGGCGACCTCTCGCTCATCCTGACCGCGCGCCTCCAGTCGGGACCGACCGGAAACGTGTGGGTGCGCGCGCTGCCCTGGCAGACCGAGCGGATCCTGAAGATCCTGCGCCTGGATCACATGTTCCGGACCTACCCGACCGGCACGGACGAGCTGAACTAGAGGCTCCTGTCCGCGGCGGGCCGATGGCGCCCGCGCTCGCTCAGCGAGGTCGGTCCGTGGCGATCTGCGCGTAGCTGTCCGGATTCCACTGCGGTCGTTGCTGCGCGTCGGCGATCTCGACCCCTAGATAGAACACGAGCCGCGCGATGCGCGCGGCCTTCTCGCCGTTGATTCGGTCCACCTCGTCGTCCCGCCCGTGGTAGTCCTCGTGCGTGCCGTTGAAGAAGAAGAGGATCGGCACGCCTTTGCGGGCGAAGTTGAAGTGGTCCGAGCGCGTGTAGAAGCTCTCCTCGGGCCAGAGGTCGTCGATGGCCGTCATGCCGAGCTCGGGATGCGCGGCGTTCACACGCTCGAGCGTCTGGCCGAGGTCGGAGTGCTCCTTCCCGATCGCGACGATCGTGTCCGGCCAGTTCCGCCCCACCATGTCGGTGTTGAGATCGGCGACGACGTTCTGGATGGGCACGGTGGGGTGGTCGGCGTAGTACTCGCTTCCCCAGAGCCCCTTCTCCTCGCCGCTCACGAGCAGGAAGAGCGTGGACCGCCGGGGCGGCGTCGGGAGCGAAGCCATCGCTTCGGCGATCTCGACGACCGCCACCGTGCCGGAGGCGTCGTCGTCCGCGCCGTTGAAGATCGAATCGCCGTTCGCGTCCGGCGTGCCGATGCCTACGTGGTCCATGTGGCCGGAGAAGATCACGTACTCGTTGCGGAGCACCGGATCGCTTCCCGGGAGGAGACCCACCACGTTCGGCGCGGTGATGTCCGTCTCGGACACGCGCTGCGTGAGCGTGAGCGTCACGCCGTCGACGGCGTCCACGCGCATCTCGCGGCCTCCTCGATTGCGCAGCGACGCGACATCGACGCCGCGCCCGCGCACGAGATCGCCGAGCGACGCATCGCGGATCTCCAGGATCGGACGGAACGCTCCGGCGGCAGGCGCCTGTGGAGTCCCCGGCTGAGCGACGGACGGACGCAGCGCGCGCGCCGCGTCGGCCGCCCACACGGCGTCGCTGGCCGGGCTCGTCACCAGCACGGAAGCGGCGCCCGCGTTGCGGATGCTCAGCAGCATCCGGTAGATGTCCTGGTCCACGCCGCGCGAGCTCGACGGCAGCACGAACACGGCGTGCCGGCCCCGCACCGCGTTGCCCGAGAGCGCCGCGCCGGGGTTGGTCGAGCCGGAGATCAGGACCAACCCGCCGCGCGACTCGCCTTCCCCCGTGGCGGCGGCGAGCGGCACGACGTCCCTCCCGTATTCGAGCGTGCGTCCACCGCCCGTGATGTTGGAGCGCGCGCGGTCGACGACGACCGAGCGGAGCGGATAGCGCTGGATGAAGCCGCCGTCACCGGCGCCGCCGCTGAGCCCCATGCGCCGGAACTCGCTCGCGATCCAGGTCGCGGTCTTGTCGAGACCGGGGCTGGGTGTATCGCGTCCCTGCATCGAGTCGTGCGCGATCACGCCGACACGGCGGAGGTAATCGGCTTCCGTGATCGTGGCGGCGGCCGTCTCGAGGGCGGGCTGAGGCTGCGGCTGTGCGCAGACCGCGAGGGGCATGCACAGCGCCGCGAGCACCGCGACGCCGCCGGCTTTCATCGCATGGGTCATCTCGTCCTTCCGGATGGAGTGCCTCGAACTTAGCGGCCGGCCTCCAGCCGTTCTAGCAACTGCTCGAGATCCAGCAGGGACACCGGTGCCCGCATGACGAGCCAGCCCTCGGGGGTCTGGCGGGTCAGCTGATTGCGACCCACGGGAAGCGGCGGCAGCAGCTGCGGGTCGATCCCCTCGGGCAGGTGCACGACCTCGAGGGTATCCCCGTTCGCGAGCCGCTGGTAGGCGCGCACGCCGGCGAAGGCCGTGCCCTCGGACACCGGCTGCACGTCGAGCACCTCGAGGCCCGGCACCACGAGCGACGTGCCCGTCTCGTCGTCGTCGCGCTTCTCGACCTCGTTGGCGGCGCTCGGCCGCTGCAGCGCGGGCGCCGCGGGCGCGGCGTCCAGCGCCGACGTCACCGCCTGGTCCGCCGCGATCCGCCGGCGTGACTCCGCCGCTCGCGCCGCCGAGTCGAGACGCTGCTGCACGAGCTCGTCGCTCACCTGCCGCTGACCGGAGAGCCCGGCCGCCACGGCGTCGCCGAACCCCAGCGCCGCACCCCCCGACGTGTCGTCGAGGGCGCCACGTGCGTCGGCCACGGTCGCGTCCGCGGGTAGGTCGGGCTCGGGCACCGACGCCGGGGCGCCGGCCGCCTGAGCCCCGAGCGCCTGCGCCACCTCGGCGCGAGCCGCGCCGGCGAGGCTCGGCGCGTCGGCTGCGGCGCGCTCGCGCGCCGCCACGGGAGGCGGCGGCTCGGCCCCCACCGCAGCCGGTGCGGGGGCGTCGACCGAACGGTCCCGCTCGAGCTCCTGGAGCGGTGCCGGCTGGGGCGTCACCGCCGGCTGGGGCGCCTGCGTCTCGGCCACGTCCGCCGGGGGAGCGGTCCGGGTGGGAGCGGCCGCGCGCTCCTGGTCGCGGAACGCGGGCATCGGGTCCACCCGGCCGCCGCGCAGGAACCATCCCGTACCGAGCGCGAGCACCACGGAAGCCGCCCATCCCATCTTGTGCAGCCGCCCGAGTGCCCTGCGCTGCGACTGACCGGCGCGCACGTACGCGCGCAGCTCCTCGAACGTCGGCACCTCCACACGGGGCGCCGCGAGATCCAGGATCCCGCGCGCTTCGTCCCGAATGCGACGCTCCTCCGCCAGACGCTCCGTGCACACCGCGCACGTCTCCACATGCTCGCGCACGCGACGCGCTTCGGCGGCCGGATACTCGTCCAGCGCACCGTCCAAGTACGCGTGCAGCGCACCTTCATCGACGTGCGACATCGTTCCTCTCCTCATGTCCCTCTGACTTCGCCTTGTATGCCTCCGCGAGGCGCCGGCGCGCGCGGGCGAGCGTCGTGCCGACCGCCCCCACCGCGAGACCCGTCTGCTTCGCGATCTCCGTGTAACTCTGTCCCGCATCCCAGAGGAGCAGCACGTCACGATCCTTCTCGGACAGCGCGTCCAACGCCTCCCGCACGTGCCCCCATCTCTCCTGCTCCGACAGCTCCGCCGCCGGATCCCTCACCCGCTCCTCCTCCTGCGCCTCGGCCTCGCCTTTGAGGAGCACCAGATGCTTCCTGCGGCGGATGACCATGCGCGCTTCGTCGCGTGCCAGGTTCGCCGCCACCTGGAAGAGCCACGCGCGCGGCCGGTTGGGCTCGTGCTGCAGCGCACGGACGAACGCCTCCTGCGCGAGATCCCGCGCCCGCTCGGCGTCCCAGACCTTCCGGTGCAGGAAGCGCACGAGGTCCGGGAACGTGCTCCTGTAGAGATCATTCCAGTCGATGCTCACGGAGTCAGCTCGGCCGTCGGCTCATGGGGCGGGGTACGCCTACATTCCCCGGAAGTCGGTCACGAGCCCCGCCAGCTCGGCGGCGCTCAGGCTCTCCACACCTTCGGAGCCTACACGCACGCTGACCCGCTCACCAGCCACCACCACGTCCGAGAGCTCGCGCAGCACGGGCTCGAGCTCGGGCAGGGCGCGCAGCAGATCGAAGTAGGCGGCGGTGAACGATTTCACCCGGATCGTCCTCGTGGCATCGGTGTGGGCGGCGTCCGTCCATACCCCCTCACGCGTCGTGAAGAGCCGACCGGCCACCGCTCGCGCGTCCTCGCGATCGCCCAGCGAAGCCGCCATCTCGTCCTGCGCCTTCAGCAGATCCGCCTCGTTCCTGGCGAGCCGCCGCTCGCGCGCGCTCTCCGCGGCGCGCACGGCCCCGGCCCCGGTGGCCGCGCTCGGCGCGGCCGGCGCGGCGGACTGGCCGAAGGCGCCCACCGGCATGCGCCGGCCGCCGCCCGCCGGCAGCGGCATGTCCGCCACCATGTCCGGCTCCTCGACGAGGTAGGCCGTGTAGCGGCTCGGCAGCCCGTACCGGAGCGCCAGCGTGCGGATCTCCTCGACGAGGCTGCGCGTCTCGCCCTCCGTCCAAATCTGGCGCTCGAGGTGTCCCAGCTTACGCGCAGCCCATAGCCTCGGGATGTACGCGTTCGCGCTCGACTCCTCGGGCAGCGTCACGTCGGTCACGAACGCCAGCGCCCGTCCCGCGCGCCGTCCCCGGACCGTCAGCCTCCCGCGGCTCTCGCCGCGCCCCTCGGTCGAGAAGCGCCCGAAGAGCACCAGCTCCTCGCCGGTGAACACGTCGGGAATGCGCACCGGATAGATCTCGTCGATGCGCAGTCGCCCACCATCCAGCTCGAGGTCCGTGAGCACCGGATTCCTGATCTTGGTGGCGAGGAGCGAGATCACACGCTCGACGTTCTCACCCGGTTGCACGTAGTCGGTGTCTCCCCTGCCTGCCTCGCCGAGCCGATCGAGCAGGTGCGTGTTCACGTCGTGTCCGACGCCGAACGCGAAGACACGCGCCCGACCCGCTCGCCGCTCCGCGATCTCCGCCAGGCGCTCGGGCGACTCCTCGCCTACGGACGGAAGGCCGTCCGTCAGGAACAACACCACCGGCAGTCGGCTGTCCGGGCTCTCGAGTCGGAACGCCTCGTCGAGCGCGGCGCCGATGTTCGTGCCGCCGTCGGCGACCAAGCGGTCGATCCACGAGCGTGCGCGCGTGAGGGCGTCGCCGCGAGCGAAGCTCCACTCGGTGCTCTGGGCCTGCACGGCGCTCGAGAAGGAGACCAACCGGAAGCGGTCGTCGCTCGACAGCGTGCCGAGCAGCTGGTGCATCGCCTGACGGGCCTGCTCGATCTTCTCGCCCGACATCGAGCCCGAGACGTCGAGCACCACCGTGACGTCGCGCGGCGTGCGAGCGCCGTCGTCACGTCCGGGTGAGAGCGTGAGCATGAAGTATCCGTCCTCGCCAGCGGGACGGTGCGTCGCGACGGAGATGCCGACCGCGTCGCCGGCCAACGGCAGGAAGAGCGAGAGCCGCCCCTCGACGCCGTCGTCCACCGAGATGGTCATGCTCTCGCGGTCGCGGTCCACCTCGATCTCGTGCGTCGGCGAGAACGGCTCCAGGAACTGCGACGCGTCCGCGACGCGCACCTCGAAGCTGCCGCGCACGGACTCCGGGCGGCGGCCGTCTGGTTGGCGATCATGCTGCGGTCCATGCGGATCGATCGCGTTGCCGCCCTGACCGCGCACCGCGCCGGCGTACACGAGCTGGAGCGCGTTGCCGGCGCGCTCGAGCACCTGCGTGTAGCGCAGCGTGACGCGGCGCTCCTCACCCGGCTGGATCGGGAAGATCCGTGCGCGCAGCAAACCGTGACCGGCGAGCTCGATGAGCGCCGGGTCGGCGCGCTTGCGTACGATCTCCTCGTAGATGTGGCGAGCGCGCTCGGCGTCCATGATCTCGCCGCGCAGCTCCGCATCGCCCTGGAACAGCGAGAAGCCCTGGAAGACCGCCTCGCCCGGCAGCGGATAGAGATAGTCCCCCTCGGCGAGCCGGCGGCCGCGGTTCACGAACCACTCCGACACTTCGATCTGGGCCACCCTGCCCTCGACGCGCACCACCACCTCGCTGCGCGTGCGGTCCACCGCGAATCCCCCACGGTCCACCCCGGGCTCGATCCACCCTTGAGCCGCACCGTCCGTCGTGGTGGCTCCGGCGATCGCCAGGGCCCACAGGCTCGTACGCACCGCGCGCATCACGCGAACTGCCGCCCTCGTCGCCACAGGGACCTCCATCTACGGTTCGGATATCAGCCTCGCACCATGTGAGACGCCCGAGCCCTCCCCCCTTGCACAGCCCCGTCGTTGCTGAGTGATTCCTCGGTCCGCTGCTGACGCTGGCTCCCCTTCTGGCCATTCGACCGGAGGACCTACTGAGGATCGTCGTGCTGGGAGGAGGGCGCGTGGGCGGCGCCATCGTGCGCGACCTCGCCGCCGAGGACGACTTCTCGGTGCTCGCCGTGGACGTGGATCCCGTCCGCCTCGAGCGGCTCACCGAGTTCGGCGCCGACGGCATCATCGCCGACCTCTCCGAGCCCAAGAACATCACCCGGGCCGTGAAGGACGCCGATCTCGTGGTCGGCGCGGTCCCCGGATTCCTCGGCTACGGCACCGTGGAGCGCGTGCTGGAGTGCGGGAAGCCGATGGTGGACATCTCGTTCTTCCCCGAGGACGCGTTCGGCCTCGAGGCGGTCGCGGAGGAAGCCGGGGTCCCGTGCCTCTTCGACTGCGGGATCGCGCCGGGGCTCTCCAACCTCGTGCTGGGCCGGCTCGAGGAGGATCTCGACGAGACGCATTCCTTCCACTGCCTGGTCGGCGGGCTTCCGGTCGAGCGAACGTGGCCTTGGGAGTACAAGGCGCTGTTCTCGCCCGGCGACGTGATCGAGGAGTACACGCGGCCCGCGCGGCTACGCCGCCACGGCGTCGAGATGACGATGCCCGCCCTCACCGAGGTCGAGCTGGTGGACTTCCCCGGCCTCGGCTCGCTCGAGGCGTTCAACACGGACGGGCTGCGCTCGCTCCTCAAGACCTGTCGCGCGCCCAACATGGTCGAGAAGACGCTACGCTATCCGGGCCACGCGCAGCGCATGCGCATGCTCAGGGATGCGGGCTTCTTCTCCAAGGCGGAGATCCAGGTCGAGTCCGGCATGGTCCGACCGCGCGACGTCACCGAAGCGCTCCTCTTTCCCGCGTGGCATTTCGAGGAAGGAGAGCCCGACCTCACCGTGATGAGGATCGTCGTGGAGGGAAAGAAGGACGGCACGCGCGTTCGCCACACGTATAACGTGCTCGACTACTACCACACCGATACCGAGACGTCGTCGATGGCGAGGACGACCGGCTACACCTGCACGGCGATGGTCCACCTCGTGGCGAGCGGCCTGTGGAGCAGGCCCGGCCTCGCGGCGCCCGAGTTCGTCGGCCGGCAGGAGAAATGCTTCGATGCCATCCTCACGCACCTCGAGGAGCGTGAGGTGCACGTCTTCCACCACGTCGACGAAATCTAGGACACTGCGCTTGGGCGCCACACTGCCGATCCTCTCGTACGACTGCCTCAACTGTCCGTCGTACTGCTGCACGTATCCGCGCATCCCCATCACCAAGCGCGACATCGCGCGGCTCGCCAAGAACCACGGCATCAGCGAGGCCGCCGCGCGCAAGAAGTTCACCAAGCCCGGGTGGAACGGCCGGGAGCGCGTGCTCCGGCACCAGAAGGACGAGTTCTTCGGGACGGCGTGCCGCTTCCTCGACCTGAAGACCCGACTCTGCACGATCCATTCGTTCAGGCCGGAGATCTGCAGGGATCACCCCGTGGGCCGCACCTGCGGCTACTACACGTTCCTCATGGCCGAGCGGCGCGATCAGGAAGATCCGAAGCTCGTCGCGCGTGCGTACAACCTGCCCGGTGAATGGCCGCGCCTCGAAGAGGACGCGACGAGGGACAGGTAGCTAAGCCCACACCACGGCGAACATCAGGAAGACTCCGACCGTCCAGCCCACTAGCGCTGCGACCACCCCCGCGCCGAGGACGACGATCCTGCTGCTCTCCGCCCGTCGCGCGAGGTGCACCGCTCCCGCGGCCAACAAAAACGGCAGCGCGATCGTGACCGCGTAGGTGAGGAGGATGTTGCCGGCGATGGGCCAGTAGCCCTCGGTGGCGGATAGCCTGTTGCCGAGCCTGGGAGAAGCGAGCGCCAGACTCAGGACGACGCCCAGCCCCAGCACCGTCGCGACGATGCGCATCGGGAAGCGGGGCTCCCGGGTGGGCCGCGCAGGCGCAAGCGAGAGCGCGAGAACGGGTGCCAGCGCGAGTACGAGCAGGAGGGCCAGGCTCTGCACGCTACTCTCTCCTCGGCTGGGCGCCTTCTGGCGCGGGAGCATCCCGGTCGTCCATCACCCGCTTCGCGACCCGCGCGACGAGCCGCGCCGCGAGGAAGCGCGGGATCCGGTTCTCCGACGCGATCAGATCCACGGCGACGTCGCGGGCAGCGGGGCTCGACAGCGCGCGCTGCAGGTCTTCACGCGAGCGGGCGAGCTCGATCGTGCGGAGCACCGCCCGCATACGGAGCGCCATGATGACCGGCGTCACGAGACTCCAGTACCCGAAGATCCAGAAGAGGACGAGGGTGATGAGCAATGCGTACTGGTCTCGCGAGGCCTCCGCGAACAGGTAGTACACGCCGTACGGCACCAGCGTGACGAGGCCCACCACCCAGACGACGAATGCCTTGGCGACCATGCATTCAGCTCCGTGCGCCGCGCCGCGTGCCGCGAGCGACCGCGATACGGGTCAACGGGCTCACGCGAAGTCGGCGACCGCGAAGGTAGCGGTCGGTGAGCTCGTCCGGGCCGAGAACCGTGACGTGGGCGAATCCCGCTTCATGGAGCCACCGGTCCACGTCGGCCGGCTCCAGCGGCGATTGGAACGGCTCCCCCAGGCGTGCGACGCGCCGGCCGCGGAGCCAGAGGACGAGACGCATCAGCAGCTGCGAGGGCCGGGGCCGCGCGATGAAGTCGAAGACGATACCGCCCGGCGTACCGACCGCGGCCGCGACCGTCTCGAGCGTGGCGCGGATCGCGCGAGCATCCAGATACGGCACCACGCCCAACCAGGAGAAGAAGGTAGGCTGATCCGCGCGGAGACCGGCGCGCCGGAGCTCTTCCGCCAGATCGTCCTTCGTGAAGTCCATGGCGGCGAAGCGGAGAGTCGGCGGCGCGACGAGCCCTTCGTCTTCCATGCGCTTTCGTTTCCAGGCCTGCGTGTTCGGATGATCGACCTCGAAGACGAGCAGCGAGGGATCCTGATTCCTCAGCCCGAACGTATCGAGGCCGGCCCCGAGCACCACGTACTGACGGACACCGGCCGCCACCGCCTCGGCCAACGTGTCTTCGGCCACGCGTGCGCGGACCGCCAGGACCGTGCGCAGGATAGACGAAAACGGTGAACGCCCCGCCCGTCCCTCCGCGATCGCCGCGCGCGCCCTCGGGCCGATGATGCGGACCGCGAGGGGATCGACGAAGATTGGTGGTTGGTCGAGCGTCTGGTGCAGAGCCCGATGGATGGCGACACCGATCGCCGTCCGACTCGGCCCGACCTCACGCACGCTGCCCCGCGGGGAACATCACGCCCGGGTATCGATCGGGCTCGCACCCTCGACGACCGGCGCTCCGACGCACCTCGCCGGACAGCCCGGCCAATCGGTCCCTCGATATCGCCCCAGGATCGCTCCGACGAGCACCACGACCCGGAAGAGCACGGCCTGGATCAGCGGAGGCATGACGAGCACCGCCTGGGTGTGCCGATGTCTCCGAGCGACATGCGCGAGATAGACGAGCGGAGGCCGGCCGGGCGGTCCCGCATTCATCACCTCGAACACGGCTTGGAGATATCGATCCAGGTCCACCGCCGGACGCGTCACGCCGTCGAACTCGAGGACCTCCGTTCCCTCGTTCCACCACCGATGCGGGACGCCTCGAGGAAGTCGAGCGGTCGCGCCGGGACCCGCGTCGTGCCGCGACCCGCCGACCTCGAAGCTCAGCACGCCCCTTCGGACCGTGCCTTCCTCGTCCTCGCGGTAGTGGACGTGGAGCGGCGGACCTTCCTGACCGGGCGGGAGCGTGCCGCGCAGATGGAAGCACTCCTCGCCGTCGACTCGGACGCGGAGCACCTCGAGCCGCTCGCCCGTGTGGTGATTCTCCAGCACGAGCGGCGCGGTGGACCGACGGGCAGCTTGGCTCACGGAGATTCAGCGGTCGGAGGAGGCCGCCAGCAGGCGCTTGGGCGCCCGTTTGCGCCACGCCGCCTCGAGCGCGGCCTCGACGGCTTTGCGGGGCGCCTTGGCCAGCCGGACGATCGTGCTGCCAGACTTTCCCCACGCCCCCTTGGCGGGCTCGAACGCGACACCGTGCGCCTTCACGAAGTAGGCTTGCTCGTCGGGCGGGAGCGTCACGGCCCCGTGGTCGGCGTCCGGATAGCCGAGCGTGGCGAATACCTTGCCGCCGACGCGGAAGTCGGCGTGCCCCATGTGCGAGGACTCGACCGCCTCGGGAAGCGCGAGCGCGAGGGCGCGGAACTGGTCGGGTGTCATGACCAGAACCCTAGGCGCGGGAAGGTCTCCGGACCAGCCCCGCCGGCACCACGTTCGCCGCTCTACGCCATGTCGAAGCCGGCTTCCTCTAGGGCGTGCTTCTGGGCCTGATCCTCGCTGACCACCTGGCCGTCGAAGAGATGGATCGAGCGGTCGGCCACGTGCGCGTAGCGCGGATCGTGCGTCACCATGCAGATCGTCGCGCCCTCGGCGTGCAGCTCCTTCAGCAGATCCATCACCGCGCCGCCGTTCTTCGAGTCCAGGTTACCTGTCGGCTCGTCCGCGAGCAGGATCAGCGGCTTGCCCACGATCGCCCTCGCCACCGCCACCCGCTGCTGCTGACCACCCGACAGCTGGCTCGGGTAGTGCTGCATCCGGTGCGCCATCCCCACCCGCT